>JBBRUX010000011.1:0-92198 GCA_038247415.1 Chitinivibrionales bacterium | reverse complement strand
TTGATGCGGGATGGGTAAGTGTTAGGAGCACTGTGTCACCAACGTGGAATTTGGCTGTATCGGAATTTGCTGGTCCCAAAATTTCTATTGGAGTATCTAACGGCGGAAGCACTGTCGGTGCGCAGGTGATAATGAACGCGAGAACAGACATCATCAGAACATCAAGGATTTTGATGCGGGAAAAGAAATTCATAGACTGCCTCCGGTATACAAGTATTAAAGAAAAATGCAAGCTAAATTTTAACTATCAAAATATGTTATGTAAAAGAGAATGTCTGTGATGCGCATCACATTTGAGTCAAATAAAAAAGCCAGAAGCATTTCTGCTCTGGCTTGTTTGCGTCAAAAATTGCGGGAGAAAGCCTTTTTGACTTGAGATACAACGTTGGTGAGGCATTCCGTGAAGGGAAGGTTTTATATGAAGCCTGATCCAGTGGCGGCGATGCTTTTGTCAATGACGTACGTCATTTTTTCTTTTTAAGTATAAAAACCCCATCTTCCTCAAAAAACTTCTCAAATCTTCCCGATTGCCGAAGCTCAAAAAACTTAATAAGAACATCATCCCTGGTTTGATTCTTCCACGTGATTTTTTGAATTTCGAATCCTCGCTCATAATAGTGCACATCCACCACGATGTAGTCGGCTGTGTCTTTGGGCAATGGGGTTGGGAAAATAGCAATGTTGCGTCGGTCGCAGAGGTGAACTGCAATGTGGGAATCTGCGGATACCGAAACGTTTTTGGGGATTGCATGAACAGCCTTGTTAAGGATTGCAGCATGTTTTGTTGGAGCATAACGCAAAGGCCACCACATGTAAAATCTTATTGACAATGGCGAATCTCCCATGATGGCGCCCATAAGAAGACATCCGATAAGTATTGCAAGGGGAATAATTTTTTTAGCTTCCCCCGACATTTTCCCCCATACAAGAATCGCACACCAAAAAATGATAGGCGCCATATAAGCTTGATGGTGGTTATGAATTGCAAAAGAACCGTAGAGCTCCTTAAAAAGCATAAGGACAAGCGAGAGCGCAAATGGTGTGGCTAGCGGTATTAGACATAGTGGGAGAAAAAGAAACACCAGTTGCTCTGCATTGTGTGAAGAAATAATTCTACTAAAAAACTCTTGCGGATACGCGAGTGCATGATGAATAACCCCGCCGATACCGTTTTCCCCACCAGGATACAATTGTGCAACAGCCAAAGTTTCCTGGCCATGATTGAAATATGGGATACTACGCGTTTGGACAATAACGGTATAGAGGATGCCCAAAAGGGCCATCGCACTGCAGCTTACTGCCCAGTTCTTTCGCTTAAATGCAAAGGCAATGAGTAATGGAGCGCACACAAGGCCCATGTGCTCTTTACAAAGAATAGCGAGAATAAAAAAGATCCAGAGCCACAGATATTTATTGCGCGTTAGTGCCCAGAGCATGCCTGCGATAAATGCAACTGATAATACCTCTGCATGAAATTCGCTCAAAATGCCATATTGAAGTGGTGCAAAAGCAAGAAATGCGCAAAAAAGCGCAATTGAATCAAGCTGGCGCATCCCCTGTGATCGTGCAATGAGGTAGATAAAAACTCCTCCGAGAGAACACATGAGTGCTTCGAGCGCAAAAAGCGTGTATGCTGAGGGGAGTAGTTTATAGAAGGGCGCAATGAATAAAAATATCAGGGAAAAATGATCCCCCAGGCTATTTCCTCGTATCCCGTCAAGTTGGGTGTATTCGAATAACCGTCCGCATGCGATATTGTAAATTGGGTGAATCATGTAACCAAAATCCATCCAGTAAGTATAAAATCGCATATATTTAAAATAGGGAAGTAGTGCCATTATTAAGGCATACGCTATTGCAATGCCAATAAGAGCGCGCAGAATGATTCTTGGGGCAAGCACTCGTTTTTGCCGTAGGGATGTCAGTAATGCCGACGAAGCACACAATGACGCCGCATGAAGCGCAAATGCAGTGATCGTGAAACAAAGCCAGATAAGAGATCCAAAAAGCGATGGTGCCAAGAGATCTTTGAGCCATACCATGCCAAAGAAAACAGGCCATGCGCGATAAAAAAGCATGAGCGGATTCAGCTTCTCTTTTTTTAAGAGCAGAAGCAGAATGTAGACCACTCCTATGCACCCCGAGGCAATGGCTAAAAGGAAAATCTGATTTTGTCCCAGAATATGGTAAAGAAAGGGTGGAAAGTGCCTCAGAAAACCAAGAATGATCCCACAAGTAAACACAGAGCCGTCGAGGAGCTCAAAGAGCGAAAACTTATTTTTGTGTGGTTGCATAAAGAGTATTTTACAAAGTATTGGGATAAGGTAATAATGAAAAAGAGAAGCCGAACGTGACTTCTTTCTGATGGTAACAAAATACTGCATAGATTGGCAATGCGCATAATGGAATATCAGGGTTTAACACTCGATCGATTTCAGGCCGAGGCTATTAAAGCAATTGATCGCGGGGAGTCTTTGGTTGTAGCAGCTCCAACCGGCTGCGGAAAAACGCTCGTTGCTGAGTATGCTGTGGATGTATCCATTGCAAAAAATATGCGGGTGATCTACACCGCCCCCATAAAAGCGCTCTCAAATCAGAAGTATCGCGATTTTAAACGGCGATTTGGCGAGGAGATGGTGGGAATCCATACCGGTGATGTTACTATCAATCCCGATGCACGGCTTCTGATCATGACGACCGAGATTTTTCGGAATCTCATTCTCGAAGAATCTCCACGTTTACAAAATGTATACTATGTGGTTTTTGATGAGATCCATTACCTCGACGATCCCGAACGCGGAACTGTATGGGAAGAGTCTATAATTCTTGCCCCCCCGGCCATCCGCTTTATGTGTTTATCCGCAACCGTCCCCAATATTAAGGAACTTGCTTCGTGGATGGGCAAGGTTCGCAATGCGCCCATATCGGTGATTGAAGAAACCGAGCGGACTATTCCACTCGAGCAATATCTCTTTAGTTCAAAATTTGGGTTCATGACTATCAAGCAGATAAAAACGATGTATCGGAAAAAACCATCCGAGCGAAAGAAGTTTTTACGCTGTAAACCATCATCCTATAAAATTATCTCCTATGTTCGCAAGCATAATCAGATGCCCGTTTTGTATTTCTGTTTTAATCGACGGGCATGCGAACGCAATGCCGAAAATCATGCGCAGGATGATTTTCTTACGGATGCAGAACATAGCAAAGTTAAGCGGATGGTTGATGAATTTGTGGTGCATTATAAGCTATCCGGTTACGAACGGCTTGGCTTTATGCGTCAGCTCTGGGAATCGGGATGTGCATATCACCATGCTGGGATACTTCCTGCAGCTAAAGAAATTGTAGAACGGCTTTTTTCTGAGGGACTTATTAAGGTTCTTTTTTGTACCGAGACTTTTGCGCTTGGTGTCAACATGCCGGCATCGGCTGTGGTCTTTGATGAATTGGAAAAGTTTGATGGCGTCCAATTCAATTTTCTTATGACTCGTGAGTATAATCAAATGGCTGGTCGAGCGGGTCGACGGGGTATGGATGATGTTGGGTATGTATACGCTCAAGTGGTTCCCGAAGCAGCAGATCCTTCTGAAATAGAGCGGATTCTTTCGGGGAAGAATGAAAAAATCCAAAGCCGCTTTTCTGCTTCGTATAGCACAATTCTTAATTTGTATAGCCGATGTGGTGAAGACTCCATCGCCCTTTTTAGACGTTCATTTCGTAACTTTAAGCAGGGAGAATTTACCTATACAAAATCGTATGCCTTTGAAGAAGAACAAATTCGTAAACGCATTGCATTTCTTCAGTCAACAGGCTTCTTAGACGGAACCGCTCTCACAGAAAAAGGTACGCTTGCGGCTGCCGTGAATGGGTATGAAATCCAGTGCGCAGAGCTTTATTATTCGCGGTCGTTTGAGGAATGCACCATGGAACAAATCCCGGTAATTTTGGTTGGGCTTATAACAAACGATAGCCGACGAAAAGCAAAAGATCAAGATGAAGGTTCTGTCCGATTGCGCTTTGCCGCAGAAAAAATAATTACGCGGCTTGCTAAACTGGAAACAAAATTTGGGATTGCATCGCCTATTTCCGAAATGAACCTTTCTCTTGCCGCACCGGTATTTGCATGGGTAAATGGCTGTTCATTGCGGGAGCTCGAACGCTTTGGCGTGCCAGAAGGGGATCTCATCCGTTCTATGCGCATGGTTGTTCAATTACTGCGTACGTTGCGGGAAAAAGTGCCAGATCCATTTATTGCTGATCTCATGCATAATGCAATGCTCAAAATTAACCGAGATGTCGTTGATGCCCAGGCAGAACTTGCGGTTGAGTTACCTTCGTTTGGATAGGTGGCGTTGCGGTAGCGAGAGCTTGGGATAATGAGGTCAAGAATTATTTTGCAGGGAACACGAACGAAAAGCAAAAAAGTCATCGTTCCTTCTGGAACTTGGTAAAGGGTTTGCATTTATCGGACGACAAGCCTTGACTGTGTAAAGGTGAAGCGCGTAGTGGGGGAGATAAATGAGTGAAAAGATGTTTGAAGCAACACAACAGAGCTAAAAGCGGAGCTCAAGGATAAGCTTGAAAAAACAGTAGTTTCATTTTTGAATTCAAAAACGGGTGGAGACCTGTACATCAAAACTCATGCCCAATCGAACAGATAATGCTTGAAAGCGGAAATTTCTTTGTTCCTTGCATAAGTTTTGTCAAAGTATCCTTTGACGATCATGCAAGAGAAGTATAATCGGCTTTATTGTCATCAGCCTTGTTGACAATTACATCGATGGTAATATCTTTGATTTTAATTCCCCCGCCAAGGGCATACGCAAAACGGCTTGAAGCTGTAAAGTCTTACCATGAATACACAGACGATTGAGGAAAGGATGGAATGAGACTATTTTTGTGAAGATGAATCGGGTAGTGCTGCTTCTGAGCCTTTGGTTTTTGCTTGTTTCGATTGATCTGAATCGCTTTTAGACATACCGTCAGTAAACATCTCGGTGCGCTGCAGCGTATGATCTTGTCCATAATAGCGAAAGAGTCCGTTGTTTCGTCCGTTTGCTTGCTTACCAGTAAAGCTTACCTCTGCTGTAGGATAATATCCTTTGATTTGGGCAGTGTTAAAAAAGCGAGCGTGGCGAATTTCTTGTGATATTTTGCCATTTGGATGATACATAAGTTCTTTGCCGCGCGGAATCCCGTTTACATAGTGAACCCATCGCTTAAATGTGCCATTCTCATAAAATTCCCGATAGTCGCCATCTACCATATCATTTTTATACTTAAAATTTGCAGCCAAAGGACCTTTTTCGTAATATCGTTTACAGCTTCCTTGCTGAATGCCCTTAGTGTATTCAACAGTCTCCTTGGGGTTGCCGTTTGGGTAAAACGTGGTGGTGGTCCCTTCTCTCTGTCCGTCAAACATAGTAACGTTTTCTTGAGGCGTGCCCGATTCAAAAAATTTGCGACATGTTCCACTGGGGACATTGTTTACATATTTTATTTCGGCAAGAACTTTGCCATGCGGATAATAGAGTTTAGACATGTTATTGAGCATGCCATTTTTATACAAGCAAATCTGTCGTATCGCACCATTATCATAATACCCTTTGTGAACTTCGTAGCCGGCAATATTTTCAATCAGGGTATAGGTAGCAGAAAAATCAAGGTTTGCAAAGGGTGCTTTTGGCTTTCCAAAGGCTGTCGAGTCGCGGGTTTGTGCTGGGGTAGTGGATAGTTTTTCTGCGAGAGGTTCTGGGGATGAAGGTATTGCATTGTGTTGGATCGAGTCCTTGGGGGGCAGTGTGCTTTTTTGCTGGCTC
This sequence comes from Chitinivibrionales bacterium, assembly GCA_038247415.1. GTDB lineage: Bacteria > Fibrobacterota > Chitinivibrionia > Chitinivibrionales > WJKA01 > JBBRUX01. The sequence continues at coordinate 86,379 of JBBRUX010000011.1, read as the reverse complement.
TGGACATATTCCCGATTTGATTGGATTATTCCGGGCTCTAGAAGAGATTGATAGTATCGTGGCAAACTAAATGATGAATCGATAAGCAGCGATCGTGAGTAATGAAAGGCAGCCTTTTTTTGATCGAGTGTTCCATAATACCCCATGTGAAAATCTAGCCCCATGCCAAATTCCTGCAAGGCACTTATTGTTGAGGTACCCTGTTTTTGAGGTGTGGGGTTTCCTTTGCAGGAAATACTTGCGTACGCACAATACGCTCGTGCAATAGTATCTGCCTGAGCCCCTATAGCATCCCCTGAGACATTGATTTCTCGCGATATCGTTTGCACAATGAGACCATTGCGCGTGTCAATTATTTTGGCAGTAATAGTACAAGATTGACGATTAAGGGTATACTCCCCTTTGATTATGGTAGCAACATCAAAGGAAAGCCCTGCCGAAAAGACTTTTTCTTTATCGAAGAGAAGTGAGGTGTCCCCGGTGCTCTGGGATATGAACTCACCGATTTTCTCACGGCGCAAAAGGGGGATGGCACATCCTGTTAACGCGGCAGAGATAAGCTCCGAAATGCCGGATCCTATGCCATTCCATGCATGATCAGATCCTTTGGGAGAGAAGGGGAGAACTGTTACACGTTGCCCCTCTGCAGCAAACGATGATAACCAGAGCATTATTATTGCTAGAATACAATGGTGAGAACTTTTTAGTTTTGCTGACATAGTTATGCGCGGGTAGAGTGATATGGCCAGAGATTCCCTTATTATGGATAGTATCATAAAAGAAATTCTCTGCCAAGGGGAGTTCATCGAACAGAAAAAGGTTGATTTTTTCAGGATATGGGTTTGTAGTCTGAAAATCATGTATTTTTAAAAATCTATTTAAAATCTTTGTAACTTTGGAGCTTATGTGGCCATATCGTCGAATATTCTTTTCCTTATTATTGGTGGCTTTGTAGGACTTGGTTTTGGTTTGATCCTTTCGTCTCTGCATGGCAAAACCAAGCGCCAGATTGAAGGTGGGCCCCATCGTCAGACCACCTTCGTTTTCTCGGGAAATTTATCTCAGACAAACCTGCTTGATGCAATCCAATTTTTGGAACTTGGTCGAAGGCAGGGGGTGCTTCATGTTTTTTGCCATAGGCGAAAAGGGTATTTAACCTTTGTAGACGGCAAAGTGGCAGATGCATTCTACCGAAACCAAAATGGGCGCGAGGCGATTTATCCTATGCTCGATTTAGTTGAAGGGGAGTTTTATTTTGAGCCTAAGGATATTCTTCAGCCGCGCATTATCGATGATTCCTTGATGGATCTCGTTTTTTTATGGGATGAACGCAAAAAAACAGTTTCGTAACTTGTTGCAGTATTAGAAATTATTGGATACGCCACGTATAAAGCAGGTATGTAAGGGAGCTTCTATGATTGATACGCTTAAAATTTTTTCGGGAAATGCAAATATTCCTCTTGCAAAGAGTATTTGTGAGTATGCTGGTGTGGAGCTTGGACGTTGTGAAATTGTAAAGTTTAGCAACGAAAACATAAAAGTTAAAATACTTGAGAGTGTACGTGGTAAAGACGTTTTCGTTATTCAGCCTTCATGTACTCCCGTCAATGAAGGAATCATGGAGCTGCTTATCATGATTGATGCAATCAAGCATGCGAGTGCCGATCGCATTACCGTTGTAAGTCCCTATTTCCCCTATGTTCGCTCCGATAAAAAAGATGAACCTCGTATTTCTATTACGGCGCGTCTGTTGGCAGATCTTTTAGAAACTGCTGGTGCCGATCGTGTCATGACCATGAACCTCCATGCTCCTCAAATCCAGGGCTTTTTTCATATCCCAACAGACCATCTCCTTGCAGGAAAAATTCTCTGCGAACACTATCGTAAAGAAGGCCTTGACAATTGCGTTGTTGTTGCTCCGGATTCGGGTTCTGCTAAGCATGCAAAATATTATGCTGCTACGCTTGGGCTACCTCTGGCAGTTATGGACAAACGTCGTGTCGATGATTCCGAACGCCCTGTTATACATAATGTTATTGGAGATGTGCGCGGCAAACGGGTAATTCTTTTTGATGATGAAATTGCATCGGGTGGATCTATCGCCGAGGCAGCTCGCGCACTTTCCGATTTAGGCGTATTGGAAATCCAAGCGTGCTGCGTTCATGCGGTTCTCAGTGGATTGGCTGTGGAACGAATTCGTAACTCTCCCCTTACGCGGCTTGTGGTAACCGATTCGATTTTTATCCCAGAAAGCAAGCACATGCCAAAGCTTAAGGTGATTTCTGTTGCGGAACTTTTTGCCAAGGCAATTGTCTATACTAATCAGGGCCGCTCCATAAGCGGTCTTTACGATCGCTATTGATATGCCACAAGCTCGCCCTCAAGTATGGCGTTATTGGGTACCGCTGTGTGGGTGGGCACTTGTAATGCTTACGGCTAGCTCGATGCCTGGCACAAGCATTCCAACCATCGAAATTGTCAATTGGGATAAAGGAGCTCATTGTTTAGAGTATGCAATTTTAGGGGCATTTTGGGTACGCTTGTGGCTTCATATTCCCAAAATGTCACAGCACCCTTTCGCATATGGGTTACTATGCACGATACTCTTTGGTGCTCTCGATGAAATTCATCAGCTTTTCATTCCATTGCGCTCTGCTGATATCCTCGATTGGGCAGCGGATTCCTGTGGTGCACTGATTGGGTGCAGCTTGTATTGGGGCTTTATAGCAAGGGTAAAAAAACCGGTATGATAACTATTCAAATCGACGATAACAACGCCGGTGTAAGACTGGACCGTATACTTCGCAAACGCCTTCCTCTTCTTCCTTTATCGGGTATTTATAAATTAGTGCGCACAGGTGGCGTAACCATAAACGGTCGACGTGTTAAGGAGCAGTATCGCTTATGTGATGGTGATACTCTTGTTATTGCAGTTTCCGAATCTGAACTTGCGCAAAAAAATAGTGCCGGAGAAGATGCGGTTCTCGATGTGTGTAAAACCCGATTCTTCAAAAATAATTTTATTATTCTGTTCGAAGATCCACATCTGATTGTGTGCAATAAGCCCGCTGGCATTGTTGTTCATGGGGGATCAGGGCATACCGATCATGCTACGCTTATCGATTGCGCCAAGTCATATGTGGCTTCGCAAAAATCTGCTCGGGAACTGGATCCTGCACTTGTTCATCGGATCGATCGCGATACATCGGGAGTTGTACTTATTGCAAAGACAAAACCGGTTTTGCGGATTCTCAACGAAGACCTCCGCAACAGAACGGTCATCAAGGAGTATCGAGCTCTCTGCCATGGTATGCCATCAGAGCAAAGCGCGGTCATACGAGATGCTTTGTCGCGAACCCACGAACGAAACAATGGAACAAAAGTAAAAGTTTCGGCTAGTGGTGATGAAGCAGAAAGCGAGTATTCGGTTATCGAATCGAATAATCATTTTTCGTTGCTAGAGGTATTTATACATACCGGAAGAACCCATCAGATTCGTGTCCATCTGCAGTCTATCGCATCCCCAATCGTTGGGGACGTCCGCTACGGCGATCTGGCGCGGGACACGAAACTCTTTACGGGTAGTGCGCATTTAAAACGTCTCTATCTTCATGCGTACCGTATTACTTTTACGCATCCCATAAGCCACAAAAAACACACAATTACTGCTCCTTTAGGCGAAGAATTTCTCAAGCTCATGCGCTTGAGATAGCTCAAATATTATTTATAAGGATTGCACATAACCGTTTACGGAGTGTATACTAGTACTAGTATGGAAACTTCAAATACTGCAATTCTTGACGCTATGATTGAGCTGGAACGAGCGGTTTCGGAGCTCTACTTACGTTGCAGCGCGGCGTATAAGACTGCTACACGAGGTACACTATGAACACCCCGCCCCCCGAGGATGATCAGGCTAAAACTGCTCCTGTCGAGGAGTCTAATTCTCATTCGCGCATTTCGATTCAAGTCGAAAATATTATGCCTCAAATTGAGCGCACATTTCTTCAGATTAATTCTATCATTGGTAAATACAAAATTCTCTCCGAAATCGACCGTGGTGGCATGGCTGTGGTGTATAAAGCATGTCAGCTCGATCTTGATCGGGATGTAGCCTTAAAAGTTTTGCCAGCAAATATTACGATCAATAGGTCGTTTGTCGATAGGTTTCTTGCCGAAGCTCATTCGGTGGCGCACTTGACACACCCGAATATTGTCAATATTCATGAAGTTGGCATGGAAGATAATATTTACTTTTTGGCAATGGATTACATTGCTGGAAAAAATCTCTATTACTATCTTCACGCCGAAAAACCAAAACTTATCGATGTTCTCGAGATTGTTGCCCGGCTTGCCGATGCTCTCTCGTATGCACATGGCCAAAAAATTTTGCACCGCGATCTTAAGCTCAACAATGTCATCATGAAAGACCGTCTAACCCCGGTTCTTATAGATTTTGGTTTGGCAAAAGCTCTCGAAAGCACCGATGGTGTTGGCATTACCCAACCCGGGGAAATTATGGGTTCGCCCGCGTATATGGCTCCGGAGAGGCTTTTAGGGGAAGGCAACGATTCTCGCTCGGATATCTGTTCGCTTGGGATAATGCTCTACGAAATGGTAACATTTAAAAATCCTTATCTCGATCCCCGATCTATTCATCAAACAACCATAAATGTTTTGGAATCTGATCCTATCAGGCCCCGCAAAATTGTGCCGTGGTTGCCTGTTGAAATCGAAGCTATTACGCTTAAAGCGATGCATCCCGATAGGGAAAAGCGCTATCAAACCATGGATGAATTTAAAGATGATATCAGGCGGTATCAGCGAGGCGATCCTGTCGTGGCACGTCCTCCGTCTTTTTTTGGGCGCTGTTTTTTTTTGGTACGCAAGCATTGGTCATGGGTCGTGATTGGTTTGCTGGTTGCATTGTTTTCCTCACTTTTTGGTGTTTCGGTATATTTGCAAAATCAGAAAGAATTGCCAAGCTGGAGACTCGTTTACGAAGAACGTTTCGAAAGCGATTCGCTACCGCCCGACTATGAAATTGTAAAGGCAAACGGGAAAACTAAAAATATCTGGAAAGTAGATTCTCACGCGCTGTACTATTCTGGCTCACCCATGAGTAGTTTAAAACTCGATCGTCCCTTTACGCGCGATATACGGGTAGAATTTGATATCAGTGTTTCGGAAAAAAACTTTTATGGGGCAGGTTTTTTTATTGGGGGGACTTCTGCAGAAAACGGGTATCGGTTTTATATCAATCAGAATGGTACTCCCGCCTGCGGAATAGAATATCCTCATGGGACTTTCTTGTATACTGATATCAAGGATACCGACATTCCTAGTGCATTGCAATACCATGTTGTAATCGAAAAAAGGGATCATCAACTAACTTTTTTTATAAACAATATTCTCGTTGCAACCATAGCAGACCTTATGGCCCCTTTGGGCAAGGATCACCAGAATATTGGATTTTTTGGGAATGGAAGTGCAGCGCGATTTGATAATCTTAAGGTATTCAGACTTGCAATTCCGCAAGTGCCTAGTCCAACCCTTGTTGCCGATCGATTTTATGAGCATGGTGATTTTGAAACAGCATTCGAAGAATATAAAGCGCTGCTTGTCGATCTCCCAAATACCGACTTTGTCACGATAATACGTTTGCGTATGGCAGATTGTCAACTCAGGCGTAACCGGTTATCGGAGGCGAATGCAATTTTATCCTCTATTCCAATTTCGAGCCAAAATCGATTTAATACCGTTGCGATAGGCTATTTCTTTAAAGGTGTGTTGTCGGCAGATTCCAATATTGTCAATGCCTCGCGCGACGCGTTTGCCCGTTTAAGTATATGTGCTCCAGCAAGTATCCAGAACCGGGCAGCATTCGATTTTCAATTTAATCGAACAGCGGCGATTTTCTCGCGCGGGGAACTAGACTCTGCCCACGAAAATTTACTGTATCTGAATGCGCACTACCCAGCGTATGCCAAAAAGACCGGCAAGCTTTTTATTGATGTAGCGCGCAGTTTTGCGAAGTCAGATGGCAACGAGCGAGCGGTGCTTATGCTTCGTCAGGTGGATAGCATCAATACGACCAATGCATATGTTGTTGCTTTAGCGCGCAAGGAAATTGCACAGGTCTATCTGAGTTTGCAGGAAAAATCCCTTGCCATCGATGCGCTTAACCGAGCCGTTGCTCTGAGCGAACGCAGCGAGGCTGTCTGGCAATCGTGGCTTATTCTTGCGACTATTTACGAATACGACCAGAGTGTTTCCGATGCGTTAACCATTTATCGTACCATGGCTCGTGATTGTCCAGGAAATCTGCCAGAGCGGTACTTGGCTCAATTGCATATCATCGAATTAGCGGCTTTGGGTTTTTGTAACGATGATCGTAACGAACTCCTCGCTACAATAGTCGATGGCCCACATCCATTTCCATTGCCACGGATAATTGGCCAATTGTATCGGGGCGATATTACCGATAAGCATTTTATTGAGAGATATAAAGCGCTTGCACTAGATAATCCGAACTATTTATGGTATTTGGCCTATAAAGCAATTTCACTGGGCAACCATAAACTTGCACGGGAATACCTCTATGAACTCCTCGACAAGATTCCTCCGCAATCGTGGCTTTACACCCGAACCGATCGGCTCATTAAGGATCTTTCAAAACGGCGATTATAAAGTACTACAACCGCTTGCTATAATTCCAAATGGGTTTCTAAGGCACTTCTGATTTGGGCAAGTGTTTCTTTGGTGTAGATTGGGGAGAGTGAACTGCTGGTAATATGAAAAATATCGGAGGCTTTGTCGACCCTTGTAAACAAATGCGCCCCAATGATATTAACACTGCATTCCGATAACGTAGAAGCAATTTTATACACAAGCCCCACAGAATCCTCTGCATCGATGCGAAGCGTTGTGTACGCCTGATTATCATTATTGACAAATGTTATTACCGGGGCGCGGGGCTTTTTGTGGGTTCGAAAGTTTCGGATAGGGTAGGTAGCGAGGCGGTTTTCTACCAGTGTTTTTGCAGTTGCTAATCCTCGCTTAAGCAAATCCCATTTTTTATACAAGTTGTCAATTCGTTTAGATACAGTAATGGCAGGCAGCTTTGGTGGCTCCACGGTGAAAACATCAAGTGCCTGATTGTTTTTAGAGAGAATGTGCGCCGAAAGAATATTATATCCTTCTGAGCTTAAACATCCGATAATATCTGCAAGAAATCCTATGCGATCTGGTCCGCATATAATAAGCCGATCAAATCCTGCAAAAGACTCCGATCGTATTGAAATCGCATCGCTTGTAGTTTGGGCAGATAATTCTGCAAAAACCGATTCGTCTGATGCCATCGAGAACACTGACATCAAGGGTTCAGATTCATGCGTTGCGGGCGAGTCTAGAGTCTTAATTGCTTCGGAAAGGCGCCCGAACTGTTGCTCAAATACAAACGATTTCCACCCTGTCCAGGTAGCCCTGCCAACTTTTCGAATGTCGGTTACGGTAAGAAGATAGAGTAGTGCAAGTGTTTGTGGCGTTGCTATCATACAGCCCATTTCCTTCATGGTTGCCTCGGAAGGATCTCCCATAAGAGAAAGGTCAGATAATTTGAGGTGGTTAAAAACCAAAAAGCAAACTAAATTGGTCTCTTGTTGTGGCAGTCCAATCACGTCGCACATTTCGTTTGCAATAATAACACCATGCAGCGAATGATCTCCTTGCATGGCTTTTCCAATGTCATGAAACAGAAGCGCTAATCGTAATACCGGAATATGTTGTTTACCATACTGTTCGTAGCACAAACGCATGACTGTTTCGGTTTCATTTTTCAGATCATCGATCGCGCTTACCGCCTGGATTGTATGCTCGTCTACGGTTAGTTCGTGATATGAATCGTATTCAACTTTACAAAAAAGAGTATCGAATTGCGGGATAATTCTCCCCAGTGTGCGACTCTCGTGAAGTTGCCCAAGAATTGGGCCAATGCGGTTTTCGTGTCGCATAATGGCAAGAAAGCTTTTTGTTACTGCCGGGATTCTGTAGTCATCGATGGAAAGTGTTTCATTGCATTTTTCTATCGAGTGCATGAGAGAAACCGAAAGTGCAGCCTTTTGGTTGAGTGCTCGTACAAAAAGCATGATAATGGTGCTGGGAGCGTACTGCCGAAATGAGGGTGTCGTTTGAAAAAGAATGCCCGACGAAATAGCAAAGCCTTCTGCCACATGCACCGATCCAATACGCCTTTGAACACTATCCCACATTTGTTTTTTTACGGGGTTTATTTCTAGGTAGAGCAAAAGCGAAAACCGCACAGCTCGCACAACGCGATAAAAGCGTTCCATAAGTTTACCCGCCCCAGTTTCTCCAAAGCCAAGGATCTTGGCAACATCGGATTGCAGTGACGATTCGAGAATGTCTTGCTTATGGCCACATGCCCAATGTAATGCGATGCGCATTTTAGTAAGGAAATCGTATCCTTCGTAAAAATCGTGTGCAGCAGTATCGCTGCCCAGGGCACGTTGTAAACATTGTTGCATTGATTGATGTTCGTGCCCCGGAAATTCGGCCCACATCATTCGTTGACAATCACGAAGCGTGGCAACGCCATTTTTGAGGTCGGGCTCAATACGAAACATGCTCATGGATTCAGAATGGAGGCTTCGGAATAAGCACGTATGCATAAAGCCTGAGAATGTTTTGGCAGTTCGCCGTATGTGAGCAGTAACAATTTTTAGTAAAAGGTGGTCGGTTAGTTTTTTATCTCCACTTAAATGACGACCTTCGATAAATGCGGTATCGGTTGCAATATCTTGACCAAGAATTGCTTTACACTCGGAAAGGGATCGAACAACGCATCCCAGGTTGAGCCCGGTATCCCACATAAAACGTACAAAAGGTGCAATACAGGCAGGGGGAGTGGAACTTGAGTGCAAGACAAGAAGGTCGATATCTGAGTGTGGGCATAATTCTTTTCTTCCATAACCGCCAAGGGCAACAAGCGAGATTCGTTCGTGTGCATTGTTACGTGATGCTTGCAGCTCAAAAATAGAACAGATTGCTTCGTCAACCGCTTGGGTGTAGATGTGGGTACATTCGAGCCCGCTTGTAGAGAATTCTGGCGCACCAAAGATTTCGGCTGCTTTTTTCTGAAGAATGTTTTTATAATCGGATGGTGTTTGCATGGTGCTGAAATTAAAATAAGAAAAGGCCTGTTTCCTTTTTTGGAAACAGGCATAAGGGCAAAGTGGTCACCCTTGGATTAAAGCGCTTCTTTTCCTCGTTCTTTTGTACGAATGCGCATTGCATCTTCGAGTTCGAGAACAAAGATTTTACCATCGCCAATTTTGCCTTCCGCGCCAGTGCGGGCTGCATTGGTGATTGCCTGAATTGTTGGTTCGACAAATTCGTCGTTAACAGCAATTTCAAGCTTTACTTTACGAATAAAATTAATCTGATATTCGTGTCCGCGGTATACTTCGGTATGCCCTTTTTGCCGGCCCATACCCTGTACATCAGAAACGGTAAGACCTACGACATCCGCACGACTCAAAGCTTCTTTGACAGCTTCCAATCGTGTGGGCTGAATAATCGCAACGATGTATTTCATAAACACCTCCTTAAAATAATGATAAGTAACTTGTCTTTATCGTGCATGCGTCGCATATGCCAATTGTTAAAATAGTCTCAAACCTGCGTTCCCATCTCATCTGAAATCATTTTCAGGGTAAGCCCCTGTCGAATGAATTGAAAGGTCTGCTCCTTTAATTTCTTGTTCTTCGCTTAATCGAAATCCTGTTGTAGTGCGAAGTATACTATAGGTAATTAAAGAACAAACGAGCGCAAATAGTATGGCGGCCACAGTTCCCAATGTTTGTGACACGAATGAAACTCCTCCGCATCCGCCAAGAAACTTTTGTCCAAAAATCCCTGTTGCAATGCCTCCAAAGCTTCCTGCTAAACCGTGCAAAGGCCAAACTCCCAGTACATCATCGATACGAAGTTTTTCTGTTTCCCATTTAAAGCCAGCAATAAAAATGACCGATGCAATACCCCCAATGGCAAATGCTCCCAATGGATGAACAACATCCGATCCCGAGCATATTGCAATAAGTCCTGCAAGTGCCCCATTATGGATAAATCCTGGGTCGTTTTTAGAAAAAACAAGTGCGGCAAGAATGCCTCCCACCATAGCAAAGAGCGAATTGACAGCTACGAGTCCTACGATTGCATTTAAATCTTGAGCACTCATGACATTAAATCCAAACCACCCTATTGCAAGTATCCAGCTACCCAGCGCAAGAAAGGGAATGTTTGAAACAGGAATCCCCACACTGCGTCCATGTGTCCAACGACCAATCCGTTGGCCGAGTATGATAACGGCCGGAAGTGCCATCCATCCGCCCAGCGAGTGAACTACTACGGATCCAGCATAATCATGAAATTTTGACCCGCATACCGATACGAGCCAATTTTGTAATCCGGAGTTGCGCCCCCATGCAAAGGATTCGAAAATCGGATAACAGATACCGGCAAAAAAACCACCTGCTAGCAGCTGCGGCCAAAATCGTGCTCGTTCTGCAATCCCGCCCGATATAATTGCGGGAATGCATGCTGCAAAGGTTGTCAGGAAAAAACAGCGAACGAGGTCAAACCCATGTGTTCCTACAACCACTTTTCCATTCATCAGGTTTGCCAAAGATCCTGCATCCATCCAAAAATTAATTCCATACGCAATAGGAAATCCGATTGCAAAATATACAACGGTCGACATTGCCCAATCGCACATGATTTTTACTAATGCATTCACCTGGTTTTTTTGGCGAACTGTGCCAACTTCTAAAAAAGCGAAACCGGCATGCATGGCAAAAATCATAATAGCACCTAACAACAGAAAAAGAACTGTTGACGCATAAACAAACTGGTCATAATTCGCTTGCACGAATCCCCCTTTTGCATAAAGATTAATAACAGCTGTGTGACATTCTCATTAAACGCAAAGGTCATACCAGAAATAAAAATTGTAGCCGATAGCGTTCCTGTGGGCTTAAATCGAGCCCCACATAAGGTCGTTGTGACCGAGTCTCGAGGTTGTCCTCGTAAAAACGGCACAAAGGCGTATCGGGTATAGTACAACGGTACAAAATTGTTGTTTTAGGCGGCTGGAGTTACTATTCTCAAAGCGCAATTTCCGAAGAGGTATATTTACTATTTCATGTATTCAATAATCAAAGTTGATTTGAAAAGATGTAATCGTATGTCATCAGAATGTTGTATCCTAATTCCTGGCAGGCAAAATCAGCTTCTCACCGAAAGTATCGTTCGGTATCAAAAAATGATGCGCCCTCAGCTTATTGCTACCATAAAATGCGTAAAACATTCGGAGGACGCTTTTTTGCCAGGTAGGTTTATCGAGGAAGCCGCTCTGCGGGTAGCGATGCCTAAACAAGCCTATCCAATAGCTCTTTGTGAAAAAGGAACCCTTAGGACAAGCATTGAATTTGCGAATTTTGTCTCAGGGTTTTTAGTCCAGGGTAAAATGCCTTGTTTTTTAATTGGGTCTGCTTATGGACTTTCACCTGGAATCGTTTCGATGTGCAAGGATACGATAAGTCTTTCGCCCCTGACTTTTACCCATCCCATGGCACTTTTGCTGCTCATTGAACAGCTTTATCGCGCATGTAGTATATTAAAAAATCATCCGTATCATAAATGATGGGGCAGGAGGACTGTTTGCTTTTTGTCAATTGTCTAAGGGGATCTCAATGGTAGTTTTCGGAACAGAGGCCAAAAAAGGTGGTGTCGTGTTTCGAGTAATACTTATTCTCCTGACACTTGGTATTGTAATGGCCTCAATAGCGTTTTTCCTTCAGTATCAAAAAGGCCAATCAGATAAATCGTATCGCAAAGCCACCGAGCTCGCAGAGTTTGGTTTACAACAGGGCCTCGAGTCTTTTGGGGTCTCCAAAACTTCTGTTTCCGTTCCTAAAACAGCTCTGGATGGTGGATGGTATCAGGTTGAATCCCGCACAACGCATACACCCGATTCATTGTATGTTCAAATTAGTGCTCAAGGACAATTTGGCAAATCAAGCATTACTCGGTCGTGCACAGTATGCCGCACAACCGTTGGAAACGATACGGTGTGGGCTAGGCTATCAATAGAATAAAAATGCGATTACAATATAATGTAGTTGCTTGCCAGAAACCTCATAATATGGTATGCTTACAAGTAATTGCTGCAGATTATGCTTTTTTTAATTGACAACGCATTGGAGCAGGCGCTATTATTATACTACTATCTATTCGTGTAACCCAAGATAATGTATTTAGTTATATGCATCACTTAAATAGTAGTCTTAGAGCTCAACAGCTAGCTGATCTAATATCAAGGCGCTCATTACTATGAAATGGCTCCAAAAACTTACTGGCGAAACTACCACCGTTGGTCTCGATATTGGTAGTCATGCCATTAAAATTGCTAAAATACTTCACAAAAAAGATGGCTTTACGCTTCAGGCTACAGGTATCAAAGAACTTCCACCCGGCACTATCGAGGGTGGCGAAATCCGCAATCGTTCGGCTTTTATCGATGCCATAACGACGCTTATTAATCAATGTGATCCAGGCATCGTCGACGTTGTTATTTCAATGTCGGGCAATGGTATTATTACCGATAAGGTTATGTTTAAGATCGACCCATCGGAAAATACCGAAGAATTTATCTTATGGGAAGCAAGTCAGCGCAGCCCTTTCGATGTTGATGACATCACGCTCGATTATAAAATCCTTAGTCGCAATCAGTCAACAAGCGAGGTAGAAGTTTTATTGGTTGCTGCTAAAAATCAAACAATGCAAACCTATATCGATCTTTTGTATGAGGCTGGATTAAAACCTGTTATGGTTGATGTGGACGCATTCGCTCTTACCAATAGTTATGCTCTAGAAATGAGCGGTCGGGCTGAGCAGGGCGTGGTTATGCTTTTAAATATTGGACATAATCTTACCAATGTTACCTTTATAAAAAATGGTGTGTATCACTCAACCCGCGATGTTGCCACAGCAGGCGATTTCTTTGTCAAGACACTGGTGCGTAATCTTGGTTTGGCCCCCGAGGTAGCTTTTGCGCTTTTGCGAGGAGAAGAAGATCCAACTCTCAATGCGGGTCTTGTAAAGCAATCAATCGATTACGCAATCGAAGAACTCTCTTCGGGCATCGATCTGGCATTCTCGTATTTCCGTAACTCAGAGAAACACGATGTTATCGATAAAATTATTCTGTCTGGCGGTGGCGCGCATATTCAGGGTATTGCTGGATTTCTCGAAAATCGTCACGAAACTTCTGTACGCATAGCTAATCCTTTAGCGCATCTCGAATATGACCCAGAACTTTTTGGTCGTGTTAATCCCGATACCATTTCTCCCATGCTTTCTGTTGCAATTGGTTTAGGATTGCGAAAGGTGGGTAACTAATGGCAGATCGTATTGAGCGCATTGAGGTAAATCTATTACCTGCCGAGTATCGATTCCGTAAATCTGCACTACATATTTCCAGGCCACTGTTTTATTCACTCCTCACGATCATTACCGTGTGGATTGGGGTTGCTTATTTTTCAATTACGACAACCATGGACATTGCTCAATCGAATTCCGAAATCGAAACACTGACACAAAAAATCGAGAAGAATCGTCATATTAAAGTTGAAATTCTCCAGCTTAAATCGAGTCGAGAAATTATTCGATTAAAAATTCGGGCGCTGCAACGTATATCCGTGAATAAAGAAAAGTGGGTTCGACTTTTAGAAACATTTACAAAAGAATTACCCTCAGCTACCTGGATATCAAGTATTATCGAAAAAAACACCGATACCTCAGATGTATTACATGTTCAAGGCCAAACATTTTCGTTCAATGACATTGCAAATTTTATGTCGCGCTTATCGGGAGCCGAATATCTTAAAAGTGTCGATCTCCAATTTATCGAACAACGCGATAAGGGCAATAAAACCTTTGAGTACTTGCTCGATTGCACTATTAACCAGGATGCGCAGCTAGGCTCGCTCCCCGACACTAGTTATGTCGCACCAGTAAAGACACCCCTGAAGAAATCAGGGAGGTAAATATTTATGGCAACTCCAAAAATAGATCTTAAAAATCCGGATACACGCAACCTTGCTATTGTAATAGCTATTGGAGTTCTTGTTGTTGCCGGTTGGTTTTATTTCTGGTATATGGGTGCATCGGAACAATTAGGCACGCTCAAAGAGACGCAACTTCAAAAACAAAATGAGTTGAATAGCATTCTTGCTATGAAGCCCCAGGTAGAAAATTTGCGCAAAGATACTACCTTGGCGCGTATCGAGCTAGATTCTCTTAAGTCAATATTTCCCGATCAAAAGGAAATCCCCAGGCTCATTCGTGAAATGGCAAGACTTTCGCGCGAATCGGATATTGCGCCGCGCAAATTAAGCCCGATGCCCGATTCCGTTAAAGAATATTATATCGAGAATAATTATTCGGTTGCTATTTCTGGGGGATATCATCAGGTGGCCTCGTATTTTGCAGCTCTTGCAAATTTGCCACTCATGATCAATTTATCCGATGTAAATTTAATTCGCAATCCGAATGCATCTAAAAAAAGCTCGGATGAGAGCTCGTCCGAAGAAGAGAGTTATACGGTGAATGCTACGTTTCGATTAACGACATTCTCCTCGAGAAAGTAAGTGCGTATGGCCATACAAAGGGTATTAATGAGAAGTTTTTTTATGATCTGCGCTATCTTAATAATGCCCTTTCATGCACTGGGTGGTATAGCAAGCATTTCCGATATTAAAGTTCAGTACGGACCTCGTGGTGTTGCCATGGCTGTGCTTGGCAATAGTCCTTTTCAATTAGCTGTAGTGTCGGTTAAAAATAGTGGTACAGGAACCCTTATTACGCTTCGATGTCCCAACGCGAGCAGTACTTTTCCCCGTGGAGTGTATAGCACATTTCCTCAAAAAGGATTGTTCCAGTCCATTTCGGTTGAAGCTTCTAAGGGTACTCTTGGAACTGATATTGTAATCATGACAGCGCAACGGCTTAATCCAGCCATTGAATCTCGACAAAAAGAAAATCAATGGCTCTTGCTGCTCAGCCAACAACCATCTGCTCCTTTTGTATGGCAAGCATCCCTCGCTTCGCCTCGTCAACTTGCTCTGGCAACCCCAGCACCGGTACTGCCGTCTGTTGCTGTGGAGCCTGAAAAAAAAGAACCTGCAAAGCACGTCACTGTTCAAAAAGTTGTAAGCACACCTTTTGCACCTGCGCCAGCAAAGATTTCCCCACCAGGCCCCGTACCGGTAGCCCCTGCACCTGCTCCGGCAGAGCGGATGATTGCTTTAAAAGAAATTAAGGCTATTGCTCGACCTTCGGTTCAAACACTTTTTCTCGAATTTGATGGTGTGCCCAGTATGGCATCCCGTTACGATAAAAAAATGGTGACACTTGCTTTTTCGATGGCTAAAAATTCTTTGCCAAAAGCAAAATATGTCCTCGATAAGCAATCTTTTTTTCAATCGATACAGCTTTCGGATACTACCAAAAATGGCAAAAAATGGCTTATCGCCCGGGTGAATTTAAAGAATTCAAGTGCACCGCTTATCACCATTTCCGGAAAGCAATGTTTCCTGACGCTTGAATCAAGTGAAGCGCCGGGGGTTTCATTATGGAGTGCTACAAACGGCTCCACACTGGCATACACCTTTGCTGTGTTGCCGTCACTTCCTTCGCCGTTGCCTCAAATTGGCAAAAAAGTAACTGCCGATGAAGCCACCCAGTTAACATCCGATAAAACTTTTGAAGTTCGTAAAGGTGCTGCTGTGAGAAATGAAGCAGCGGTTGCTCAAACTATGCCTGCGCCACCGGTGGCTCAAAAACCTTTGCCACCGCCCGTTGTTGCACCAAAGCCTGTTGTGTATAAAACCGGTATTGTCATTAAAGATAGCATTTATCTAAGGAGTCGCCCTGCATCAACCGATAAGGCGACTATTATTCGCCCGCTTGGAATAGGAACCAAAGTAACTCTTGTAGAGAGCAAAAGTGGCTTTACGCTGGTGCGGTTACCAGATACCACCGGCTGGATAAAATCGTCATTTGTTCCAGAAAGCAGTATTGTTACTCAAAAACAATGGCAGACTATAATTGTAATACGTCAAGAAAATGTGGAGCGACAGCAAAAAGCGCAAGCTGCGTATACTCAAACTATAATTAACAATGCTCCGCCAAAGATTCCTGCACCAATTGAATCAAAACCAGCACTGGAGGTGGTTGCAGCAAAGGTAGTACCTGTACCGGTTGTAAATAAACGGCATGTGCAACCCGATTCTGTTCGTTATAAAACATATGGTCGGGATCCCTTTGTTCCTCTTTCCACTGCAACAGATGAATTCGATGAACTTGGCAATGTAGACAATATGAATTTAGTGGGTATTTTGTTTGACAAAAAAGATAGGGTAGCATTGCTCGAAGATAAAATTCATAGTGGCAAAGCCTATGCATTGCGAGAAGGCGATCAGATTCGTGATGGAAAAGTTTTGAAAATCGAAAAAACTGCAGTTCTTTTTCTACTGAATGAGTATGGTATTTCCCATACCATTGTTAGAAACCTGGATACGAAACGTTCAGCAGCACATGCTGAATAAACAGAACGTTTGTTGTATTCGGGTCAACCGCTTTTTGGTAAGGGTGTTTATATGATAGCATTTTCGCATAAGCCAACCGCACTCCACATTGCTTGTATGGTGCTTCTTATGATTGTATGCATGCATGGTTATGCTGCATCAGAAGGAGACTTTGGAGATGGTACACAGCAAAATGCTCTCCGCAACGAGCAGGTCACGCGTCATGGCACTATGGCGTATGATAAGTGGACCTGGACCAATGCTCCTGTCACCGCGGTGTTTTTAGAATTGGCGACCGTTGGTGGTGTGGATATTGTTGCATCTGATAAAATTGTGGGAAAAGTATCTTTGACTGTTACGAACAAGAGCTGGCGGCAGGTTCTTGATATTATTTGCAAACTTAAAGAGCTGGTAATTGTTCCACAAGGAGCCTATTTATATATAGAGACCCGTGCCGAATTTGAATCCGAGAAAATTGTCAACCAGGCAATCGAAGAAAATAGCCCTTTACGCAGAGAGATAATTCAATTAAGCAATATCCCGGCAGAAGAAGCCCTAAAAACTATCGAACCGCTCATTTCTACTCGAGGAAAAATAACTTCGGTTAAGCATAATAACGCAGTGGTTGTTTTGGAGACAGAGAGAACCCTTGCCTCCATTCGCGAAATGATCCATAAGCTCGATGTAGAAACCGAGCAAATTGCCATCGCAGCCAAAATCGTAGAAGTCAGTTCTGGCGACCTCCAGAATTTGGGTATTCAATGGGGATTGTTTAATTCCATTAATGGTGTTGATATTGCCGCAAAACATTTGTCTGATGCGGGCGATAACGCACCTATGGCGATATCTGGTCAAAATATCGTGAGCAATGTTTTGGATAAACTAACGTATGGCATTGTTTCGCCTTCTAAGTTTTCGATTGCACTTAATTATTTATTCGAAAATAGTAAAGCCGATGTGATTGCTCAGCCATCCATTACAACCGTGGATAATAAAGAAGCTCGTATTTTTATGGGGGGACAGATTCCTCTTATGTATCAAGATGTTGCTGGGAATACCCTGGTTAAGTACATGAATGCCGGAACAGAGCTTATTGTCATTCCTCATGTAACCGATGGAAAACGTATCACGCTCGATATCAAGGCTAAAAAGGAATCTGCCAATGCAGACAAGTCGATTGCAACTCAGGATGCTTCTACTAATGTTGTTGTAAATGATGGGGAAACGGTTGTTATTGCAGGATTGACATCTAACGAAACTCAAGAAATCGAATCGGGGATACCCTTTCTTAAAGACATCCCTCTCATTGGTTTCTTATTTAAACGTAAAGAAACTCGCGTTGCTAAAAAAGATCTTATCATTTTTGTAACCCCTCACATTATTCAAAAAGATCTTGACGGTATCCCTGCCGTCGATATGACCACATCTACAGGGGTTCCAACAAGTTCAATTTCACAAATCGATACAACAACAAAATAAGTATTACGGCACACAGGATTTATACTGTGCGCCGCATGCACAGAGCCGGGGTAGCAAGGTATTATGTGCCTTGCTTTGTGGCTGTTGGATGTCCATAATGCAAGAGGGCTTCCCGCTCTTTTTCTGTTAATGGACGCAGTGCTCCTCGATGCAGATCACCAAGCTTTACATTGCCGAATTGGGTACGTTTGAGGCGTACAACTTCGTAGCCTAATGTTTCGAACATACGGCGAATTTGCCTGTTTTTGCCTTCGTATAAATCAATTTCATACCAATATTCCAAGCCATTCTCGCCTTTAACGGGATCTGGCCGTATATCACCAGCATGAAGAATTTGATCTTCCGAGGCAACGCCTTCTTCTACCATTTGTCGTGCATGAGCAGCCGTAAGCGGGACGCCAGTCCGGATGCGGTAAACTTTCTTGATATGAAATCGGGGATGCGTGAGCGTGTGAATAAGGCTGCCGTCGTTAGTGAGCAGCAAAAGTCCTTCGGAATTGCGATCGAGACGCCCTACGTAATTAAGGTGGTCTATCGGATGTCCCGATGCTTTAAGGGCTTCAAAAATTGTGGTACGGGATTCTGGGTCATCTTTGGTAACGATTACATCTTTTGGCTTATAATAAGCATAATATTCCAGCGATCGGATCTGTTTAATCTGTTTGCCGCGGTATGTCACCGTATCGCGCGCGGGATCGACGATTGTGCCTAATTTTATAACCGCAACATCGTTTATAAAAATGTGCCCTGTTGCAATAATTTCATCGCATGCACGCCGAGCTCCAAGTCCGCATTGCGCAAGATATCGGTTAAGCCGTAGGGGAGCATCCGATCGGATTGGTGTTTGCGCTGCTGCGATGGGTGTCTTGGTTCGGGGCGAAGAAGGCCTGTCGCGTTTAACAGGCGCCTTGTTTTTATTATAAGCATACGATTTTGCTGAGTTATGGTTCACGGTCGTTATTCCTGACAGAAGATTGTTTATAAAAAAGTGCGCACACATCATGCATATCGGCGCATGGTGTAACTGGGGCTCCAAGCACGGCACTCATGCGTTGCGGTGAATACCCATCGAGTGTGTGGTTAAGGCGATTGAGCATGACTGCAGGAATGATGACATGTGCAGCACCCTTAGCAAAAGGACGCAACGCTCGAATGGTGTCTTTGCCCGATAATAATCCTGCAACGGTAACGCTTTCGCCAAAGAATGTGTTGGGAACTGCAATAATAGTAGCGGTAATACTGGGAATGCCTGCACGAAGTTCCGAAAAAATGGTGCGAATAAAAGCAACGGCCGAAACCGATGTTGCGATGACGATGTTTTTTGGAGCCGATTTTTTTAAGGGGTTCTTTACGAGCGCTGGGCGCAGATCTTTCCATTCGTCAAGAATGGTGCGTACGAGGCCGATGCCATTTTCGATCTGAGGAAAATCTTGATAATATGTATGGGATGGTATCTTTATGGCTGCTTTGATAAAAAGTTCGTCGGCGATAAAGAGCCTGCGAATCCCATCGCGTTTTAAAAAAGTATCCGATAGTTTAGAAATAGTATCAACAACGTTTTTTGCAGTTGCTTGTGTAAAGGGAGTAAGCTCTATTCGGCGGTGCCGTGTTAACCCAACGGGCACAATAGCAACAGAGAGCAAGGATCTTTTAAAGGTAAAAAGATCCTTGATTGTTTGCATAAGTATTTCGCCATCATTGAATGTAGGGCACACCACAATTTGTGTATGAAAGCAAATGCCGCCCTTTGAGAGTTTTTTTAATTGAGGCAGAATATCTGGTGCACGGCTATTTCCTAATAGTTTTTTTCGGATAGCGGGGTCGGTTGCATGTACCGATAAATACAAGGGAGAAAGTCCGCGCTCTATGATTCTTTCGAGTTCTGCTGCGCGAATAGTTGACAATGTTACATAATTGCCATTAACAAAAGAGTGCATGACATCTTCGTCTTTGATGTAGAGCGATTTGCGAAGACCTTTTGGCATTTGGTCGATAAAGCAGAATATGCACTTGTTTCCGCACCGTTTGAGCGGTGGTTCTACAAATGTTATACCCAATGGTTGAGAATAATTTCTGTGAAGGACAATAGTATGAGGTTTACCATTACGCTCTATCGAAACGGTGCACGTCTCGATTGCGGTATAAAAACTAAAATCAATTTCATCGATAATGGTATTGCCATCTACTTCCAATACGGTATCACGGGGATGAAATCCAGCTATGGATCCGGCGGATTTTTTTTCAACAGAAGCGATAACGAGGTTTTTCATGGCATATATGCTTGATACGAGCTTGTTCAAAGAGTATACTTAATATAGTCGATGCGAGGTGTGTTTTGCCCTGATGTAGCATAATTTGTAGGCCAAGGAGGCTTTTCTGTGAACCAACGAATTCGTACATTTGCACGTGTGGTGTTGTGCTCTGCTGTAACTCTCTGGTGCGCATGTACCATAAAGGATGATCTTGGTTCCTTAGTTAATCCTGGAGGCGTGAAGCCTGGTACTATCATTCCCATAGTCCCTCCTGTGGTAAATCCATCGCTGGTTCTCTCGAGCGATAGCGCCTATGTACGAATTGGTGATACCCTGGCGATTCGTATTCTGGTACTGCGAGATTCTACGATTAGCGATTCGAGCAAGCCATTGTCCCGTGCATTGGTTCGGATAAGTTCATCTCAGGGAAAAATTGTGCGTGATTCAGTTATTACCGATACCAACGGACGGGCTCTTGTATACTTTACAGATTCAACCGAGCATCAAAATGTTTTGGTTACGGCATCGTGCTATGGTTCCCTTCAAACACTCAGACTCGATGTAACAAACACTACAGACAAGATCCAAAAGCTCATTGCAATATGGCCAGAGAGTCCTTCCATTAAGGCTGATGGTTCTGATTTTACATACATTAATGTACGCGTTCTTAATGAACAGCATAACCCTGTTCCCGCAGGTGAGCCGGTTCAGTTTATAACGACTGCTGGTGTGATAGCCGGTATCGATCCTCCATCAGCTAGCCTCCCTGGGCAATCTAAGGTTGGGCCAGATGGCTTAGCACGCGCAAAGCTTACCAGCACACCAATTAACGACACTGCCTTTGTTACAGCGGTTCTCCTGTCGGATCGATCAAAAAATGCTGAGACACGCGTTGCATTTCTTGGCGTATCTATTGTTGTTCGGGCAGATTCCTCAAACCTTGCTACCGGAGCAAAATCTCGTTTGACGGCCACCGTTTTGAATGGTTCTGGTGTTCCGGTTGCCAATACGCCCATCTATTTTTTATTTGGTAAAGGGATAACCTCAAATTTATCATTTGAGCAAGGCAGCGTAGATACTGTAACAGGATTTGATGGTAATGCACGTGCTACTATTACAGGGAGTGCAACAGGTTCAGATTCGGTTGTCATTATTGCAGCCGGCGCGCGAACTGGATTTAAAATTAATGTTACTAATCTTAGTCTTAAGCTTGTTGCCGAAGCGGCTCTCTTGCAAGCTCGCCGCGACACTACCTGGGTGCACGCCACATTTAGTCAGAATAACGGGGCACTTTTGGCTTCAAAAGTCATTCGTTTAATCAAGCATTCTTTGTCTAGTAGCGGATCCGAACAGGCCGATACGGTTACCGCACTCACCAATGCCAATGGAGTTGCTGATTTCAAGATTCCAGCGCTCGCCTACGATGGTACCATTCGTCTGGAGGCGACGGGTTTTGAGTCTTCGGGTAATAGTGCAAATGCCGAATTACAAATCAAATGCGTTGCAACTCGCGTTATGACAATTAACGCGCTCCCATCAGTGATTCTTGCCGATGGTACTAGTCAATCAAAAATTACAGTGCAAATCAAAAACGAAGTTAATAATCCTCTCGTTGGCGATAAGATCAATTTTATTTCCGATGCCGGTATGGTTGTCGCATCGGCAATCACTAACGAAGATGGCAAGGCAATTGCGGCTCTAACCAGTGACAGAAGAAATTTTATTTCTACGGTTACTGCAACGCTCGATCGCGATCCAACCCGCAAGATCACTGCTCAAGTTGAATTTGCCGGGGTTGCTTTGTCTGCAGCTGCAGCTCCTGTCAGTATCAGTTCGAGCGGTAAAGATACGAGCACTGTAACGGTTACTCTCATTGATGCAAATAGGAACCCTATTGTAGGTGAAATTGTCAATGTATACCGGCAGCAGCCTCAAACAACTATAATTCCTGTTGATTCGGCTACGAATAATCGGGGAGAATCGCATTTTAAAGTTGCAGGCACAGGGGTCGGCATCGATACTATAAGTTTTAAAGCAGCCGGGGCCTCGGCAACTGTTTCCATCTATTATTCAACCAATATTTTAAAGATCGATACCGTATCGGCTGCTGGTTCCCCCCATTCCTATCTTGCCAATGGGCATGACAGTACGCGAATTTCCATTTCTTATTTGAAGGGCGATCAAACAACTCCTATTAGTGGAGCACTCCTTGAAATAAGTGTTACACTGGGAACTATTGCAAAATCAACCGAAACAGTCTTTGCAGAAACGCTTACTACCGATGGTTCTGGAAACGCATCATTTTATTTAAAAAATCCAGATTTTGCAAATACTGCAAGCATTGCAGTTAAAGCTAAATCAACAACCGAAATTACATCTACGTCAATTAGTGTGTATTTCAAGGCGAGCAGGATACACCGTATCGTGCTTACGGGAACACCAGAAGTAATTTCAACCAATGGCGATAGATCTAAAATAACGGCAATTGCCTACGATTCTACGGGCAACCGTGTCAAGGATGCAACAATCAGTTTTAACCTCGCAAATGGACCTGGTGGTGGCGAATTTCTCGATCCACCAACTGCCATAACTGGGTACGATGGTTCTGCGGTAACATATCTCAAATCGGGTACAATCCCAAGTAATTTTAGGGAAGTATGGGTTGTAGCTGGTGAGTATGGCGCAATAAAGTCTGATACTGCAAAGTTCACTATTGCGGGGCCTCCCAAGTACATCACTATTCGTCGAAACATTGGTAAGCTCGTTAATAATAATAATGGAACGTATAGCATGAAGGTTGCTGCTATTGTTTCTGATATTAATGGGAACCCTGTGGCAGATGGGACGGAGGTTACGTTCGGTATGAAAATGACTGCCTATATTATATACAAAATAGGAACAAATCTTCTTCATAATCAATATTCAAACAATTCTTATAGTGGATGGGATTATTACTATAATATAGACACTATTCCAGAAGAGCTGACTTTCGAAGATTTGAATGATAACTATCACCTTGACCCTGGAGAAGATAATAATCGCGATGGTTGGCCTAATAGGGGAGAAGATGTAGATGGCGATGGAAAGTTTAACCCTGGCCCAGGATTTGAAGATATTAATTGGAATGGCCGGAGAGATACTCTTCCTGAACCAGGCTATTATTGGATAAGCTACGATTCGTTAGGATCGCCTGTGGCACGGTTTACGTATGCTGATCTTAACAGGAATGGCAGATACGACACAATCGAACCGCTTTTGGGAGGTGTAACAGAAGCTCAGTTTAAGGCTGCTCCTGGCTATGATTCCATTTTTGTGCATGATGGCCAAAAAGGCGGGTTTCATGATATGGACTGGAATAACAATGGTGTGCCCGATCCTGCAACCGCAGCTACCATTACCCGAACTATACAAACAGTAGGTGGTGTTGCAGAAAATATTATTACTTATGGTCAATCCGATGCTCTGCGTGTCCGCGTTATGCTGACGGCAGAAGCTCAGGGTTGTGTTGCTTTAAGTCCCGAAAATTTCATATTACCAATTTTGGATGAAGACTTTAAATACTGGACGCCTCGGCCATGATGAGACTACTTACTATTACAGCATTGATAGTTGGAATTATTGGTGGATCAAAGGGTGTTTCTTCATTTACTCTTTCAAATCCTGCCACGCCAATTCCTCAAGCGCGAGGAGTGGTTGGTGCATCGTATGGGATAGCTGGTGTATCTATTGGTAAAGATTCGGTCCCTATGCTGCTTAACCGCATACATTTACGATTTGCGGTTGCGCCATCTTCGCTTTTAACGCTTGGTGTTGAGGCCGGCGCTACGCAGGTTGAGGTTGGCGGAGATACTTTAGGAGTTGGGGATACGCTTGCAGCATTTCATGGCAAATACGGATTAAGCGGTGGTGTGAACGCAACGATCGCAACGCCATTTTATTTTAATGATGTAATGTCAATTGGGGCGCATGCCTCGGGAAATTATTTTATGTCGGCAAATAAATACAATGCGCAATATGGCGGAATCGATATTGCTGCGGCGCTTGGGCCACAATTCCATATTAAGCATTTTGGATACATTGGTTTTGGACCACGACTATATTTAATTTCGGGTCAAAATTACGATACCGGAGGGGTTGCAGGAAAAGGGTATTCGAATAGTAATAATCTGAGTGGTTGGCTTTCGATTGATTTTTTTCCCCAAAGCGCTACTGCTAAGCCAAATGGTAAACCCTATATTTCTTTAGAAGTTTCGGTTACGCCTTCAAGCCGGTTTAGCGATAAAATTCCGTTGCGAGAAATTGCCATTTCGGTAAGCATTGGAACTATCACCAAAAGGCTTTTTGGTGAAGAAACCGACGTTGAGTGGAATCCTTAGGATGAAGCGCAATACTTATTGTTCTCATAATTATGAAGGACTAAACTTCTTGCAGCGCACTGAGTGCTATGCCAATTGCTTGCTGGGCAGTGAACGCTTCCTTAAATAAATTACTATCTACAATTCCCGCTTTTTTAAGACTCCACACCCCTGGCAACGCCACCACGGTTTTACCTAAATTAAGAGCAAGGCCAATTTCCGAGAGCGTGCCATACGAGCCAGGGAATGCAATGCATACATCGGCTGTCTTAACAACAAGAACATTTCTACCGATGCCCATGCCCGTGGGAATAACAATATCTACATAAGGATTAGCATCTGATTTGGAATCGGTTGGAATGATTCCTAGAACTATACCATTATTCTCTGAAGCCCCTTTGCTTGCGGCTTCCATAACGCCGCCACGGCCACCAGTGACGAGCATGAGGCCAGAGAGGGCGACATGTTTACCGATCTCGTATGCCAGGGCTATAACTTCTTCTGATGCTTCGTTGCCACCAATAACACCAATACAGGGAGAATGTTTTTTCATTGTGTTTCCTTAAAAACCGATTGAGGCTGAAAGATATCCTTTTTGCCGGAGAATCGAGTACGAAAAGAGAACCTGGGCTTGTTGATTAAATGCGTAGGAATTTGTAAAACCGAAAGTCACCCCAGCAGTAACGACATGTTCCACAAACCCATGAAGTGCATCAGGGTTGTATCTGGTGAAGTCGTTTGCATGTAAGTTTAGGGGATAGTGTCCATCGCCATACAGTTCTAAACCATAGCCCACTTGGCCATACACCGCATCGGCATAGAATTTTTCGCCTTTGTTAATAGCTCGTGCAAGTGGAAAATTGAATGTATTTGATTCACTCACTTTCCACCAGGTGAGGGCGTTGTCGAGAACATAATTGAAATTGTCGGAAACGGGGCGAGAAAACCAGTTGACATTTCCAGATCCTCTAAGAACAAACGAGGAAGAATAAGGGAGCCTGAATCCGTGGAGAGCTAGAAGACCAATCCGAGACGAAGCGAGATTGTAATCTTGGGCGAGGGTGTCATTAAAATATGATGTTGACCCTGTTTCTGCGACACCAGATAGGGCTGTGACATCAGCTAACGTATACGAAATATCCGTGGTTGTATGGCCTATGTTCAACCAGTTTACCTGAAAGGGGAAGGACGTCTGTATGTATCGGGCCAGGAATAGATCGATAGACGGAGAAAGCATAAGGTTTGTTGCACGACCAAGCTCCAGATCGATACTAGGATTGAGGCTGAGAAAAAGGGGGATAAAGGCAGGTAGCACAAGGGTTGCATTGAGTGAGAATGTTGGGGCCGCGAAGGTGTTTACACCATAAAAGTTTGCAAATGCCACCAGAGGGGGTGATTGCATGTTTTCTTGTCTATTTTCGGGATTAGAATCGATCTTTGGCGCATTGAGAGGAATCGTAAAATTGGGTGTTGTAGCTGCCAGAGGAGTATTGTGCGTTTTTGTAAATTGGGATAAATCATGCTTTAGAGCGCTTCTTAATCTTTCTTGAGGAGATTGGGATATTTTTATTTCTTTACTTAAAGGAGCTTCTTGGCGAATTGATTGCAAGGCTCCCGAGAAGCCATTGTATCGATAATAGCTGAGGGCCTTATTAGTGAGGAAACAACCAAATGAAACCTGCTGCGATGATTTGCCCAGGGCATCGGAAGACATTGTTGATGCACGGAGATAGAGTTCCCCTCCTATGCTGTCAAAGAAGCTCGTTAAACCATTGTTAAAAGATCTGCCTATCTTATTTGAATAATCGTAGAGACTATAGAACGTTTGTCCTTCCCAAACAGGTTTTAGCTGACGTGCTTTATACGGGGTGGATCGGATTGAGACCGGACCCGACGGGGCTGGGAGATCAAGGACTCGAACTGTATCTGAAGCTGGGATAGTAAATGCAGCACCAAGGGTGTCTATTGATATAATGCTCAAGCCACGTGCACGATACGATGAGCAAAAAATTTTGTCTGCGTGCCGTTGTGGATTAAAAAGCCCGCCAACTACTGCAGAGTGGCATCGAAGGTCTGCACCTGTCAAGTCGGTTGAATAGATGTTGAAGATGCCGTTGTAATCGGCCGAGAAATAGAGCCTGCCATCGGACCCTAGAGCTGGCGATTCTTCGGAAAAGGGGGATGCTACAAGTACGGTTGATTCTTTGGTGGAAAGAGAGATTCGGCAAATATCTGCATTGCCGTGCTCGATTTTTGAGGTTATGATTGCGTTGTTTACTGCATCAAAAGCCAGTCCCTTGAAGGGCGAGCCCACAGTACCTTGTATAAGAACCACCGTGGTACCTGTAGAGATTGCTGTTTGTGCAAGCGAATAAGCGCCCTTTAAAAAACGGATTGTAATGAGCGTATCGGGGTTATTGGTAGCAATGCAGTCGTAGATACGGGCATTGTGGGTAATGCGGCGTATCGTGTTCGATGAGAGCGAATACGCACAAAGATCGTTAAGATAGGATCCTTGACTGTTGGGATCGCGTAATTTTACAAAGTAAATAGTTTTGCTATCGGAGGAGAAACACCATGCAGCAGTTGCATAAGGAATATGGTGTGTAATCTTTTTATCGCTTAAACGCATGATTAAAAGATCGGTTTGGCCATCGTCTCCACCAGCACTCGATAAAAACCCTAAGAGCTTTGCATCGGAAGAAACACGTGGCTTAAGGTTAAAAATGCCCTGGCTAAAAAGGGATGTCTCGGGAGTTGGCTCTTGTGGGATTGCTTTTAAAAAGGCTTCTTTGGAAGAAGAAATCCATGCCGAATACTCGGCGTCAAGGCTATGGTGTGTCACCTGCTCAAAAGCCGATCTCATCGTTTGTACGCCAAATGCAGGCGAACGATGCAGGTTTGTTATTTTTGCCAATACAGATATGCCATATCGGTCGCGCAAAAAGCGAGTGAAACCAAATCCCTGATTGTAAACATTTTCGTTGCCCAGTGGCGTGTGGTTGAAGGTGGCCATGGCATCGAGAGAAAGTTCTTTGTTTTCTAGTATGCCACAGCGCAAGAGCATTTCTCGTCGAGAATCAAACCTATCCGAATGCATCTGCTCTGCGCCAATTTGCGCAAGGCCCTCAGAAAACCAGGAAGGGTATTGTTGCATGAGCGGAAGCGGCATCGCGATTGCAGCATCAGATTGGGAGCCTTCGTAGGAAGCGCCAAATTGCCAATCGTACCATTGTGCTCCATACTGTGAGAGAGAAAGAATGTGAGTAAGCTCGTGCGCGACAACATTTCTAAGCCAAAGAGTATTTCCGCGAAAGTCAAACTCGATATCAGGAACAAGAATGCTTATAGTATTTGAAATGGGATCTGCATAGCCATTTGAAATGTCATCATAATCGATAAGATTGATATTGATACGCTCGCGAAAGTTGAATCCATAAATACTCGAAAGGTTGTCATATGCTTCTTCGGCAATCTTTGCAACAGGATAAACCGCAGGCTCTGTTGCAGGATAGTAGTTTATGAGAAAGTGCTTTGTGGGTACCGATTGCCATTTAATTTCGGGATGATTGGCAGCAAATGCCGGAGCAGTTGTAAGCACTACTAATACTAGAAAGCGTGAAATTAAGCGCATGTTTTTTCTCCGACCGTATGAATATGACAAAAAAATAAAAGCCCGCCAGGGTTCGTGGAGAGCTTTTTTAATAAAAAGAGAAACTTAGAGTATACTAGAAATAAAAAGTGGCGGAAAAGTCGAACCAAACAGAAGGATACTGGAACGTTAATTCGTTGGGATAATCATAATTAGGTGTAGAACTGGAAACAATAAGGGATGCAGCGCTTCGTTCGAATTTCAAATCTGCTCCAATCCCAAAATGCTTACCAATAAGGTATTCCGCACCAATTTTTCCGCCAAAGCCAAATTGTCCGCCCACAAAGTCATAGGTTATTGGTGTAAAAAGAGAATAACCGTAGAGCGATTCAGAATAGTCCCATTGCGCTAATGATAAGCCAACGTCAATAATTAATCCTGCATTAATTTTAATTGCATGGATTCGCTTGACAAAAGTTGGCCCAAACCGTAATGCGTAAACATCGCTGGCTATTTTCCATGTTTTGGCAGTGTCAAAAACGTTGACCCTTGTAAAGCTGCTTTGCTGTCCAATATAATTAATCCCGATATCCAGAGTGAAGAGTTGTCCAAGACGGATTAGAAAATCTATCCCAATTTCGCTGGTAAGCAGAAGATTTGTTTTGGTAAATGTGATGGTATCATAGCTAAAAGGGGGTTGGTTATAATACCCAGAGGCAGTAGTATCCCAGTGCTCAGAAATCTTGATTGTTGGACCGGAGAGTGCAGCATGCAGCCGTATGCCACTTCGGTTTTTATTCCTATCACCGCTATTATCTCCCTTTTCTTTCTTTTTTTCGTTTACAACCACTACCACCTCAGGCTTACTTTCTGCTTCTGATTCTTCTTTTTCTTGTGCTGTTTCTTCATTCTTGCGAGTCTCTACGGCTGCGATGCTTGTAGCCTTTTGAGGTTGCGCAGTTTTAGTAAGTTCCTCGGCAATTGATGGCAAATGATCGACTACTTCATCGATGCTTCCTGAGATGTCGCGTTTGACAACGCGGTCGATTCGAGCTGTTTGAACATCGACACTGCGAATATTTATGAGGAACTTTGAGCCAAGTTTGCCGATAGATCCGGTAACCAATTTTTGCACTCCAAGGATATGCCCCATTTTAACAAGGCATTCTTCGTCGGTGCATACGCCAGATGCCTGGAATCCTTGTTCTTTAAGAATTTCCTGCATTTGCTCTCGTTCCATTACCTCAACCATTCCGGTATTGAAAAGTTCCCCTCGAAGCCTGTCGCTAATAATTTCTGCCTCGCCGGCATCAACACCTGAGGTGTTTTTTATTGTCATGAGTGCAATGGTAGGCTTTCCTGGTTGCGCTAGCTTTTGAGCGGGTACCGATGAGAGTGACTGAGAGAATGCAAGGGTTGAAAGTAGAGCCATTGAAATGAAGCTAAAGAACAAATGCCTGAGTTGCATGAGGAATCCTTTTGCAGTAATGGTACGTGTGTAAGCGGTCGTAGAAACGATATCATTAATATTGATTAGTATACAATAGTAATGCCTGCCAGGCAAGCATAATGCCGATTGTAACATGGCCACTTAGAAAAATTAATCGATGATGTGATCAGAATCAAATTTCTCTCGATATAATTGCACATGTAAAGAGTACACAGGTGCAGCAGATAAAAAAAATGCACCAAAGGTTAGTATGGTGCATTATGGGTTGAAAGCGTTAGGGCCCAAGAAAGGGGTTGTTACTTCGAAATAATCGTAAACATGATGCCTTTTCGTTTGGTAACCGATTTTGGCATGCCAATTTCTTCGAGAGGAACCGATCGGTTTTTATCGTACTGCCACACCAATCGGCCCTGTAAATCGTAGATTTGTAGGCTTTTTGCATCTGCAGGCAGAGATCTTTTTGAAGAATTAATGCCCATGTTTATCGACTTAACTGGTACGCTTGCTTTACGCGAGGCATATGCCACAGGCGATTTGGCTGCTGCAGAAGAATAGCCTACATATAATGGCAACTTGGACGCTTCGATCATATGCCGTGCAGCGTCAGCTCGATATAGGGTATCTGACAGATTCCCTCGAACTTCGCGCACGAGCAATGATTCTGGAGGTGCATACCAGTGGTAATTCCCCGTAATGGTATCTAGATTAATTTCACATGCGGATGCAGAAAATGAAGAGTTCTCGATATTAAACCAAGGGAGTATTAATTCGGGCGTCATGGTGCCGTAGGTGAACCCCCCATAGAGCTCAACAGAGCTGCCATTTTTGGCAGAAATCACGGTTCCGGGTCGTTCTGTTTTAAGCCCGAGAATCCATCCAGTTGTATTGTCAAAGATTGTTTTGACCCCATTGTTTTCAACATTAAGTTGACGAATCCAGGTTTTTTGATTTTTAAAGGTGACATTGTGTAGCTGGTTAATGGTAATATCCTCGATATACACATCACCTGGCCCTTCACCTTTGTACCCCCAGCCAGAAATATCCTTGAGCACGAGAGTTCTATTTGATACGTGTTTGAAGCCATATACCGTAGGGCTACCTGAAATCCCTCCCATACTGAATCGTTCGAGTACCACGACAGGCGCGTTACCATTGCGAAACATGAATACCGGGCTATTTGTAGCGCCAAATGCTGGAGTGATTTCGATTGATCCTTCGCAACCAATTATTCGTCTTACATTACCCCGAATAGAAATGGTGTCGCTTACTACAAATTTGCCACGGGGAAGGTATACGGTTGTGTTACCTCGGTCAATAGCGTCTTGTAAAGCCTTGGTTGCATCGGAGAGGTCGGGGGCTACGCGAGTCCATTGCGAAAGATTTTCGTCCCAAGGAACTTCGGGTGTTTCGGCAATGGGAAGATGCAATGATGTTTGTGGCGACGAAAAAAGGCTCTTTATTGCATGGCTGACGAATTCGTACACTACGGGGCCATTGACTTTTGATATGTTTCCCGCTAGGTTGTTGATAGCCGTGCCATATACCGCTGTTGAGCAATCACGGGCATACAGCGTGCCACTATTAATAATGGCAGAAAGCGAAGATGCCGCACCAGTGCCGGTAAGCTTAGCCCCAATAATATTCATGAAACTTGAATCGCCATCATTAAAAACGGCCGGTACATTTCCGGTAAAATTGAGGTCGCGAATAGCAACGGTTTGTCCCCAATTGTAATAGCCATACTTTTTTTGATTACGAAGAGTAATATGTTCAAGAATCTGACTATTCATTTGATACCGGGATCGTATCCCAAGGTCAAATCCATCTACGGTAAGATTTTTAACCAGCAATGGGCCTATTTCTGAGGTGAAACCCATATCCAGGCCAATAAGACCCTGTCCGTCCCCACTTGTTATGGCAACGTCGCGCAAGCAACCCTGATTATTAGCGTTGAATTCTATGCCAACAGCGCCGGGATTTCCCGTGCCGGTATTAACGGTAAGATTGCGAATTGCGATACGGAAGCGCTGTGCCGGACGGGGGCCAGTCCAGAGTACTGGTTTATTGACAGATGCATTTGTATACCCTGGTTCTGCATTGGCAAGCCGAATAACGGTGCCAAGGCGGCTTTGTCCTTGCATAATGACATTTTTATAATCGGCTCCGCTATTACCATTGGGCCATTTAAGCGTATCATTGACAAGATACGTCCCATTGGGCAAATAGATAATGACTCCACCATTTGGGTACGCATTAAGGGCTTGCTGTATGGGAGTGGTTGCATTGACAGCACCATGGCTATTTGCATTATACGGGGCTTTCGTGACGTCAATGATTCCGGCATCACTTGGGAACACTATGTTTTCGGCGTAGGCGAATATGCAGAGCGAAATAATTAAATTTCCCACAAGGGAAAACAGCGGAACGTTTACAAGTCTAGGAGCAGTTTTCTTTTTCATGGAGTATCCATTAATAAAGGTTAGAGCAACAACGCTGCAACCACAAGATTCATCATCAGTATTAAAATTGACGAACGGACAACAGCGCGATTGGTGGCTTGTCCAACTTCAACTGCACCCCCATGGGTAAGGTAACCAAAGTAGCACCCCGAGAGCGCAACGACGCCACCAAAAACAAATGTTTTAGTGAGCATGATTATTACGTCTTGTACTCTGAACAAAAGTCGAACACCATTATAAAATGTATCAAATGATACATCGAGCGCCATTGCAGCCAGTAATTGAGCGCTTTCGATGGCAAGAAATGATGATATAATGCCGAGCATTGGCATCATGATAAATCCAGAAAGAATCCTAGGTGCTAAAAGATATAAAAAGGGATCGAGCGAGAGGATTTCCATAGCGGCAACTTGTTCTGTTACCTTCATGGTGCCTAGCTCTGCGGCAAGCATCGCGCCAATTCGGCCGGTTATCACAAGTCCTGTAAGAACAGGTCCAAGATCGGTGAAAACAGCTTTTCCCACAAGGGTTCCCAGCATAGAATAGGGAATCATGTCGGCAAAAAAGTATTTGATTTGCCATACAGTGATCGCCCCAATAAACACCGAGATGAAAGCTATGAGCGGAATGGAGCCAACGCCAATACGGAGCATTTGTTCGGTAAGGAGATGAAACTTCTTAAAAATGAGGGTTGGGCATACTCGGAGGACTTTCCAGAAAAAAATCGAAATAGCACCAACTTCCATGACTGCTTCACGAGTTGCACGCCCAAAAAGTTCGGCGATTGAATCGAGAGTTTCAAGTGCCGTCATACTCTCAAATCCTTAGTGGAATGCTTTGTGCGTTTTTTCATTGCTCTGAGTATCCAAAATGTATGAAGATATGGAAATGTAGCAACACCAATAAATACAGGGCCCAGCATTTGCCACACCGATGTTTGAACCTTTACCGTTGCAAAAATGGACACTGGTTCGTTTGCAAAACATGGGACGAAAACACATGAAAACGCTCGTTTTTTTTGTGTAGTAACGGCTGCCCGCAGTGCCTCACAATAACCATAGAGTTTTGCCGTGTCTGCCGGATTTTCGAAGGATGCCGCAATGCGAACCGATAATTCTTTAATACTTACAAAATAATATGCTGCCTTAAGAATCCGTATCAGCCATCTACCGATTTTTGCGAGATAGGCTCGTTGACTAATAAGATATACCCATGGGTTTGCCCGCAGTCTGGTTGGAATCGACCGGAGAAATGAAAAAAAACGTGCTATTCTATGTGCTCTTTTAGGGCGCGGCGTTTGCTGAGTGGAGGTTTTATATGAAGTTTTTTCGTAGGTAGAATGCGGTGTTTCTATCGTTTGTTGCGTGCTTTGTAGAGGAGATCGGGGCGAAATCTCGTGTGTTATTCTCGCAGCGGCCACGGTGCTCTTTTGGCTTTTGGGAGAAGGTTTTGGTTTATGAGGACGAGCCTCTTGTGGTGGAAGCGGGTCTTGAGAATCTTTGAAGGGTAATTTCCATGTCCAAAAGGCGATGCGAAGAACCCCATATGCTGCCGGATAGGTGTAGCGAAATTGTAAAAATACAGGATGTATAAACCATCCCAGTGCGTTACCGGAGTGGTTTGACTGGGAAGATTCGGCTTGAATGTCGAGATAGAAGCGACCGAAAAGAATCGTTAGTAAACCTAACCCAAGGCCGCATGCGCAATAGAGAAGGACGAGTACCATTGCTCGAATTTATCCCTGCTGCTGGAGTGCTTGGGTAATGAGTGGTCCGTTTTCGGTTATGACTTGATCCATGGGAATATCATGATAAGAGAATGGTAAAGAGTTGTCGAGTATTTGACAGGAATAACCAATGCCTACCATGTGGCATCTTCCTTTAAGTTCGCGCAAGAATGAATCGTAGTAGCCTTTCCCATTGCCAAGGCGTCCGCCAAATCGGTCGAATGCAATTCCCGGGCATATGATAAGGGTAAGATCGCTGCGAAGAAAATTATCCCGGAGCGTTTTGATTGGTTCCCGTATGCCACATGAACCCAGTTCGAGGTCGGTTTGGACGTTCTTGATCTCTGCAATTCCCATGGTATTTGTATGCTCTTTGCAATAGGGCACAATAACTCGTTTGCTATCGATAAAGCATTGTGCAATGAGTTCACTCGTGTCAACTTCGGAATGAGCGCTTACATACACCATCAGAGCAGTGCATTGGGCATACGACGGCAATTGAGTGATGTGCTGGGTAATTGACGTTGCTGCAGATTTTCTTGAGGCCTCTGGTACCTCTTTTCGATGTGCGCGGTATTCGATGCGCACATCGTTTCTTCGCTGTGCGCCGGCATCGGGCAGGGGTGTCATTGAGGTGATCGGCGTTGCGATGGAATCTATTTCCGAGCGGACGCGATCGGTTGCTTGCTTTATTTTACCCATAAACTGTGCTGCTTTACGTATGAAATCGGGTAGTTCCTTCGAGCCAAAAAAGAGAAGTACCAAAAGGGCGATCAGGAGAATTTCACCAAAGCCAATACCATTCATCATGTTTTTTTCCTTTGTCCCCAGTGGGCAGTAAGGATACTCATGCCATATAAAATGATGAGGGGCGCAGCCATAACGCATTGTGAAATAATGTCGGGAGGGGTAAGAATTGCTGCCACCACAAAAATGAGCACGATCGCATATCTGATATTTTTAATAAGAAATTGGGGTGTAATAATCCCAAGCTTTGCAAGCGCAAATGCAACAACCGGCAATTCGAAAATTGCTCCAAAAGAGAGTACCATGGTCATAATAAAATTAATGTAATCGGATGCCTTAAAAAAAGGATCGAGCACGCCTGCACCATATTCGGCGAGAAATTTTACAAAATAGGGAAGCACCAGGTATGCAAATGAAACGCCCAGGAGAAAACAAAATGTAGAGGCAAGTACGGTAGGCAGTATTATTTTCTTTTCGTGTTTGTAAAGCCCTGGGGCAACAAATTTCCAAAGTTGATAAAAAAGAACCGGCAGGGCGCCAATAATACCGCCAACAATGGCGATTTTCATACTGATGACAACGGCTTCGCCGGGAGTGGTAAAAATAAGGCGTGGTCGTGGATTGGCAATGCTCATTGGGTATACGAGCGCAAGGTCGAAAATTTTTCGCCAGTAGATACCGCTGGGGATAGCAAAAACAATAACAGCGCCCAGCGCCTTAATAATCCTCCACCGTAATTCTTCGAGGTGGTCGAGAATGGGCATTTCTGCCGAAGGACGGGTCACGCTTTTTTCTCTGTTGTATCCGTAGGAGTTGCTGTTTTCTTATCGGTAACCTCGGGTGGGGTAACGGGCTCCGATTGCGCCTTTTTAAATTCCTTGAGGCCTTTTCCAAGCCCTGCTGCAAGTTCGGGAATCTTTTTAGCACCAAAGAGAAGAAATACGATGACAAGGATAATGAGTAATTCATTGAAGCCGATGTTGCCCATACCATCCACCTTTGTTGATTGGTAAAAAACGATCTTCGTATATAATACTATATATAATAAAATAGATCCCGCACGGTATTTGCGCGGGTCTGACTTGGGGAGTATTTCTGGCTGTTAAAAATTGTAGCGTAACGTGAGTGTTGGATGCAGGGGATACGCACATGAAAAGTACAGGGTGAAATTTTTGCGTGCAATAACACTGGCTACCAAAACATCGGTTACGTTGGCTAAATAGGCGATTCCAAGCATTGATGCTCCAATAATAACGGGCGAAAGTTTGGCTGATGCAATTTCTTTCAGAGAATCCCCAGTTACTTTATACAGCTCTTGGTCTTTCTCGAGACTAAAGTTTTGATAGTCAAGAAATTCTTTGTTTGCTTTGGAATACGCTGGAATTTGGCTTGCCATAAAAGCGGCTGATCCCAGAAAGGTGGTAATGGTAATTATCCCTGCAATGGGGCGTTTGCGATACAATTGAGCAAATCCTGGAACAAGCGATCGTACCATTGTTGGGGCGATTTCGGTTTTAATGCGTCGTGTTTGCATCGAACTGGCAAGCTGATCATAGTGGTTTGTAATACTCCCTGAAGATGCCCCGGTTAGTATAACACCCGTTTTAACATTAATGATGCGAAGTTCGATTGCACACCTGTTTTCGTTGCCGGTGCCCGTTATAGAGCCCAAAATTGCGTAATCGACACCCATGGAACGCCCAATGTAAAGAGATGCAGAATCATCGAGAACATCTTTAAGCGAGATGTCGAGCTTGCGTAGCGTTGATCGGTATTGTTTCTGATCTGCCAAAACAAATCGCGGATTGCTTTGAAGCGAGTAGGCAATATATTCGCTAACCCAAGACCCTAACGCGTTAGTTTGCGAGATGCCAGTAACCGAAAGTGGAAATACTGTTGCCTTTACAATAACGACCGATTCTGGAAGAAATTGAGTCATGACGGCCAGAAGCGAATCGATTGTGGCTGTTCCAAAAAGAGTCTCTTCGGCGTTTTTTTTGTTGGGTGCTGCAGATGCACTGCTTAATGCGAAGAAAACAAGTGTCAGGAGAGCAAGCCACCTCGAGGAACGCGATACAATCATGAAAATCTCCAGAAAAGAGCCATACGTTGGCATACGTTAAAAAATGCTATGTGCCGCAAGAACCAGAAAATACATGCTGTCACAGATTTATTGGGATGTAATCGTTTCTGCATCTTCGGTTATGGATTTTTCTGAAATTGCATACTCATGCCCAAAATCGAATCTGTTCATAATCGCCAAGGCTGCAGAAAGGTCTGCTTCCTTACCACTTTCCAGAGCTTTCTTGACTTGTAAAAGTTCTCCGCGAAGATCTACTGCCAGATTATTAAAAAGAGTTACGGTGGAGGCCATTTTCTTTTTTTCGCGAAAACTTAATAATGTATGCAGCTTGCCGGCTCTTAAAAGCGTTGCCCATTGTTCGAGTTTGTAAACGGGCACCGCAAAAGCGCGCGAAGCATATAACCCAATGATTAAACCAAACATAATATTGACTATTATGCTTATAAGGAGGCTTGGCAGGAGCAGCCCAAAAATGTTTTCTTTGGTAAGGTTACCAAGATCGCTGAGGCGATACAGGCTTACGCTGCTGTGCTGAAAATAGTAGACACTTAAAATGGTGCCAACGCTTACAATAGAAGCAAATGTGACTGCTCCTATTATTTCGGATATTAATCCGATTTGAAGCGATTTTTTGATAAAGAAATTGCTGACTGGTTTACGCCCGGTAGTTCGAGACATGCTTTCCTCCTCCATTATAATCTTTTAAGTAATAATTTTACTTCGCCATTTGTCCCGCCAGACTTGAGATACTTTTGATAGTATTCTTTGGCCTTAGACGGGTTAGATAATTTTACTCTATATACATCACCAATGAGTCGATAGGTATCGATAGCAGTATTGTTACTGAGTTTAAGGCTTTGTGCATAGGCTTCGATTGCATCGTGGAATAATCCTGTGGCTGCGAGCTCATTGCCAAGAATTATGTGAAGGTTTGAGGAAAGGGGAGTGTAGCCAATACCTTGTTTGGCCAAAGCAAGCGCTTCTGCATGTTTACCTTGTTTCGCTTTAAGGCAAGCTGCCGTATAAAATGCTTCGGTATTTTCGGTGAATCGTGATAAAAGGGGTGCAACAAGATCCAGGGCAGCATCCACGTTGCCTTGCCCTTCATAAGCTTTTGCTAGTCCAATAAGTAAATTGGGATTGTTGGGGTCGGATGCCATTGCTTTTCCAAAATTTACAATTGCTTGATCGTATTGCCTACTTGCCAAAGATGTTCTTCCCAGCGCATCGAGAATGTGGGGATCATCGGGTGAAAGGCGAATTGCCACATTAAGAGAAAGAAATGCACCATCAAGATTTCCTTGGGCAAGGAAAACTTCGCCACGAGCTGCCTGAGTCCAGTAGGATTTTTTCTGATCGCGCTCAAACGCGTCGAGCACGGTTTGGGCCAGTGCAATATTCCCGTTATGACAATAAATATAAATAAGCTGATAGAGAGTGACATCGCTGGCTGGATTTTTCGAAAGAACCATTTTGAAGAAATCGATCGCTTCGATAAATTTGCTGTCGTGACTGAGTGCACAGCCAAGTCGAAATACGATGTCCTCGTTGTATCCCGCTAATTCCCATGCCCGCATAAGCATTTTTACTGCCTGTTTGTAATTAGCTTCGATGGTATTAACCTCGCCAAGGGCTGTATAACAGTCGATACATTTTTCATTTGCCTCGAGCGCGCTACGCAATATCTGCTTGGCTTTTACCGTTTGACCCGCAGCGGTAAATACCATGGCAGTACTTGACAATACAACGAAATCCTTGGGGCTTTTTTCTAATGCTTTTGTGGCAGCAGCAAGTGCCTTTTGAGCATTGCCAAAGCCAATTGCAACGCGAGCATACTGTGCACAATAGCGAGCATTGTCGGGCTCTAGGCTCATTGCTGCTTCTAGGTACTCGAGCGATTCGGGCATTTTCTGTTGCGCAAAGAGAATCATGCCATATTCATAGCGTGCAGCACTCTGGGTAGGGCTTAGGTCGATTGCCAATTTATAGGATGCTGCTGCCTTTGTTACTTCATTGCCGCTTTGGTAAAATCGTCCAAGCTGATACAGAAGATCTGGGTCGCGGGGGGAATATTCGAGTGCTTTTGCAAGATAGGTCCCTCGTGCCTTGGTGTCGGCAACAAATTCTGATGCAGTTGCAAGCATTTTGTAAACAATAGGGCTTTCGGGATTAATCGCAGCGGCGCCTTGTAGTATGGGAACCGATTCTGCATAACGACCCGCACCCAAGAGCAGGCCGGCAAGCTCAATGCGAATATCATACGACTGTACATCGAGTTTAGCCCACAGCAAAAGCGTTGTTATGAGGCTATTTTTATCTTTGAGGTTCCGATAACAAGAAGCAAGAAGGCTTAGAATCTCGGTATCGGTAGGCTTTAATGCGCTTGCAGCAAGAAGAGATACGCTGGCATCTGCATATTGGTTGTTTTCAAGCAACGCGGTTCCAAGCATTATATGGCTTTCTGCATGCGCTGGCATGAACTTGACCGCCATTTTGAGCGGAGCAATGCATTTTTTATAATCTTTACTTACAAAGAATGCTTTTCCCAGACGTTCCCAGGCAATAGAATCGGTTGGCGCTAAGGTTACATATTTTTGATACCAGATAATAGAACTGTCTGTCTGACTGCGGGAAGTATAGCATTGCGCAAGAAGATTAAATAAGCGCGGTGGGACTTGTGGCAATGCAAGAGCTCTTTGCAAAATAGGTTGAGCCTTTGTCCAGTCGAAGGCTGCACAATAGATAATTGCCAATCGATCAAAACTACGCACATCGCTTGGGAATTTATCGATGTTTTTTGTATACCGTGCAATTGCTTCGTCACGGCGTCCTAACTTCTCGTATAATTCACCTGCATGAAAGGCGCAGTTTACCGATACTTCTGGCGGTGCAATATCAACAAGTTGTTCATTAACCGTTATTGCAGTAGTTAAGTCGTTAGTTTTTTCGCTGCACAGAGCAGAGAGCTCAAGTGCCTTTATATGGCGAGGATTTCGTTTGAGGATTCGTGCAATGGGTGCTTTTGCGTTCGCAAATTTTCCAAGTGAAATATACGATTGTGCAAAAGCAATAATTTGAGCCTCTTCAGAAAGTTCCGCATCAGAAAGTGGTTGCAGCAGTTCCACGACCCTGGCATAATTTTTAAGCCCAAATTCAATGCTTGCCAGGTTGACATTAACCTGAGGATTTTTAAATTTAGTATCAAGAAAAAGGATGTAGGCAGAGCGAGCCGAGGTTTTATTTCCAAGCCGATTAAAAATGTGTCCTGCATCGGCAAGTTTATCTTTGTAAAGCGATGGGTTAAAAGTAAAGAGGTGGAGATATGCTTCTGCAGCTGCGGAATCTTGCTTTGTGGCAATGAGCATATCGGAGAGTTCAAGCCAAACATCTTCGCGCTGGGGAAGTGCCGCTAGGCATTCCCGATAGCAGCTTATTGCGTTGTCAAATTGTTCGACGAAAGCATGTCCACGACCAATTTCAAAGGCAAGGGCGGCAGATGGCTTTGCAGTTTGTCGTGCTTTGGCAATGGCCGAAGATCCCTCAGGTGCGTTACCAAGCTGCATAAGTGCTGTTCCAAAGCGAAAGAGGGCTTCGGCATTTGTAGGATCGATTTTGAGGAGCGCGCGCGCTTCGATGTCTGTTTGCTTCCAGTTTTTTGCATCGAAGTAGAGCCAGGTTATGTTTTGTGCAAGGCCTCGATTGGTTCCATGCACTTCTCGCTCACGTAGAAAAAGGGGCAAAGCAGCACTCTTATTACCTCCGAGTAGTGCACACTCGCCTTTGAATTCGTTTACTTTTAGATAATCGGGAGCATTGTGAGCAATTTCATTGAGCTGCGACTGGGCGCGCGGGACATCTTTTTGGATAAGAGCAAGATTTGCCAAGGCAATCCGGCAGGCATTTTTATCGGTAATAAGGGGCATGCTTTGATTGTACATGCGCAGAGCATTATCGTAGGATTTTTTAGCAGTGTAAATATTTCCTAATGCCATGAGGAGACGAAAGTCGGATTTTTGATCCGCGAGAGCAGTTTCAAGGTGTGCTTGTGCGGCAGTGGTGTCGCCTTTGGCAAGTTCTAAAAGTCCTAATTCTTTTTTGAGCACCATGTTTGTGGCGAATCGGCCTTCCACTGCTTTAAGGGCGAGAACTGCTTTGGGAATTTCACCTGCAAGGCTATTTGCGTTCGCAGCTTTAAGCTGGATGTCTACATCATTAGGAGATGCAAGTGCAGCAGCATTAAATTGTGTTGCAGCTTTTGCATATTCTTTTGTGGTTACGAAGATATCGCCCAGCAATAGCCGAGGTTGTGGAGCGTTGTTGTCGAGCGCTATAGCTTTTTCTAAGCAAGGGATAGCTTGCGCAAGTTTACTTTGAGTAAAAAGAGCGTTGCCTTTTTCTGTCCACGCGATGCTCTGAGTACTGTCAATGTTTAACACCGCATCGGCATAGGCAATGGCTTCTTCTGGCTTATTCCGACTATTTTGGGTATGGGCAAAAAAGAGCAGCGCTTGAAGGTTGTGGGAATCGATGGTGAGCATTTGTCGAAAAGCATCTTCTGCATTGACATTTCTTCCCATTGCTTCGTAGGTCGCGGCAAGTTCTGCAAGCAGTTCTACCGATCGCGGATTGCGGCCAAGACCTGTTTTCCCAAATTCAGCCGCTTCTGTAAAATCTCGTCCTAAGCGCAAGGCGTTTACTAGTTTGAAATAAATAGGAAAGTATTCTGGAATGATATCGTAAAGGTGTTTATAATAATCGGCTGCTTTACGATATTTTTTTTCGTGCATATAGGCTGCTGCGCCAAGATAATATCCCAAATCCATGCGTACGTCTAAGGCTACAAGAGCAGCATATTGAGTACTAATGTCGCCATTGCGCGTGTCGTGAATATACTGATCGGCAAGTATGATTTCACCCAGTGTTCGCAGGTTTTTTGGGTCTTGCGATAAAACAGGCATCTTGAAAAAACGTTCGAGCTGGGGTAGAATGGGAGTGCCTAAAATGGTTGTGAGGCTTAACATGCACGAGTCGAGGTTTTGTCCTGCATCGGCAAGCAGAAAGGACCGTTCTATTGATTTTGTGGATCCTGCATGGCCCACTTGGCTTATTTCGAGATAAAATGAAACATTTTTATCGGCATTACTTACTTCGCATTTTTGAGCAATAATATAATCTGCTTTAAGGGAGGTGGCTATGCGGGAATACTCTTCGTCGGATATTTCGGCAGCAATGTTTGCATAAGGCGCATAGGCGGCAATAACGCTCTGTGTGGGGATAACAGTGCAAGAACTAATCGCGGAGAGTCTGAATTGTAAATATTCTGTGGAAAGTGCTCCAAAAAAAAGCCCCTGACCTTGCTTTGCAGAGACATCGGCAGGCCTGCAGAAAAGTATTCGTTTGCTATACGTTGATGATGTCCCCGGGGTGGGTGGTGTTTGTGCAGCAAAGAGTTGTGCCGTTAGAAAAACGAATACACAGCAAACTATTCGAATACGCATATCATATGTCCTGTTGATAGAGCAGTTTTTGGCGAATGCTTATTATTGATCATACGTTTTGCGCACATTTTTGGCAATATGTTTGTTATTTTTATACGGGATCGCTCATTGTTACATCATGTTCATTATGAACAAGTTAAATGATTTATTACGCTGAGCAAGGGGCGCCTGAGTTTC
The DNA here is from genome assembly GCA_038247415.1 of Chitinivibrionales bacterium. Classification (GTDB taxonomy): domain Bacteria; phylum Fibrobacterota; class Chitinivibrionia; order Chitinivibrionales; family WJKA01; genus JBBRUX01. Next base: position 43,894 of record JBBRUX010000011.1, on the reverse strand, counting down.
TCGCTAGGAGCTTTGGTGCTGCATAACGTATTTTTAAAAATTATTTAATTTTCAAAGGGAGCACGCATGAGGTCTTCGATTCGAGTTCGATTTGCCCCGTCCCCAACAGGATATCTTCATGTTGGTGGTGCGCGCACTGCACTTTTTAATTACCTCTTTGCCAAACGCATGGGTGGAACTTTTATTCTTCGCATAGAGGATACCGATCGAAGTCGCTACCAAGAAGATGCCTGCAAAGAAATCTACGAAAGTCTTCAATGGCTTGGCATTACGTGGGACGAAGGTCCCGATGTTGGTGGCGCCTATGGGTCGTATGTTCAATCGGAGCGAGTTGACCTCTACCGAAAACATGCACAGCAGCTTTTAGAATCTGGCCATGCATATCGATGTTTTTGTACACCGCAACGTCTTGAGGAACTCCGGAATTACCAAGAAAAAAACAAACTCGATCCAGGCTACGACAAACAGTGCAGAAATCTGCCTGCACAAGAAAGTGCGCGTTTGCTTGCAGAAAACACACCCCATATCATTCGGCTAAAAATCCCGCAGGATAGGGTTGTGGCTTTTAACGACCTCATACGGGGTGCTATCGAATATAAAAGTGCTGTGCTGGATGATCTGGTTCTCATGAAAACAGATGGTTTTCCGACGTATCATCTTGCCAACGTCGTTGACGATCATGCAATGGAAATTTCTCATGTTTTGCGGGGTGATGAGTGGATTGCCTCAACGCCACGGCATGTTTTGCTATATGAAGCTTTTGGTTGGACACCTCCTATTTTTGCGCATATGCCCGTGATTTTATCTGCCGATGGCGGAAAGCTCTCTAAACGAAAAGGCGCGGCATCGGTTCTGGATTATAAAAATCAAGGGTATCTTCCCGAGGCGCTTTTTAATTTTCTTGCGCTTTTAGGGTGGTCGCTTGGGGACGGAGATGAACGAGAAAAACTTTCACAGGAAGAGCTGATATCAGTTTTTTCTTTGGGTCAAGTATCACCTAAGGCATCTGTATTCGACGAGAAAAAACTCGAATGGATGAACGGCCTTTATATGCGGGAGCGAACAAGCATATCGCTGGCAGAATTGGTTGTTCCTTTTTGGAAGCAAAAGGGTTGGGTACCTAACGCTACCCCGGTTTCTGACACCACTCTTGTCAAGGTTATTGATCTTCTTAAAGAGCGCTCCAAGAAAATTGTGGACATGGTGGAGTCTGCAACATACTTTTTTATTGCGCCTGTACAGTACGAAGAAAAAGCGGTCAGAAAATATTTTGTTCCTGATGCCATTAAAATACTTGCCGATCTTTGTGAGCTACTTTCAAAGGCAGAATCGTTTGAGCATGCTGCTTTAGAGGCTCTCTATAAAAATTATGGAGATTCGTTGGGCATTGCTTTTGGGGTATTAATTCATCCAACACGACTTGCAGTAAGTGGCGTGAGTTTTGGTCCTGGGCTCTTTGAGCTTTTGGAAGTGTTGGGAAAAGAGCAGGTCTGTTCGCGTCTGCAAACAGCGATTGCTTTTATCCAGAATGCCGTTGCAACACGCACAGAGTCTTGACTCGAAAGAGTTTGTTACCGATAATAAGGTGGATCTGCCCATTTAGAATGGGCGTTTATACATAGTTATATAAGGAATAGTCATGTCGTTACTTCCAGAAAATGGTTCGATTGCGTCGGGTGCTTCGTCAAATTTTATTCATGAAGCAATAGTGGCCGATCTTAAAGAGGGGAAATGCACTAAGGTTATTACGCGGTTCCCTCCCGAGCCAAATGGCCACCTGCATATCGGGCATGCAAAAGCACTGCATATCGATTATGGCATGGCATGTGAATTTGGTGGACAGTTCAATCTTCGGTTTGATGATACTAATCCGAGTAAAGAGGAAGACGAATATGTCAAGGCAATTATCGAGGATGTAAAATGGCTTGGCTGTGATTTTAAAAACAACCTTTTTTATGCTTCCGATTATTTCGATCGTATCTATTCCTGGACACTCGAGCTTGTCAAGGCTTCGAAGGCGTATGTGTGCGATTTGTCGGCAGATGAAATTAGGGCGTATCGCGGTACACTTACCGAAAAGGGAAAAGATAGTCCCTATCGCAGCAGAACAGTTGACGAAAATCTGGATCTTTTTGAACGGATGCAAGCAGGAGAATTTGCAGAAGGAACCCGCACGTTGCGAGCTAAGATCGATATGGGGTCGCCAAATATCAATATGCGTGATCCGGTTATGTATCGCATTATTAAACAGCCGCATCATCGACAGGGAACCCGTTGGAACGTATATCCTATGTACGACTGGGCTCATGGACTCGAAGATTCTATCGAAGGCGTGACGCACTCGCTCTGTTCGCTCGAATACGAAGATCATCGACCCTTGTACGATTGGTTTCTCGATCAGTTACCAATTCATCATCCACGTCAGATAGAATTTGCCCGGCTTAATTTGTCGTATACCGTTATGAGCAAGCGTAAACTTTTAGAACTTGTGCAAAAAAAGCATGTCGATGGCTGGGATGATCCTCGCTTGCCGACCATTGCAGGGCTTCGACGCAGAGGGTATACATCTGCCGCGATTGCTGATTTTGCAGAACGCATTGGGGTTGCTAAGCGCGATTCTGTGGTTGATGTTGCCTTGCTAGAACATTGCATACGGGAAGATTTAAATAAGCGTGCAAAAAGGGTGCAAGTGGTGCTTAACCCGGTAAAAGTTATTATCGACAACTATCCGCAAGGTGTTGTCGAAGAGCTTACCGCGGTCAATAATCCAGAGAATCCAGCAGATGGAACTCGGCAGATTCCTTTTTCGCGTGAGCTTTATATTGAGCATGATGATTTTCGCCTCGATCCACCAAAGAAATATTACCGACTTTCTATTGGCAAAGAGGTTCGGCTGCGGTATGGGTATTTTATTACAGCAACATCCGTTGTTACCGATCCAGCAACGGGTGCTGTTTTAGAGATTCACGCAACGTACGACCCGCAAACCAAAGGCGGGCAGGCTCCCGATGGTCGATCACCTAAGGCTACTATTCATTGGGTTTCGGCGCAACATGCCATTTCCGTGCCGATACGCATGTATGATAGGCTGTTTACGCAGGAAAATCCCGACGCAACAGATTATCTATCGGTTCTTAATCCATCGTCGCTTAGTGTTACAAATACGTGCAAAGCTGAGCCACGTGTGGCATTTGCTCGAGGTGGTGAATCGTTTCAATTTGAACGTGTTGGCTATTTCTTTGCCGATCCTTTAGAGTCTAAAGAAGGCGCTCCAATTTTTAATCGTACTGTAACGCTTAAAGACTCGTGGGCTCGTATAGAACAGCGTAGTGCGATGTAAGTTTTGCAGTGGTACCGCAGTAGCAAGCGGATTAATGCGTTGTACGCATAAAAAAGGCGATGCACACGTGCACCGCCTTTTTTTATAAGACTAAGAAAGAAAAATTACTTTTTCTTTGCCTTAACTGCTGGTTTCTTTGCTACTGGAGTTCCAACAACTGCATCCTTTGCTGCTTTCGCAACGCGGAACTTAAGAACTGTTTTAGCAGGAATCTTGATTGTTTCGCCAGTTGCAGGATTACGTCCCATGCGTGCTGCTCTCTTGACGAGAACGAGCTTGCCAAGGCCAGGAATGGTAAAACCATTCTTAGCTTCTTTATAAGCCAGATCAGCAAGACCTTCGAGAAGAAGCTTAACCTGCTTCTTGGTAAAAGCTTCATCGAGTCCAGCAAGTTTCTCGATGATCTGTGACTGGGTGAGTGCCATAAAGCCTCCTTGAGTTGGTAAAAATAAAAAAGACACGTAAAAAGTAAGTAGTATTAATAAAGATTATTGCACTTTAGTCACGCAAGAAAAAATGCAAAAAAAAGTAATTTTTTTTTTAAGGCACAAGAATCGTTTTACGCCCGTCTACCTTGGGCTTTAGAGTTTGTGCCTACTTTGGGACTGTCAATGAACCTAAAGAATGATCAATAAAATTGCATATGTTAATCTTTTTTATTGACAAGTTAGACGCTTACCACCCAATTCCAAAAGAAATTCCTAGTTCGGTTGGGTATACCCGTGGGCCTGGCTTCGCATAATTATACGTTGGGTATGTACCAGTTGATGTGTCAAACACTGTTGTACTAAAGGGGATTACCTGTTGAGCAATTTTAATTTCTGCATAAAACTTCATGGCTGAGTTTCGGGGCATGATAAAGCCGAGAAGAATATACGGGGCCACGCCCAATAGGTGGTTATTAAATTCAAAGAAGTTTATAAAGGGATTTATTCCGCCACCAAAGTAAATGCCATAGATATCTGAAACAAGATAGTAATTCATTCCGAGCTCGGCATTAAAACCCCCGTAACTTAAGAGTGAATCGTTGTGCATAGAGCCTGGGATTCGTCCGCCAGCCCCAAGGTCTATCATCCATTTTTCCGAATCGAGCTTGTAATGAAATCCAATGGTGAGCATGGAGCTGACGGGAGTTTTTTTGCCGAGCACGGTTGGCATGATCACACCAAATTTAAAACCTTTAATTTTTTGAGAAAACAACTGGTTATTGCCCATTCTTTCACGCCGGGTAACATTTGTCATGCCGCGAACCTGATCGATAGGCAGCTTCTTGTAAAGAGAGAGCACAAATCGTTCGGTAGATTCTTCTATATCGCCATATGTTAAGAGCGTTAGCTCGGATCGATAAACTTTGGTTCCGTCTTTGGAATAGCGTGTGGTAGTGACAATAGTTTTTGAATTGTCGAGTATGTCCTGATCTTTTTCGTCTTTGTCTTTAGAGCCATCTGAGCTAATAACGATCTGAACATTGCGTCGCGATGAATCGTAGCCAATAATTTCTTTGCGGCTAATATAGAGGCCGATAGCTTTAATTTCGATGTATTCGTCGGCACCAAGGGCTGTTGCGGCTTTGGAATAGTCACCCAAAGAATCAAATACCTTCCCTGATTTTTGCGGTGGGATGACGGTTTGGCCCGAAATGTTTTCGTATTTGCTAGCCAAAAGCTGACAAAATGCATCGGCAAAGCTCTGGTCGGCGTTGGTTTGTTGTGTTGGGAAGATTGCGATTTTGTCGGCAGATACCGTTGCACAAAGCAATAATGCAGTGAAAAGGGTCTTGATAGGGGACATACTACAACCTCATGTGTTAAAGATAATGTGCAGAAACGAGCATTCTTTAAACTCTGGCGAACCTTGATTCGAGATACTACTCTTATAAATAAACATGATTGTGGTGTGTGTCAATAAAAAAAGAGAATTCGTAGGATTATTTGTGATTGGCATCACAGTAAGAGAATAAACAAATAATGCTAACACTATGAGTGTTAGCATTATGAGGCAGAATCTTATTTGTCTTCGATATTAAAAATCGAATCGATCTGGTTTGAAAGGTCGTGAGAACTAGGCAAATCGCTTTCGGGAACCTTTGCTTGTTTTGCTGCTTCTTTTTTACCAGAGTCAGTTGGCATCATAATCGGCTTTGCTACCGAGGCTGGAACCGGTTGTGGCGCAGGAGCAGCTGGTTGGGCGGCTGTAGGGGTCGGAGCCGCAGGATCGGAGAAAATCCGAGCGAAACCACCAAGGACTGTCGAAATGCGCTTGATTTCGTTTGCTTGAAATTGTATTTGAGCACCATCGTTTTGTAGTGATGTGCGCAAGCTTGCAAGCTGCTGGTCGATGCGAGTTTGCGCAAAGGCCATTTCATTAATAACATCTTGATGAATTTTTTCGACGGTAGCATCGAGTTGCTGATGATCTTTTACTGTTTTTTCCGAGAATTCTTTTTGTGAGGCGCTCATGCGGTTATCGAGGCTTTTTTGGGCTGTTGAAAGCTCTGATTGCATCTTTTGTCCGGCAGAGGCGATCTCTTCGATTCGACCCATAAGGTCTTTTTTAAGGGCGTCAGCACTTTTTGTGGTCTTTTTATCGATTTCATCGATCTTTGCCAAGATTGATGATTCAAGAACTTTTAGTGCTCCCTTTAAACCGTTAAATTCATCTTCAACAACAGCGGAAATGAGGTGAATGAGGCTTTGTTGAACATCAGATCCGGCGCGACTTTGATTATCGTGAGGCATGGTAACTCCTTGCGTGGTTCAGAGCTAAAAAGATACATATATACAGTATAAAATATAGAGTAGCGACGGGCTAGTGTCAAGGTACTTGTGATGAGCAAGCACGGCAGGTGGGATCTGCCCTCACGGCAATGGTACGAAATTCCATCGTTTCACCATCAAAAGTGAGCAATTTGTTGGTAAGAAGCTGTCCAATAGTGCATATAATTTTAATTGCCTCGGTAACCTGCAGTGCCCCGATGACGCCTGCAATCGAACCAAGGATCCCCTCGCTGGCGCATGACCCTACACTGTTAGATGGGGGAGGTTCTTTAAAAAGGCATCGATAACACGCCGTTTCTTTTGGTAGGACGGTCATGATTTGTCCAGCCATCCCAATAACCCCTGCATGAACAAACGGGATTCTCTCTTGTATGCAGGTATCATTAATGAGAAATTTAGCTTCAAAGGAATCGGTTGCATCGATAACGCAGTCGTATTTCCTGACTATGGCATTGATATTTGATGTGTCAATTTTTGAGGAGTATGTTGTGATAGCAAGATGGGGATTAAGTTTTGTGAGCGTATCGCGAGCAGAATCGGATTTTGGTGTTCCAACAGAGTGGGTAGTATGAAGTATCTGCCTATTGAGGTTTGATATGTCAACACAATCGTAATCTGCAATTCCAAGAGTGCCAATTCCAGCTGCTGCGCCATACAGTCCGACCGGCGAGCCAAGGCCTCCGGCGCCAATAATGAGCAACGATGATTCTTTGAGTTTTTTTTGGCCTGCAAGCCCTATCTGCGGAAGAATTATCTGTCGGCTATAGCGCAATTGTTCATCATCAGTAAAGTACATTGCATTCTGCTTTGTATAGTATGAATTAAGTCGACGCTTGTGCACTACGGCTGTGAATATCAGAAATGACAAGGCCAGCCAGCATAAATCCAAAAATTCCGGTTACATGAACTGCAGAGCCATTGATCTGCTTTTTCGAGCTGCACCATTCATGCGCCTTTTCGGTAGTATTCGTGCTTCGAGGGCACATGCATGCTGTGGTTCCGCAGACAGAGTCGCAAAGGCATGGTTCTCGAATTTCGTCGCTAAAAATGCAGGTGACTTCTTCCCGAAAACCGCGTTGTCGCAATCTCTTTCGTACGAGTTTACCAAAAGGACATTTGTCCGATTTCCAGAGCGATGCAATTTTAATGCGCGATGAGTCGAGACGATTTGATGCACCAAGAGCCGTGAAAACAATCGAGTTGGCAGCATGTGCCCGTATAATAAGTTCTACCTTATTTTTAAGGCTATCAATCGCATCGATAACATAATCAAACGAATCGAGTTTAAATTGTTCTGCTGTTTCTTCGGAAAAAATTGCATTGATGCCGATAATTTCTGCTCGTGGATTAATTCGTTTTAAACGTGCTACGAGCACATCTGTTTTTGATTGACCAACAGTAGATGGTTCTGCCTGCAATTGGCGGTTAATATTGGTTACGCACACCACATCAGAATCAACAAGGGTAATGTGTCCGATACCCGAACGCACCAGGGCTTCTGCGCACCAACTGCCAACCCCACCCAATCCAAAAACAATTACACGAGCTTTTTCAAATGCAGTTATGCCAGTTTCACCGCATAAAAGCGAAAGACGATGGAGTGCGGGTTGAGTTGTCACGTGGAGCGGTATCTATGGTTTATGGCCGTAGTAATAGTAGAATCATTTAAAAAATACTTTAATGAAAGCAACCACTGGAGCAAAAAAGTATTTTGACCATGTATGCTCATGTGAATTAGAAAAGCACTTAAAATGGATATAAACACTGATTTAAGCTTTCGTGCCGGACTCAAGCCCATTAAGCCACATTCCCCCGACGATCTGTTCTTTGTTTTTTGTAAAGGGGCTATGGCCTCGCATGGTGTGGGCTCCGAGTTATACACAATACCTCTGCGGATGCATCTAGGAGAATATGACGAGGCTCTGGGTAAGCATCATTATATAGGTGAGTATAAGGGTGTTTCCTGCTATGCGGTAGAAATTGAGAATTCTGCACCGGTCTCATCTTCCTTGCAGTTTGTAGGTCTGCGTGAATTATTGGGATATCTTCCCGATGCTCATTTTAATATTGCCGGTCGGGCAAGCCAAATTCTCTCATGGGATCGCGATCATTCTTATTGTGGGCAGTGCGCTGCGCCTATGTTACCCTATAATGACGAACGGGCTAAAATATGTCCCTTATGTCAAATTCCTCGTTTCCCCCGATTGTCTCCAGCAATCATTGTCGCAATTCGCGATGGCGATAAACTTCTTTTGGCGCATAACGAAAAATTTAAAAATGGAATGTATTCGCTTATTGCTGGATATGTTGAAGTGGGGGAATCGCTGGAAGAGTGCGTACATCGGGAGGTGTTTGAGGAAGTTGGCATAGATATAACTAATGTAAAGTATGCGCTGAGTCAAAGTTGGCCATTTCCCGATTCTATTATGGTTGGGTTTACAGCAGATTACCAATCTGGCGAAATTAATCCCGATGGTATTGAAATAACCAAAGCCGATTGGTTTTCACCCGAGAACTTCCCCTTAATTCCTCGTCAAGGAACTATATCTCGTAAATTAATTGATTCGTTTATTCTTTCGGTTTCTCCTCATTAATTTTTATTCAAAGGAATACTCATGGAATTTATTGCCACAGAAAATGCCCCCAAAGCAATTGGCCCATATTCTCAGGCTGTTAAGGCCGGATCATACGTGTATTCGTCGGGTCAACTAGGTATCGATCCTGCAACAGGAAAACTTGTGGGTCCCGAAACTATCCCTCAAGCACAGCAAGTGCTTAAAAACCTTGAGGCAGTTTTGCTAGCCTCCGGGTGCACCCTGTCGTCTGTGGTAAAAACCACCATTTTTCTGGCAGATCTTGCAGATTTTGCAAAAGTCAATGAGCTGTATGCAGAGGCGTTTGGTGCGCATCTTCCCGCACGTTCCACGGTGCAAGTTGCAAAGCTTCCGCTTGATGCCCGCATCGAAATCGAGTGTGTTGCTTTTTGTCCAACATAATAGTTTTGGCCTCTTTAAAATTTTTAAATTAAACTAGGTAAAACATGGAAGAAAATAAAATTGTTGTATTTGAAAGTAAGAAAATAAGGCATATATGGCACGATGAAAATTGGTTTTTTTCGGTAGTGGACATCGTTGAAGCCTTAACCAATTCGCCTACACCTCGTCAATATTGGGGTAAAATCAAACAGCGCGAATTTATTGATCTTCAGTCGTCCCCAATTTGGGTACAACTGAAATTAGAGGCAGTGGATGGAAAAAAATACGCCACGGATTGCGCTGACACCAAAGCCATGTTTCGTATCATTCAATCAATTCCCTCGCCACAAGCCGAACCATTCAAACGATGGCTTGCTCAGGTTGGTTTTGAGCGTGTCCAGGAAATTGAAAATCCGGAAATCGCTCAGGAGCGAATGAAAGAGTTGTATGAGCTCAAGGGGTACCCCAAAGACTGGATCGATAAACGCCTGCGTGGCGTCGCCATCCGCCAGAATTTGACTGGTGAATGGAAAGAACGTGGCATTCGGAGTGAAATTGATTACGCCATACTCACTGCAGAAATCTCAAAGGCAACGTTCGGATTAACACCTTCGGAATATAAAAACGTCAAAGGCTTAACGAAGAAAACTCAGAACGTGCGTGATCATATGACCGATCTCGAATTGATATTCACTATGCTTGGTGAACGAGTAACAACCGAAATTTCGCAAATTGAAAAGCCCGAATCATTCGTAAAAAATAGAGTTGTTGCTAAGCGCGGTGGCCGTGTAGCTGGCGTTGCCCGCAAAGAAACAGAAAAAGAGTTAGGACGAAGCAGAGTGACGAGTGAGAATAATTTGCCACTGCAGCTTACTGGGAAGCGATTAGGAAAGGGATGAAATTGAGTTGCATGAGCCTTCTCAGACTAAAGCAATAAGATAATTTGCTGTTCCGAATTAATGGATGTCAAGTAGGAAGATACAAGGATAAATCATGCACACGATGAAGAGTTGGAAAGAGCCAGGTGGCCCTTTATATCCAATTTGGAAAATGCCTTCCTTGAAAGCCCAACCCCCCTGTGTCCCCCCAAACTTTGGGGGGATTTTTAAGACTGGGAAGAAAAAGCCTTTTCATATGAGGATGCATTTAGTAATTTACTTTTATGAGAGTACCGTCAGAGATCAGACAATTGTTTTGAAGAAAATGATAAAACAATTGAACACGGACTCTTCGAGTGCCTCAGGGCCCGTGGGGCACGAAGCTAGCATCAAATTTTAAAACGAAAGTAAAGTGGGAGCTCGTATGAAATTTGGTTTTTGGTACGTCATGAGAAAGTGGCATTATTCAACGTGGGTTGTGCATTATATTACGCTTCAAAAATTTAAAGTGGTATTTAGCACTTACATTAGAAGTAAAAGGGCGAGACTGGTTGACATCGGGTGCGGGGGAAAACCGTATCGAGATTTGATAGCATGCTATTTTGACAAGCATATTGGTTTAGAATATCCCAGTCCCTTTCATACGGATGATGCTGCAGATGTTTACGGAAGTGCTTATCATACAGCTCTTAAAAGTGATTCGGTGAATACTGTTTTTATGGGGGCAGTGCTAGAACATTTAGAAGACCCCGCTCGTGCGTTACAGGAGGCGCATCGTATTATGGCGCCGGATGGGCTTCTTATTTTAACCGCGCCATTATTTTGGCAATTGCATGATTTACCGCGCGATTTTTATCGATATACCGAGCACGGACTAAACTATTTATTCGAGTCGAATGGGTTTGATGTTCAAGAAATTGTACCCTTATCAGGATTTTGGATAACTCTGGGATCGCTGTGCATTAATTACATAAGTGGTTTTAATAAGGGTATTTTAAAAAAGGTTCCAATTATTCCCGCTATCATTATAGGAATTGAGTTCGGTACCTTTTTCCTCAGTAAAGGAGAGAAAAAATCTTCTGTCTGGACGTGGGCGTATTGTGCAGTTGGCACAAAAAAAACGAACCACTGAAAAGTGGTGTTAGGTTTTTTTGCGCATCAAATGTACTACAAAATGAGCACATTTCCGAGCGTATGACCTTTGAGCAACGATAGGTGCAGGCATTGCGAGTGCGCCAAAGTTAAGCTTGAATTGAGCTGTTCCATTAAATCCACCGCTTGGGTTCATATCAAACCAGGTAAATCCTCGCTCGCAAGCATCACGTGTTATAGTATCGAAGAGAAGGTTATTTGGGTATTTATTGAAGTGCTTTTCGAAGCCGCCACTGTGCCAATGTGCAATGTGCTTGTTCCAGTAGAAGCAAATCCAGCTTGCAATAATTTCTCCTTCTGCTTCTGCAACCCACAGTCGAACGACCGAAGAATCCAGTTTGGCTATGGCAGAAAAAAATTGCCGATTGTATTGAACCCGTGTGTTGAGTCCCGATTTTTTCCACTTTGAAATAAGACTCTGATATCCCAAAAAATGAGCATCCCAATCTGCCTGCAACCCGCCGACGCGTATCGAAACTCCACGTCGAATTGCTTTCTTGACAGCTTGACGGTGTCCGTGTGAAGCGTTTTTAAAAAGATCGGTTGCGCCTTTTTGTAAATTAAAAGTATAGGTGAAATCAGGCATGGTACGGGGCGGTGCGCACACAATAGCAAGTGAGTCGTAGGGATTTAAGCGCCAAATGAGATGACGAGAGGAACAGAGCGTATCTCTGAGCAGTTTTGCATGATCAAGGGTGAGCGCACAGGGGCTTATCCATCCACCGTAGTTGGCTGTTGCTGATGAGTAGACAAGAGGGAAAATGCCGAAACGGTATTGGATGCAGCGGGGGATAACCGCCCAGGTTGTATCGGAAAATTCTACGTAGAGGGGCGCTGATGTACTGTTTCTCCAGCCTGCGGATTCAACAACCAAAGCCCATTCTGGAGTATGAAAAAAAGTAGCATACTCGCAGCCCTTGGCAGCAGTTGCCCATTCGAGGGTTGTTGCAGCGCGAGTTGATTGTATGCTAAGGGCTTGGTGAACCATAGATTAGAATTTCTACTTTTTATTTGTCGATATGCGGGTATTTGGCACTACAACCAAAATACCATTTGCTTGCAACGTATTTGAAAGGGTTTACAAACTTATTTACTCTTGCTCTCGAGTTCTTCCCAGCGTGCATAATCTTTTTTTAATTCGGCTTCTAACGAAACAATTTTTTTGCCATTATCTTTTGCAAAGCCATCTTTTTGAAAGTTGGTAGGAATGGAAAGTTCCACAACGAGTTCTCCATGAATACGCTCTTTATCCTCGATCTGATGAGGAAGTTTTTCAAGCTCTTGCTTTTCTTTAAAAGAAAGCTTTTTTAGTGGGGATGCTTGAGAAGGCATCTGCTCTTTCTTTTTTGAATTCTCGGAAGTAGGTTTTTGCTGTTGCAGCGATTGCCGTTCCCAATCATCAAATCCGCCGATATATTCCTTTACAACACCATTGGGTTCGAATGCCAGTGTGGCAGTTACCACATTATTTAGAAATTCTCTATCGTGGCTTACCACCAAAATTGTTCCTGGGTAGTCCATGAGCAGTTCTTCGAGAAGTTCAAGGGTTTCTGCGTCAAGGTCATTGGTGGGTTCATCAAAGACAAGAACATTTGCGGGCTGAGTAAATAATCTGGCCAACATGATACGATTGCGTTCGCCGCCTGAGAGTTGGGAAACAGGCGAACGTGCACGATCGGAAGTAAAGAGAAAATCTTGCAGGTATGATATTATGTGGCGAGGCTGCCCATTAATAAAAACAGTGTCTGCGCCATCGGGTGCAACATTTTCCCACACGGTTTTTTGCAGATCGAGCATGGACCTCAGTTGATCAAAGTAAACAACTTTAAGGTTGACACCAGGTACTATGGTTCCCGATGTTGGAGCAAGCTTATCGAGTAAAAGATTGAGCAGCGTTGTTTTTCCGCATCCATTTGGACCAATAATGCCAATGCGATCGCCTCGAATAATGGTTGTAGTCAATTGAGAAATAATAGGGATCACATCATAGGAAAAGGTAACATCCTTCGCAACCAGAACTCGATCACCCGAACGCTCTGCCGCGCTTATGGCCATGGCAACACCGCCACTTTTTTCCCGGCGCTTTGCGCGTTCGCTACGCATGCGAAGAAGCGCTCGCACGCGCCCTTCATTACGGGTGCGTCGGGCTTGCACACCTTTGCGAATCCAGACTTCTTCTTGAGCCATTTTTTTATCGAAGCGATTCCAATCTTTTTCTTCGGCATCGAGAACAGCTTGTTTACGAACAAGAAATGTTTCGTAGTTGCACGACCAATCGTATAAGTGTCCCCGGTCGAGTTCGATAATACGCGTTGCAAGTTTTTTAAGAAATCGTCGATCATGGGTAACAAAAATAACGGTAAGCCGAGAATTGAGAAGAAACGATTCGAGCCATCGAATAGATTCGATATCGAGATGGTTCGTTGGTTCATCGAGAAGGAGTATTTCGGGATTGCATACTAGGGCTCGTGCAAGCAGAGCTCGTCTGCGCATTCCACCCGAAAGAGATGCGAAATCGGCATTGGCATCAAGCTGAACTTGATCCAGTACGCGGGTGACCATGGTTTCTATCTGCCAGCCATTGTTTTCGTCGAGCTGATGTTGTAATGCTGCGAGATCTTTGTCGTCGTGCGGCTCTAAAGAAAGCTTATGCCATTTCGCAAGATTTATCCCTGATTCACCTGCTCCCGAGGCAACAACCTCAAAGAGCGAGCCACAAATGTCCGAGGGTACATCTTGCGGTAGGTAGGCAATAGAGAGTGCACTGCCTTTGATTATGTCACCACTATCGGCGTTCTGGTGCCCTGCGATGATTTTCATGAGGGTTGATTTGCCAACCCCATTGCGTCCAAGAATGCAAATTCTTTGTGATTTCTGGATGTCAAGAGAAATGCCATCAAGGAGCGGCTGTCCACCAAAGGCTATCGTTAAGTTATGAAGACTGAGTTGGGACATGAATAGTAGTAGAGCTTATCTATAAAAAAGTGAATGTGTACAGTTGAGAAATGGCTAGGATCTGGTGAGTAGCTTGGAATCGGATTAATGCCCTCTCGTACAGTCTTGCCGGTTAGAAATGGTAAGCAACATACTCAAAGACACGTCAAATTTGCGAATGCAGCGATAAGCTTTTTTCTCTCTCCGTTGTTAAATAAAACGGTAAGACGCATTTCTTTGCCGATACCAGAAATAGCTACTATTTTGCCTTTGCCATAGAGCTTGTGCGAAACGTATTGACCCATGCGATAGCTGACGATGTCTTGGTTAAATTCATCGAAATCGTCTTTTGATGGCCGGGGTGGTGGCGTAGTTGATCTCGCTGTGGTTTGGTTACTGGATCGATACGTTGTATCCCGTTGGTAATTTTGTGTATACGCCCCTTTTGCTGCAGGCTGTTTCTTTTCATCGTCGATGAACGAAAAGGAGAATTGTGCACGCGAGGTATGATCGTTCTGATGATAGAGGCCAGCATCGATACTCATGAGAAATCGGGACATATCCATGGGGACTACCGTCCCAAAGCGCCACCGTTGCTCGCAATAAGAAATACGTAATGTGTCAATAGATCTCGTGATTCCAACATACAAGAGCCGTCGTTCTTCTTCCATTTTGTCTTCGTCTTCGAAATTAAGTTTCGAGGGAAGAATACCGTCTTCTATGCCAACAAGAAAAACAGTTTTGAATTCGAGTCCTTTGGCACAGTGCATGGTCATTAGGTTGACCGCACTATCCTTCTGCTCCCATGTGTCAATATCCGAAACGAGGGATATTTCTTCGAGAAACGTATCGAGTGGAATGTCGGGGTTGTCGTTGCACCAAAAGGTGATGGTTCTCAGTAATTCGTTAAGGTTATCCAGGCGAGATTCGGCATCTTCGGAATCTTCTCCTTCGAGCATTTCGGTATAGCCAGATAACGTCAAAAGCTCCTCGAGCAGTGTCTTGGGAGAAACATTTTTTTCAAATGATGCAACAAGAGATGTAAAGAGTTCTTTGAGCTGCGCAAATCCCTTTGCCGAACGGCCACCAGTTTTTTCTGGTTCTCCACTGAGTACGCATGCTAGAAGCGATTGACGTTTTTCAGTGGCACATACTAAAAGCGTTTCAAGAGCTTTGTCTCCCAAGCCCCGCGCCGGCACGTTCATGATGCGTTCGAAGCTAATGTCATCGGCAGGATTGCTTAAAAGGCGCAGGTATGCTATGCAGTCTTTAATTTCTTTTCGGTCGTAAAAACTCATGCCTCCTACGAGAATGTAGGGGATTTTCTGTTTACGGAGCGTATCTTCGAAAAGACGAGATTGAGCATTGGTGCGAAACAATACGCAAATATCTCCGGGAGATATTCCTGCCTTGATTTGCTCGGCAATGGTTGTTGCGATATGTTCCGATTCCTGGCGGTCGTCACGGAATCTACTAAGAATTACCGCCGATTTTGATTGACGTTGACTAAAAAGATTTTTCTCAACGCGTTTGGAGTTTTGGCTTATAACAGCATTTGCCATAGAGAGAATGGGCTGCGTTGAGCGATAGTTTTCTTCGAGTTTGAATGTTTTCGTATTGGGAAAATGAGACGCAAACGATAGAATATTGTCTATATGTGCTCCGCGCCATCCATAAATCGATTGGTCGTCGTCGCCTACAACAAAAAGCGCCTGATGAGCTTCTGCAAGATATTTGACTAAATAAAATTGAGTAAGATTGGTATCTTGATATTCGTCGACAAGGATATACTTAAACAGGTTCTGGTATCCTGCTAGTACGAGAGGGTTTTTTCTGAAGAGGTACACAACATTTGTTAAGAGATCATCAAAATCCATGGCCTGCAATTTAAGGAGTGATGCTTGATACGCACGATACACGCGAACAACTTCTTTTTCGTAGAGGCGAGATGTTGTCCCATCGGCATCCTCGGGTGTCATGCAACGATTCTTGTAATGTGAAATAGCACCTATGGCCTGTTTTGGAGGTAAGGTACGTTCATCGATTCCAAGCTCTTTAAGAATTCGATTGATGCATTTGGTTTGGTCATCCCGGTCGAATATGGTAAACGATCGCGTGTATCCGAGATGATGTGCTTCTTGACGTAATATACGAACGCAGAGCGAATGAAATGTTCCAATCCAGAGGCCTTTGCAGGGAATGCCTGTAAACGACTCGATGCGCTCGGCCATTTCGCGCGCTGCTTTATTGGTGAATGTTGCAGCAAATATGGTATGCGGAGCAAGCCCTTTGTCGCGAATAAGAAAAGCTATTTTGGCGGTTAATACACGGGTTTTTCCCGATCCAGCACCAGCAAAAACCAGTTGTGGACCCACGTCGTAAAGAACTGCTTCTTTTTGTACCTGATTGAGAACTATTGTATCTGCAATAGAGGTAGTAGCACGAGGCTCAATCATTCTGCGTTGCTCCCAATACCTGCTCGAGGGTGGTTAATCCCTCAACTGCTTTGCGCAGACCATCGCGGCGCAGAGAATCGAAATCTCCACGTTGTAAACAATATGCTTTTATGTCGTCTGAGGAAGACCGTTTGATGACCATTTCTTGCACAGATCTATCGGGAATAAGGAATTCGTAGAGGCCCGTACGACCTTTATAGCCTGTGTTATTGCATGTGGTGCATCCTTTGCCTCTAAAAAATTTAAGTCCAGGACGCAGCCCGAGTTGCTCGAGGAGCTCGGGTTCGGCAATGTATTCTTCTTTACAACGGCTACAAATTCTGCGTATAAGGCGCTGAGCCATAATTCCGATAACGGTTGACCCAATAAGAAAAGGTTCAATTCCCATGTCAATAAGTCGGGTGTAGGCGCTTGCAGCATCGTTAGTATGAAGCGTAGAAAAAACCAAATGGCCTGTTAACGCAGCTTGAATGGCCATACCACATGTTTCCGAATCGCGCATTTCACCTACCATGATAATGTCGGGATCCTGACGCAATATAGATCGCATCCCCTCTGCAAAAGTAAAGCCGGCCTTGGCATTTATTTGGCCCTGGGCTAGTCCTTCGAGAACGTATTCGACCGGGTCTTCCATGGTAACAATATTTTTTGTTACTCCGTAAATTACTCCAAGATTACGTAGTGAGGCATAGAGCGTAGAGCTTTTTCCCGATCCTGTGGGCCCGGTTACAAGAACAATGCCATCGGGCTTTCGAATAGCTTCGTCGAATTGCTTAAGAGTGCGTGCCGACATTCCAATCTGGTCGATTGCAAGCTGGTTACCTTCTTGGTCGATAACGCGCATAACCATTTTTTCGTTGGGCCCACGACTGCGGGTCATGGCGGGAAATGTTGACACGCGCAAATCTATCTCTCGGTTTTGATGCCGGATCTGAAAGTGTCCGTCTTGTGGTCTTCGGCGTTCCGAAATGTCCATACCCGACATGATTTTAATGCGAGATACGATCTGAGCACGTAATTGCAATGGTATCGATGGTTTTTCGATGAGCTCTCCATCAACGCGGTACCGTAAGCGCACCTTCTGTTCGAGCGGTTCGATATGAATATCTGAAGCACCCTCAGAGACTGCCTGATTGATGATGAGATTTACAATCTTGACAACTTGTTGACCTTCTTCGTCGGTTAATTGTTCTTCCTCACCTGAGGTTTTAACCACTTCGAGATCTTCGGTGCGGGTTGCGCCTAGAAGCTCCGACATTTGTTCGGTAGCGGTTGAATAATTTTTTTCTATTGCAGCGATAATCTCATGCTCGGTTGCAATTACCGGATCTATTTCTTTACCTGTTTTGAATTTGAGATGATCGATGGTACGGAGGTTAGTTGGGTCTGCCATGGCTACGGTGAGGACACCGTTTTTTTCGAACAGAGGAATTACCTTGTATTTGCGAACCATCTCTTCGGGGAGCGTTGACAATAATTTTTTGTTAAACGAAAAGTTGTCGAGAACTACATGCTGAATGTCAAGTTGTGCTGAGAGTGAATCGATAAGTTTCTCTTCGGTGATGGCACCCATCTTAACAAGGCATTTCCCCAGAAGCAGTTTAGTGCGCTTTTGTTCTTCGAGGGCAGCATTAACTTGTTCTTGCGTAATGAGTCCTTGATCAACAAGAACCTCTCCAATACGCTTTTTTTGCTCAATTTGGATTTGTCGTCCGAGAACACCTGATAGATCATCGTCGCTGATAAATCCAAGCTTAACCAGAACCGTCCCAAGGCTAACACCGGTGCGCCGGTGAATTTCGAGGCCATGGTTGAGTTGCTCGGCGCTTATCAGGCCTTGGGCAAGCAGTATTTCACCAATTTTTTTGGGGCGTCTCTCTAACATATCAAATGATTCTCCACATAGGGCTTACCAAAAACAATGATGACTCTAAGCATAATAATATAGTATACCATGTAAGCATAAAAAAATAACTCCCGGGTTTCCGATGAATTATGAAAGGTGGTCGAAAGAGCGATTAGGGAGTGGATGAGTGGTACCATCTGGAAATCGGAGCGTTACACCTACACTTTTATTCGAAAAAGAGCCAATTTTTGTAAGTGGCACCAAGGAGCGCAGCTTTGCACTGGGAATAAATGTTGGTGATGCTGCAAAGAGGAGCTCGTATTCTTCGCCACCGTGTAAATACCATTGGAGCGGATCTGCGGTAAGCGCATCTCCAAGCCGACGCATAGGTGCCGAAATTGAAAGTGAGCCTGCATCGAGAATAATACCCATAGTATTCTCGTGGGCAAGCGTTGAACATTCTTTAGAGATGCCATCCGAAATATCTATCATAGAATGAACAAGACTCGATTGTGAAAGCGCGCAGCCGAGGGCCACACGTGGAGCTGGTGTACAATGCTTGGCAACCAGAGATGGAAAACGTTTTTTTGCCACCGTGCGCCCAAGACGAGTTAGCGCATCAAATCCAGCAGCACTCGTACCCGGTTGTCCGCTTACCCATAGATTATCCGTTGCTTTGGCCCCGGTGCGTAGCAAGGCATTGTGGCCAGGTGCTATGCGCCCAATCATGGTGATACAGAGAGCAAGCACAGGCCCTTGGGAAATATCCCCGCCAATAATGGAGACGTTAAACTCTGTGCAGGCTCTATATATCCCTTTGTAAATTTCCTTGATAGACGAATGAGAATCTCTATCGGTTTTGCCAAGCGTTAACGAAATGAGGGCTCCATCTGGGGCTGCACCCATTGCAGCGCAGTCGCTTAGGTTCACCATCATTGCTCTATAGCCAATTGTGTCAAGCGACATATATGCTTTAGAAAAATGAGTGTTTTCTATGTGCGTGTCGGTTGTGAAAATAAGCTTTTCCCCAGAAGTGCAAACCCTGATAGCAGCATCATCGCCAATGGGAATAGGGTATCGGGACGATGGAGCATAATTAAGATATGGTTTAAGCGATGTGAGAAGGGCATGCTCCGCAGAGGGCGATGGGGATTGTTTTTTTTGTGAGGGTTTCATACTATATATCTTATGGGTAAACGGTTTTATCGAAGATAGTGCACGTTGTGAGAATCTCTGCTTCTTGATCTTGATAGTTAATCGGTATACAACTTTTTTTATAATTCAGTAGGCTATGATTACAATGTATTTAGGCAACGGCTTGTTGCCCAATTTTAGAATCAACAACACTTGTAATTTTGCCGGGTGTACACTATTTCATTTATCACTGTCACCATGTTGAACCTTCCACTCAGATTGCGCCTCTTCCAATTGCCTTATAAGTTCTTCTTTTGATGGCAAGTAGAGCTGATACTCTGAGGCATAGATATTGGAATTTTCGGGTAACGTTAATTCAACCAATTCATCACTTTTACTAAGGCATAGTAGAATTCCTATTGTTGGTTTTTCATCCTTTGTTTTTACGTATCGGTCAAAAAAATTCACAATTAACTTGTCTTTCCAATTCACGGTAGCCCCATCCATTTGTTGCGGTTTCAATCTTATAAAACCGACGTGCCGCTTCATTTTTTATCGTAAGAAGGGTTACATAATGAGTCCAACCAATTGCAAAGTGACTGCCTATTTTAGAATTTACTGATTGCAAAGTTGTAGGCTCTGGTAAGATTGTTCCCGATTGGTCAGGCGATGCCTGACTAATGTTTTCAAATGTGGGCCAAAGAGATTGGCCAGGCATTGCCTGCCCAATCTCCTTGTAGGTTTGGTAAAAGAGTCTGAATTGCTTTAAACTTGTGAGTGAAACACCAGTTAAGCCGTTTTTTTTAAGCTCGGCAGAAATCTGCGGAAGTAGTTTTTTTCCATAAAGTTCAGCTCGTTCAGCGCCGCCGTTTTCAAACTCTACGATGTACCAACCAAATAGCCAGTTGCGTACTACAAGAGCACGATCCACTGATCGGGCAGCTTGTACTTGCGCTGCGGTTTGAGTTAGTTCAAACAGCGCAAACAGTTTATCAAAGGCAATTCCAGTTATTTCGGATTTTTTATTATTCACGGTAACCCTTTCATGCTACGTATCTCAATTTATACTTCTTCTCTTCTTAGGTGCGATCCTTTGCAACATCGTAAATTAGCAGCACTATTTTCAACCATCGAATGAAGATTTCTTGTGCTTCAATAGCCAGATCTTTTTTAAATTTAAAATTTAAATACTTTCATGCTTAAAATAGCCTTTGCATTTCTTGCCTTTCAGTTATTTCTTCAACTATCCTAATGTGTCAACTTGTTTTTTAAGCCGGTAATAGCGCTTAAGCACTTTGTTGTAGTAGTCAACCGATAAGGGAGTGTTTGTTGAGAGCGAGGTGCGAATAGTTGCAGGCCCTTGATTATAGGCCAAAAGTCCAAGCTTAAAACTTTTAAATTGAGCAATTTCACGCGTGAGGTATGCTACCCCTAATGCTACGTTTATTTCGGGTTTAAGAATATCAGAGCTGTCTTTTAGTGGAATGTCAAGATCGGTTGCAATTTCAAACGCTGTTTGCATTTGGATTTGCATGAGGCCCATGGCTCCTGAAACAGCGCCGCTTTTAAAGCGCCCTAGCGCATTGTTTTTAAATACGCTTTCAACTTCAATAACTGCCAAAACAAGGAGCGGATCGTACCCGTAGGTTTTGCTGTTTTCGTACACTAGTTCTGCGAGAGAACAAAGAAATTGAGGGTCGAGTTTTTTGGGAGCGGCAAGAGTAATGGCATTCATGATGCGATATAAATCGAGTAATTCGGTGTGCTGTCTTGACAATAGCGCCGTTGATTGGCGATAAACGAGTGCGCATGCATCGTTGTTACGAATGCGATTTTCTTGCACGATTACGAGGCCGCTGAGTATAAAAAAGGTGAGAATGACACTTCCAACAATGAGGTAGGTGAAGAGCTCGGAGATCCAGATTTGCCCCCCGTGAACAATTGCACCGCGTAGTATTCGATGAAAGGTGCGTTTCATAGCGCTAATTCCGGGATGAGTCGGGGAGTATTAAACCGAGCTGCTCTAGTGGTCGAACCCGTTCTCGTAATGCTGTAACCTCGGCATCGAGGTTTATCTGGTCTTGTGAAAGCGTGTGAAGTAGTGTTGACTGTTCGGAAATACGTTTGTTTTGCAGATGGATGATAAAAAGAAGCGATAAGAACCAACCACAGAGGGCGAACAAAAGAAACAAGGCGACAGGTCGGGAGATTCGAATGCCTGTTTTACGAAAAAGAGTCCGGCTCTGGCGCCTCAGGGCTCCAAACACTCCACCACCTTCAACCGATTGACTGTCGGGATAGATAAGAAAAAGATGTCGGTAGGGGCTAAATGCTTTTGTTACTGCCTCGTTGCGAAAGACAAGGCGCAGTTCGCCATGCTTACTGCGAACGGTATTGAGTACCTTTAAAATAGTTTCCACAATCGTGCTGTCGACTTCGGTAACACCTTGTAAGTTAAGAATAAATTCGCGAGCCCCATCGGAGAGAAGCCCCTCGATTTTTTCCCGAATATTAGGGCCCTGTTCATTATGGAAAGGGCCAGCAAGTGAGATCCACAATGCGTCGTGCCGGCTTTCGATGGTGATATCAAGGGCATCAGATCGCATCGGGAATTTTCTCCAGCCGCCTCGTTTTGCGAATTTTTATTTTGCCCGGTAGCGAGAATGGGGTAGTAGCATCAAGGTGAACAAGCGTAGTAAGTACAACTGCTGTTCCTTGGTATTGTTCTTGTTTTGTGTGACCCAGTGGGTAACACCAGACTGTCACCGGTTTTTGGGAGTGTATCCCTATTGTATACCCAAACACATGATCTTCGAGCGCAAATTTTGTGCATGAATGGCTTTGGATACATGCTTTAGAAAGGTCGGTTTTGTGGGCGCGCCCTTCTGCAAAAAAGGCCTTGTTGTAAAGGGCTCCGGGAACAAAAAAATTGAGTTCGATAGCCAAAAGAAATTCGATAGGCATAAGTGAGTGGGTAGAAAGTTTGTAGGCAAAAGACATAACTGCCCCATCGCCATCGAGTCCAAAAACTTTTTCCATAAACACAGGAAGTGTCTTGTCGGAAACCAGTACACTCCCATTGCGCGAAAGGAGCAATTTTACTCCTTCGGGGGTTTTCTTAACGGTATAAGAAAATGGGTTTGCAACAAAATCACCGCGTTCACTGTTTTCGCCGGATACAAATTCGGCATGATTAGCCAAAGAATCGAGCATGTGATCGATAAACATTGTTTTTGAGATGCCTGCAGCAGTTATCGCAGGTAAGTCGTGACGTTGCCCCGAATAGGCGGCTGCTACGTTTACAGTACGGTGACGATAGTCGAGAGCAAAAAGCTGACCACCATTTTTATGATCGAGATATGCTTTACAAGAACGATTTTCCATGATGATGCATTTGGTGCCATTGCGCATAAAATCGGCAATGCGGATTTGCCCGCCTTTTGGGTGTATCGATTCGTAAAGGGCTTTTTCGATAGCGATCATCTGAGAAAAGCATGCGTGTCTATCGGATGGCTCGATAAATCCCCGTTCTTTATGGGGAAGGTACCGATTAATATCGTGGAGTTGACAGAGCTGTTTTTTAATGCCAGATTTAAAGGCAGATTCGGGAAGAGCCGTACACTGTTCGGTGAGCTCAATCATTTTTCGTTGCATGATGCCAATTTGATCGTAGGTGTGCAAATAATTGAGAAAATAGGGGACTGTACGCACATCTTCGCGTTTTGTAAATAAACTTGGTGGAATATATTGTAAAGAGAGGGGGGACGTCATGCCAAAGTATTCCGACATACAAATGGTCTGATAGGCAAGCGCGTTAAGCTCCAAAGCCGTTGCTGCTGCCGCAAGCCATGCAAGCGAAGTTTCTGTTTGCAACAGGAGCGGGGTTAAATAGCTTATGCAGAGGCATTGCGCAATTCCAGGAGGTATACTGCTTTGATCGCTTGCGAGAGCAGTTTCTAGTTCTGTAAGCAGGTCGATGGGTACATGCATTGCTGGAATAACGATTTGAGGCACAATAAAAAGAGATGATCCGGCATGTTCGGTGGACCAATAGCCGCAGGCAGTTCTTGTGCGGGGTGGAAAGAGCGATCGCGATAGTGTTACATACGAAAATCCAGACGTGGTAATTATATCGAGATAGGAAGGTTCCCAGTTTGAAAATGGCGCTGCATACCCCGAAGGTTTTGTGCCTAGCTTTTCCAAAAAAATAGTTTGGCCAAGAGTAAGATTTTCGGAAAAAATCCATCGGGAAGAAAAGCTGGCAAAAACTTCGGTGTATCCAGGGCTTAAAATTTCTAGTCGCCAATTTTTTACCAAATCTCGTAATTTGAGCGAAAGATGCGGGTCGAGAAGTTCTAGATGTACCCCCGAAAGCACCAGGTTAAGGCGTAACGACGGATGCTTAATAATCAAATCACAGAGTGACGTGACAAAAAGATCGATATAGTTTTTAAGTTCGACTCGTGGTACAAGCGGATTTTTATACGGTTGCACCACGAGCGCGATAGCGTCTCGTTTCATATATAGTAATTATACAATAGGCCCGATAGATCCATCAACATTGCTTTGCGCGATAGTGTTCCGCTTCCCAGTTGAGGATAAAATCGATATCCCTTTTTGGCATATGCCGGTACGTATTCCCACTCGCCAGAGCCGTACGTACTGCCGAGACGGCTAATGCTTCGGTAGCGTCGAGCTTTTTCTCTGAATCACCAGCAAAAGCTATTGCTTGTTTTTCGAGCACAAAAACGCGCGGGAATTGATTGTTCTTATTGGTATATACTATGCAAGCTTCCTCAAGAGCACGCGGATGGCAACCAGAAGGGATAAAAATTGCATGGGGACCCATGTATACAACATGGTCGGGAGTTAGAGAACCCTTAAAGACGTTAATGAGATCTGAACCGAGTGCACTTGCAAGGGTTGGATCACAGGACACCCGAATGCGGGGCGTAGGTTTTTTTAAAGCTCGTGCCGCCTGTTTAATACTTTTTCGAAGTGCTGCCAAATCGGCTTCTTGTATGTCTGCGGAATGTGCGTGTGTTCTGAGGTGGGATTCAAGAGTGTTCATCCAGAGAAGGTGAAGTTCTACGCATTCGGTTGATGTTTCCCCAACACAAAAAAATCCATGATTCTGAAGGAATATGGCTGTCGGAGAAACTCCATAATTGTGTGTGTGGAGAGCAAGTGCATCAAAGAGCGAATAGGCAAGGGAAGAACCTGGATCTGTATAGGGGACCCAGAGCGCTGGGTTTTTGGGGTTAAGCTCGAGCGAGGCTAGGATATTCTTACCATCGGGATGGCAGGTGAGCGCGTTTGCAATAACCGGATGGCTATGCATTATCACTGTGCCAAGCAAAGCGTGAAGGGGTGTTTCTACCGAAGGTCGGGCATTGAGAGGTTCGATGATACTCTCACCCAAAACGGCAAGAACTTTTTGTTCGCGTTTTGCAGCGGAAAGTTTCATGATGTGTGGTTGATTAAAAAGAGATGTTACCTTAGCTAGATCTACTTTTACCCACCCTTGCGTTTCGCTCATTTCGCCCAAAGGTGTTCCACTCGCTTTAATCAACATAGATGTGCCATCGGCACATTTGACCGATGTGTTGCCGCCCCCCGCTTGAACGTACATTTCGTTGCGTCCCAGAACATGGGAGATGAACATGAGATCGTTAAGTGCGGTATCTTTAGCAACCAACACGGTGGAACGTTTGCTTAAAACGGTTGCCTCGTACTGGTGAACATCTGCAAGCCAATCATTTCCCGTTGGGACATTTGCGCGGGAACAAAATTCATTCCAGATTGCTGCGAAGGGCCGCGAATTGCGCTCTTCGAAAAGGGCAAGACGGGTTGTATGATCTCCTGAGTTTTCGGCGCCGTTAAGGAGTGCTGACGGTTCGAGATGCGCCATGAGGAGTGCTTTTTGCATAGATCGCATACCGATCACCCACGCTGCAATGCGATTAATTGAAGCATCAAAATAATCGAGGCTAATATGGATTTCTCCAAGGCGTTCGGACTGAACAATTTCACGCGCAGTAGCAATGAGGTCGTCGGTCGTGATTACAATATGATCGCTGTCCCAACGGATTCCGCGGCTAACGTGCAAAAGAAGCTCGTGGCTATATAGCATGATCGATGAAATTTTATCCGCTATAGTTTCGGTAGGATGAAAGTGTCCTGCATCGAGGGTTGGAATGATGCCCCGGGCGAGAGAGTATCCCATATAAAATTCGTGTGAGCCAGTTACATAGGACTCGGATCCGATGCCAAAGAGTTTGCATTCGACAGCATCTCGGTTGTAGCGTTTGTTAATGGGTTCTGCAAAAATCGCATCGAGAGATTCTATGAGGCGTTCTCGTGGTCCGATACGGTCGGAAGGGAGATCTTTGTAGCCATCAGGAATCCAGAAATTGGTGATACAGGGACTTTTGAGCTTTTTCCCAAACGATTCGGCAATTTTTCTACACGCGATACCATGATCGATCCAGTAGCGTCGAATTGCTGCATCGCGATGGCTCAGAGTAAAACCGGATGCTGCATGAGGGTGCGAAAAATACGATGGATTAAAATCGAGCGCCACACCGAGCTCTTTTGCCCAAGAAACCCACGTGGAAAAATGTTCCGGAGCTAAATCGCATCTGTCTACTTTTTTAGACCCTATCTCTGCATAAATGGCATGAAGGTTGACGCGATGAGATCCCCCAATAAGTGAGAGAGCCTTTTGGATATCAGACCGTAACTGGTTGGGGGTTTGCGCCTTATACGGATAATTTCCGGTTGCCATGATTCCGCCATCGCTGATTCCCGATGCATTTTCGAAACCGGTTACGTCATCGCCTTGCCAACAATGGAGAGAAAGGGGAGTAGCCAGAGTTTGAGCTATCGCTTTTTCGGTATCGACATTCCATGCTGCATATTGCTCACGGGCATCGGCATAGATAAAATCTGTTGGCTTGTTGGATTTCATAATTCCTCAATTGAATGTGATAGTAAAAAGGTTCATGAATAAACTTTATAAGCAGCTCAATTAATAAAATAAATAGGGGTGTTTAAGGTTGCCTTCTCCATCTCTTTAAAAAATATTTTTGTCTTGAAATTCTTGACATCTGTAGGTTTAGATGTCATAATTGGCACATTTAGCACAATCAATTGTTAGTATTTTGTTTAACCTTTTATATCTCTCAAAAATCATTGAATTATGCTCTTGGTGAGATGTATTTTAGCATCTTGATTAATTTGCTTTTGCGACACGTTTTCGTACTTTTTATACACACCTGATTCACTCGGAGGAACTGATGGCCAATAAGCATGTGTTTTTTTATGGCGGTGGTAAAGCTGAAGCAACCGGCTCAAATCTAACCAAAGATGTTTTGGGCGGTAAGGGCATCGGCCTCATGGAGATGACCTCGATCGGTTTGCCGGTTCCTGCCGGTTTCACAGTCAGTATCCCCACCTGCGAAGAGTACTACAATCTCAATCGCAAGTTTCCCGTTGGCATGGAAAAGGAAGTTCTCGAATCCCTGAAGAAACTTGAAAAGTGCACGGGCAAGAAACTTGGCGATGCTAAGGATCCTCTGCTGGTATCGGTACGATCGGGTGCGGCTCGTTCGATGCCCGGTATGCTCGAGACAATTCTTAACCTCGGTCTCAACGACAAATCGGTTGAAGGTCTTGCTGCAAAAACCGGTAACGCTCGTTTTGCCTACGACTCCTATCGCCGTTTTATCCAGATGTTTTCGACAACGGCCATGGGCCTTTCAAAAGATCCGATGGAGCACATGCTTCATGCCATGAAGAACAAACTCGGCATCAAGAACGACCCAGAAATTCCTGCAGAAAGTTTAAAAGAACTTTGCAATCAGTTCAAAGATTTTTACAAGGAAAAGAAAGGCTCCGAATTTCCGCAGGATCCT
The DNA here is from genome assembly GCA_038247415.1 of Chitinivibrionales bacterium. Taxonomy (GTDB): domain Bacteria; phylum Fibrobacterota; class Chitinivibrionia; order Chitinivibrionales; family WJKA01; genus JBBRUX01. The sequence continues at coordinate 16,486 of JBBRUX010000011.1, read as the reverse complement.
CTCGATCAGCTTTGGGGTGCAATCAAGGCGGTGTTTGGTTCCTGGGAAGCTGAGAAGTCCATCACCTATCGTCGCGTTGAAAAGATCACCGACCTCAAGGGAACCGCCGTCAATGTTGTACAAATGATTTATGGCAACAAGGGTGACTCTTCGGGTACCGGCGTCTGCTTTACCCGCGACCCCAACACCGGCGAAAACACATTCTACGGCGACTATCTTATTAACGCTCAGGGCGAAGATGTTGTTGCTGGTATTCGTACCCCTCTTAAGCTTTCTGCACTCGAAGATCAAATGCCTAAGGTGTTCGACCAACTTTGTGCAGTGCGCGCTATTCTTGAGAGCTACTACAAAGAAATGCAGGATCTCGAATTTACGGTTGAAGAAGAAAAGCTTTTCATGCTTCAGTGCCGTACCGGCAAGCGTTCGCCTGCTGCTGCCTTTCAAATTGCAGTTGAGCAAGCCACACAACCGCTTCTTTCTAAAGCAAAGGCTGCCGATCTTGTCAAGAAGAAATATCTTCCTGCACAATATGCTGCTCTTGCTGTGAAACCGGTTATTACAAAAGAACAGGCTGTTGCCCGTGTAAATTCAGATGACATCGAACGCCTTTTCTATCCTGTTATCGACAGTGAAAAAGTTGGCAAAGAACAGCTTAAGAATGCCAAGATTGCTTCTGGTATCAACGCTGTTCCTGGATCTGCTGCTGGTAAAGTTGTTTTTACCGCTGCCGAAGCCGAAGCTATGGCTGCTGCAGGAGAAAAAGTTCTTCTTGTTCGTAAAGAAACAAGCCCCGAAGATGTTGGTGGTATGCATGCGGCACAAGGTATTCTTACCGCAACGGGTGGCAAAACATCTCATGCTGCGGTGGTTGCTCGTGGTTGGGGAAAATGCTGCGTCGTAGGATGCGAAGCCCTCGACATCAATTATGAAAAGAAACAAATGACAATTGGTGGCAAGATTATTAATCAAGGTGATTGGCTCACTCTTGATGGATCTTTGGGGGATGTGTACACTGGTTCTTTGCCGCTTAAGAAGCCAATCCTTCCCGAAAGTTTTTACACACTTATGGGATGGGCCGACAAAATCCGCACTATTAAAGTGCGTACCAATGCAGATACACCATACGATGCTGAAAATGCAATCAAGATGGGTGCACAGGGAATTGGATTGTGCCGTACCGAACACATGTTCTTTGATACCGAAGAACGTCGTCTTGCTATTCAGGAAATGATTGTTGCAGAAAATCTCGAAACACGCAAAAAAGCTCTGGCAAAACTTCTACCTATTCAGCGGGCAGACTTTGCTGGTATCTTTACTGCAATGAACGGGCTTCCTGTTACCATTCGACTTATCGATCCTCCATTGCATGAGTTTACTCCAAAAGATGCTGCGGGTGTGGCTAAGCTTTCTCAGATCACCGGATTGTCTGCAGAAAAAATTACCCATCGCTGCGAACAGTTGCATGAGTCAAACCCAATGCTTGGTCATCGCGGTTGTCGCTTGTGCATCACGTATCCAGAAATTCTCGAAATGCAGGTTACAGCTATCATCCAAGCTGCAATCGAATGCACGAAAAAAGGTATCAAGGTTTTGCCTGAAATCATGCATCCCCTTGTTATCGACAAAAAAGAATTTCAAATTCTCGAAAAGCAGACCCGTGAAATTGCGGATGCTCTCATAAAGGCATCTGGTATCAAGGTTCCTTATATGGTTGGTACCATGATCGAAATTCCTCGCGCAGCTCTTTTGGCAGACGAAATTGCTGAAACTGCTGAATTCTTCAGCTTTGGAACAAACGATCTTACACAAATGACCCTTGGTCTTTCTCGCGACGATGCGGGTCGATTCTTGCCTATTTATTCAATGGGCGAAAACGAAGGTGGAAAAGCAATTTTCAAAGACGATCCATTCCAGTCACTCGATCAGAGTGGTGTTGGTCAACTTGTCAAGATGGGTATCAAGCTTGGTCGCACAACGCGTCCTAATCTTAAGGTTGGTATCTGTGGCGAACATGGTGGCGAAGCAAAATCAGTCAAGTTCTGCGTTGCTGCAGGAATGGACTATGTAAGCTGCTCACCATACCGAGTACCCATAGCACGCCTTGCAGCTGCACAAGCCGCACTCGACGCTGCTGCTAATCCAATGATTGCTAAGAAACCAGCTGCTCAGAAAGCTCCAGCAGCCAAAAAAGCTGCTCCAGCAAAAAAGGCAGTAGCAAAGCCCGTTGCTAAAAAAGATGCACCTGTTAAAAAGGTTGCTCCTAAGGCAAAGCCAGGAGCTAAAAAAGGCAAGAAAAAGTAATTTTTCTGGTCTGTAATGTCTCTTAAAAAAGCAAGGTGGCTATCACCTTGCTTTTTTAATATACGATGTTTAAAGCAGAAGGGGCTGTATGCAGAATAATCCGCCAGCACCAGTGTATTCGACCCGCCGTTTCGAATCGCGGTATAAACGTGATGGCCGATATTATCTCATAGAGCTCAAACTCAATGATGTGCGTCAGCTTTTTAATTCGCTGGATCCTTCCCCTTTCTGGGAGAAAGATATCGATAGCGATGCCGAACGATATATTGTCGATACCGTCAAGAGTTTTCATCTTAAAACTCTCCTTCGACTCGAAGTTTATTTGCCAGCAGAAGCAATACAAGAGGGTGCCAAGATAGTGCCCGATGCGCTGTATCATTATTTCGATTACTTGGCAGGAATTACCCATAAAGAATTTGTCTACTGCATGCGTCAAGGAAGAACATCGCTTTTTATTGGGCTCTCATTTTTAATTATTTGTATAACGCTGCAGCGAGTTGTTGTGTCTTTTGGGGATAATGCCTTTGGGTCTATTCTTGCTGAAGGTTTAAATATTTGTGGATGGGTTGCCATGTGGCGGCCTATCCAGGTTTTTTTGTACGATTGGTGGGCAGTGCTTCGGATGCGACGCGTGTACGAAAAAATTCGCGATATGAAAATTGAAGTTGCACTTGAACCATAATCCATTTTTCTTGTTTTGAGTTTATGAGAGGCTAATATATGATTGCGGTAGATTTTCATGCACATTCCCATTTTTCAATGTGCGGTACCCATAGTGTTTTAGAAATGCTAACACGTGCGCGTGACCTTGGTATGCAAGGAATGGCAATTACCGATCATGGGCTTAATCTTCATGGCCGCTTGCCGTCAACTTTTTTCGATCGACTTTTCGATCCGGTGCCTGGTATCCGCTTGCTTAAGGGCGTAGAATGCAACTTAACAGAAAAAGAGGGAGAAATCGATTTTCCTCATCGCTTTATGCCGTGGGTAGATCTGATACTCTTGGGTATTCATCCTAATACTCCTGTGGGGCAAGGGGTGGCAGAATACACCAGACTTTTAGAATCGGCTATTGTAAACAATCCCTATCTGGATATTATTACCCATCCCAATGATGAAACGTATCTGGTGGATTTTGAAAAAATTGCGTCTTTGTGTGCAAAAAGAAATCTTGTTATCGAACTTAATAATTCTAAAGATATGCTTGGCCGTGTTGCGCACAAAACAACGCTTGATTTAGTTGCCGCGTGTAAAAAATGTAGTTGTCGTATGGCAATAACGTCTGATGCGCATACCATCAATGAAGTTGGCGTTGATGATCATGCCCAAGCTATTATCGCAAAAATGGAGTTTCCTGCGGAGCTCTTGGTCAATGATACTGCGGAAAAGGCATTTGCTTTTGTGGAGGAGAGGAAGATGGGGAAAGTGTTTAGTGGAGAGTGGGGAAGTGATTAGTTGCCAGTGGGGAGTAAAATCAGATCCAGCTGCAATTTTCTTACTAACAACTAGTGCCTCGTAACATTTAAAGTTTCGGGTAAAGTCGTTTCAGTTTAATCCTTGCATCTGCGGTTGTAAACTGCCAATTTACTTTGGCTTGCTTATTATTCCGATCCTTCTCCCACGCCACGATTTCCTTCTGCATGCTTTTCATTTAGGGAATTCTCTCTGCGAGGCACTGCCCTTTCAATACGCTCAGCTCTATTTTTGCAACGCCATTGCGTACATATTCATCATCTTTCAATTCTGGATGCCCAGGAGCTGCCGGTATTGGCTTTGTGACTTCGCCTATCAATTGTTTACTGGACTCATCCATGCAAACGACGTGATACTGTGAATCATATGGTCTTTTGTAAACATTTAAAACATCCTCCATGTTGGCTACGAAGGCTGCGTTTTGATCTGGCGGTATTTTCCAGCATTTGCTCCGATGAGGTTGAAATTCGTTTTTTTTAAAGTGCGACAAACAGCCATTGGCGAACAAGTTAGCGAAATTCCTAATTCAACAGCTTTTTCTGATAACAGGCGAACGGTCCATCTCTTGTACCCGTCTGGCGCATCAGAACAAGCCAGCTGCATTAGCCGTGCTTCAAACGACTCATCATAGACAATTTCTCTCGGTGGCGTTTCTCGTTGTTTTCTTCCAAGGGCTTCCTCGAATCCCTCTTCAACAAATCGCTTCTTTAAATGTTCAATCGTTCTGGATGTAACACCAAGGGCTTCGGCAATATCGGCCATAGCCCAAGCAAGCCCTTGCTCCCCCGCATCACATAGGAGAAGTGCTCTTGCATTTAAGAATTTTTTGATGGCGTTTGACCATCCATTGTCATTTGCGTGAGTTCCTGCCTCTCCTCATCAGTCAATGCTACTTTGTATGGTATAGCCAAGACAACCTCCTTTGTATGGTTGTCTTGGCTATAAATAATGCGAAAGTTTATGTGTTACATGGTACTAGTCACTAATCACTGGCCACTTTCATATCTAAACTAACCACTAGTCACTATATTTGCGAAGAATGTATTTTACTTGACTGTACTGAAAAGGATACTTTTTTCAAAATTAGCGGTTTGTAATTTTGCGATATAATGCCCTCGCAGAGCGCTAAGGTTTTGTGGTGTATTCAACAAGATTTCGTGATTACCAGAAGATGCAGGCAGGTTAACTAAATCTTGCACTAATCTCCCTTGTAAATTATAAATTGATAGCCTAGTTTTGACAAAAGAGCCAACTTCGCCTGGAATTGCGTAGCAGATTTTTATTACGCCCTTGCCTAAATAGCTGGTTGACAGGGATATAGTAGATGTAAAAATCTGAGCATGGGTTTTTGGTTGCAAGCTTGTGGGGCTTTTATCTGGGTTATGCATTAAATCTGTAGGAAAAAGAAGTCGTCTTTCAAAACCTGGCCCTGCGAAACGGGATTCCCATACTTCTGGACCACTGCTCTGGAAGTAGTACGCTTCAAGAGCATGTTTACCACGGGTTAGCATTATGGAACCCTCTTTGTAAGCAGGGGTTATAGGATTATCTACTATCAAGTTTCCATCGATATAAATTCGTGTCCCATCTTCTCCATTTGTGCTGAATGTATATACCCCTGGCTCATATGCGATAATTGCGCCCGTATGGTGAATGCCATAATTAGTGCTACGACGTGGCGAGATTATTCCAAGCCAATCAGAAACTCCTGTACTTTTAATTGTTGCACCATTAAAACTGTTGAAATCTGTGGGTGCTTGGTCGAATTCAAAATATTCGTAGCTAAGACCCCGCTTGTAGTCGTAGGTAAAGGAGGCGGAACTGTTACTGGCTAGGATGTTTCTGCCGGTTCGATCTTTAACATTGTTAACTGTCACAGAATAAGCTTTGTGTAACGTCATTTGCTGAACGCCTAATTTGACTGATTTGTTATCTGGTTGCAGAGTTGCCGTGGATATTGTAAGGGCTGGGACGATCTTGTAGTTTGCGCTATTTTTTGCTGAAACAGGATCAACTCTTTCTGTAAACGTAACAAGAACCGTTGTGGAGTCCCCAATATCCATAGCGTCAAGAATAGATGGTAAGGTGTTATCTATTGGCATAGCGCTTATAATAGCCTGGTCACTTGTTGGTCCAAAATAACAATTGTCATTGAATGCCTTAACTGTATAAGAATATGTTTTGCCTTCTTGGAGTTCAAAAGATGTGTCGGCATAGTTTGTGCTATCAGTTGTTTTTATGAGGGTAGCTCCTCTAAAAACCTGATAATGAATCCGCAGAGGGTCCCCAATGGAATCATTTGTGGCATCCCACTTAAGATTAGTAATGTATGAACCAGAGGGAGTTGCAGTTACTCCGGTGATTTTCCCTGGTGCAGAGCTACTTTTTACCTGACGTAGCATCCAAGGAATTTGTTCAGGGGTGTATTCGGGTGCGCTAGGCCACCACACTTGGGAGTATAAGTGTGATTGACCAGCATCAAAACGGGTAAGTTTGGGTAGGCCACCTGCAGTCCGAATAGCATTAATCATATTTTCTGGTCCTGCTGGCGGAGTTGTTTGATCACCTTCTCTTAAAAATGACCAAATTGCTAAGTGTGTTAGTGCTGCTCCAATGGATGGGTCCCCGGGTCCTGAAAGCGGGGATGCTGAAGCAAATAATTTAGGATTTCTACAAATTGCATCCCATGTTCCCATGCCGCCCATTGATCCACCAACAACATGTATTCTATTTGTGTCTATTTGATAATACTGGCATAGTACTTTTATTTCGTCAATTACCCACTGCATGGATGTACTAATTTGAACGCTATCAATTGAATATGAAGGATCATGCCAGTCTGCGTTAACCCATTTCCATTGCTGCCACCAATGCGGTTTTGAATCCGATTCGAATTGTTGTGGACAAACCGGACCCATAATAAAGTGTGGACTTGCTGATTGGGTTTTTGAATCAGTCAGCATTGTGAAAATTGGCTGTGTATGATCAAGGTTCTGTGGACCAGTTCCTAAAGAGTGCAAATGCACGACAAGAGGGTATTTTTTTTCAGCTTGAGTGGTGGGAGTATAAAATGAGTATCGAAGGGTATCTAAGCCATCAGTGGTTGCTTTGGGCTTAATTACTGGATCAAAGAGCCAGTCGGCTTGTATTGTTCCTGAAAAAATTAGGCCAAGCAGGATAGAAATTGCAGTAAGTTTTTGTGAGCAAAAAATAGGCATATATTGGTGTTTCTAGTTGAATTAAAAAATGACGTTATTAATATAAATATATCAAAAAGTTCTAATAAAAGCACCTCAAATAATACCTAATTTAATGCTATCTGGGCACTGCGGAACCCATATAAATAATTACTTATTGTTCATAGGCTCCAGCATCAATACCCGCACCAGTTCGTGGTACTAGTCCGGTTATATCGTATGCAGGGGCGAAAGTGACTGAGCCATAATTTAGCCCAGGAGAATATTCTGCAAGCAAAAGGCCATCATCGCTGCCGCCAAGTTTTCCATCAGCTCCAAATAGGTCGGAACTATTTTTAAAAAAACCACCACCAAATACATTGGAAATATATGAAGAATTCGGATTCAATGCAGGAATTGGGCCACCTGTAATAGGAGAAACAGCAAGGATTGCTTGATTAGCAGATTCTATGACTGAGTGCCAAATGTAAATGGTGGGTTGAAAACCAGTAAACTTAATTGATGAGCCCATGTTAGCGACATTATCAAAAATAATACAGTTAATTATACTGTCGCTCATATCTGAATTTGTAAGAATCGCTCCGCCACCAGCGCCTTGATTTTTAGCAAAAGTGCAATTAATATATACAGATCCCCAACTATTGATAGCGCCACCCATACTATTTTTCAATGCGGCGCTTCCATTTCCAAAGAAGATACAATTGCGAAATGTCCCTTTCCCCCAAAATGCGCCGCCATAGCCTAACGGGGTGCTTCTATTATCATTGTTAAGAAATACGACATTTTCGAGAGTAGACCGAACAGAAGATTTCATTCCAGCACCAGAATCGGCGTAGCAATCCTGTATAATGCAATTACGTATTGTCATACTTTCGGAAGTTAAAACAGCACTCCCTCTAGAGCTTTTCTGCAAAGTAAATCCATCAATCAGACTTCCTGAAGCCCCAATAATTAGATGTTTCGAATTTGTGCCACCAGGAATTGTGCCGTCTAAAATTGAGGGACTTTGTCTCCATAGAGAATCAAACAGAGGTCGTTGGCTGAATGCATTTTCTTTTCCTTTGAAACCACCATATAATTCAACATTTGCGGCGAGCAATACGGCGACATCGATGGTTGAAGTTTTTGTTGGATAATAAGTACCAGATGCAACCCAGATCGCTTTTTGATATCCGTTTGTAGAAGCATTAACAGCTTCTTGAAGATCGGTATAGGCATTTTTCCAGCTTAAACCATTTTTTAATCCATTTGTTGCTGCACTATTAACAGCTATTACATTTGAGGGGAGTGGGTCATTATCCCCTATCGTAACCTGCAGAGCTGGAGGGAGTATTGCAGTGGGATCTTTTTTTCTCTCAGAGGCTAAAATACGAATTATTGAATCGATTCTTACTTTGAAAATAAGGTCTTCCATTTGATATTGATCATTAATTGTTGCTACTGAAAATGATTGAGATTTGGTTCCTGCGAAACCAGCGGTAAGCAATTTAGATCCTTGTGTAAAGGAGAAGTTTTGTCCGGCAAGAGCGCTATTGACAATAGTTTCTGTGGAATAGCATATCTCAATATTTCTACCAGTAGAGTCATTGATGCTGAGGGTAAACAATGCATTGGTTCCTTCTGTTACTAAGCTAGCATTGGATGAGGAAAATGTGATTGTTGGAAGAGCATCTAAATCGTGAATTTTAATTGTACTCTGTGATAAAGCTCCTAAAGTTGCCCTCGTTGGATTTTGAAGTTGAAGTACTATCGACGTGGTATCGGTATTCAAATGATTTGACAGAATTGGAATTGAAATAATTTTTTCTGTTTCATTTGGAAAAAATGTTATATTGACTAAACTAGAAGAAGGCGTGAAGTCTCGCCCGGCGGTAGCGCTGCCGCTCCTACGTATATATTCTATAGAAAAACTTTTTTCGGAAGGTCTATTTGAAATTATTCTCACAACTGCGGTGCCGCCTTCTTCAGCAGTAACAGCTGTATTTTTAAATGCTACTGTTAATGGATCATTGTCAGTAATCGTATCCGCATGTTGCTTATTAGTTCCCACTGTAGCGTTCCCACTCGTTGGCGGTTGCAGTTCAACAGTGAAAGATTCATTGTCTTCGTTTACGGTATCATTCGGCACTCTAAAGATAATATACCCTGTTGTAGATCCTGCATTAATAGTAAGCGGTGATGTTGTAATCGAGACATAATCGGAATCTACTCCGCTTCCCGATGCCGTTGCTCCGGCAATAACAGTAAATGGTATCGTAACATCCATTGACGAAGTTGTGGAGAAATTTACCGTAAGCGAACAGGGACTCTTTGCCTCAGAACCGCTTGAGGATGCAAGTGCAAAGGCATACGAAAGCTGCTCATCATTGGTAATCGTATAACTGGATGAACTAGCACTTCCAAGGGTTGCACCGTTTGGCGTGGTAAGTGCAAATGTAAATGTAAATGTGCGGTTGCCGTCTTTTATAGTGTTATTAGCTATAGCGAAAGGCACAAGCATGCTCGTTGTTCCGGCAACAAAAGTGAGTGTGCCGTTTGTTGCAGTAAAATGGGTATTGTTGAATGCAGTACCGTTGGTAAAGGTATAATTGACTGTTACAAGATAGGCTGCAGCTTTAGAGAGAACTACCGTTAAGGTATCTTTTCCCGTAGCTTTATTTTCGGCACCGCTCTGGGCAGCACTGGCGCAGGAGACGGTGAGTGCAGAAGTGTCGAGAATCGAGATACTATCGAGATCATTGATCCCAAGGCTATCACCGGGAACAATAGTTGTAAGCCCAAGCACAAAGTATTCTTTGTTTTGCTTAATATTATCGCCAGATACTGTTACAGGATAGGCAACAGGACACGAGAGTCGAACCGGCAGGTTTAGGGTTGCGGTACCAGAGAGAGGTTCTACAATGCTATCGGCCTTGTTTGCAAAGCGTGCATACACGCGTTCGTCGTCGAGGATGGTAACAGAATCGGAAGCTTTTTCAATCACTGCTCCGCCGTGCACGGCGGTTAAAATCACTTTAAAGTGTTCAGTATTTTCTCGTATTTTATCATTGATAATAGGAATCAGAATAGTTTTGCTTGTTTCTCCAGGATTAAACTTGACCGAGTCTGCCCTACAAGTAAAGTCGCTGTCGGGTGTTGCGGTAGATCCTGGTCCAAGAGCGTAGAGAACATTTATGGTATTGATAGAAGCTATGGTAAGCTTGACGGTAAGCGTACAGATTCCGGCTGCTTCGTTAACGGACGTTGCATTGTCCTTAAAAAATGCGGTGAGAGTTTCGTTGTCGTTAATGGTAATGGAGGAAGTCTTTTGCGTGGTGTCGATACGCGTTGAGGCAAGAGGTGATACCGATACGATACTTACTGAGAATGATTTGTTAGCATTGACAACAGAATTATCGATAATTTTTATAGGCAGGTAAGCCACTTGATTATTTGACGCAAAGGTGACACTATCGGATTGCAAAGAAAAATTAGTATCTTTAATGGCAGTTTTCGGTATGGCTGTAAACTTGACAACAACAGCTGTGGCTACTGGCTTATCGAGAATAACTTTGAGGCTACATACGCCATCGGCTTCGCCAACGCTTTTGGCAATTGACGATGCATCAAATGAAACCGTGGCAATAATAAGAGCAGGTTTTGTGTAAGTTACCTTAAGAGTATCTTCTTTAGAGAGGTTTGCAGCATCGTAGGCTCGTACAATAAGAGTTGTAGCGCCTTCTACAAGAGATACAGAATCTTTGTGCCAAAAGGACGTTTTTGTAGCTGCGGTAATGGAATCTACGGCAATTGTCCCGCTATCACGCGCTGTGCCGAAAATCTTGATAAGCTCTATTTTTGAAACGCCGATATTATCGGATGCGGTTCCGGAAAGAGAAAGAACAGAAGATGCAATGGTGAGTGTGTCGCTTGTTGTGGGAGAGGTTATTGTTATGGCTGGGGGTGTGGTGTCGGCAACAGCAAGTATCGTTAGAGTAAATATCTCGGTTGCAAGATGTTCCCCAGGAGAATAATACACGATACCTGAAACATTTTTTATTCCGCTCGAAGGCAAGGTAACAAGAATGCTGTATGAGGTGTTGCTGAGCAAAACAGAAGGAAGAGACACCGTTTATTCGTATGACACGTTAAAAGGGATGCTTTACACGCCAAATATGACTGCCGGCTGGCCCTATTGCGACGGCATAGTCGGGCTCAGAACCGATATGACTAAAAACGGGTATCGACTGCCCACCGAAGCCGAATGGGAATATGCCTGTCGCGGTGGAACAACCACCCGTTACTGGTGGGGTAACGACATCGCCGGTTCGCAAGAGCGCGAGTGGACATCGGAAAACTCGCACTACGTGACCCATCCGGTCAAAACCAGATTGCCCAATCCATTCGGGTTGTATGATATGCAGGGAAATGTCACTGAGTGGTGCTACGACTGGTACGCTTTGTACACGGTCGCTCCGCAGGTAAACCCGGTTGGGCCATTGACGGGAACTGGGCGGGTGCATCGCGGAAACGAATGGTGTAGCGCCATAATGGGCGGTAGTCACAGCACAAACCGGGGATCTTTACCCCCAGAAATTTCCAGTACCAACGGCAAAAGCTATATAGGGCTCAGAGTTGCAATCACGCTGCCATAGGCAATAAAATGGTTCGATTTCTTCCAATGCCAGGAACGGATCAAATGTGTTGACAAAGTGTACGCATCGATCGTATCAGGGCTGGTTTCACTTCCGATTTACATGGCGGAGTAGGCCGCAGTGATAGTCGAGGCTGCACTTGCAGGTTTTAGCATCAAAGAGACCTCCGATCCGCAAACTCCTCAATGAGCTGAGATTTATGCATTGGTCATTTCCTAATTCCCTAAAAATCCCAATGCCCTTTAAGCGACACACCCCCGCCTTTTTTTGTCCCTGCTTCTCCAAAAACAGAATAGTCGATCCACATGAATGGGGCGACGTCCCATCGCCCGAAAAGTGCTACCTGGAATGTTTGCAAAGGCGATTGTCCGAGAAATGTTTTTTTCCATGAATCGGGGTTTGCAGAACGGTAGATGGTATCCTGATAGGAGTACGCAGTGTCTTGAAATATATCATAGATCGATGATCCTCTGCCAACACCGTTACGCGTTAAGGTAAGTGAGATTCCTGAGCTCAGCGCTTTAAGAGGAAATGTTTCTATCGACAAAACTGTGTTGTCTGCATTGGGGCCAATGGAAGCGCCAAGGTTGCTGTTAAAGTGGCTGAAATTGTGACTAGCTCCAAAAAAATGTGTGTAGACCCATGGTTCTACATGCGCATATTCGGCACTTATGGTTGCATCTGTTCCCCACAGTGTTGTGAAGTAGCGTCCGCCAAGAGTATAGGCAATTTTATTGCCCCAGTCGTTGGTGTAGAAGGACCAAGGGTTGGTCATATCGTCAATAAATAATTCCCCATACCATCTGAAATTATTTGGGATTTGAACCGAAAGATCAAACGACATGATTGCATTATCCTGATCCCCCATGTAATTCTGGGCAAACCAGAAGGGGACAAAGGGAATCATATAGATCCACGACCAGGTACGGGTCATACCATAGCGATCTTTTCTCAAAGAATCGGTTTGCGCGAGCGCAGTTGTGCTTCCGTAAACGATCGATTCATTGATGCCGAAAGTCGCTTTGTTGTGCAGGAGGGGAATGCTGAGTCTGTGGTTATAGAGGAATTTTTCTTTGCCTTTTTCAACAAGCAATTGTCCATAGGTATGATAATAGGTTACTGGGCCAAGATCTAAAATGCCTCTAAAGTAGAGAATTGGAGGGGCAATTCCCGAAAAATGCAAAGGCATAAAAACAGCAGGGCCATATTTTAATTTGTCAACAGACATCTCTAAAAGTAACGATGGGGAAGTGTAATTGATGCCGGCGCTCAGGATGTCGGACGAGCGCAAGTTTGAAGCACGTGCCCTATTGTAAAGATTGTAGGGAATGCCTTTATATGGCTGATAGCTCGATGTTACATATTGGGTATCGGATTGATAGTCCGACCAGACATCGAGTCCTGAGTAGTAGGAAAACTTCTGGATATTGCCAGAAAGTCGCGGCTTGATGACGCCTTTTGCAAAGATATGGTTGCTATCGAATCGGGCAATGTCGAGTTGTCCATCGAGCAAGAGATCTGCTTGTAGGCGCGTGTCTTTAGTGGGTCTGGAATAGGTGTAGAGAGGTTTTTTTAGGTCGAGCGACCTTTCAATGCGCTGCAATTCAATACGTTCATGTGCGGTAAGTTTTCCTACTAAGGCAAGCGAATCTGCTTGTTTACAAAATAGTGCCAATTCATTGGCTTGCATGGGTTGTGCAAAAAAGTTTCCCGGCAGGGGAATGCAATAGTTACTCGAAAGTCGCTCGATTACTGCATCTCGATGGGCATCTAGAGGAATATTGGGAGCGTATTCGCTGTGGGTGCTGCTCGAAATAATCAGAAGCACGCTTGCAAAAAAAGAGAATTGACGCATAGTAATTCCTTTATCGGGACTCAATCACGGCTCCTGCATGGCGGGTGAGTGTTTCCCGAATATCTTTGAGGTTTTGATGAACGTAGGGGAGTGATGCATAGGAGGCTGGAATACCGCAGTTGAGTGCTTCGTTACAGAGTTGGATAAGATGGCCTTTTTGCTTGCGGGCTTCGGCAGTTTTAATGGCAATATAATAGCCGCTCACCATATCGGACCAATTGACCGGAGTGCGCTTTTTAGAGATGGTAACAAGCCGCCAGGCAATTGAATCCGCCAGAGCCCATTTTTGCAGATAAAAGGTTGAATGAGCTCGAGCACGCAAAAAAACAGTATGATCGGGGTATGTAATAAGTGTTGCGGCTGCAACCGAATCGGATCGAAGGTAGTCTTTTCTATCTATGTAAATCCAGCAGAGCGAGTTCTTTGCAGCTAGGTCGTAGGGGATTGGGGCTTTGGCTGCAGTTCTGATATCTTTGAGGCCTTCTGCGCTATGATCACCAAAGAGTGGAATCCACTTAAAGTTTACGCTAAGGTAGTAATTGTAAATGCCTGTCCCAAGGTAGGCCGCAAAACAGAACGGATTTTGTTTTTGAGCGGCGTGTAAATAATTGACTGATGATAAGGCGCATTGAATTGAGGGGATCCATTGGGATTCTTTTGCTAAAAAAATGCTTTTACAGCCCAATGCATTGCCAAGATAAAAGAGTGCCGTAGTGGAATCTGCGCCTCGTAATCGGGGAAGTTGAGTGGTGATCACCGTAATAATACTATCTGACTTGGAAATCATCTCGCGCGAAAAGAGTTCATACGATTCGTAATCCATAATTTCAGCTTGACGTATAGCGAGTGATAAATAGGTCTTGTCGAGGTTTTCGCGAAGGGAACTCAAGGGAACACACAGTTCCTTTGTTGCTTTTGTGTAGTCCTGCCTGATGAGTGCCTGGGAAACTGAATCTAAAAGTGTCGACGAAGATGGCGCACGTACTAAACCTGCAAGGAGTATCCACAATAGTACTAGGGAATTAGGAAAGTGTCGTAGTGATTGAGACATGTCCTGGAAGTGCTGATTAAAGGGTGAATGGGAAAATGCTTCATACACTGTGTATCATAAATGTTTGCATACATTCAGATTTTAAAGCACGTATAATAAAATACCTTATTTATCGATCGTGGTGACGATTTTAACACAATCGGGGGAGACGCGAACTACTTGCCGAGTTTCTGCATTTTTTTTGCCCATACTTCTGGGTAATGCAACTGAACGCAGCCGGGGCATAGCGTGTGGCTAAAATCGGCAAAACTGTGGCGAGAGATGTACTCTTCGATATTATTCCAAAGGCCTTTGTCATCACGGATTTTTTTGCAATGTGCACAAATTGGGAGAAGCCCATGGAGAGTTTCAACTTCAGCCAGAGCTTTGTTTAAATCGACAATGAGGTTAATACGGTCGTTTTCGGCTATTTTACGACGGGTGATATCTTCCGATACAATAATTGCCCCATGTGGAAAAGGGGAGATCGTTATTGAAATATATTTGTTTTGATATTTAAGCTCTGGAAAGGATTTTTGCTTTTGTGTTTCCATCGCTGCCATCATTTCGGAATACATATCTACGCTATGGTGATTTGCGTAATCTTTATACATGATATCGCCAATAAGGGGCAATCGATCCCCCGATTCTCGTTTGGCCCGATTAGAGCGGAGAACGCGTCCAGTTTTATCTACAATAACGGTGAGTGCCGGACTATAATTGAAAAGCGCGAAATTGAACGATTCTTTTTCCTGTAGTGATTCTTCAAATGCACTTCGGTCGGCTAATTCTTGATTGAGGCGTTCGATTTGAGCCAAGAGCGATGCATTATCGTTTTTGAGGGTATTGATATCGTCGATCATACAAGTTTCCTCGGTAAATCGAGCCGCACATAAACGCTGCTACCTTAGGCCACAATTTTATTGCTCATCCGTGAGGCTGTGGGGGCAAATGGATCAATTGATACGTTGTTGTAATACTCCTATAAGGGGAGTTTTTCTGCAAGATAATTATGCGATGCGACTTTTTAGGGGAACTAAAGATGTAGGACAATTCTCGAATGTGCAGCATGTGATTTGTTTACGAACTTCCAAGTAATCTCGCGAGGCTTTGCGCGTTCCTTGTACGCGTGTCCGCATAAGCGGCTTATTGGCCACTTTCAAAGATTACCATCAGTATCATTTCAAGGCTTTCGCTGTCATTTTCAGGAGTTTTTTCGTCCTGGGATCAACACCTATTCCCGTGTTTTCCAAGGCTACTAGACCAAGAATAGGTTCGACATTTTCCGGACCAAATAGTATTTGTGCCACCACGTATGGTGTCTGCGATTTAACCAAACCACTGATGTTGACGGTAACTTTTGTCAATCCCATAAGGTGCTGTCACATTCGAAACTTCAGTAAAACATGCAGCAACCCCTGATGATCTTGCATTAACGCAAAACACTTTTTCAGTCATAAATACTTCGGCAGCAAAAGCAGATGAAAAGGAACCGATGCACAGAATGGCTCCAAGAAATGCTTTTTTAATCAAAATTGATTTTCTCAATTCAACTCCATATTTATTCAATCTGCTGCACAAATAACTTATTGGACTTGCCATAGAATTTTCTTGATTTTGCTATCAACTCCCCGTTTAGTGTATTTTTAAAGTATGGTTAAAATTCACGATACTTGGTATAAAACGCTCTTCAGCAATCCTTCTGTCGTTGAAGACCTCCTCACTTCGTTTGTAAAAGAACGATTCGTGCAAGGCCTTGATTTTTCGTCGATTAAGAAGCTCAATGCGAGTTTTGTATCTCAAGAATTCAAGAACCGTGAATCTGATGTGATATATGAGATTAAATCAGAGGGACGGTCTACCTATATTTATCTTTTGATCGAATTCCAATCAACGGTTGATCGTTTCATGGCTATGCGAATGGCAAGCTATGTATTCCAATTTCATCAGCAAGTCCAGGAAAATACCAAATGCGAATTGTTGCAGCCGGTATTCC
>JBBRUX010000010.1:0-97190 GCA_038247415.1 Chitinivibrionales bacterium | reverse complement strand
TGGTTGTCAATGTACGAGATATCACCGAACGAAAGCTTGCCGAAGAGGAGCGCGAAAAACTCAATCAGCAGATTAACCAAATGCAAAAGCTGGAATCTCTTGGATTATTGGCTGGAGGAATTGCACACGATTTCAATAATCTTCTTGGGGGTATGTTTGGCTTTGTTGAGCTCGCAAAGCTACATTTAGACGACAACAAACCCCACGAGGCCCGCGACGAACTTATCGAAGCTTTGGGTGTTTTTGAAAGAACCAAGGCTCTCACCCGGCAGCTATTGACCTTTGCAAAGGGTGGTGCGCCCATTCGTTTTCCACGAGACCTAACGCCATTAATTAAAACAAGCGCGCAGTTTGCGCTTTCGGGTTCTACCGTATCCAGTACCTGTAGCATTGCTCAAGACCTATGGGCCTGCGACTGTGATGAAAACCAGATTGGCCAGGTTATTGACAATATTATAATCAATGCTCAACAGGCAATGCCCTTGGGCGGAACAATCCTTATTAGCGCCGAAAATATGAGTATCGACGAAAAACGAGTTGCAACTGGTTTGCAAGCTGGCAATTTCGTGAAAATTTCAATTAAAGATAAGGGCATTGGTATTGCAAAAGACCTTCTTCCTAAAATATTCGACCCGTTTTTTACCACAAAAGCAATGGGGCATGGTCTGGGTCTTGCAACGGTATATTCTATTGTAAAACGCCATGGTGGCTGGATCGAAGTTGAATCGGAGCCTGGCACGGGAACAACCTTTTTAATTTTTCTTCCTGCATCACAAGCAAAGATCTTTACAGAGCAGAATACCAAAGCAAACGAATACAAAAGCATCGGCAGAATACTAATTATGGATGATGAGTCTTTTATGCGAGACACAGAAAGTGCAATGCTAAAAAGCATAGGCTTTGAAGTTGCACAGGCAAAAGACGGCCAGGAAGCTCTTGCGCTTTTTTCTTGGGCGCACGCAAACGGAAAGCCCTTTATTGTGTCGATTCTAGACCTAACAATTCCAAATGGTATGGGCGGAGAAGAAGCAGTGAAGGAGATTCTGAAAATAGATAAAACTGCAATTGTCATTGTGTCGAGTGGTTATGCCGATGATCCAGTCATGATGAGTCCTGCAGACTATGGGTTTACAGCCAAGATCGAAAAGCCATTCAGGAGAGCTGAGCTTATTAAAATGCTCAGCGAAAACCTGAAGTGAACAAATAGGTATAGTGTATCAGACTCCTCGTGATCTAGTTCATTTTTTAATTGCAGACTCGTTACTATGATCGGTCTTCTGCCATATCATATACAGTATTGGCAAAACCACCAAAGTCAACAATGTTGAGGTGAACAATCCGCCAATAACAACGGTCGCAAGCGGCCTTTGAACTTCGGATCCAACCCCGGTCGATAATGCCATGGGTATGAATCCGGCAATGTCAACAGCAGCAGTAGCAAGCACTGGTTGCAGCCGGGTGCGTGCAGCTTCTCGAACTGACGCAAGCAAAGATCCTCCTTGTCCAAGTCGACTTCGGATCGCACCTACCAGTATTTGACCATTAAGAACAGCAATACCGCTGAGTGCTATAAATCCAACAGCCGCACTCACGCTGAAAGGTATCCCGCATATCCAGAGTGCAATCACACCTCCTATGAAAGCACATGGCAGGCCGGTATAAATTATCACCACCTCTTTGAAATTGCGCAGGCTGAGATAGAGCAAAAAGAATATCAGAAGGAGTGTGAGTGGAATGACAATCGCAAAACGCATCTTTGATCGCTCCAGATTCTCAAACTGTCCACCCCATTCAATAAGATATCCTTCGGGTAGAGAAATCTCTTTCGCTATTTTTTCTCGGGCATCTGACACAAACGATGATATATCGCGGTCCAGCACATTACATTGCACCTTGATTAATCTGCGTCCCCATTCATGATTGATTGTTGCGGGACCTTCGGTAAGCGAAAAATCGACAAGAGATCCAATTGGCAGCCTCTTTCCCTCTCCGAGTGACAGTTGCACCTGGCTTAATGCATCCGGGTTTGTCCGGTATTCATCGGGCAGTCTGACTGTGATGGGGAACCGGCGCTGTTCCTGCTGCAAATCACCGACGCGAAAATTGCCGTTCAGTGCAATCATCTCCAAAGCCTCGCTTGACGACACCCCATAGCGGGCGACATTTTCACGGTTTACTTTTGCAAGATAGACAGGCTGCCCGGTTATCTGCTCGCCAGCAACATCGGAGGCCCCTTTTATATCCAAAAGGATTTTCTGAACTCTGTCGCTGATTAATACCAAAGAGTCAAAGTTGTCACCGATGATCTTGATTCCCACATCCGATCGAATACCCGATACCATCTCGTTGATGCGCATTTCTATTGGTTGGGTGAACACATAATTTATCCCGGGAAGATCAGTCATCACCGCATCGATTTTCTTTACAAGCTCCTGTTGTGTACGTGCCTGTTTCCATGTACTTCTTGGATGTAGTTTAATAAATATATCGGTAAGTTCAGTCCCCATCGGGTCAGTGGCTACTTCGGCCGACCCAATCCGGCTCCAGCATTTGTCAATTTCATTCGGAAAGCTCTCCAAAAGCTGCTGTTCGATACGGGTATTGTAGCGTACCGACTCATCGATGGAAACACCCGCAAGGCGGATTGTATTGATAACCAGCGACCCTTCGCTTAGTCGCGGAATAAACTCGCCTCCAAGCCGAAGCCCGAGGATAGCGGCAATTACTATCAGTAAACCAACGCCAACAAGAATCCTCCGTGGCTTTGACAAGGCGAAATCAAGAATTCGTTGATAGTTGCCCTGTAGAAACAGAATAATTTTGCTTTCTGTATGTTCCCGATTCGCAGGGAGCGCGTAGTAGGTTAATAAGGGTATGAGGAAAATCGTGGTGACAAGGGCACCAAGAATTGCGAAAATGAAAGTAAGCGCCATGGGTCTGAACATTTTACCTTCAATGTTTTCCAATGTCAGAATTGGCAAAAAAACAATGGTAATGATGCCTAACCCAAAAATGATAGGGCGAAGAACTTCCTGGCCTGAGCTGACAATTGCGGACATGCGCTCAAGGGGAGTCAGTTTTCTTCCAACCAATCGATAACTTTCGGATAAGCGTTTCAGGTTTGCATCCATCATGACAATCGAACCATCAACCAGAACCCCAAAATCCATTGCACCCAGACTCAGAAGACTGGCTGCAATCGCACAGTGATACATGCCAAGAAATGCAAATAGTGCGGCAAACGGAATGGTGATTGCCACAACGATCCCCGCCCTGAAATTCCCCAGGATAAGGAAGAGTATTCCAATGACAAGCACGGCGCCCGCCAGCAAATTATGCGTGACGGTATTTATCACTTCATGGACAAGGTGTGTCCGGTCGTATACAACGTCAATGATGATATCCGGCGGAAGAAAAGCCTTGACCTCGGTAAGTTTTAACGAAAGTCGTTCGGTAACCTCCTTGCTGTTCTCACCCATGAGCATGAACCCCAAGCCAAGGACCAATTCACCTTTGCCAAAACCGGTCACGGCTCCTCGACGTATTTCGTGCCCTTTCGCAACAGATGCTATATCAGATATCCGAACAGGAACGCCATTATTCGAACGGATGACTACATCGCCGATATCATCGATGCTTGAAAGTCGTCCAAGTCCCTGGACAAGCACCGATTGACCGCCAGAAACAATTTCTCCGCCACCAACATTCTGATTATTTTTCCGCAACGCCTCAATGACTTCGTCGAGTGTCAAGCTTCGTTCGGCGAGTATATCGGGTTTGATTATCACTTGGTACTGCAATTCGAATCCACCCCATGAGTTTACTTCGGCTACTCCTGGAACTTTTCGTAATGCAGGTTTTACAACCCAATCATGGATTGTCCGGATTTCATCCAAAGGACGATTGGGATCGCTGCTTTGCAATGTGTAATGAAATACCTCTCCAAGCCCGGTAGATATGGGCCCTAATTGAGGCTTTTCGATTCCTTCGGGAAGTACAATACTACCAGTCCTCTCTAATATCAATTGACGGGCATCATAAATCTTCGTACGATCATTGAATACCGCCACTACCTGCGATAAGCCGAACTTCGAAATAGAACGCACGTCGGTGAGACCCGGCAAACCTGAAATTGATTGCTCTAAGGGAGCCGTAATCTGCTGCTCGATTTCTTCCGGCCCCAAGGCAGGAGCGATAGTATTTACCTGTACCTGAACAGGTGTCGTATCGGGAAAGGCATCGATTGGAAGGTGAAGCAATGTACTGGTTGCAACAACAGCGAATATACCGAAAGCGACAATGATGGTTAAACGATATTTAAATACGAATTCAAGTAAATGCGACATAATGCCCCTTTAATCGTCAACGCATCCTGCGCCGAGACGTGATTTTAGAAGTTCAGATTTAACGACAAATGTTCCCTGCACAACTACTTTGTCAATTAATGCAAGGCCTTGGGAAATGATTGCTTTCCCATCTGTGATGCCTTCGAGAGCGACTCTACGCACCTCGTAAAGGTCTGATTCAATTTTTATGAATACAAAGTCCATAGCATCTATCTTGACCATAGCATTAGCTGCGATAACCAGCGCGCTCTTACTTCCATCGTTTTTAAAAAATGCCTTGCAAAGCATCCCACTCTTAATAGTTCTGTTCGCGTTCTTTAAAATAGCCCTGATATTTACACTGCCACTTGCTTGATCGATCTCGGGAGAGATCCAATCGATTTTTGCCGGTACTGTCCTGGATTCTTCAATGGCGATACTCAGTACATCGCCTATTTGCAGCTTTGTACTGATGGGTGCAGGCACCGATACATGAACCCATAATGAAGAAAGATCGACAATCGTCATAATAGGCGTCTCCGGAACAACATTCTGCCCGACGGCAACAGACCGCTGTGTAACTGTTCCTGAGACCGGAGCGCGAACCGAAAATTCGGAGGAAAACGAGCTTTTAGTTAAAATGTCCGAGATGTTTTCAGAAGAAATCCCGGCATTCATCAATTGCTGTTTAATTGCATCGGATGAATTACGAGTACGATTGAACATGGCGAATGCGTTATCCATCTCTTGACGGGATGAAACATTCTTTTCAAACAGGTCTTTTTCTCTGAGGTACTCAGTCTCCTTCACGCGCGCGTCGCTCTCGGTACTTCTGAATTCTGCGACGATGCGGGCGAGTTCGGGCGAGGAGATGATTGCCAGCACATCTCCTTTTTTAACCACCGAACCTAAATCTGCCTTGACGGATATTATTGTACCGGCATAGCGTGCAATAACCATCAAAGATGCGCTTTCATTGAATGCAGTGCGAGCGGGAAACGAAATTTCCCCTTTGACTAACGATGATTCCGGCAAGGTTACCGCTATTCCGGCTTTTTCGGCAGATTGTGTTGACTCAAACCGGACCTTTAGTCCTTGGCCTGGCTTTAATGCCCCAAGCAACTCAGGATGACAAATGCCATCTTCGCGTTCCGGCATTCCATGCTCTTTGCAGATTATGTCAACCTCTGTCGGCTGCTTGGTTTCTGCCTTCTCCTTGCTATCATGGGGAACCAATTCAGGGTGGCAGATAAAACATTCTTTTTCGTAAAGGCCATGCTCGCTGCAATAGAGGTTGGACTTATCCTGCGCTTCAGGGTGACAAATAAAGCAGCGGTCCTCGTAGCGGTTATGCTCTTTGCACCAGAGACGTTTTTTTTCCCGCAAAGATTCATCGCAGATGAAACAGGCCTTTTTAGGCGCATTGTGCACTGCGCATACCAGTTTTTCTTCGTTTTTTAAGGGAGTTTGGGATACTATTTCCTTCGCGGTTGCTTCTTTGGCATGTTGAGTGTAATTGCTCCTTTGGTTGCATGAGGATACTAGCAAAGCCGTGACAATCAAGGAAAAAATCAACGTCGATAGTACATTCATAATTACTCCTTATGTAAAGCATTAAGTGTTACGTTGACGATTGAAGTCAAACGCTCGAGTTCAATAAGAGAAAACTGTAAATCCCGATGCATCTCTATAAAATTGCGTGAGGCCTCATAGAAACTACGTTGTGCATCAACCACCGCCAGAACACCTACTTTTCCTGAAACATATGCGGTATATGATGCATCAAGACTTTCTTTGAACTGTGGCAGGATATTGGTGTTGAATGTTCGTATTTCATTATGTATCCGGGTTGCAGCACGGTAGGTGTTTAATACGTTTCTGTAAATTTGAGTCTGGATTGCCTTACGTTTAAACTCAGCTTGCAAAACACCATATCGAGCTGCCTCAATAGCGCCCTGATTCCAATTTAGGAAAGGTAGAGAAAGAGAAAGAGAAGCCCGCGGTGAAGCTACGCTCGTGCCTCGAACGATTTCAACTCCTCCCCCAATGCGAATCGAGGGAATCCATACTATTTTTTCTAACTCAAGCTTTGCATTTTCCTTATCCAATTCAGAAACAAAGATCTTATAGTCTGCAGAATTAGATAACTTCGCGAAAACTGAGGCCGAATCGGGCACAAAAGGGTTTAGATCGAGTTCGCTACCTTGGCACCAGATATTGACATTAGTTGAATTCCATAACGTGACGAGCGCCTGATATGCGCTGCTTAAACTTTGATAATCTCGGTCACGCCGTATACGAGACAATGCAAACTCGGCAGAAGTTTTCAA
Organism: Chitinivibrionales bacterium; assembly: GCA_038247415.1. Lineage (GTDB taxonomy): Bacteria > Fibrobacterota > Chitinivibrionia > Chitinivibrionales > WJKA01 > JBBRUX01. Next base: position 90,535 of record JBBRUX010000010.1, on the reverse strand, counting down.
GCTGTCGGAAGCAGACACCTTACCCGATGATGCCTGCCCAACAGAAACCCTATGTGCATTACTGGAGATTTCTACAAGGCTGTCTCCCAGAATTTTTACTTTTTGAAGTGCCAACACTGTGACAAATCTCGTTTTAACTTCGGCAATCAAATCCTGTTTTTGTTTCTGTAAATTGACGTGGGCAATTTCAATTCCAGCATTGGCAACTCTAATTCTTTTCAAACGGGCATAGGGCCGAAAAGATTGCTCAATTTGAAATGACAACGGCATACCATTGCGAAGACTACCCTGTGTTAAGCCAATGTTATCAGACTCAATCACAAAATCAGGATTATCGGGAAGCTCGACTTGTTTTTTATTTGCCGATTGTACATCGATCTCTAGAGAGTCCGATTTGATCCAATAATTTTTTGTTACTGTAGCTTCTATTGCCTGTTCGATCGTTATTGATCGACGCACCTGTGAAGCATCATCTCCGACCAATGCACTCACTTCTTGTGACAATGCATCTACGGTGAATGCCATAAACCATAGCAGCACGAGATTCATAGAGTTCATGGTAGTATCCTGTAAAAGTTAAGTAAAGTAGGTTCCCATTTCATCGTGAAGATGAGCGAGCATATCTCGAGAACGAGCAGGAATCAGATTAGAAGACTGACAGTTTTCGTAGAGTAGAGAAAAGAACTGCTCTTATGAGTAATGGACAATTGAGGAACTGGGGAATCATGGATGGGCTGAGTAAAAAAGGAATGGGCGTATAACCAATTAATGTGCGCTTGTTGGGCTACAATTCGCAAAACAGAGTTCACCGCGTTGGAATGCTGGTGCGGTGCTAAATCTTGCGAAATTTGCGAGCATCGATAAATTGCACAATCGCAATCCCCAGGTCCGATTGCCAGAATGTTTGGTGAACCTCCAGCGCTCAAGGATATAAAACAACATTCCGTATCTACACAGAGGCAACCTGCTGACGGAGTTGCTATCAGTATAAAAAGCAAGACGATGCTAATACAATTTATCTTGAATATACGGTTCATAATTTAATATATATTACGTTTATAAACAAAATAAATTACTCACAAAAATCTGAAACTTCAAAAAGACCTATAAGCAACCTATTTCCTGATAGTTTTTTAAAGCCCCGCTCCATACAACAACTTGGTTCAAAACAGTTTCCAGCGTGTTTTCGTGATGAGGAGATGGCTTAAAAACCGAAAAATTCTCAAAGTCGGTAAAAAGAGAAAGCGCTACCTGAGTACGAACACCTGCCACCATTACTTCGGCCATAATCCCGCGTAACTGCTCAATCGCTCGTGCAGCACCAAGACTACCATATCCCACAAATCCGGCCGCTTTGTTATTCCACACTTTGAAAAGGAAATCTATCGCGTTTTTTAATGCACCCGATACACCAAGGCGATATTGTTGGTAGTATTAAGTTGCCGAAAATATCTTAATGAGAAAAGAAAGAAATAGGATCTATGCAACTTTAAGGGCGAGTTAGAAAATTTGGGGAGACACTGTGTAGGACACCAACATTTTTTTGGTGAACCTACCCTATTGGCAGCAGAAAAAGTATGCCAAGAGTTCTCTTGAGGATTACAATATTTGAGTAGATACAATCTTTTTTTAAAATCAACCTGGGTAAGCATTATTCTTTATTCGCCCTCTTCCCCACTACTTCTTCAACTTTCACATTAAACTCGGCGTATTTGCTTCTGAGAGCATCAAAATCGCTTTTATCAAGTCGATACACATCGCAATATGACAAAGCCCGGATGCTTGCATTCCTTTTTTCACCATTGAGCAGCGCTGCTTCACCAAAAGGAGATCCCGCACCAATGCCTGCAATATGCCACGCCAATTCTATCCGCTCATCAGAAGAAATAGCCCCCGAAAACTCCACCCCACCTTTTAAGAACAAAATGCAATCAGAACAGGAGCTACTTACAATAAGTATGCGGCGCGGCAGTATTTTAGAATGTCACTATTTTTTTGGTAACACTGCAACTTATTTCTTTCTATACCGCTACAGAGCTTTTTTAGAAACTGGAGAAAACGTATCATGCATTTTGTAACAACTTTGATTCTTTGTGCCGTTTTATTAGCAGTCCCCCTTACTGCTGCTCCAATTCATATCGAAGCAGAATCAATGAATTCTGCAGGCTGTGTTGGACCAATCTACAATCAACACCTTTTGCAGGACTCAGATTTTATTGCAATGCCGATTATGCCAGGTTAAGCATTAATCAATTAACTTTTCCAGGTAGATATTCTATTATACTCAGGGGAGCATCAACAAATGCAACTGCTGCGGGGATTTCGTTATATCTTGGATCTTCTAAAGTAGGCAATTGCACATTCCGATCTACAAATCCAGAACTTTGCACCCTTACCGTAGATCTCAAGGCACAAATAACGCCTTCTGAGGTTAAGCTTTTGCTTGAAACAGATAATGGTTCCAACGATACCGATATTGATTTTCTAGGAATTGTCCAACCTGGTTTAATACCTCTACCTTTACCGCCACCCCAGGTTCCATCAACCGGAGCCTTTTCATCACGTAAATTCAGATTCTCTACTCGACGAAATGTTTCATCATGAGGACCATATTGGCCTGTCAAGTGGCATTAAAAATATGATAACCAATTCCGAAAAGAAAGTGGTTTTTTCGCCAAATAATTCTTCCGCTCTCTTTACAGACCCTTCGTATCATCTCCCTGCCTTTTATGAGCTCTGGTCGAAATGGGCCACCAAAGATAACCTGGTGTGGAAAGCTGTTGCCGATACGAGCCGTGCCTTTTTCAAGCGCACAACTAATTCTTCTACAGGGCTAGGCCCCGATTATGCTGAATTTACAGGTGCACCAAACAATACCGGCAATCACGGGGACTTCAGATTTGATGCATGGAGAATAGCTCACAACATCGCCGTTGATTACGCCTGGTGGGCTATCGACCCATGGCAAAAAGATTTTTCCGATCGCATTCAGACTTTTTTTGAGACTGCAGGAATATCTTCTTATGCAAATCAGTTTAGCCTAAGTGGGGCTTCCTTGTCAAGCGATCATTCGGCAGGCCTTGTAGCAATGAACGCGGTTGCATCGCTTGCCGCAACTAATTCCCGTGCATGGAAGTTTGTAGATGAACTCTGGAATCTTTCAATTCCTTCGGGGCAATGGCGCTATTACGATGGAATGCTCTACATGCTAGGATTATTGCATTATCGGGGAATTTTAAAATATACGGGCCGAACCCTACTCAATCCAATCATCACGATCAGTCAATAGCAACAGGGGTTTTCAAAGCGAGAGTAGTTACGAAAAACCAGCCCTTGTTTTCAGTGCGCGGACAAGCGCTAAATTCCAAACGAAATGCTATGGGTACAGGTATTTTGCTGAGCCAAGAAGGGGAGAAAACTTTGCATCGTTAATTACAGTATGCTTTTAAAATGCAAAGAAATCACAAGTACTCGTAGTTAGTAAATTGCAAGGATACTACTAAAAGTGCCCAAACTCTTGAAAAAAGTTTGAGCACACATTGTCAGGATGCGTTGTATACCATTCGTGTACCTTTGAGCGAACGAATGCCACAATCCAAAATAATTATTATTCTCTGACGATTTGCCCCCTAATATCAACCAACAATGCTTTTCCTTCTTTCTGATATACAAGACGAGTTTTTGTCAATTTATTTACTCCAACCTGTAGTGACAGCGGTTTCCAACCAAGTGCTGCAGTATATTTGCTATTTCTCGACATACCCGTAAGTGTTGATACGGGTATTTTTTGTTGACTAAAGAGCCAAGTTTTTAGACCAGGGCTCACCGCAAAGGGGATAACATACCAGTGTCCCCCAAAATGTTCATATTGAGCATCGGTAAAGTTACCTAGATTTGTAGTTAAAGTTGGATTGCCCCCGCCACGCTTCATTGCACGAATCATAGATTCGGATCCAAAAGGATCTACAATAGGATCTCCCCCATCATGAAATGCCCGCATGGGCATTTTTGCATAAGGAGCTACCTGGGTGGTATCGCCGCCGCCAGCAACTGCAATTGCAGCTGCAAAGCGTGTTGGGTATTTCATGAGTGTATACCAGGTAGCGTAGCCGCCCATCGAACCGCCAATAATATAGATGCGATTTAAATCTATTGGGTATTTGGCCAGAACCGAATCCAATCCCTTTATAGCATCGAGCCAGGCTGTTGTAGGAGAATTGGTTGCCTCATAATTATATCGGTAAAAATCTGGGCTACCATCAGAATTTTTATTTGTTTTAAACCAAAAATCGTGGTCGGGACACTGTGGCGCATAGATAAAGCAAGGGTTTCTTTGCTGGCTCGTATCAGACGCAAGCTCGTGCAAATCGTTGTGCGTTGTATTTTGATACTGATTACCTTTATCCCCTACTGGGTGCATATAAAGGATAAGTGGGATTTTACCTGAATCTTGATAATTTTGAGGGGTATAAAAGGCAAATACATTGCTTCCCGTAACTCCGCGCGTCCAGCCTATATAAGGATGTGGGTTTGCAGTATCGCCTCCCTCGCATACCTTTTCTGAGCCTCCTGCCGGATCTCCACCAAAGACACCACTAGCGCAGGGAATATTTTTATCTGCCAGCGTATAATAGTAGCTATTATTTGCCCCATACCGTACCAATGTCAGTTTCGTAATTGTGCATGTTCCCCGTTCATTGGCAAGCTTTGTCCATTGACCCACTGCCCCAGCGGCTGCTCCTACAACTAGAAATCCGGCCACTAATGCTTGAATAGCACGCATACTCTTTTCCTTTTTCTGTGAAAGGGATACTCCAGAACCAATTGAAAAACGCTTTTAAAAGCACCCTTCGCCCATCGATAAGCTCGGGGGCCACAAGGCAAGGGTCTTTTGTGTAAAATCAATGTCTTAGAATGATCGGTCACTGAGGCACTCGAAGTGCCGATGCAGTTTTGCAATTGCCAATCCATTTTAAAATATATCTTTTAAAGTTAATTTACAACAAAAATTCCCAAAAATCATCTCTTTTTTAAAGCGATTGCAAGTTGTTGATTTTATTGATAAAGCATTATAAATGTGCATTGGTAATTATAGGCAGCGCTTTTCGGTATTTTTTCAATCTTTCTTGATTATACTTGAAAATTAAGAATTATTGCTTTATTTTATTAGCACTCTCTAATAGTGAGTGCTAATAATCCTGTACATTTCAATAAACCAAGAAGGAGTTCTTTATGAACGTAAAACCGTTGAGCGACCGCGTGATTGTTAAATCTTTGGAATCTGAGCAAAAGACTGCCGGTGGGATTATCATTCCAGATAATGCTCAAGAAAAGCCATCAAAGGGTGAAGTTGTAGCAGTTGGGCCGGGCAAAATTTCTGACGAAGGTGCAAAAATTGCTCTCACGCTTAAAATTGGCGACAAAGTTCTGTATGGAAAGTATTCTGGAACCGAAATTCGCGTTGACGGAACAGATTACCTTATCATGCGCGAAACAGATGTTCTTGCAATTCTTTAATTCTATTCGAACCACATTATCAATGAACATACTACTTCAATCAAGGAGATAAACAATGTCTGCAAAACAACTTGTGTTTGATGTATCGGCTCGTGAACGGCTTATACGCGGTATCGATATTCTTGCGAATGCTGTTAAAGTTACGCTTGGACCACGCGGTCGAAACGTAGTTCTTGACAAAAGCTACGGTTCACCACTAGTAACAAAAGATGGTGTAACCGTTGCAAAAGAAATCGAACTCGAAGATAAGTTCGAAAACATGGGTGCTCAAATGGTAAAAGAAGTTGCATCAAAAACATCCGATGTTGTAGGTGATGGAACAACAACTGCAACAGTTCTCGCCCAGATTATTGCTCGCCTCGGTATCAAAAACGTAACCGCAGGTGCTAATCCTATGGCCCTTAAGCGCGGAATTGACATTGCGGTAAAAGCGATTGTTGCAGAACTTGCCAAAGCCGCCAAGCCTATTTCTGGCAAAAAGGAAATCGCTCAAGTAGGTGCAATCTCTGCCAATAACGACATGGAAATCGGTCAACTTCTTGCTGATGCCATGGAAAAGGTTGGCAAAGATGGTGTTATAACCATCGAAGAAGCAAAATCAATGGATACAACGCTTGACATTGTTGAAGGCATGCAATTTGATCGCGGTTACGTGTCTCCTTATTTTGTAACTAATCCCGATACTATGGAAGCCGTGCTCGAAGAGCCCTTGATGCTTATTTACGATAAGAAAATCAGCACCATGAAAGATCTTCTTCCAATTCTTGAGAAAGTTGCACAAATAAGCAAAACATTTCTCATTATTGCCGAAGATATCGATGCAGAAGCTCTTGCAACACTTGTTGTCAATAAGCTTCGTGGAACGCTTAAAGTTGCAGCAGTCAAGGCTCCTGGCTTTGGTGATCGTCGCAAGGCAATGCTTGACGATATCGCAGTTCTTACCGGCGGAATCGTTATTTCTGAGGATGCTGGTTTCAAGCTCGAAAACACCACCGTCGACTTCCTTGGTCGCTGCAAACGCGTTGTGATCGATAAAGACAACACAACTATTATCGAAGGTATTGGCAAAGCAGACGATATCAAGGGCCGTGTTGCCCAGATCCGTCGACAAATCGATGAAACAACCTCCGATTATGACAAAGAAAAACTTCAAGAACGCCTTGCCAAGCTTGCTGGTGGTGTTGCAGTTATCAATATCGGTGCAGCCACCGAAATCGAAATGAAAGAAAAGAAAGCACGTGTTGAAGATGCTTTACATGCAACACGCGCAGCAGTCGAAGAAGGTATCGTAGCAGGTGGTGGTGTTGCCCTTATTCGTGCTGGTTCAGTGCTCGACTCACTCAAGCTTATGGGCGACGAGGCAATTGGTGTTGAAATTATCCGAAGAGCAATCGAAGAGCCACTGCGTATGATCGTTGCTAATGCAGGACTTGAGCCATCGGTTATTTGCAATGAAGTTAAAAAAGGCAAAGGCAGCTTTGGCTTTAATGCTCAAACACAAACCTACGAAGACCTCTTAATCTCTGTTCCCGATCCTAAAAAAGTTACCCGTTCTGCACTTGAAAATGCAGCGTCAATAGCAGGATTGGTTCTTACTACCGAATGCGTAATCTCCGAAATCCCTAAGTCCGACGATGGCGCACCCGCAGGTGGTCCTGGAATGGGCGGCATGGGGGGTATGGGAGGAATGGGCGGCATGGGTGGTATGGGCGGAATGATGTAATTAAGCGCGGCAGGGCGACCTAGGCCCTGCCATTTTCTTGAGCACCGTATGAATACAATCTCCACATCCGAGCTAACAAGCCGGGAACTTCAGATTCTCGAATCGATAGTCAGAAGCTATATCCTGACCGGCTTGCCAACTGGATCTCGCATGGTTGCGCGAGACGAACTCATTGGACTATCCCCTGCTACAGTACGCAATGCAATGATGGATCTCGAAGAAAAAGGATACATTACCCATCCACATACTTCGGCAGGCCGCATTCCTACCGACAAAGGATATCGGTTCTATGTAGACCGCCTCATGCAACTTGTTGAGCCATCGCTCTTAGTTAAGAACGAGATAAAAACACATCTAACCAACTCCGAACCATCTGATTTACATATGGTTCTAGAAGCTACCTCTCGGGCACTTGCAAAAGCCACGCATCAATTAGGCGTTATTGTAGCACCAAAATTGCGCGAAGGCCTTTTTAGACACATGCATATTGTGGGGCTAGAGGGAAACAAATATGTTCTCCACCTCACTATAGATTCCGGTTTTGTAAAAACCATGGTTGCCGATTTTGCAACATCAATTGGCGAAGAACGCCTTAACCATGCAGTTGCAATCATGAATAACCGTTTCGCAGGCAAAAAGCTTTCGGATGTTACGATCTCCGATTCCGATATTTCTTTAGGCATAGAAGAAGCAGATATTGGCATAATTCGGCTCTTTGTCCCCTCTATCACCCGTATGATTTCGGATTCGCGCGAAGAACAGGTTATTACCGATGGAGCATCTCAAATAGTTCTCACGCCCGATTTTTTTGATCGAGAACGCGCAAATACCATTATAGAAATTCTTGCACAAAAAAAACTTTTAGTTCACCTTTTCGGAAATGAACCACCTTCAAAGAGTCAAGTAATTGTTTCTATTGGTGGCGAAAACGAAGATGGCCATTTTCATTCTCTTTCGATTGTAAAAACATCCTATCGAGTTGGCAATTTGAGCGGGACGCTTGGTATAGTTGGACCTAAGCGCATGCCCTATGAATTACTGGTATCCACAGTAGATTACACAGCCCGACTGCTCGAAGATATGTACCATTGACAATAAGTATGCATTAAAGGAGTTAGCATGAGCAAAAAACACGAAGAACAAAAAAGCACCACACAAAAAAATAATGATGTTTTCGATTGCGAAATCGATTCATCGCTTATTTCCGAACAAGCTGCCGAAGCATCCAAAGATGAACTTGCCCAAGAACCCGAATCAAAAACTGCACCACAAGAGGAAAAACCTGCCAAGGATCCGCTTAAAGATGCGCAGGAGGCTCTTTTAGAACAAAAAGATAAATATCTCAGACTTATGGCCGAATTTGACAATTTCAAAAGACGCACTGCACGAGAATTTCAACAAACAGTCGACACCGCAAACGAACGATTGATGTCTGACATTATTTACATTCGCGAAGATTTTGAACGGGCAATGAAAGCCAAAGATAAAGCAGCAGACCTGGCGACATTTACAGATGGTATGCAGCTTGTTTTTAACCGACTTGATGAATCTCTTAAAAAACACGGTTTAGAACCATTTGGCATCGCGGGTGACTCTTTCGACCCGCAAGTTCATGAAGCAATGATGAGAATGCCTCATCCAAGCTTTGCCGAAGATCAGGTTGCAGAAATTTTTGAACGGGGATATAAGCTTAAGGGCAAAGTCATCCGCCATGCTCGTGTTATAGTCTCATCGGGTAAACCAGATGAATCAGCAGAAACCAAATCAACCGACACCCCACAATCATAGTGTCTATATAGAATCGAGAGCCGTATGGCAAAACGTGATTTTTATGAGATTCTGAGTTTAAGTAAAGGTGCTTCAGAAGATGATATTAAAAAAGCCTACAGAAAAATGGCTCTGCAATATCATCCGGATAAAAATCCGGGTAGTAAAGAAGCCGAGGAAAAATTTAGGGAAGCAACCGAAGCCTACGAAGTTCTCAAAGATCCTAAAAAGCGCCAGCAATACGATCAGTTTGGGCATGCTGCATTTGATCAACAACAGGGTGGATTTGGTGGCGGATTTTCGGGTGGATTTGATATTTCCGATGCGCTACGGTCCTTCATGAATGATTTTGGCGGCGACTCGATTTTCGGAGACATGTTTGGCTCTCGCCGTGGACGAGGCAGAAGCAGTTCTGGTGGCACACGAGGCAATGATTTGCAAATTCGTTTAAGACTTACACTTGGAGAAATTGCAACTGGTGTATCCAAAACACTTAAAGTCAAACACGAAGAAAAATGTGGAACATGCAATGGCACCGGCTCAAAAAGCAGTAAACGTGCAACCTGTCGTAAATGTAACGGTGCAGGTCGGGTACAACATGTTGCCAATTCTTTCTTTGGTCAAGTCATACAGGAAGCACTCTGTCCATCGTGCCATGGTCAAGGAACAACCGTCGATGACCCTTGCTCTGCATGTCGTGGCAACGGACGCCTGCCAGAACAGTCAACCGTTAGTGTCGACATTCCTGCAGGTGTTTCCGAGGGCAATTACCTCTCGGTTCCCGGCAAAGGAGATGCAGGTGTCAATGGTGGTCCATCGGGCGACCTCATAGTTCTTATTGAAGAAGAAAAACACGATTTCTTTGAACGCCATGGCATCGATATTTATTGCGAAATACCTATAACCTTTTCGCAAGTAGCATTAGGGGCATCTATTATGGTGCCAACGCTCGATGGTAAAGTAAGCCTCAAGATTCCAGCGGGGACTCAATCTGAGAATATCTTTAGATTGCGCTCCAAAGGACTCAAAGTTCTGAATGGATCTCAAATGGGAGACCTTTTGGTAAAAGTGCAAGTTAAAACGCCTGAGAAACTCAGCAAAGAAATGAAAGACCTCTTTGAAAAGCTCTCTGCCCTCGAACACAAATGATTTTAATTTACTCTTGTTGACAGAATAAAAAGCGCTCATATGTTTTGCATATGAGCGCTTTTCTATTACAGTAAGTATGCCATTGCAGGCTTTACACATTCTCAATCAGAAAAACAAGCTAGTTCCTTCTGTAAATCTAATAATGCTCTTTTTGCAGCTTCATCGAGCACACTGCTCTGCCCTATTAGTTCAACATTCTTTTTAATGCGCGCAAAAGTTTCGCGATATTGCACACCTAACGCATTGCAATCTGCAGTGACATCTTGCATATGCTCTTTTTCCCTAAAGGAGATTCGAGCTTTCAAATTCCCTTTTTTAAGCTGTTCGACCCATTTTTGAAATTTATATACAGGAATTGCCACTTGACGCGAGAAAAAAAAGCCAATCCCCAATCCTATAAGTATCGAAACCCCTTCGGCCACGAAAAAGGCAGGGAGAATAACCTGCAATAAATTTTGCGGGATTGCAACCTGAGTGATGTCGTTACTCATATAAAAAAAGGCACCATTTTGCGATTTGAAATAATAGACAAGTGTGAGTGCAGTGCTGGCACATGCTGCAGACAAAAACAATGCAAGCATGATTCTGCCCACAATATGCATCTGTAACGATTTTTTGATGAAGAAGTTACCGTAAGGATGACGGATATGATGCTCTGACACAATGTAATCCTGCAAAAGGTTGCGTATAGTTTGGTAATCTTAATATACACTTAGAAAACAAGGCACGTTAAACAAACGGTATGAATTAAACCATGAGGTGACGCAGTGCCCACACTAATCGAGGAAACCTGCCAACGCTTACCTTAAAAATAGTGCTCATAGTAAGTTTTTTTAAAGGGATTGCCCCAAGCGTATGCACGGCTTTGTCGAAATCGCTATCAGGAACTCGTGCGAGCGAATTTTTTGCCTTAGCGAGGTGAAAGTGTTGTTTGCCTCTTTGGGCATGCCATCTTTTTTCGTAATCCTTGCAAATAGTACTTTGGGCTTTAGGAGCGGTTTGAGAAAGCATTTGGAGAGCACTCTGTGCGGCCAGTTTACCACATAACAACGCTTCAACAATGCCGGCTCTCGAAATAGGATTAACGGTACTTGCCGAATCACCAGCTTTTATCAACCCAGGAATTGCTAAAGGCTGACGTTTTACTCCGCATGGAATGCTTCCACCAAATGTGCTTTGTACCTTTCCTTGAGGAAATCGTGCCTGAATAAATTCGGTAAGCCATCCTCGAATATTAGCATTTGTAACAAAATTTTTACCTAAAACGATACCAATATTTGCAACAGTATCTTCGCGAGGAAAAGCCCATGCATATCCTCCAGGTGCTAAACGCGAATCCATATACACATAGACCCTATCGGTTTTTATACTCACATTCTCTACTACAGCAAAAAAGGCAGGCTCCAAATCGAGGCACTTAGTATTCAAATTTTCGGTGGATCCAAAATTAGAAAGCGGCCCCGATGCATCTATTATAACCGAAGCGGTAATGTGTTGACCATGTGCGCAAACAATAGTACGCTTCCCATTCTCCGGCTTAGAAATCGAAGTAACACGAATATCATTATGGCATTCTATTCCAGCCATTGCCGCTGCTTGATACAAATCTTGTTGCATCCTCGCGCGATTGATAATATAGCCCTTATTAGAATCGGTGTAATCGATACACTCGTTATTAGGGGCAAAAAAACTTGCCCCATTTATTTGATAGCGAATCCACTCCGGCAGGACATCGATGCTTTCGTGAAACCCTCGTTTGCCAACAGCTTCAGCACAGGCAATGGGCTTTTCCCAGGTAGCAAGTTTATCGAGAAGCAACGTACTTGAGGCCATCCCCTTTTCACAAAGGACACGCGCAGCGTTCAGGCCGGCAGGACCCGCGCCAATAATCACAATCGGATAATAATTTTTAGCGATAGTACTCATAGGTATATACTTAATAAATTAGCAGGAAACCGCGCTCAAAACAACACTATTTTTAAAAAATTGGGAAAAAGTCCTTTAAAAATAGTCTTTAAATCCTAAAACAAAGGGGTTTCGGCTAACCGAAACCCCTATTGATGGCGGAGAGGCAGGGATTTGAACCCTGGGTACGTTGCCGCACACACGCTTTCCAGGCGTGCACCTTCGACCGCTCGGTCACCTCTCCAATAAATTTTACAGCATATAAAAATACATACCGCACATCAATTCCGAAACCAGCAGATTCGTTTTAGTGCTTTTTAGAAGCCTTTTTAGACTTTTCTTTAGCTTCTGAAGATTCTTTCATACGCTCTTCTACACACAATGCATGATGCACAAAACCTTCGGCCCGTGCAAAAACAGAAACATCATCGCCGAATTTCTCAAGACCGTTTCTATCGGTATATGCTACCGACATTCTCTTTTGGAAACTTTCAACTCCTAAAGGTGACGAAAATCGTGAGGCTTTTCCGGTTGGAAGCACATGATTCGTGCCAATACTATAATCGCCCAAAGCCACCGGGGTCATTCCCCCTAAAAATACCGCTCCAGCATTGCGCACTTTTTCCAAATCTTTAAGAGCCGAATCAGTCATGATTTCTAGATGCTCTGGAGCACGTTCATTTACAAATTCAAAGGTATCGGCGCGAGACGGGGTAACAAATACAGAAATGGCGCCAGGCAAGAGCCGCGCAAAAACTTCCCGCTTGCTCGAAATGGATATCTCTTTCTCTAGGATAGAAACAACGGTTTGTGCAAATGAAGCATTTTCTGTTACCAATAGTGCTATTTCGCGGCCACTTCCATGCTCAGCTTGTGCCAAGAGATCAAGCGCAACCATGCGTGGATTAGCATGCTTATCCGCTACAATCACGACCTCACTGGGGCCTGCAATGGTATCGATATCAACCGTACCGTACACCTGTTTTTTTGCTGCAGCTACATAGGCATTCCCAGGCCCAACTATTTTGTCAACCGCACGGATAGTGCTTGTTCCATAGGCCAACGCACCAATAGCTTGCGCGCCTCCAATACGATACACCTCAGTCACTTCCATAAGTGCAAGGGCAAAAGCAACCCCCGAGTCAAGTATTTTATGCGGAGGTGTAACCGCCACAAGCTGGGAAACACCCGCCAGTTGTGCTGGAATTAAGTTCATTAAAATTGACGAAGGATATAATGCATGCCCCCCCGGTATATAGCATCCTACGCGATGCAGTGGCCTGATAAGCTGCGCAAGAACAGCGCCTTTGGTTTTAACCGAAAACGAGGCAAGCCCTTGATTTTTATGAAACTCTTTAATTCGCTTGGCTGAACTATCAATAGCTCGTGCCAATCGGGGAGGTATTTTTTTAGCCGACGCAATGATTTCATCGGGAGAAATACGGATATTTTCTTGAGTCAAGGTAAACGTGTCAAATTCCCGCGTATAAGCAAAGAGTGCCTTATCGCCAGTTCTTCTAATAGCCAAAAGGACTGAAGCAACTTTACCCGCAATAGCACCATCTTCATCGGCGCACAGGGATTCTAGCTTTTTAAGGTGGGCAGTTGCCTTTGACGAAGGATAATTTACAATAGGAATTTCGATTGCTTTTTGTGCCGATCCAGCCATACTTGTGTTCCTTTGAAAAAGAAAGGAGAGTTTAACAATCACCCTGTAAAAAATAGGTTATCGTTAACTAAAACGCATATAATGAGCCCCGTAATATATTTTTATCAACTATAACAAAAGGCTGATATGGTACATAATCAAACAAAACTTCTTAAAAAGCTTCTTATTGCGGGTGCAGCTTCGTGCCTCTTTTTTGCTGTTGCCATTTCTAACTCAACGTTTATCCGCTATCTCGATACAACCTACACCGACATTCTCACCAGAGGAAGCGACACTAAGAAGGTAGCTTATGAAATGCAACTTCACTGTCAAACCATTCAGGCAACCCTTATAGACTTACTCTTTGTGACCAGCGAAGAAGAGGCAAAAAATGACAAACAATTAATTGCCAACAATTTGCGCAAAATCGATTTGGGCATTGGGATTTTGGCCAAATCAGCAGAAACCGATCAAGTACGGCGGCAACTCATTGCAATTAACGACGCACTGCTTCAATACCGTAGAGCCGCATCCACCTATATGCTTCTCCTCGACGAGAAAAAAAGCTCAGAAGCATCAATTTTTTTACGATTCAACATGTCTAAAATCTTTGCAGCAACGCTTTCATCTCTAGCCGTTATTCCATTCCAACTCGATCAGTCAATTGCCGCAAAAAGCGATAAACTCACTACATCAACAAGTACCATGGCAGGCATAATCTGGAATGCAGGAATTCTTCCCGTTGTTCTTTGGCTGCTTGCTGCATCAATTATTTTTCTCATTTTTCGTACAACGCCCTCTGTTTCTGCCAGAAAAAAATAGGGTTTCCAAAAGCCTTCAATACTCTTGCAGCCGACCTTCGCATAATGGCACTTATTTAATCAAAGCACTTTTATTTACAACCTTTTTGTATTTTAAAGAAGAAGTTTTTAACGATAGAATTTGCCTAACCAAAAGAGGCTCTTTTGAAAACTTTTTTTATAATGCTCCTTTTATTTGTTCAGGCAACGCTGAGCGCAGACCTTGTTTCATATGCTGGATCATCTGCGAATGAACGTTTTTATGGTGCGTTTGAATTATCCGACGGAACAATTCTTGTATGCGGGAAAGCCGCTAACCTCGATTGGATTCCTTCGAGCGTTCCAAGAATTCAGCTTGCATCCAAAACCGCCAATGATTCTGCAGTTCCCCCAACTGATCCACTCGACGCCAATCAAGGTACACTCTCATTTATCATTCGACTCAATGCTGCTATGACCCAAATCCAGAAGGTATACCACTTTCCACCTGGCATAGGTGGAGCAATAACACGAATCAAAACCAATTCAGTTCCAAGTTCCACTACTGGGGACATTTACATTTCAGGGAAATGGACCAATAGCTCTAGTACCACACCCAATTCATGCTGGGTAGGAAAACTTGACAATAATTTTATCAAGGGAGATCCTTCAAAACTCGTATGGATCGGGGAATGGTATGTCAATCAACCAGAAAACTTCAACTACAATCTTTGGGATGTAGGCAACGATGGCAAGATAGTTTACTATGCATATAAAAGGCCATCAGCAGGGGCATGGGGAGCAGTGTATCGACTTAAATCCGATGGATCCAAATGCGACAGCGTTCCCAAATGGTGGAACCATGGGGATATGTGTATTTCCTTCAAACCAGACAACTACAATATGCGCTCTCAAACTCAGGCAGATTACGATCTTGTAACTTCTCATAGCGGCAAAGGAAAGAAAAAAGGTAAATATCCCCACGACTTTTATTTTGCAGGACCGCTCGGTGTAACCAATAATGCTGGCGGGTATACCGGATACAAGTCTGATGGAACAGCTTCAACATCTTTTGGCATAGCAATTGACAAAAGAGACAATGCAATGTATATAGGATTTAACACACCTTGCGCTAACAACACCCATGATTTTGAGCCAACCATCATGCGCATGGAGCCTAACGGTGCACTCACCTGGTATAGCCATATGTACGATGAATGGACAGATGTCAACAACAACGAAAAAGTAGACGCAGGCGAAACACACCAATGCCCGCCCGATCAATATGTCGATGGCGTTGCGATCGATTACTCCAAACCAATAACAGCTCCCGAAATCATTGTTTTAGCCCGATCTCATGGTAATGCCCCGCAAAATTTCTGGAATGGCACAAATTCTTTTCATAATGGATTTACAGGAACCAATGGCAACGAGCACCTCTGCTGGCTAGGACGATTCAAAGGCCTCAGTGGCGACTTTGTAAATGCATCGTGGAATGCCGAATACGATCCCTGGAGCAAAAGCTTTGGAACAGCCTATGCAGACCCAATTCTTGACGGATGGCCAAGTCATAATAGTGGATGGTCATCTCTTAAGTCAACACCAACACACAACATAACCTGCGATGCGCAAGGTAACATTTATTGTATTGCAGATAGCCGCGGGCCAGTCACCACGTCAAATGCGTTTCAAAAGGCCCCAAACCCACTGAGTGGCCAATTTGGCTGCTGGACCGATTTTGTGCGCGTTTATGCGCCTGATTTTTCAACGTTGCGGTATTCATCAATGCTTGCAGGGCCTTGCGAAGTAGCAACCGGCAACGGTGGAGAGAATGTAAAACTTTGCCAGGTAATCCCTGTTTCCACAGGACTGATTACTGTTGGATACCATATCGTAGATGCTCAAGGGCTTGCCAAAGGGCAGCCAGCACCAACTGCTTCGGTACCTTCGTGGGGGAAAGCAACTGTTTTGGGGGAAGATGGCATTCTAGCAAAATTAGATTTTAGTAAACCAGTGCTCAATGCTTTACCACAAAAGTTGTCAAAAGGTTCAATTCAAAATGTCATTCAAATTTTTCAGCAGGGTTCATTAATCCACCTGCGCCCCAAAAATTCCACAGAGCCTTATTCAGTTTACATCTACACGATGCAAGGACAATTGAGTATCCTTTACAAAAAATGCAGAGGCCCTTCGAATCTTACATTACCTCATCAAATGGCAGTGCTTAAGTTTATCCAAAAAGGAAAAGCTACCGCATTTTTCATAAATAATTTATCAAAATAGGCAATCTGCTGAGACATTAGCTCCCGCGGGTGGTATAGGCGAAAACAATTAACCCGGAATATCATTGGCAAAGCGTCAATGGGAGTGCTTGCCCAAAAGGGTGAACCTAACCATTCAGGATGCAGGAATGCACGCACATACAGAAAATCTATGAACCTCCTTGCCCTAACATTCAACGAATTCCATGCCTATGTGCATGCGCAAACTGGAAGAGGTGAATTTCATGCTCGATTGCTGTATGCTTCACTCTTTAAAAAAGGCGACATCAATTTTTCTGCAATCCCTCAATGGGCTCGGTATGCAAACGACGCTGACTCGCTGCAAAATCAGGTGATTCTTCCACAACAACCCAGTGCGATCGCTTCAGCAGATGGTACCATTAAATTTACAACACGTTTAATCGACAACTCTTGCATCGAATCGGTGATAATTCCAGAAAATAATAGAACTACGCTCTGTATCTCTTCACAAGTTGGGTGTGCAATGGGGTGTACATTTTGTGCCACAGGTGCAATGGGCCTTGTACGCAATGTAACTACCGAAGAAATTGTTGGCCAGATTTTTTCGGCACGTTTTTATTTGAATCAGCCCATTAAAAACATAGTATTCATGGGCATGGGAGAGCCCCTTGAGAACTTTGACAATGTTTACAAATCCTTAAAAGTACTCAACGATCAACGCGGCTTTGACATTAGTTTTTCACACATTACCGTATCAACATCTGGTCATATAAACGGCATTAACCGCCTCGCAACGCTCGGACTAACAAACCTACGACTTGCCGTTTCGCTCAATGCAGCAACGGAGGTTGTTCGCACACGGCTAATGCCCATTAACATAAGGTATTCTTTGCGAGATCTTAAGGCAGCATTGCTTGCCTACCCTCTTGGCAAAAGAGAGGTTGTCTTTTTTGAATATGTACTGATTCCGGGAATTAACAATTCATTGCCAATGGCACAAGCAGTTGCCGATTTCTGTTCTGGCATCCCTTGCCGACTAAATATAATTCCCTTTAATGCAGTTAGTTCGCTCCCCTATGCAGCACCAACACCTGATGAGGTTTCGCAATTTTACCGTTATTTAGTTGACCTGGGGTTATTTGTTCGAATTCGGCAGCCACATGGAACTGGGGTGCATGCAGCTTGCGGTCAGCTTGCTGGCATGCGTATGTGAGTATGTATGGTTACTCCCCCAGGCCTATAATCATGCGTTTGGACAGCTACTCGAAAAATTGCTTTAGTTCCCAGTATTTGAATTGAATTTTTGGCACGAGTTAACCCAGTATAAAGTATTTGTCGGGTTAAGAGAGGAAGTTTATATTCGGGTAACACCAGTTGCACTTCGTTAAATTCAGATCCTTGCGATTTGTGAACAGTCATTGCAAAGGCAGATTCCATATGCTCTAACAGATTTATTGCATGAACGACAAATTGTTTTCCACGCCTAAAAACAACTTTCTGTGAGCCATTTTTATCTGAAAGTACAATACCGATATCGCCATTGTAAAGTTCCAAATCGTAATAATTTTTAGTAAGTATCACCTGCTGACCATGAAAAAATTTTGTTCTGCTTCCAAGATCAAACTGCTTTCTCAATAATCTATCAGCGCATTGATTAATTGTAATTCTCCCACGCGGGCCATTATGAACCAACACGAGAATGCGGGATCCATCGAGCCATGCAAATAGTTCATCAAAATCTGCTGAACCTGTAAGCGGGTCTTGAGTATCCCCTGCATTACTAGTAGAGTTTTTGAGCTTTTGCATAACCTTTATAATAGATGCTGAACTATGCGACACTATCCACTGTTCAATAGGCTCAATGCCAGTATTCTCATTTAATGAAATCGAAGAACCGCTCGAAGCAATCATCTCAAGTGCACGCTCACTTTCACCACGATTAATACTTTCGCCCACTGCTACAATGTCTCTCACCGATCGAAATGACTGATTAAGAATAATAACATGGTCTGCAAGTGCGGCACTATCGCCTTTTGCCTGACTATCTGATAGTGTCAATGTTTTATTTTCGGACTGAGGATTTCCAGAACATGGCACGTGCGCAATCGTAGCGGCCAGTGCACTTGCGCAAGGCTGAGTAAGCGTGGGATAGCCATCAAGCTCGTTGAATCCTCGTGTTAAATCCCCAAGCACGGTTCCTGCCTCCACCGAAGGCAACTGATGCATATCACCAACTAAAATTATTCTGCACTCAAGTGGCAATGCCTTCAGTAAATCGGCAAAAATATGCAAGGGGACCATACTCGCTTCATCAACAATTAAAAGCTGACAACGCAGGGGATTAACTGCAGTGTAACGAGAAGTTCCATCGGGCCGGATCCCCAGTAGTGCATGCACTGTTGAAAAGTGTATCTGCTGTAAAGATGCATCCAGTTCACCCTCAATACATTGGGCACGAGGATCTAGACCCTTCAAATACGCGAGGCTTTCACCAATACTTTCGGCAAGGCGAGACTTCGCTCTTCCGGTAGGAGCGCATACCATGATTTGATCTGGTTCTAGAGCGGGGTATGCTCGAATAAGTATCCTTAAAATTTGAGCAACGACACGGGTTTTGCCGGTGCCCGGCCCCCCTGACACAATAAAAAACTGTTTACTAATTGCAAGTATTGCCGACGTGAGCTGTCGATAATGAAATAATGCCCCTTGTGGAAGGATGGAATGAGTTATAAAAACCGATGTACACCATTCGATAATCTTTTCATTAGGGGGAATAGATGTGCTATCTGTACGCAATCGACTTCGTAATGATTGTTCAAGTGATGACGCTGCCTCCCAATAGCGGGAAAATCCCATAAGCCCTGTAGTACTATTAACAACTAGCAATGGATAGGTGGTGGCATCAGAAGTCAGATTTTGATCGGAGGGTTCTTCTCCAGAAAGAGGCTTCAGTAAGTGCGGATTTTTAACAAGTCCTGCAACGAGGGTATCTAGAAATTGCATGCATTGACAATTCAGAAGCGGTTGTTCCCAGAGCGGCCTTTGCCCATCGTGTTCTGCCAAAAAAGCTTCAAGATAGTGTTCTACCATTTCGGGTGTACATGGCTTGAGCAAAAAATCGCTCGGGGCTCGGGGAGCCCCTTTATTGAGAGCTGCTAAATTCAGTAAAAGCAAGAGACGGGCACTTTCCACAAGATTTACGTCATGTACATATCGCGACAACATGCGGGCCTGTCGTTTTGCTAAAGCGTGAATTTGCCCGGTTTCGAATAAATACATTTCTATTGTTTCGACAAGTTGCATGAAGAGCCCTTTTAAAAATTGATTGTGCAAACTCTTACCAATAAATTCTGGCACCGGAACAATGCTGTGACAATTTTTTAAATCTTTAAAACAGTATTTTTTACAAATTCTGCATCGGCAGCTGGATCTGCTTTACGAGTCCACACATAGTGAGTTCCCAAAACTCCTGAATCATATGCACCACGCAAAAACATATAGACTGCCCCTCCAAGATTTTCATCCGGGTTATAGTCCGATTGTAAGACTCCGCGTAAATAAGAATCGAGCGCATGTGAATATATTTTGGCCTGAAGATCATAATGTCGTGCCACAATGATTTCTTCCAGATTCGGCATAGTAAATGCTTCAAGCTGATCGCTTTTCCAATCGAGAATAAAATATTTCCAAGGATGCACAGCTTTTTTATTCTCAACCCGAAAGACAAGATCCATATAGCCATGAACCCAATGTGGACTAACTCCCAGTAAAAATTCCATTTCTGGGATTCTATCCGCTCGTTTAAGATCTGTAAGACACAGTGTACAATTATCCGGAAGTATAAGTGTCGCCAGTAAAGCATTTCTGATACACCTGCTCGCATATTCGTGCGCCAACACAACCGAACCGGACTCTTTTGCCGAAAATACTACACTGCTTCTTTCAAAAGAATCTGCAATAAGCTTGTTTAAATGCAATGGATCTTTTAAACAGGTAGCTATATTTTCTTCTCGCAACAACGCTTCTATTGCAACATGTAACGCATTTCCAGTAGGGGCGCCACCCGGAAGCACGGGGCGTTCTTTTTTAGCTTGGGTTTGAGTTTCGAGAAATACATCTAAAACTTCTTCGCTTTTATCAAGAGATCGATCTATGGTTGCAAGCTTACTCAATACGCTATAACTTGTTTGACGACAGAGTGTTTTTAATATATTGACACTAGGAATTTTTTCAAGGCTATCCACAGACCACGCGGGCGCAGGAAGAGCATTGTTTAAGGGAGCATTTAGTTCATTATTCCATGCTAATTCGTTAAATACTTCAATTTCAGGATGATTGGTCACACACAATGCTTGGAGGCGTGGAGTAAGATCATCATCGGAAGCAATTCTAGGTTTCACACAGTATTCCCAATCGATTTTCCCCTCATCATCACGCGCAACAATAGAAAAATGCAGTGGCACAAAAAGTAGTGCTTGCGGACGCGTTAAAGCCACGTACAAAAGCCTACGACGTTCCTGCATTCGTTGATCGGAAGCTTGCTTATTTCGCACTAGACTTAACAAAGGTTCAATGTGTTTCTTGCGATCGTCTCCCATCCACGCAAGCAGATGCGTCCCTTTGGGATCGCTACGAGATCCTCCTGTAACAAGAAAAACAACGGGAAACTCCAAGCCTTTAGAAGCATGCATTGTTAACACTTTTACACTCGATTTATCTGTTGCCAGAACATGTAAATTTTTATCGAGACCCATGGTTTCTTCGTTGTTATATAATCTTCCTAAATGTTCAACCAGCTGCAAAAGACTAACATTGTTAACGTAAAGCAGTTCCAAACAATAATCTATTACCTGATCCAAATCAGCAACCAGCCGCTCTCCGTCAACTAATTGCATAATGCGTTTATGGATTCCCGTACGATATTGTATACTCTTAAAAAGTTGGGCCCACAACATATTCTCTGCTAAATATCGCCACTTAGAAAGGGCGTGACAAGCACAAAGGTTATCAAACATACAGGGGGCTAACGACGAACAAGGGAGGAAGTCTTGCACAGGATCTATTTCGTGAGGTTTGCGATTAAAAAAAACTGTTAGTAACATCGCACATTGAAATGAGGGGTCGTTATGACCATGGATAATTGCCCGTAACAGTGCATGCACATCACGCGCCATCACCGACTGAAAAACGCCTTCCATTTTATACTTAACAACAGGGATTCCTTCTGTTGTGCATTGTGCAAGAAATGGCTCGGCTAGTTTGTGACTCTCCACAATTATTGCAAAATCTTTATAGTCTAGTGGTTCGTTTTGTTGATTCCATCCAATACCATCAGGTAAAGACACATACGTTCCACGCAATTTCTTTATAGCCATTGCAACAAGCTTGGCCATATGCTCGTAGCGATCTGGGGCGTTGCCTTCTAGAGCCATTACGTAAATGGGTGGGCCTACTAAAGGATGTTGTGGCAAAAGATGTCGCTCTGGCGAAATGGCCATATTCCCCGCAGCCCCCACACTTGGATAGCACAGAGTGTCTGTTACTGCAGTGTCACACGAAAACCAATCTTCCTCATGGGTAGAGTCATTGGGCGCTCTTCCAACAATGGCATTGTAGCCTTCTATCATCTTCGGCAACGAGCGATAGTTTTTTGCAAGATGATAAACGATTCCTTCATGAGCAACAAGTGCTTCTTTTGCCTGCACATAACTTGTTATATCTGCACCTTGAAAAGAATAAATCGATTGTTTTGGGTCACCCACAAGAAATAGTCTTGTAGCGCTAGAATCCTTATCCACAAAAATCCTCTTAAAAATTTCCCATTGTGTAATGCTTGTATCCTGAAATTCATCTATAATGCCATAGCGAAGCCTTCCCCGCAATGACAAAAGAAAAGTGCTAGTACTAAAAACGGCCTTGTGCATAAGCCTCAGCATATCGTTATATGAGAGGAGTCCTCGTATTCTTTTTTCTAAATTCCAACGCGTAGCCACAATAGAGGCAGCGTCAAAAATAAGAGTAATAAGAATAGTATCGCCAGAAACAATTTTTAAAAACTGATGTGTTCCTAGAGCCTCCTGTTGCTCCTTAAGTTGATTAAAAAGAGGATGTTTTTGTGTTGTAGGAGTATTTATTCTTTTATTTCCATTATATGTTTTAAGGCTCCCAAACGAAATACTCTCTATGCCAGAAGTCAAATTGCTATTCCACAAATGTATCCTACGGCGAAACTCTTGCGAAATCTCGGGGGAAAAATATTTCATAGGATTATTTAAAATATCTTCCATTGTCCTAATACATTCTGTTACCTTTTTAACAAAGTCTCTACCACTTGAAATGGTGTTATACGCCGACACGCCCCCATCAAGCAACATTTTTAGCGTTTTCAAAGTTAAATCATCAATCGAAGATCTATCCAAAACTGTATTATCTTCGTCAAGAAGTTCTCTGGCAGTCTTACAAATTAAGGCAACACATTTTTCTTCAAATCTTTGGCCCTGCTTTTCTAGCTGCTCTAACGCCCAAGGGATAGCGGATTCCTGTTCGTGCCAATCCGATCGCATTGAAGCACGCAATGTTTGCTCAATGCCCTCGCTGTCATCTACAATTTCCGTTTCGAAATGGATGCCCGTTTCAAACGGCCATGTTTGCAAAAGACGAAGACATACGCCATGTATAGTGCCTATAAGGGCTTCATGCATGGTGTTGAGGCTATTTTCAAGATGCGCAATGAGTTGATTATTGTGAGGTTGCCCATCATTTTTTAATGCGGTAATGAGGGTACTAATTCCATCACGAATGCGCGTGGTCAATTCCCCCGCTGCTTTTTCGGTGAAGGTAACAAGGAGGATTTCCCGAATACTGCAAAATCGAAGATCACCTTTTTCGGTGTACACTGGTTTTTGCAAAATGGCAAGTACCATTTGCACAATGGTATATGTTTTGCCAGTTCCTGCATGTGCTTCAATTACACCATGTTTGCCAAGATCAATATCGTGTGCACTGGTAATTTGCAGGGCAGTGTAATTACTCATGAAACCACCGTTCGATCATAGGACCATATCTAAAAAAACTGGTTTTTCGAAGCTCCTCATCGCTCGTATTTGGAATAGTGGCATCTGTTAAATTAAATGATTCGAGATAACAGGTATATTCGCCATGTTCTTTTTCTAAGGCTTCGCTCAGATTCTTATGTGTAATAGCATTCCAGCGTTCTTCTTTTGTTTGTTGAATTTTTGGATTACCTTTAGTAAGCGCTTTAACAATAACAAATGGCAAATTATCTGAACATTTATCAAGCAACATGAGTTTAAGTAAATACGCTAACCACTTTTTGGGACGCGCACTATCATGGGAATTAGACATAACAGAATACGAGCACGAACACTCTTCCCGATTAAGCTGAATAAGTACAACCTCACATGGGTTTTTAGTTTCATATTCATAAACCCATGCGCATACACCCGTAAGCCATGCATCAGGATTGTCGGATACCACTCCATCTTTTTTGATATCAATAATCCCAATACTACCTCCAGGCGCATTCCAATCCCGGGGTACTAATGCAAGCTGATAGATAACTTCAAGAAGGCATTTTTTATTTTCCGATATATCAACAATAAGATTCCAGGGATACTCGAGCCTTCCCAAAGAACTATTTTTTTTCTCCAGCACCATATGGCTTGGAAATTTTGCTTGGAGCTCAAAGAGCCCCGTAGAATACGCACGAGCCCATTGACACAAAAAACTTTTTTCCAATTTTTCGAATGCGGCCTCAGGCGCATACCCGCGCGCACTATGTTCTGCATACACTTTTTCGGCATACTCATGTGCCTTATGAGACATTACTTCTGGTGTGATAACTTGTCTGAGTGGAATTTCAGGAAAAACGTCCTTGAGTAATTGAGTAATTATTTTTTTTTGTAAAGAAGCAAGTAATAGCACTCCCGAATCTAGGGGTTCATCTGTTGCCGACAAACTCCCCGGGGCTTCATCAAATTCAAGCTTCAATGTTTTTGCAAGATGATATTCGAGCGGATTTGCAAAAAACTTTCTCACAGAGGCCAAACTCGTTCTTACCCGGGGAACAGCGACTTCACTGCTTGCCCCAAATAACCTTGACGCTAGGTTGATATCATGCCTATGTGCCACTCTCGGATTATGCTCGAGCAAAGCCCTCTCAATATCTTCCCAATTCCAACTTCCATGTTTACGCCCAAATCTTGATATTAGTTCAAGCGATTCGTGCTTAATCCAAGGAATTTCTTGATGGATCAAGCATTTCGATTTTCCAGAATCGGGCTTTTCCACAATTCCCTGATTTATTAAATAAGATTCAAGTTCTAAGAGCACGCTAGCAGGTTGTAAACATTCTTCTTTTTGCATGTTTCGCGCTTGATACGACAGCACAAGCTTATCCCCAGCGGCAAGCAAAAGCTCTAGAAATGCAAATCGATTATCACGCACAATATCACTATCCCCAACAATTCGATGATTAGATAAAAGATCCCATGCTGGCTTTTCGTTTGTTCCGGGAAACACGCTTGCCCCAAGCCCTACAACAAAAACAACCTTGTGAGGAACGATCATTGCAGCATGAAGCGGAACAAATGAAATCCCACCTACCCAAGCGGCGTTTATTGATGCGCTTTCGTTTGGCACACAGTTTTTTACAAGAACAAGAAGTTCCTTGCGATCTATCGATTTTCGGTGCGCTAGGGTTTCTTGCAGTTTAATTGACTCTAACGAATCTAAAAATGCTTGTAAAGCACGCCCCTCTGCATTAGAGTGGGTCGAAGATACATCGAAACTTGAACCAAACCATTTAGAAAAGAGAGTTTTAAGAAAATCGATATTCTCACTCACACTACTTAAATCATGGTGACGAAAGGCTAACACATCAGAATACAATTCATCGATAAGCGCGCAAAAAAGTTCCACAGAATCTGAATCCGAAGTTTCAAAATCACGATAGGGAATGCATTCAAAGTCATCGGCTTGCTCGTTCGCGCCAAGCTCCAGATGTGATCGACCACCAAGCGATAGCCCACTCGCGGCTACATTTCCTACAAGCAGTCTCATAATCCCAAGCTCAAAGGTATGAGCATTTGTTGCACTTAACCCTTTATCTCCCATAAGGGATCGATGCTCTTTATTAAATCCCCTAAAAATGCATAAATCCTCTGCCCATTTCTCCCAAATGGCAACCATTTCAGCGCTGCTTTTTCGACGTGCTTGGACTAGAGGGTTTCTTAAAAATTCAAAAATTCGAGCGCGATCAAATCGTGACCCCTCAATAATATTTGTAAAGCATAGTATCCCTTGCGCAAAGAGGCTCTGTTTGCCACCATCTCCCACTATAGAAAAAGGAATTGACAAAGGATCGGAACTATCGCTCGAACCAAAAACCTTCTGAATACATGCAACATAGGCACGTGGATCGGGTACATACACAACAACTTCATTAAGTTTGTCGATAGTTCCTGCATGCACAAGATCGAGAATCTGCTCCTTAAGCTCTTGTATTTCTCGGTTTTTATCCGGGCATGCTACTATCTTTATTGAGCCATCATCATGCCAGGGTTTTTCGCACGCAGGCAAGATCGTGCTTCTTTTAAGCAGCGACCACTGAATTGCTTTTAGCAACGTCGTAGGGGGAGATTCCGATTCGATCCAAGAAGGGCTATGGTATTCAAAATTCCAGGTGGCTTGCGGACACCATAAAAAGATATTCTCTTTTCCTGCGCTCCCCCACAACTCGAGTAATTCCTGATCGGGCTGGAGCAGAACTGGATTATGCTTTTTGAGCGATACAAATTCTCTAAATTCATTCTTACTATAGTCCTCTTGGCTCCGGCACGGTATTCCGGTCTCGGATAGTATCGAACTTGAATTCCATGACCGTCGAATTTTAGCAGTGCGGCTTGTATTCACATCCTCCCAGAACTCGGCACAAGGGTTTGTAAGAAATAACCGCATGTTTACGCCAGGCATTTGAGAGATTTCTGCAAGAATATTTCTATGAAAGTGACTTACTTTACTTACGCCAAAAAGAAAAAGAGTACAAGGGGGAACAACCCACGGGTTAAGGGTATTTTCTCGCCGTAACCGATACAGATGCGGCAAAGAAATATACGGCGATTGGTTATTATTGCCAAGAAGTGTACTACATCTGCAATATAAATCTTTTTGCCAAGCTTCATTATCGGCATTTTTAAAATAATTTTTACCGGCAAGCCACGTAGCGTCAATTCCATGACTGCGCCAGGTACCACTTCCGTCCGATTGCCACACACTCGGACGGTTATATTCATATTCTAAAAAAAGATGCGCTATTCTACCTGAAAGTTGAACTCGTTTGAGCGAATCAATTTTTTCATCGTTTGTGTATACATAGTCTCGTAAGGTAAGATATAATTCCGAAGCAAGCAGTTTCTCGTCAAGAATTCCGCATACCACTTGCATAAGATGCTCTACGTCAAGCAAACACATGGTATCTGCAGGCGCAAGAATATTCCATAAATAGTGCTCGAGCCGCACCATCTCAAGATTTGCCACACATCCCATGCCCCTCCGAATTTGCAAACTATCAGTACTCGATATATTTCCATCGGCGAGCCTCATAGTCAACCATTTTCCGATTGCAGGATTAGGCACAATAATACGAGGAGAGCACAATGGATCATCCCATTGCGCCTGCATCTGTTCTAGAATTATGGGCACCAGTAAATCTATTGACGGGGCAAAATGAAGATCGAGCATTGAGCTAAAGCTTTCTGTAATGAAAATTCGACATCGCTCTTTTTAATTGAACCTCTGCCATGGGAATGCTCTGGAGCAGAGCGTCTTCAGTTCAATCTACAAAAGAAAATAGCACCTTCCTACCGCGAGCAAAAGTATGTTTTCTGTTGCCCCGAAAAGCTCAATTCACATTTCCAAAAAATGTGACTTATATACGCGCTAAAAGTCGTTTATTATCCCACATCCAGACAATTGCATAAAAACTCAATACAGTGCTGGAACATTTACAGACATAATTTAGCTAAAATAGGTATAATAATCACAAACCAGATTTAACCAGACAAAGTTTCAATAGACCGCATCACCCAGAAAGGCTTGTATGGAAATCTCAACCATTATTCCCCTTATCGCTCCACAACCAGGCTCAGACTCGTTAAGCACTTATATGTTACCCGGTTCAGATTGGCTCATTGGTGCAAAAAAACTTCCTGAACCCACACCAGAGCGGCTGCAAGAATGCGTTTACCATCTTACAAACGGTTACTTTGGCTGTCGTGCTGCACTTCCCTTTGGACCTAAAGGAACGCGAGGCACCTATATCAATGGGCTTTACGCACATGGACCAGCCGATCTTTACTGGGTACCCGAAGCAGATCAACTATGGGACAAGGAACTTTTCCCCACACACGAATCTATTAGAGCGCATGGTCGTGAGTGGGCTCTTGTTGCATCGCCTAATCTCTTTTACACTTTTAGCTCAGAAGTACAAACTAAAGCCTTCACACGCACTCTCGATATGCAAAGTGCCTTGTTGCACATTGAAGGGGACATTCTTCTCGATGGAAACCCTTGGCATTTTCATGCAATGCGATTCGCTTCAAAAGACCAAACATCCTGTGTTTTCGAACGGATAACCCTTACTCCATGTAATCATTCACAGACCTGCGAAATAAATATTGGCATTGATGATGACATTAAAAATGTTCGTGCGAGTGGCAAAACATTTGACTTGTGGGCATCTAAAAAGTTCCTTAACACATCAGAAAACAGTGTAATCTGGCAAGGAATTACCCTCAAGAAAAATATGAAACTCGGAATTTCCATGAGCTGCACACTTACCAAGGGAACTGGAACTGTTATTAAAGGGACATCGTCTGATTGTTTTTGCATCAAAGGAAATGGCGAATTGGTTATCGATCGTTTTGTTGCGCTTTCTCATACGCGATTAGAACTAAAGCCATACGAAACGTCTCAAAAAATAGGACAAGAAATTTCTTATCGTACCTTTGATGCACATTTGCAATCGCATCGGGCACGCTGGAAGGCAATTTGGAATCGTGCAGATATCATTATCGATGGACCCCTCAACGACCAGCAGTCTCTTCGGTATAGTACCTATCAGATCATGTGTGCAATGCTTGACACATCTAAAATTGCAATTGGCCTTAATGCCCTTTCCGACGAAGGTTATCATGGGCTTATTTTTTGGGATATGGATATCTATATCCTCCCTCTTATTACTCGCACATTCCCAGAAAAAGCAAAAAACCATCTTCTCTTTCGTCACGCAGGAATACCTGCAGCCAAGGAGAAAGCACTTCGCAACGGCTACAAAGGCACAATGTTTCCGTGGGAATCTGCGCCAACGGGTGAAGAAGGCATTTCGCCCTGGATCCTTCTCAATCGCACACAAGTACACATTGTTGGTGCAGTTGCATGGGGTGTTGTTGACTATTTCAAATGGACTCACGATACAGAATTTATGGAAACAAAAGGCTGGGAACTCCTTGCTGAGACAGCCAGATTCTGGTCGAGTAAAACAAATGCAAAAGGCGAAATTTTATTTGTTGCAGGCCCGGACGAATTCAATCAAAACGTTGACAACAACGCTTATACCAATCATTTGGCTCGGCTCAACCTGCTTTGGTCAATTGAATATTGTGCTGGCAAAGTCGATGCATTGGAACTTGCACAGTGGAAAGAAGTTGCCGATCGCATCAAACAAAAACAGCCCAATGAATTAGGCATCATTGAACAATTCGATGGATTCTACGAACACCCAGAAAAACAAATTGGCAAACAAGCCGACGTTATTGCAATGGTCCTGGCAAATCCCGATTCCCTTACCGGAAAAATGCTTGAATCAAATTATCATTATTATATCGAGCGCTGCAAGCATCTGTCTTCATTATCCGAGCCAGCATATGCACTATGCGCAAGCCATATAGGATTAACCGATGAAGCGTACAGGCTTTACCAGATTGCAGCCGACATCGACCTACGAGATTTACACACCTGCTGCGAATTTACAGGTCATCACATTGCTTGCAGTGCACTTGTATCGCGTGTAATTCTAGAAGGATTTTGCAAAATGAGACTCATTGATAACAGCCTCTCATTTGCCGCAACTCTCCCCAAAGCATGGAAATCGGTAGCATTTACATTAAATATTAGAGGAAAAGAAAGAAAAATTAAGCTGATTGATGGCGAGAAATTAGCATTAAGACTCAAGCACCTAGCACCGTAAGGATCTAAACCCATTTTCTGAACTGTGATTTGAGTGATGGCCTTGATCTCTAACCAATTTAATCAAGGTTCAACATTCTCATGTCAAGCACGTTAGCCAGGACTGAAGGGTGAAAGCAAAACGGAGTGAAGCTTTCAGTCTTGAATGCCTCAGGCACGTAGTGCCGAATGGCATGAAAGACCGGCTGGAAAAGCCAGAGCCCATAAAGGAAGCCGCATCGGAAAATACCCCAAGGGTACTTCCTTTGGGCGCCCGAAGGGGTTGGTGCGACGGGGAACCCGAAACGCCCACATTCTTATCTGACTTGTTTTTATATTTTTATTCCCATTTAAACAAAACCGCACCAACCCCAATAAACACAACACTCATTCCCGCAAGAATAAGCATAGGTAAAGCGACCTGATTAATGCCTGCTCCATCGAGCATAATAGCCCGTGATGCATTGATAAGATGCGTAAGGGGAAAAGCCAGCGCAATTTTTTGAAAAACCGGATGGAGACCTTCGAGGGAAAACCATACCCCCGATAAAAACATCATAGGCCAGGTTAAAAAATTAAGAATACCCGAAACCATTTCTTCGCTCTTGAAACGGGCTGCAAATACAAGCCCAAGCGATATCATGCAAAACGTTCCTAATGCGAAAACTGACAAAAGCAATAACCAAGATCCAAGCATACTAAAATGAATAAAGAAATTTGCACCAACAAATACCACTACCGACGACCCCATAATAACCACTAAGCGCGAGAGCACTTGCGCAACAAGAAATTCATACGCACGCAAAGGCGTTGCCTTAAGCCGCTTGAGCACACCATTAATACGATAGCGGACAATTACGTATCCTACGCCAAAGAGGGCAGAAAACATCATATTAAGCGCAAGAATTCCCGGCACCAGCCAGTCGACATAGCGAACCTGCTTACCGTGCGCCTCTTGACGGAGTACTGGATACTTTGTTGACCCCAGAAGGACCTTTTCTACAAGATCTCCCTTAGGTGAAGTCGGATTAATCCAATATTGA
Organism: Chitinivibrionales bacterium; assembly: GCA_038247415.1. Lineage (GTDB taxonomy): Bacteria > Fibrobacterota > Chitinivibrionia > Chitinivibrionales > WJKA01 > JBBRUX01. Next base: position 59,516 of record JBBRUX010000010.1, on the reverse strand, counting down.
ACGGTATCGCCCCACACGACAAGCAAATCGATCTGGTGGCGCCCTACTTTTGCATAGGCTTCGTCTTTATTTTTTTGCGGAATAAATTCGATATGTTTTGTTGCAAAAAAATCGGTTTTGTCAGAAAGCGATTCTGGAGGATATACCCCTACCTTGAAGGTATTTTGCTTATCACCAGAGAATGCAAATGCAAAACCTGCAATAATAAGTAACGGAAAGAGAAGATTCCACGCCAATCCAGACGTATCGCGATAAAACTCGCGAGTGCGGGCAAGCCACATGATCCAAATACGCTGAAGCATCACTGCCCCCCTTTTTTGTTTGTCAATTGAAGAAAGAGATCTTCGAGGGTTGGTTTACGAATAACAAGTTGCCTAAGATCGACGCCATTATCAAGCAACATGCGTAACGTCTCGGCAATTTGAGTTACATGAATTTCGATCGTTTCGTTCTGATTAACGAAATCAAGCCCAGGTGGAAGTTTGCTAATTATTTCTTTGCTAGATGGTAATATAAACGTTGACACACTAAAATATCGATCAAGCAAATCTGAGGGAGATCCCTGCGCGGTAATATGCCCATGATCCATGATAATAAGTTCATCGCACAGCAAGTCGGCTTCTTCCATATAATGCGTTGTTAAAATGAGCGTTTTTCCCGAAGCCTTGATGTTGCGCACTATTCCCCAAAAACTATGCCGTGCAGAGGGATCGAGCCCCGTAGTTGGTTCATCCATAAATATTACTTGAGGATCGTTTACAAGTGCTACAGCCAGCAGCAATCGTTGGCGTTGCCCACCCGAGAGTTTGTGGGTATCCCGATCGATAAAATCACCCACATCACACATGTTGATAAGATCTTTTATGGGCACTGTTTTTTGATACAGGCTTGCAAACATTCGCAATGTTTCGCGACAGGTCTGTTTTTCCTGCAAAGCTGTTGTTTGAAACTGGATACCCATTTCCTGACGGAAGCGTAAATCGAGAGGTCGGTCTTTATACAAAACCTCGCCCGATGTAAGGGAAGTAATGCCTTCCATAATCTCGATTGTAGTTGTTTTCCCGGCACCATTGGGCCCAAGCATCCCAAAGCAGCACCCTTGGGGAATAGAAAAAGAAATCCCATCCACAGCCGAAACTTTGGGATACTTTTTAACCAGATTGCGAATTTCAAATAGGATCGGTTTTTGTGTCATTGCATAATTCTTTATATGATAAACGGTTACAGATTCCGGTGGGATCTAACCAGCTAATCCACGGATCCTTATGACGAATATAGATGAATACGAAGATCTAATACTCAGTATTAACCACCTCTCGGGGAGGTAGTCACTATTTCGCTGTTTCCAATTTAACGCTACTACCCCAATTAATCAGCGTTGCGGGTATTCAAAGTCGTATGTCAAGAAAACAGTAAAGGAACCCGCAGAAAAATATCGGTGCAACGGGAATTGTTCGGTACTCGTTGCACCATCGCCAAACTTCCAAAGAAAAAAACTTTTAAGTAATCAGATGGGAAGCTTGGCTGAAAATGAATTGGTATTTGTTCGGGGTGGCAGGCCCGATACAGATACAAAATCATATTCATTCGGGCCGATTCGTCACAAGCTATGGTATTGGCTAAATTCCACCTTACTTAATTCATGCTGTTCTGCTGGCCCTGACCCATATGCCGTAAACGTGGATGTGAAATTGGGACTGACCAATCTCAAACTATCCGAAAGATTTTGAGTTGCATAGACAATCCTAAGCGTGTCGTTAGTGTTATTGCGGATCGCAAGCGTGTAGGTATTGCTTTGTTTACAGAAGGAACAACTGATTAAAAGTAAAAGGGAAATTCCAAATACGGTTCGCATTGTTTGCCTCCCTCTTCAAAGGAATGTGCTTAGATTACGACCGTCAAGTAAGCATGCCTACTCCCAGAAAATAATATTAAAGTTCGCTATTAATTGCTTTTTGAGGCCAATTTGATGGAGGGACTGAGCCATTCCATTTTAGATACCAGTTTTTTGTTCAAAGCCCGCTTCTGCGAACGTTATAAAAAGTGTATCCCCTCTGAAGGCTGCCTTACCCGCAACCACCTGGCTACCCTTGAATCGCTGGATTGTGTATATCCAAACGACGAGTGTATTGTTGCCGTATCTGTTTTGCCGTACTCACTCCAATGCGTGGCTTCGATTTTCGTGATGATTTCAGTGAATACACTCGTATACAATGAATCCGAGATCCCTTCTAAGACTGTTCGAGCCACATACCAATTGCCTATAATCTTTTCTGATAATGATTTACTTCCCGGACCTGCGGGAGTGCCCTGCGAATCACAACTGAATTGTAAGAAAACCTAAAGAGATAAGGCAATTATTGTTGTATAAGTTTTCATTAAACCTTTTCCTGTTAATTTTTTTTAAAATGGAATACACCTAGCAATTTTTCTAGGTGTATTCTTTTCCCAAGGATACATAGATTCATTCGTTTAGTCGAGGCTATTTGTAAACAGGCCGCAACGTAACAAAGACCGCTTGGTTCGTAGGACTTGTAGGAATGTTTATCGTAGTAGTAGCACTATAACGATCAGCCAAGTAATGTGCGCCAGCACCTTGCTCCATTTGAGCATCTATACAAAAGAGCAGGTGTCGTCAAAACAAACAAATACCTAAAAATCAATTTACAAAAGCAATACAATTCAAAAATTTCGAGCATTTGTCTCTCCATTTGTTATTGAAGAATGTTCAAAAGGTGATCCTAAAGCTGCTGAACTTAGGAATAATGCTATTAAGCAGTTTGAAATTTTAACTGTGAATGATGAAATTCGCAAACTGGGTGATCAATATTTTAAGAAGACAATGGTGCCGGTAAAAGCAAAATTGGATGCATTGCACGTGGCCGTCGCAGTGTTCCATGGGATGGATTATATCGTTTCTTGGAATTTCACCCCTATATTGAATCCTATTCTGCACAAAGTTATCATTGAAATAAATCAGGAACATGGACTTGAAACACCTTTTATCCTAACACCAGAAGAATTGATGGAGGGCTAAATGAAAGAAGATAAAATTGTTGCGGAAGTCAGAAAACACAGACTTAAAATTGAAAAATCACTTGGTAATGATTCTGTAAAGATATTAAATCATTTCAAAAAAGTTCAAGATGAGTATAAAGACAGACTTTATACTGGAAAACCGAAACTACTTCGAACGATCAAAGTAGCCTGAACTCATTTATTGCGCTCAACCTCGAAATCCGCAGAGCTAACGAATGCCCTATAGACCAAGGTTTTTACAATACATAGCACATTTATAAAGTTTCAACGCGTGAACCAAAACTCTGGGCACTCGCATTATAAAGTAGAACTACTTCTTTTTAGCAGGAGCTTTTTTAGCAGCAGGCTTAACGGCCTTTTTTGCGGCAGGTTTAGCAACTTTTTTGACAGGTGCAACACCGTTGACAGCATCTTTTGCTGCCTTGGCAATGCAAAACTTTAACACTGTTTCTATTGTACCTCTACATCCCCTATTATTCGACAATTATGAGCGTATAGTTTTTCTTGCCTTTTTGAACGAGAATATATCGATTTTGTAGCAAATAATCTTTACCAATTGAACTTTCAACATCTCCAACTCGCTGTTTATTGACAAACACTCCCCCATTCGAAACCATTCTTCGCGCTTCGCCTTTAGAAGGAAATATGGTTGTTTTTTCTGCGCAAAGCGATAAAAAGGGAACTCCTGCTTCGATTTCCGACCGAGCAATAGAAAACCGAGGAACCCCTTCGAGCGCTGCCAGGAGATTCTCTTCCGACAATGTGGCTAATTTTTCGAAGGTTCCTGACCCAAAGAGAATATCGGATGCTTCCACGGCGCTTTTAAATGCTTCTTCAGAATGCACGCGTGTAGTTATATCCCGTGCCAAAGCAAACTGTAATTCGCGTTTTTCAGGTGCATCGAGCGTTTTTTGAGCCAGAGTATCAATTTCTTCTTGAGGGAGCATAGAGAAAATTTTAATATAGCGCAATGCTTCATCATCGGCGGTGTTGATCCAGAACTGATAAAACTTATAAGGAGATGTGAGTGCAGGATCGAGCCATATTTTTTCGCCGGCAGCAGATTTTCCAAATTTGCTGCCATCTGCTTTGGTTACCAAAGGGCACGTAAGTGCATGCGCTTCCCCATTTGCCATGCGCCGCACAAGTTCTGTTCCTGCAGTGATATTACCCCATTGATCTGATCCACCAACTTGAAACGTACAGCCCTGTGTTTTGTATAAATGGAGGTAATCGTAGGCTTGCAGAAGCTGATAGGAAAATTCGGTAAAGGATAATCCTGATTCAAGGCGTTGCTTGACAGAATCCTTTGCCATCATGTAATTAACGGTCAAATGCTTGCCCACATCCCGTAAAAACTCCAAAAAGCCCACATTTTTAAACCAATCGAAATTATTAACAAGCGACGCTGCATTATCCCCGTCAAACCTGAGAAATTTTTCGAGCTGAAGTTTAAAACGCGAGACATTATATTCTATGGAGTCAAGAGATTGGAGAACGCGCTCTTCGGATTTTCCTGATGGATCGCCTATCATACCTGTTGCTCCACCAACAAGTGCCACAGGGGTATGCCCCGCGCGCTGAAAATGCAGGAGCAGCATAATAGGGACAAGGTTTCCTAATTGCAAAGATACAGCGGTAGGATCGAACCCTGCATACACTTTAATTTTTTTTTCGGATAGCGTGGATTCAGCTGCAGGAGTTGTATCGTGAACCATTCCTCGCCAGCGGAGCTCTTCAACAAGCGTCATGTTAATTCGTTTCTGTAAAAAATATTTTGTAAATGTTATGGTCGATAAAAAATTCTACAATATCGGAATCAAGGCGATTTTTGCTCGCTTCAAATCGCAGGATTTCAAGAGCCTTGGTATAGGGCATCCGTGGCTTATAGGGTCGATCTTGGGCAACCAGTGCTTCGTAAATATCAACAACAGCAAGAATGCGACTTTCCAGACTTATTGCATCTCCAGAAAGCCCATCAGGGTATCCCGAGCCATCAATTTTTTCGTGATGATGGCATGCAATAGAAGGAATAAGACGCATTTCCTTTGTCCATGGAATTTTAGACAAAATACGGCGGGTTGCCTGCGCATGAGAATTTATAAGATCACGCTCGATGGGGGTTAAATTTCCTTGCCGTATTGACAGGTGTTCCCATTCGGAATCGGAAATAAGCAGTGCACTCGGATTATCATGCGTTGCATACGTTTTGTCCCGCAAAGCACTCAGTCGCTTAAAGTCGTCGTCGGATAAGAATCCCGAAGCATTAACCTTTTGCAAAAATAACCAATCTTCTTCTAATGCTTCTTCATGAGGCCATCCACAGGTGCCGCCTGTCAATTTCATTTGAATCCGAATAATTTCGAAACGCGCCCCGAGTGCTGCAATTTCTCCTGCTGGTAAACGGAGGTCCTTTGTGAGCAATGCTTCGGGCACCCCAATTTTACCAATGTCATAAAGCAATGCTGCAAATTCAAATTGTTGTTTACGTTCAAGAGAAAATTGAACATCGGCAAAAACGCCTTGCGATTCAGTATTGATTGCGTCAACAAATGACATGGCATAATCTGCAACGCGTTTGCTATGCCCCGAAGTAACCCGGTCTCGTTCGTCGATTGCAGCAACTGAAGAAGAAAGGAAGCCTTCAAAAAGATGCTGAATATTGGAGGTAAGTTGCGCTCGTTCGATGGAGACCGCAGCAAGCGATCCTATTGACATAACAGTATCTTCATCTGAATGACTAAATGCGAGTGCGTGATCACGTACGGCATCGGAATCTGAAAGTCGCACTGCCGTGGATAGTTTTTTATTCATGAGCTGCAAAACACCAACCACTTCGCCCTGGAGATTTTTGAGCGGAACAGCAAGCATCGATTTTATTTGATACCCAAAACGCCGTACAAAGCCTCTTCCCCACGAATAGGGAACATCGGCATCGAGCCGGCCGACATCATCGATACGTAATGGTTTCCCGGTAAGCGCAACATGTCCGGCAATAGTGTTTTCCGATATAGGAAGCGGATCTTGCTTTTCACCTTTAGAAATATCAACCGATTTATTTTGAGTCACTTTAAACAGAAGCCTGTTAGTATACCCTTCTCCCGCACCAATATTTTCTCTGATATAAATAGATCCCGCGTCGGCGAGGGTAATTGAGAGCGCTTCTTCGAGGATCCATTCTAACAGACTATCTAGATCTTGCTCGGATGAAAGCGCAAGACCAATATTCATGAGCCTATTTTTCTCTTTGCGATACCGGTTAACTTCATTGACAAGAGCCATATTTTGTTCGAGCAGCGAAGCTTGAAGTTCGATACTTGACAGTATGGTACCCATAGCAACAGCCGATACAGGCATAATAAAAGAACCCGTAATAAGCGTATCAGATATCGTGCTGTCGTACAGATCGACTGCCTGAAAACAAAGGGGCATTTGGCCACTTCCAACCGGCAAGAGCGCAAACAAATCGAGAAGTGTAGAAGAGGAATAGGGCAAAAACGAAAGGTAGCCAATAGCAGAATCCCAGGAATAATCCCATTCCTGCCATTGCGCTCGTGATACATACCGAGTTACAAGCCCGCGTTGCACAGCACATCGATCGATAACATAGCGATCTGGCTCTGAACAGTTGCCAAGGATAAGAATAAGATTATTTGCCATACGTATAAAAATACCATCAGGATGGCGTTTTTCCAATGAAGATAAGTAAGTACCACTAAATTATTTCATGACTGTACCAAGCGAACTACTGATTGGTCTCAAAATATGGCTTGAGCAGATCATAGGTTTCGAAAATTTCCTGTGAAATAACACGAGTATTGGCAACGCTCGACATGAAATTAGTATCCCCATTCCATCGAGGAAGTATGTGCAAATGCAAATGCTGATCGATACCAGCCCCAGCTACTCTGCCAAGGTTCATGCCAATGTTATACCCTTCGGGATGGAAAGCTGCTTCGAGGGCATTTTTATACCTGGTTGCTAATTGCCACATTTCGGCCGATTCGTTTGTTGTAAGAACTGCAATGTCTGAGCAGTGGCGATACGGAATAATCATAGCATGCGCATTATTATAAGGGTACGCATTCAGAATGATAAAGCAGCTCGCTCCGCGGAAGAGGATGCAATTTTCACGATCTGTCTTTTGTAAAGGCTTATCACAAAAGATGCATTTATCTGGGGATTTTTTTGGTTCCCCAACATACTTCATTCTCCACGGCGCCCACATTGTTTCCATTCGGTATCCTTTGCTAAGAAATTGAGGCTTATTCGTATCGTAGCGCATCCACGGGATTCATCCGACTTGCTCGCAATGCCGGATAAAGCCCAAAGAGTACACCAACAAACATAATGACAAATACCACATACATTATATGCACTGGCAATATAGTGGGCTCAATTGCGCCATCAGATGCTTTTTTGAGTGCCTCTCCAAACGCAAGAGGAATAAGCCCAACAACAACACCGCACACACCACCTAAACAAGAAAGCGTGGTAGTTTCTGCTATAAATTGAACAAATATCTGCATCGTATTTGCACCAAGTGCTTTTCTAATACCAATTTCGTGGATACGCTCTGAAATAGATGAGAGCATTACATTCATAATGCTTAAGCCCCCAACAAGCAGGGATATAACGGAAATAATTCCCATAAGCAAACCAATATTTCCAAGCATCGATTTCATATTCTCGATCCATTCGGCGCTACGATATTCGAAATCTTCTACTCCCCTATGCCGCAATGCCAATACTTTTGCCACTTTTTCTGCATCTTCTTTGGCCCGCTTAACATTAGCAATGGTTACCTCTATGGCACCAGGGTTGGGATCGATACCCGAAATAGTTTCCTGCATTGTTTTGAGTGGTATTGCCGCAACCCGTCTTAGATTCCAGGGCTTAAAATCGGGATCTTTGGGCTCGTAAATTCCAACAATTTCGTATGAAACTCCCCGAAAAACAAGATCTTTACCAAGTACAACGTTGTATTGATCGCGGTGTATAGAATCGGATGGGATATCGAGATTACTGATTTGCGCACAAAGCCGCTGTGCCATTTCCCACGAGCACACACAGACCCGCGCAGATACCCTATAATCGGTTGCATCCAGATACCGCCCACTTGCAAGTTGGATATTTACCGTATCCTCGTTAAAAATATTTTCTGTCAAGCCCCGCAAACGTCCCCATTCCGAAGCTCGGCCAACGGTCATGGTGCCCTCGCGTGAAATCTCTTTTTTTACACCTTTAACAAGAGTAGAATTTTCGACAAGATAATCACCATCCGAAAAACGTAAGCCCGGAGACCGCGCAAAAGCAAGTTTATCTGCGGCATCGGAGCTTCCCTTTTGCCAATACCAAATCGATCCAGCCCACTTCGACATTTTTTGGTTAAGAAACTTATCGATTCCCCCAATGAGCGTAAGCATTGCGACCAGTGATGCAACGCCTAAAAGCACCCCTGATATCGATAAAATAGAGCGCAGCTTGTGCGATGCAATTTCGGTGAAAGCCATAAAAACTCCCACCACAAAAGACTGGAATAATCTGAGTAGAGTTTGCATAACCTAAAACCTGAGCGCTTCTATCGGCTGCATATTCGCTGCACGTAAAGCAGGAAACAATCCTGCTAAAAAACCGGCTGCAAGGGTAAAACCTAGTGCTAAAAGATAATCTGAAAGCGCGAGCGCAGGAACAAAAGGAAAAATGCCCGGTGGAAAAAGCGTTACGCTTCCCCCCAGAAACATACCAGGTATTCCGCCTACAAAGCATACAAGAACCGCTTCAATAAGAAATTGCATGAGGATATCATCTTTACGGGCACCCAAGGCTTTACGAATGCCAATTTCCCGAATACGATCGCCTATTGTTGCAAACATGATATTCATAATGCTAATTCCACCAACTAAAAGAGAAATTGCAGCAATAGCCAAAAGCAGGATTTTCATCCCCATACCAGCAGCCTTCATTTCGTTAATTTTATCGCCATTGGTTTCTACCGAAATATTTTCGATTCCACGGGATAGGGATGCAATCCGAGTGCGAATTTCCCGTGCAGCCATTGGGGCATCTTCACTTTTAGAAAGTTTAACGGCAACTTCTCCAACGGGAGAATTGGCACCTCCACATTGCCCGACATAATAATAATAATTAACAAAAAATTCCATTGCGCGTCGGTCAAACTTATCACCTGTTTTTATGGTCCCCACAATTTTAAATACTTTACCGTTAAAAACCACTTCCTTATCGAGAGGATCAATACCTTTTCCAAACACTCTCTCTGCTGCTAAAAGGCCAATTACCGCTTCGGCTTTATGCTTACTGGCTTCCTCATCAGAAAGCCATCGACCCTCACCAATAGTATAATTATAGGCATCCTGATGAGATTCTCCCGCAGCGCTAACCCGGGCCCAACCCTCTTTTGATGCAAACCGAATTGGTTTCCAATGCAGATCGAGCTTTGGCAGAATGGTTGCCGAAAAACGGAAATTTTCTAGGGCGTTTTGAACTTTACTAACCGTTAAAGGTTGCGTTTGTTGAAATTTGATTCGTTCTTTCTTGGTCGTCGGGTCTATTTTTTTAATAGTGACAATAGATAATCCGCCAATTTGCTCGAGGTTCTTTCTCACGTCGTTATCCATGGCACGTACAAAAGCGAGATTTGCAAGAAGGGAGGCGACACCAAGAAAAATACCAAGGGAGGTTATGAGCGAACGCATGCGGTTAGAATAAATTTCCAGCAGGCACAAACGAAAGTTCACAAAAAAAACAGTAATTAAGCGGCTACTGATCATGCAATAAAAGCCCCATCCACCAGATGCAAGCACCTATCAGCCCGATCTGCTACGTCATGTTCGTGCGTAATGACAAGAATTGTATTTCCTTCCCTATGCAACTCATCGAATACCGCTAAAATTTCCTGACTTGTTGCCGAATCAAGATTTCCGGTGGGTTCATCGGCAAGGATAAGCGATGGTTTTTTAACGAGGGCTCGAGCAATTGCAACGCGTTGTTTTTGACCGCCAGAAATTTGAGATGGTAAATGATGTTTGCGTTCTAATAATCCAAAACGATCAAGAACTTCTGCCACCCGCAATTTACGCTTTCGTGAAGCAACATTGCCGTATATAAGAGGGAGTTCAACATTGGCAGCAACAGTCAGTTTTGGCAACAGATTAAAATTTTGAAAAACAAATCCAATGTCTTTGTTGCGGATATCAGAGAGGCTATTAGCACTACAATCGGCAATATTTTTACCGTTGAAGAGATATTCGCCCGACGATGGAATATCGAGGCAACCCAGTATATTGAGGAGCGTAGATTTTCCGGCCCCGCTATGCCCCATAATGGCGACATACTCACCTTGTGCAATGCTCATATCAACATTTTTAAGAACCGGAACGCTTTCTTTTCCGAGCACATAATGTTTGCACAGTGAGCGAACTTCTAAAACGGGCGTTGCGATGCTCATAGGTTAGCGCCTTCCCGAGAGCCTTCCAACATTTCCAAAACCACCCGATCGAGCTTTGCCCTTTTGTCCTTTTTTGCCTTCATCGGGATCGGACGCAGAAACAACGTTATCTCCCACAGAGAGCCCAGAAACAACCTCGTATTGAGCAAAATCGGTTGATCCTACGACAATTTCCTTTTCAACCGTGGCATTTTTATCTTTGGCTGTTGGCGCAGCAAGATTGACAAATGACTTATTGTCGCGGCGCATAATAAAGCGTCCGGGAATTCCGATAACATGTTTTTTGTCGAGCACCAGAAATTCAACATTCACATTAATTCCTGATGCAATTCCAGGAATTACACTGTCAACAGAAATGCGAACCTCAAATGTTCCTAATTCCTCGTTTGCTGCTTTTTTTGCGCTTTGAGCAACAAACGTAATGACGCCTGTTGTTTTTGTTTTATCAAATGCTTCTGGAATAATGGTCACTTTATCGCCTGCGTGAACGTGTACATAATCTACTTCGCCAATTTTGCTTACTACTTCGAGGTTTGAAACATTTGAGATGGTACCTATTTCGGTTCCTAGTGCAGTTCCATTGGTTGCAGACACTGCTATTTCGCCCTCTTCTATATTGAGCGCTGTGAGCACGCCCGACATGGGGGCGAGGACAACGGTTTTTCTCAATTGGTCAGCAAGATCCTTTTGTTCCAACTCCTGCTGCCGAACAAGAATATCCTTTAATTCATATTCGCTTTTTAAATCGGCCAGGGTTTTAGAAGCAATGCTTCCCGTTGCCGCAAGCTCATTGTTTTGTTCAAAGTCGCGCAATGCCCGATCCCGAGAAATTTGAGCCAAACTTACCGCCAAATCACACCGTTGTTTCTGATACAGTAAGCGTGCGGGATCGATAGAGAGAATGGTATCGTTTTTTTTGAGAGCCTGTCCTTCTTTGACATTCAATCTTTTGATAACACCGCTCGCCTCAGATTTAATATCAACTTTGAGAACAGGTCTAACATCTCCTGTTTGACGGATGACATCATGCAAATCGATATAATCAACTTTTACATTCTCAATCTCAGAAGCATCACGCTTTGCAGATGAGCAACCAAAATTTAAAACGCCACACACGACTAACATTGCAAGGTGATTTCCTAACTTCATGGAACTTTTACTCCAATCGATTCTCCAACGGTTCCGATAATGGTTTCAAGATCAATTTCCAATTGTTTAACAGTAACATATCGCGCAAGAACATCATTTGCAGATACGAGATAATCGTTATGAGCATTTTCGAAGGTCAAATTATCCTTAGTACCCAGCCGATATCCCGCTTCTACTGCATCGAGTTTCTTTTGTGCAATGTGCTTTGCAATCAACGATAATTCGAGAGATTTACGAGCCGCTCTTAACGCATCGTAGGCAGTACGAAGCTGGTTAGCGAGCGTTTTGTGGCGATATTCTTCATTCAAGGCATTATCGTTTATGTCCATACTCGTTTTTCGCAAAGCATGCGTTGGAGAAACAGTGGGAATTGTATACACAGCCTTAAGACCAATCGTGAGGTTTCCGCTTGCAAGCGTATCCCCCATTGCACCATGAACTTTCTGGTTATACAGGGCCGATGCAGAAACAGATGGCAGCAAAGCATTTCGATTATCCCTATACAAATACGCATACTTTTCGGTTGCGATTTTTAATCGCAACAACTCGGGATCATTGTGGAATGCGCTTGTACTGCATGATTCAAACGACTTCATAGAATCAAGCGATGATACAAGGTTTGTATCAATTGCAAAATAGCTCGTGACGGAGAGCCCAAGCTGAATTGCTAAAGATCTTTGCGAATAAGCAAGGGAATTTTTAGCAGTTAGTAAATTTTGCTCTGCCGTAATCAGGCTAAACATTGCGCTAAGAGTATCGAGTTCGGCAACTGCGCCAAGTTTGAATTTCTCTTTAGCAAATTCCGCGGCTCGCTTCGAATACTGAACATCATTCTCATTAATTGACAAAGTTTTATAGCTCAGATAATAATTCCAGTAATTCTTTCGCACCGAAGCAATTTGAGCGAGCAAACCGCTTCGTCTCGCAACCTTTGCAAGAGCGTTATCCCACACTGCTAGCTTTGTTTGCACATCAGATGCCCCATACGCCCATGCGTTTGAAAGGAGAGGTTGTATATAGGAGATTTCTACGACTCCGCTATAAGCTGGCTTGGCAAAACCATTACCACTATGCCCATGAAAGATGTTCTGACTTGCAGAGACTGATGCAACACCACCCGATGAAACATTTTGCTGCGCAACTATGCCAAACGAAGAGAAAACAGAATTCGCATTTCCAAGCGGTGGAGGAATAGTCTGAGTATCGAGAAGAACATAATTATGCGTTGCCGAGAGTGAAACCGAAGGCAGCCACGTTTGCATTTTGTCTATATACGTGAGTGAATCTCGTAGTGCTGTGCTTTGGATAAGTGCAATATCCCGATTTGATTGGAGCACAGATAGTGTAACACTTCTTTCTGTAAACATTTCTGCGCAGAGCGGAACGGCCATTGCCCCAACAATTAATCCGATTCTTACCTTTTGAAAAAAACGATCCAAAAACAACCAATAATTGTTCATACCACGATCCTGCCCTTAAAAAGGTAAGAAAATGCTCGAAACAAGAGTAAAAGATACATTAGATCTATCCCAGAAGATACTGTTACGCGCTTTTAACCGATGAATAATGTATTTTATTTTTTAAAGCATTAGGTTAAGAGTGTTTCTCTTTTACGAATGAGGCGCAGATGGATTTTTTGAGTTCTCTTAAAAAAGCGAAATCTCGCCGGATTCTGATACTCTCTGCGGGTTCACTCCAAAGCGGCATAGCTGGCCTTTACCTTGAGTGTAAGGCTGAAAGCTGGTCAATTCTCTCTCAAGCATTTTTGCCGTATCCGCAAACCACACAAGCCCTTATCACCCAACTTCTCGAGTCACCCGATACTCCATTAGGACTTGCCCTTATAACCCATCTCGATGCTAAAATTTCTGGGCTTTTTTTGGAGTGTGCAGCCGCGCTTCTCAAAAGTATTCCTAAAACTCAATTGCAGCCTCATTGCATAATTGCGAACTCGCTTATAATATTCTCTCAAGAAAAGCCAGGCGGACTCTCTGGAGCGCCTCATACATTCGAAATCGGTTCTACACTTCCTCTTTCGCGCTTGTATAATGTACCAATACTTACAAACATGCTTGCCGATCGACGAGCTGCTCATGAGGGCTTGGAAGTACTTGCCAAGGCGCAAGAAGGGCCAATCCTCGCAATTAATCTTGGGCTCATTAGCCGAATGTTTGCAATAGATGGTACTACCAAAAAAGTTATTGCAGATATCGACTGCGGACCGGGTACATGCCTGATTAACCATAGCGCGATCGAGTGTGGCGCCACAGAAGGCTTTGATAGGGATGGTAAAATCGCAGCCACCGGAACCGTGGATACTCGCTTGTGCGAAACACTCTCTGCAGATCCAATCTTTTCATTTACCGACTCTATTCCTTTGTCAATTTGGCGTTGTATGTCACTTTTGGAGCACGAAGCGCTTAAGGATCTTTTACCCGCAGATAAACTCGCAACACTCACAGCACTTTCTTCTTTGTCGATTTATAAAAGTTTTAAACGCACTCCTCTTGCATCGTCTTCTCCAAGTATTGTTTGGATATCGGGAGGCGGGGCAAATAATTTGACACTTGTAGAATTTTTAAGCGCCTACTTTCATCCTGCGCAGGTAAAAAACGTTTCAACGCTTGGAATTCCTTCTGAATCTTTTATTCCGCTCTGCTTAGGATTATCTCTTAATGAATCACTCAACAAAGCAAAAGCAGCTCTCACCGATGAATTACCACATCTCGGTTTCTGGATTACCGGGCATTAAAAAGCATTAGCTTTATACTTTGTAGTTCCTACGATTTAACATTTATCAAGGATAGTATTTATACCGAGGGAGGATCGAGCTTATCGAGCCGCTTCTTGACATGTCTAAATTCTTTGATGAGCTGGGGTAGCTCGCTTTCGGCAGCTTCAATGCGACGCATCGTCATAAAATCGCGGGCTGGGTAACCCGTTACTTTAGCACCTGGTGCAACACTTTTGCTGACACCTGCTTGTGCACCAACGAATGCCCCATCACCAATTTCGATGTGACCAACAAAACCTGCTTGACCGGCAAGAATTACATTGTTACCAACTTTGGTGCTTCCAGATATGCCCACCTGGGCAGCCATTGCCGTGTTATGGCCTACAGTAACATTATGCGCAATATGAATAAGGTTATCTAATCGAGACCCTTTACCAATAACCGTGGGCCCCAAAGCACCACGATCGATGCAGGTATTAGCGCCAATCCAAACGTTATCTTCTATGATTACCGTTCCCATAGACGGGATGCGAACAAACTCTTTGCCATCATAAGCGTTGCCAAAACCTTCGGATCCTATAACAGTACCAGACTCAATAATTACATTATTGCCGAGTGAGCAATAACGTTTTATAACAGCTCTGGAATCTATTCGGCAATTGGATCCTAGAGTGCACCCTGGTTCAACAACAACCCCAGCGCCCAGTACGGTATTTTCGCCCACGCTACAGCGTGCACCAATAACACAAAAGGGACCAAGCGCAACACTAGCATGAACAGACGCTGATGGATCGATATAAACGGTTTGAGGAGTGTGAGGAGCAAAAAGCGGTTTACAATCTTCAAAAAGCTGCGCTACTTTTGCATACCCAACATACGGATCGGCAACCTCAAGAAGAATTTTACCCGCGATAGCTGTTCCTGTCTTTACAATAACAACTAACGCTGGAGATTCTGTAACAGCCGGAAGGTATTTGGGATCGGATAAAAAAACAATTTCGAGCGCAAGTGCAGTTTCAGGAGCAGCAATACCAATGATTTCTTGTAAACCATCGGTATTGGAACAAGCACACCCAAGATGAAGCGCAATGTGCGAAAGCTTCATGAATTATTGTTCTGTATTGAGAATTTTAAGAACACGTTCGGTAAGATCAAATGTTTTTTTAGCGTAAATAACGCCACCGTTTGCCTCATCAAAGATAAAATCGTATTTCTCGTCGGCGGCAATCTTTTGAATAATCTTATTAATTTTATCGATAATTGGCTTTGTTAGTTCAACATTTTTTTTGAGAACTTCGCCGTTCTGACCAAGCTTTTCTTGCAAGAAAGTCTGATAGGTTACATACTTTTGCTTAAGCTGTTCTTCAAGTTCCTTCTTCTTTTCCGATGAAAGCAACAAACTCTGCTTATCAAGCTGCGCCTTCATATCTTCCAGTTCTTTTTTCATGGTGCTTGCATCTTGTTCCCACTTCGCAACTTCCTTGTCGAACTTATCTTGGGCTTCTTTGGTTCCCTGATAATCTTTGAAAATTGATTGTGAATTGATATAGCCAAGCTTGAGTTCACCAGAAACCATGGTTGCGGCCCCAGCAAGAATTGCAAAAAGGGCACTGATAGCAAAACGATTCATGCATCGCCTCTCTTTCGTAAAACAGGTAGAAAAATTAAAAACCTTTATTCATAATAAAATGCGGTACAAGATGAGATTGCGGCTTATTGCCAAAATAAGAATCCTTATCGAGTTGGTCGAGCCCCCATCCAAAATCAAACCCAAGCAAACCGAGCATTGGGATTTGAAGTCGAAATCCTGCACCTACACCGTGATACGTATCCTTTAAATTTACATCAGCTATTCTCGCCCATATGTTGCCCATATCCCCAAAAAGCATGAGATATAATTGTTGATCCAAAATAGGGATTTGGAGCCCACCCGATAATGTTAACATTGTGAGAGCCCGATTGGTTCCTTGAGAATAGAACGTGTTAGAATAACCACCAAAAGAATACTCAGGATATCCACGAATAATACCATCAACACCATACACGCCACCAGCTTTAAACAGCTCCCCACGTGGTATTTTTATAGGACCCGCGCCAAGAGAAGAAATGAGCCCAAATTTTGTTTGCGCAATAAGCACCACTTTCCAAAAAATAGGATAATAGTTCTCTGTGCTCAGTATTCCTTTTGCAAAGCTATAATCACCACCAAGCCCGGCAATATCGGTGTTTATACTCAGAACAGAACCACTGGTCGGAAACATTGGCAAATCGGTATCTGATCGCCGCAGACCAAGCGAAAGTTTACTGTAGAGACCTCTGCGCAACACTTCCAAATTTCCGTTTTTATATTCGTAATCAAGCAAATTTGTGGCGGAATTACTCGTTAGTTGGTCTTGCCAACTTAACTCATATCCTGCACTTGCCGTAAAATAATCATCGGGCCAGGTAAGTCTTCGCCCCACGCCACCTCTAAAACCGCCGCTAATGACGCTTATATCAGCATTTGTATAATCGACGCCACGATCAAAGAAAACTGTCCCGCTTAGTGAAGTAGGCGTTTCAAAGGCCCATGGTTCCATAAACCCTAATGAAACTGCCTGACGACGCATTCCATAATCGACCGACAAATTAAGCTGCTGCCCTGCACCCCTAAAATTAGGAATTGACGTAGAGAAATTTGCCGTAAATTTATCGACTACACTATACGCTGCGCCAAGCTGCAATTGCCCAATATTATCTTTTTCCTGAATGTTAAATATAAAGTCGACGGTGCCATCATCATTAGGGCGCATATCTGGCACAACGGTTGTAAAAAAATTGAGCTGCATGGCATCGCGCACGCTGCGCATCATTTGAGAATGCTTGTACTTTTGTCCGGGATACAAAACGAGTTCGCGACGCACGACCTTTTCGCGGGTTTTTGTATTTCCTGTAATGTCTATTTTGCGGATAATTGCAGGTACACCTTCAACAATGTCGAAGGTAACATCGATGGTGTCCCCGCGGTATTGCCTCTGATCTTTGACCTGAACCCACAAAAAGCCATCCTCGCGATAACGCGAAACCACTGCTTCTTTGGTCATTTCAAATTCAGTTTTACTAAACGGTTTGCCTTTACGAAAGGCTATTACTGAATCGAGATCGGGAGTTTCTATAACTTTATTACCGGTAAAGTACACGTTGCCCCTGATAAATTTATTGCCTTCGTGGATATAGATCACCAGGTTGAGATCTTTTTTATTGTCTGAATAGTTTACGCTATCTTTCTCGATTTCGGCATCGAGATAACCCAAATCGTTATAAAACATAATCAGCGAATCGAGATGAAGTTTGTATTTTTCGGCATCAAAATCCCCACCCCACAAAATCTTTTTCTCTTTTGTTTTAAAGGTCCATTTGAGCTTTGATGTTTTTATAGCAACATTACCTTTAAACGCAATGGTTTTTACTTCTACCTTTGCATTTTCTTTTATTTTTATTTTAACCAAAACATTGCCAAGAGCTTTTGCAGAAACGGTGTCGATAGTGACAGCTGCATTAAGATAGCCTTTTTCTGCATACAGCTTTTTAATTGCAGTAATAGCATTAAACTGTGAAGCATCGGAAAGAACCTGATTTTTTTTAAGGGTTACGGTTTTTTCGAAATCTTCGATTTTAAGTTTTTTATTACCTACATATTCGACCGTTTCTACCATAGGAAATTCGAGAACTTTAAGAACCAGCGATACAGAGGTGTCGGTTTCTGATGCAATTGCAAAGTCGACACTTTTAAAAAGGCCCAAATAATACAGTCGCTTTACTGCGTCTGTGAGGGCTGGGCCAGAGATATCGCTCTTGGTATGTAAACCACATTGACTGCGTACAATAGAGCCCTGCACCGAAGAAGAGACACCTTCGATAATAAGCGTATCGAGAACTTTTGCAGAAGATAAAGAAGCGAGTAACATTATACAAAGAGGAACAAGACGACCGATAAAAACCTTCATAAATAGATGCTTTCTGTTCAAAAATCGAGCAATTTTCTCATTGGCGCAATGGGCACTTGTAACTGAAACTGGACTCGAGGATTATAGGTAAAACCATTTGCATTGGCATAAAAACCATTACTTACGTTGAACATAAGATTCTGAACGGGCATAAACTCAAGACCCACACTGTACTCTGGTTTTACAATAGTATCTACTGAGATGAATTGCCCCTGAGCCTTTAAAAACAAATAATCGTGAAAAAAATACCGACCAACCGTAACGCCCATGTTAGTGAGCAGATACCACTGGTTAGAATACTCTTTGGAATTACGATTATTTAAGTAGGTAAAATAATTAGAAGCAATTGATGATTCAAAGCTTACCACATCTAATCCAAGACTGCGAGCAAGATTATGCTGAAATCGTTGCAACAAATACCGGCGCAAAAATTGTCCTCCAAAATCTGTGACCGCGCTGCCAACACCCTGAATTGAAGAAAATCGTACTCCTGCATCCATAAAGAATCGACGTTGAGAGTCATCTTTGAGTTCGTCGATATCTGATGATAAATGAAAAATGAAATTGGGAATACTGTCGAAGCCCTTGGCAGGCCTCCATTTGCCCGACGTCCCCGTAATAGATGGAACCAAGGCTATTCTCCCCTTTTCACTTATACCTCCGGTTTGCGGATTGGTAACCTGTAAGGTAAGCTGCACTCGATTAAATCGACTGGTATCTGAAAAAGCTTCTGCGCTTCCCGAGATAACAGGGAAATTATCATAGCCGCCCGCACCCGAAAGTTTAAGGGGAGCAAAATCCACAGAGACATTAAAATTCCGATCGAAGACCTTTCCAAAGAAGACAGATCCGCGTGATGATTTGATACCACCAAGGAGACGAAAGGTTTTATCTTTATCGCGGCCAAGAACAGTTACATACGATGTTTGATCGAGGGTTCCCTCTACAAAACGAATAAGGGTTCGCTTATTTCCCCGAATATCCCAAAAATAAGAAACTTTAGGATTACTAACCCGAACATCCATTTCCCATGTCACAAAGGGAAATGGATCGATGGTTATAGGAATTTTTTCTTCGACCAAAAAGGGGTAAGTAAACGATGTGGAACGGAGAAGCCACGTTCCCGTAAGTTTTATGCGATCGAGAGGACCAGAAACAGTAAATGCTGGAAAAGGGCTTCTCCCTGCAAATTCTACATCCGCAACATCACCAATCTCATGAAAACCAGGCAAATGTATATGTATACCCCCTTTTGGTGTGGAGATTGCCAAAGCACCAAAATCCAGTGGCCCAATTTTAAGAGGATCATACCCTTTTGGTAAGAAATGAACAGAGGTAATTGTGGCTGGCTTTTTATGAATGAGGCCGCCAAGAATTGTTGCAACCTTACCGGATTCGTCGATCGTGGCGTGTGCGGAGAAATTTTCGATTCCTCCCGGAATATACGGCTCAACCATAAGCTTTCCTTTGGGAACATCGATCCTGCCATTGACAAAGCGTATTTTTTCTCCCGTTGCTACAACTTCAATGTGTAGAGTTCCATCGCCACTCCCTCCCAAGGGCGAAATAAATTGACGCCCAATAGTAGCCAGAAAATCCCCTTGTGCATCAAGCGCTACATGAAGTGTATCGGTCTCGGTTGCAGATCCAGCAAGAAACGCATAAGGAACATTCCCTACAATGGTAGCATGCGTTCGCGTTGAATCTGAGAAGGTACCATAAATATTTTCTAATCCCGTTGACGCACATTGCGCTTTGAGTGAAAGATTCGTGAGGATGGCATCGCCCATGATAACTTTATACGAAGAGAGTTCAATATGAATTGGACCGCTGTTGGATTGGGTAAAAGAGCCTCGTACCATACCCGACAGAGCAATTTCTGGATCCAGGAAAGCGTGTGCATAGGTTTCTAAATCGAGATCGGAAAATTTACCCGACATCCCCACCTCAGAAATGGTATCGGTACTAAAAACAACCACTCCTTTTCTGCGCACTATCACTGGCAAGATTTTAAAATGTGAAGAGCCCATCGTTTGCACAATGGCATCGGCAGAAAAACCGGTTAATTCGGAAACGCTTCCATTTACAAGACGGAGCATCGAATGCGTAACGGGTTCTTCTAAGGTTCCTGAAATACGGGTTTGTCCAGAAATATACCCCCCCACCGGAAACGGAAGAGGATCTGAAAAAAGAGGAAGCAGTTCGGCTATTCCAAGTGTATCGAACCACACATTACAATCGATCCAGGGACGGGCCCCCGTCCCCACAATTCCATGCGCTCGCAATAAAGATCCTAGTTTAAGAGAATCAACCCGCATCGAATCGTTTCTCAATACTCCAACCCCTTGAAAATCAAGTGGGTTACCCGATAGAACTATCGAATTACCAGCAGTATTCCAAGAAAAACCCGATGAATCTGCTGTAAATTTTATAGTTGCTTTTCCACCGATAAGAGCATCTGTTAACGTACATGAGAGTGAGCCCTTGCACTTGGACCCTTGCGCCTCGAGGGCAAAACTACCCTCCCGTACTCCAATACATTTTTTGAACTCTTGCGGGATTGCAGCATTAATTTTTGAGATTATAGGGGGGCCTAAGCGCCCACTGGCATGCACCTGTGGGGAGATTGTTGCAAGATTTTCGATATTTCCTGAGAATGAGAGTGGTGCAGATTGATTAGAGATCGTTCCAAAATTGAGCATCGAATTAGTCCCCATTACCGTCAATTCTAGATCTTGCAAGGGAATCTGATACGCCATTCCTTTGGATATTTTGACAGTACCCTGATAGGTACAGGATTTTTCGTCGCCACTTATAGACGCGCTTGCAGAAACGGTGCCATGAACGGCTGTCAGAAAAGGAATTGTGTCGCTTTGTAAATTTACATAACTTGCATACATAAGAGATTTTGGTGCATAAGAAATATTTCCCGATACCAGAAGTGAACTTCTCACCGTTTGAATGCGCGCAGAATCGAGCACTGTTTTATCGGGTAACACACGACCACGTACATGCCCCCGCAAAACAGGTTCTCCCAAAAGCGAAATTCCACCTATCGTTGCATTGTATTCTATACTGTTTGATTGAGCTCGTTTATATCCTGTTCCCGTTACCCAGGCAGTGCCACTTACCAAAGAAGAAAATTGCTTATTGATAGGAGCAAGATACTGTGCGGGATTAACATTATATAGAGACACCCAAAATGATGAGCTATCGGTATCGGTAAGATCCCAAGTGCCGCCCAGGCGAAACGTGGCATCTTTGTAGGCACCTCCGCACGAATCGATGTGCAGCGTGGTTCCATTAAGTGATACTCCCAGCATAAGCGATTCAAAAGGATCTGGTAATGCTGGAATGGTAACAGATGCCTTGGAGAGCGTAACAGTGCCTCGAAGATCTAAAGCTTTAATCGTAAACGGAGCTTTAAAAGAAAGTTCGAGCGTCCCATCAATTTCACCACCAGTAAACGATGCCCCTTTTACCGTAAATGGTTTATTCATACGTGCTTTGTTAAGCCGAAGCGAAATTCGTTCTGGAACACCCGTGGGACTTAAAATGCCTGTGCATGAAAGATTTTTCTTGGTAGATGCCAAACACCCTTTAAGTTTTACAGAAAGAGCATTGTTTTCTTTTACTAAAAGGCCATCTAGTTTATCGCCAAGATACATGCTATCATTCTTGTTATCGAGCAGAATAAAACGGCCATTCTGGATAACGAGTTCATCTAAAGGAAATTCATCTGCTGATTTCGCGAGCGTATCGGGGTGCATTACAAAAGGGTTAAACACAATAACGGGTTGATTGACAAGAATTCTTGAAATGCTCTTGGCAACATCACCACGAGTTCTCATAAGCTCAAAAAGAGAGATCGAAACATTGATATTTTTTATGGAAACATGAAAGCCATAATCGGGGTAATCGGCGGTTACCTGACGTAAATGAACTGTAAGAAGACCCAGAGAAACTTTTTCAATTGAACAGGATCCCCCCATTGCCAAACGGACGCGCTGCACTAGAAAATCTTCCAGTCCACGTTTTTTTTCTACGTAGCGGACACCCTGATACAGCGCACCACCAAGAATTCCTATGATGCAAGCAACAACAACAACCCACTTACGTGGTTTCATCAGCACTCGGGGCTTTTGTGAAAACTAATTTTTCTGAGCGTACATCTATTTTTACCGTATCGCCATCACCAAATTTTTCATTAAGAAACTCCTCGGCCAATTGGTCTTCTATAAGACGTTGAATTGCCCTTTTGAGAGGGCGTGCACCCAACATCGGATCGAATCCCTGGTCGACGATAAGCTTTTTTGCCGCTTTTGTAATATCGAGCGTGATATTGCGATCGACAAGCCGATCGGAAACATCCTTAAGCTGAATATCGATAATGCGGCTAATTTCCTTTTTGGTAAGAGGACGGAAAACAATCGTTTCATCGACGCGATTTAGAAATTCTGGATTAAAAATTCTCTTGAGTTCTTCGAGAACCTTTGATTTCATTGAATCGTAATCTGAATTTTCAGATTCTTTTCCAAACCCAACGGTTCCCTGTTTTTTAACATCTCGTGTACCAGCATTGCTTGTCATGATAATGATGGTATTCTTAAAATTGACACGACGACCATAAGAATCGGTTATGATACCATCATCGAGAATTTGCAAGAGAATATTGAAGACATCGGGATGTGCCTTTTCAATTTCGTCAAGAAGGATAACGGCGTAGGGCTTCTTGCGTATTTTTTCTGTTAATTGACCACCCTCTTCGTATCCAACATATCCCGGAGGCGCACCAACAAGCCGAGAAACTGCAAATTTCTCCATGTATTCGGACATGTCAACACGAATAAGGGCATCTTCCGAATCGAATAAATTTGCTGCAATTGTTTTTGCCAGTTCGGTTTTTCCAACACCTGTAGGCCCGAGGAAAATAAACGAAGCAATAGGCTTGCGAATATTATGCAATCCTGCACGCGAACGTCGGATTGAGCGCGCAATGGCACCAAGCGCTTCGTCTTGGCCAATAACACGCTTGCGCAATTCGTCTTCGAGATGCAAAAGTTTTTTAGATTCTTCTTCTTCGAGGCGAGAAAGAGGAATACCTGTCATGGTTGCAACAACAGAAACAATTGTCGTTTCGTCAACAATGAGGCGCTCTTCGGTTTTTTGTTTGCGCCATACTGCTTTTTTCTCTAACAGAGCTTTTTTAAGTTTTTCTTGCTGATCCCGCAATTTTGCAGCACGTTCAAATTCCTGATGCTCGACAGCTTTTTCTTTCTCGCGCACTACATCGGCAATTTCTTTTTCCATTTCTCGCACTTCTGGAGGGATCTCCATACTTGACAAACGCTTGCGAGCACCGGCTTCATCAATAATGTCAATAGCTTTATCAGGTAAAAATCTATCTGAAATGTAGCGCTCAGACATTTTCACTGCATATTCGATAGCTTTTGTGGTGTAGGTTACTTTATGATGATCTTCGTATCGATGGCGCAATCCACCTAAAATTTGAATTGTTTCGTTGACAGATGGAGGATCCACCATGATAGTTTGAAAACGTCGTGCAAGTGCGCCATCTTTTTCGATGTACTTACGATACTCATCGACGGTGGTTGCTCCAATACATTGGATTTCTCCCCGAGAAAGAGCTGGCTTAAAAATATTGCTGGCATCCAGACTTCCTTCGCTGCCACCAGCACCAACCAGCGTATGCAATTCATCGATAAAAATTACGACATTGTCATTTTTTTGCAATTCCGTCATAAGCGATTTGATACGTTCTTCAAACTGGCCACGGTATTTTGTGCCGGCAACCATACTGGCCATATCCAAATTGACAACACGTTTATTTTCGAGAACCTGAGGAATATCTTTTTCGATTATTTTTTGAGCCAGTCCTTCAACGATTGCCGTTTTGCCAATTCCGGGTTCACCAATAAGAACGGGGTTATTCTTCTTACGACGCGAAAGGATTTGAATAACGCGCTCAATTTCTTTTTCGCGCCCAATAACCGGATCAAGTTTTCCTTCGATCGCCATTGCAGTGAGATCGCGACCAAAATGATCGAGAAAAGGAGTTTTGCTCTTTTCTTTTGCAGCACCTGGTACCGATGTCTCACCACCGCGAAGAACGCGGTTGATCTCTTCCTTTACTTTATCGAATTCGAGCCCGGCGGCACCCAGTGCATTTGCAGCAGCAGATTCTGTATCTTTCATAAGAGCAAGCAACAAATGCTCGGTACCAATATACTTATGCGACATAGTGCGAGCTTCGGTGGCCGCAATTTCTAAAACTTTCTTTGCGCGAGGCGTAAAGGGCAGCATCTGGCCGATGGTCATCATCCCACCCGTAGAGGTGATCGTTTTTTCTATGGTGGAGGCAAGTTCATCGAGATCGACTCCAAGACTTCGCAATACAGCAACAGCAACGCCATCACCTTCTTTAATAAGTCCTAACAGGAGATGCTCGGTACCTACATAGTCGTTTCCTAATCGAACCGACTCTTCGCGCGCGATTTGCATTACTTTTTTAACTCGATCTGTAAACATTCCGTTCATAAAGTTTTTCCTATTTTTTGATCGTGATCATGAAATAACGATTGTATTAAAAGTGCCCGTTCACGGTTTATTTCATCTTCTGTAAGAGATTTACCAACATTTTTTTGAATATGCCCTGGCATTGCATGCAACAGTTCGATATTCATTTCTTCTACGGTTCGTGTGGTAACTATATTGTAATTCACTCCCATACGCAAGGCCGAATTAAGATTGAGATACTCACGCATCGAAAGAGTATGTGCAAACCGTAAAATACCTTCTGCGCGTGCAATTTTGTCGGTTATTGCGGATTTTGCTTGGTGCAGGATAGTTTCACGGGCAGTTCGTTCGGAACGAATAATTTCGGCTATAGCCCCCTGGGTTTTCTCGATAATCTCTGCCTCAGACTGCCCCAGTGTTTGTTGATTGGATATCTGGAAAAAACTTCCGACAATTTCTGAATTTTCACCACAAAAGCCTCGTGTACACAGCGACATTTGCTGTACCGCATTGAGAACTTTATCGATTGCCTTAGTTATAATGAGTGCCGGCAAATGCAATAAAAAAGAGAGCCGTAACCCTGTTCCTACATTGCTTGGACATGCCGTTAAAAAACCTCTCCGCGCATCGAAAGCAAATGGAATCTTTTCACCAAGAATAGTATCGAGCTGATTCGCCATTGCAAAGAGCTCTTGGGTGCAATTACCGCTGGAAATGCACTGAATGCGTAAATGATCTTCTTCATTTACCATAATGCAGCGAGTTCGGGTACTATCGCACATCAAACCCCGATCGCCCTCCATCCGAACCAAGTCAGGGCTTACAGCACGTTCTTCAACAAAAATTTCCTGAGACAATCGATCGAGATTATTAAAATTAAAAACTTCGTATCCGGGCAAAAGATCAGGTGTATTAAAAACATCTGCAATACGCGCAAAGACCTGACTTTTTATATAAAGATGCGCAGCTTTTGGGAAGGGAAATGTTTCAAAATTGCGAGCAAGACGAACCCTTGTCGATAAAACAACGTCTGAATCGGGGGTGCCCGAAAAAGTCCACCCAATAGCCGCTGGGATACGCACAAATTGTTGGCTCACAAAGATGTGTCGTTTATTTCTGATTGTGACGGGGCAAATTGCATGGTTTTAATCACATCACGCAAGCGAGCAGCATCTTCGAAATTTTCTTCTTTGATTGCGCGCTCAAGTTGTTGACGTAATGAATCGATGTTCAGGGCTGGTTCGCTGCCCATTTTATGTGATTCGTATGATTTACCAACATGAATACAAGCACCATGCATCTTCATGAGGATTTGGTCGATTTGTTTTTCGAAAGCTGTGTAGCATTGAGAACATCCGAGCCACCCTTTGGTTTTAAAATCGGAGAAGGCGAGATTACAGCTTGGGCATTTGAGAGCATCATCGCTCTGACCAGGCTCTACCGATGCAGTAGGAAGCATACCAGAATGTGTATCGATAGCAAGCGTTATACCCTTTTTAGCAGCACACTCTTCACAAAGGTGAAGAGGGGTTAACGCCCCATCTGCAATGTGTGTAATATGTACACTAGCCTGATTTTTTTGACATGAATTGCATAAACTCATGGTAGAACTCCCCCTGGAGCAATTTCACGTGATAATTTTCCTATACTCGCTCTTTTTAAAATACATCCTGTTGCACAAAGCTGCCATCTAGCTGTGCGGTACAACCATCCTAATACGCGCTTGTGCTATGAGAGTGTCGTAGAGGGGTGGAATTCGCTTGAGCGTCCCAACTATAAATATCGTGAGTAGTTCCGAAGGAAATTGATCGTTTGTCCCGAGATATTTTGAATCTGATGAACGTTGCAGTTCGCATTGATTGATACTGAAGCCGGGAAAAGGTGAATGGAGTGCCCTACCATTACGAAAAAGGCTATCGTATTGAAACGAATACGAAACGGTATCAATGCCATCCCCGCTCACAAAACGAATATTCGATGGTGTGCACTCAAGTACTGCACTGCTGTGCCGAAGTTCATTGATAAAAAGAGCTCCTATGCGATGCGTCTCGGTAGTAAGAATACTCTTAGTTTGCAAACGAGATGTACTGCGGGTAATTGATATCCATAAAAAGGAAATGGTGGCAAGAACCGCGGCTCCTGCCGACATGGCAATAAGCAATTCAAGAAGCGTATACCCCCGTTTACTTTTTAAGAAAATCATGATAAAATCCCTGCAACAAAGTGCACTGTAGTGGGGTTTGGAGCGAATCGTCGGGGAATGAAACACAAATCTGGTACTCTGCTGTCGAATAATAATTCTTGCCATTTTTAACCTTACCAGAACTAGAATCCAATCGGGAACGCACAACTTTATACATCCGTTGTGCGAGAGCGACCTCGTAGGAGGTATCGTGCGCAGGAGTACTGCTCAATTCATACGATTTTAGCAATTCGATTTCATTTTGGATAAGCGCAAGAGCCTGTAAACGAAAGCGTCCGTGTGCCGAGGATTTGGTAATCGATTGCATAAGCACCATGAGCCCGCTGCCAACACAGAGCAGTATTACCGAAGCAACAATGACTTCTACCATTGTCATGCCGTGCTTGCCCACACTCGTCTGATATAGTTTATCGTGACAGGTCATCGGGACTCTCCAAAAGGGCTAAACCATTGGTCAACGAATGGCATACCAATAAATACGGGGAGCCGATACCAATTGATTCGATCACACATCCTAAGTTTCCCCCGTAAAGAATTTTCGTCCGACTTTGGAGGGTTATCGATATCAAACAAACAATCGGCATATACCAATCCCTCTACCGAACCGATTATACAAACGCCTTTGGAAGCCCACACAATGCCTGTTACTTTAGATTGTTGACTAATTAGAATTTTGGCATTATCTGCGCCACAGGCGACCAGAGTTCCATCTACTCGTACGTTATCTAAAACTCTCACTGCACATAATGCTGCCGCAGATTTTTCGCCCGTAGTATCAACGATATTTTCTGAGAGCGATACGATGACTGCTTTGTTAAATAGTTCGGAATTATGTTGTAGAATAACTGCTCCGCAAACAAGAACAGAGCCCGAACATCGAGCGCGATCGAGCATTACAAATCGCTTTCCTGCATATACAGAGATAGCATTAAGAACTCCATCATCGTAAATTCTTACTTCCCCTTTTACAACAAACGAAACATTTACAAGTTCAACAGTTCCCGTGAGCTGCAAATCTCCCATAACGACAATTTTTCGATTACTTTTAAAACTTATTTTCGCTCGTGTACCATCAAAAAAAAGCGGGCCTGGCACAACATCAGGAATGCCAGCGCATTGGTCGTTTCGTCCAATAAGCAAGGGTGGCTTTATTATTGTTGAATCTGCGCTCGTATCAACTAATACTTCTTTGTACGATGCAATGATCTTTGACCGCATTTCTGTATTGAGCCCACACAAACTATCGCGTTTCTCAAAACCTATTCCCGCAGCCGATTTTCCTAGCAAAAACCCGCCAATAACGGGGGCTCCCTTACGTAAAAAAGCTACCGTATCCCGAGGGTTTGCAATTCTGCCTACCATTCGTGCGCGCATGTCAACATTCTGATTTCTAAAAAAACCATGCGCGTCAATAGACAAAAAGCATCCTGTAAATGTAGCTTTTGTTGAACAGGCACCAAAAGTCGATTCCGACGATAATTCCCCTGTGCTTGAATACAGCGAATCAAGGCGCATCTGGTCAGAAAACAAACTTCCGCCAGCCTCAATTGCAGGCAGTGGCGACTGTGAAGGTGAACGAAACATAAACATAGAATCGAGCGTATTGATTGCCACAAGTGTCTCAGGTGGAGCGCTTCCACCCGTAACGTCGGCTACCATTTTCCAGATACCAGAAGTTGCATTAATTCGTGCTTGGGTTGTCTCGTACGCATGATTTGCAGGAGCAAAGAGTGTTCGCTGTGCAAATGCAAACCCAAACACCAGGGCGCCGACAATACTAGCAAAAAAAAGTGCGAAAGGAAGTACCGACCCGCTGTTTCGCGATGCCATGGCTACTCCTTGACAGAAAGGTCGAACGATCCAAAACGATCCCGCAGCGAGATTTTATCCGATCCTATGGCAGTAACTTCTTGCTCAAAGACTTTTTCGGTAAGCCCCACAATCCAGGTTTTACCCGTTGGATCTGCGAGCAATGCAAGTGGTTGTTTTTTAAGAAGCACACCTTTGAGCACCAGGGGAACTCGTTTACTAGAAGGTAAAGCCTTAGCCAATTCCGTAGAAGGTTCCGTCAATGCAGACAAAGGCTGAAAAGGAGCATGTACGGGCGCAATAAATACAACATCCTTTCTTTGAGGGAACGCAGCAATTGCAGTATTGGCGTTATCTATAAGCAGATCAAATCCCTCAACATTTTTGCTCTTAACAAGCGAAGCAGGACTTTTTGAACCTGATCCTAACCAAAGCGTCGCGAGTGTTGTAACATTAAAGATCCAAACACCAAGTGCAGCTATCCCAAATGCAATAACAACTCCGCGTCCTCGAGAAATACTCATGGTGCACCCCGCCCTGCAAAACATGTCACGAGCATACGTGCAGAGACAGTTTGCGACTTAGCCTCCAAGATTGCAACTCGATCGATTCGGAGCAAGAGCTGATTTCGCTCTAGTGAAGCAACAAATGAACCAAGAGCATTATACGGAACATTCATTTCAAGAACAATTGGATACCCCACGGTGGGCTTTGAGCTTTCGCTTACCTGGGGCAACATCTTTACAAATTCTATTCCTGATACATGTGCTTGATCGATAAGAAATGATAGCAGGCCATTCATATCGAGGGTATCGGCTCCATTGATATTTTTTGTACGAACAAAGGAACTTAAGGTATCTTTTTTATGGCCAAGCATGGTAAGCAATTCTGAGAAATCTTTTTTCTCCCCGGCAAGCGTATATAAAGCATGTATCCGCCCATCAAGAACGGTAAGAGCCGAACGGAGTGGAATAACATACACTTGAATACACACAAGAGCAATCGCACATGCCACAGAAAAAAGTAGACATGCAAGCGATTCTCGTTTAAGCAGTATACTTATTTGACGGTACATACAATCCTAAAGTTGCTCTTTGTAGAAGGCGCCTCTCGACGCTCCAGAGATGCCAACGTAACTTCTGAATAAAGACCTGTTGCCATGAGATTTTCGATTGCTTGGGTAACAGCCCGTTCGTTAAGCGTATTTCCCCACAGGACAATTCTAACGCCTAGATCATTGTGTGGAACAGGTTCACTTCCCATACGTTCATACAACAAACCATCGGGACGCGTTGCACCAAAACTTGACAATATAGCAGACCACTGAACCCTATCCTGTATCCGCCCGCTTGCAGTATCGATTTTTTGCGTAAGCACTTTTATAGAGTCAAGTATTTTTACACTGTTAGTATCTTGATGAAGGGTTTGTTCACAGAGCGCACTTATGTAAGCGAAATCCTTCTTTTTAACTTCGCGAAGTACGCCAAACACAGCAATTGCAGCAATTGCTAGGGCAATTATTCCAACCGCAGCTCTTAAAAGCCCAACACGCAAAGCCCGAAAAGAAGACTCTTCACATGCAGGCATAAGCAGTGGAGTATTTGAGACAAACACGGTGAGTGCGGCACCACAGGCGCTTAACGATTCAAAAGAATCATTGAGTCCGGTAAGCGTATCAATCGAACAAGTCACTACCGTAAAGCGGCTGTTAGCAAGCGTTGCACATCCAAGAATATAGGCTGTTTTAGGAATCTCGATTTGTGGAAGCATCCGTTTACAATAGTTAAGAATTCTAAAGAGATAACTGGATGCGTCGGCAATGCTTGTTACCTCGGTAAAAACGGCAATGCAAGCTTTCTTAGCAACAAGCCCAATTCGAGTTATTTCACCCAACCGATGAATACAAAAAAATGATTCGATTGTGGGATCCCCCAAGGCCATAGGGATAGTGCAAAGATACGAATCTGAAGAAACAACACCACTGCAATTTTTAGCAATTGCGGTACGCGTAAATTCGATATCGTTGCGATGATACTGCGCTGTTGTAAACCCATCGCCAACCGATACCATACCACGAAGTGACTCGTCTATTGCTTGGGTGTCCGTATCAAATTTTTGAACATGCCAGGTTGTTTGCGTAGTAGACAGAACGCCTTTACCTAAAAGCATAAACGTATCGAGTGGGCTTGTTATATTAAAACTTTTTTGTGTATAACAGTACCCCCGTGAGGAATAGCTTACGCACCCCAAAACATACCCTTGAGAGGTATGGGGAACAAGCGCCCAGGATTTTTTTAATGTCGCTGCTGCCATAAGCCTTTATTGCTGCTCGGGTTGCGTTACGAGAGAATCTGAATCGGGACTGTCATTATTTTGTTCGACGGGTTCACTGTGATTTACATTAAAAACTGGCTTGGAAGTAGCGTTTGGTATAGTTTTCTTATTGATAGCCAGAGAGTCTATGCGTATCGGGGTCGGCACTGTTGGAGATACGATAATCGTAGATTGAACTGTCTTGACTGTGTCGACTTTCGCCAATGGAGCGCGAGGAACTTCTACCCCTTCGCCCTTGCTTGATTCTTTGCGATTTTTATCTCCTTTGCTTGCTCCAAATTGATCTTCGAAAAGGGCTTGATCTTTACTATCGCGATGACCTAAATAATCGTTAATGCTAACCGAAGATGAATCGGAAGCTAGAATTGTTGGCGTAATAAATATTGCAAGATTTGATTTAATTCGTTGAGTTGTTTTATACTGAAATAAAAATCCAATAAATGGTATATCACCAAGCAAAGGAATTTTATTAATAGCATTGCTTTCACGATTTTGAATAAGCCCACCTAATATAATTGTTTCGCCATCTTTGACCCTTACCGTTGTTGAAAGCGATCTTGTTGACACATTAGGATAGCCTTTAGGATTGGGGCCATCGGAATTAGAAACCTCTGGCGAAATTTCGGTAGTGATTTGACCACCGCGAGAAATCCAGGGAGTGATATCAAGCTTGATACCGAAGGTAATAGGCTGAAAGCGCGTCGTTTTATTTTCTGCCGTGCCTTGTTCAAATTCAAAATATTGAGTTTCGTTTACATTAATAGATGCTTTATTACCATTAAGTGTCATCACCTGAGGTTGTGCAAGAACTTTTGCCTTAGACTCATTTTCCATAGCACGCAAAATTAAGAAAAAATCATCAGGTAGCTTTCCAATAATCCTTCTAGCATAACTGCCACGAAAAACTTGGTCGAGCAACGACTTAGCATCCATGCTATTTATACCGAGTTCTACGGAACTTGCCGCTGGCGTGTAGACGGTTGCAGGAAATGGGATTTGTTTGTAGCTTTTGCCAATTGTTTCTGAACTTTTTAATGCGTTAAGACCAAACTCGGTCCCAAGCTGTTCTTTATATTCCACGATAACAGCACGAATACTCACCTGAGGCGTTGGAATATCTACGGTCTCAATAAAATCCCTCACTGCAACAATATCTTCCGATGTACCCGAAACAAGCAATGCATTTTGTTCTTTTACAACACGAATGTTCATTGCAGGAATATTTTTAGGCAATATTGCAAGCACACCATCTGCTTTGATGCATTTAAGCGGAATAAGCTCCGATTTAGACAATGCCTGACCTGAAGGAGTAGCGGAATTACGATCGCCGATTAGGATAATGCTATCTTTTTGCACAAAAGTAAACATGGTTCCGCCAAGCAATAAAGCCAGCGCCTGAGTTAGCGGAACATCTTTAAGCTTGGCATTTATTTCCCCATTGATTGTTCCATAGGTAATAATTTCCATATCCGACTGCTGGGCAATTGCCTTAATGACATCCTGTAGTGACCCGTTGGAAACATCGAGAGAAATACGACCCTTATTATAATCGATATAAAAAGAGGACGGATTTGAGCGGTAGCCACCACGCATAGGCATGCCCCCTCCCCCACCAGATCCCGATGCTATTTGTTTGTCGGGATCTATAGTAACCTGAAAAATTCCCTTTCGTTTACTAACGCTATAACCATTACCCTCGAGGATAGCGCGAAGCCCATCTTCGAGCTCTACATTATACAGTTTTCCCGAAACCTTTCCGTCTACTTTACTATCTGGAACAATGCTTGTTGCTGATTTGGCACTTACATCCTTGATAAAATCGCGAACATCGATATTTTGAACATCGACACTTAGTTTTCCACGAATAAAATTAATGATGGTACGTTGTTCTTCTGCAGCTTTACGAATACGATATACACTACCCTCTTTAACGGCTTCAAGGTTATTAGACCGTGCAATTGTCTGGATTCCTTCTATAACCGGAACATCCGAAAGATGTACCGTAATTTTGCCCACGACATCCTTGTCAAGCAACAAATTGATATTATATGCCTTGGAAATAGTTCGCATCACATCTTGGATGTCGGCATCCTTGACATCGAGCGGCGACATAATCTGCAATTCTGGGGCGACGGGGCTAGCTTCAACAACTGGTGGCTTTGATTCTGGTACCACATTTTTTTTTGCTTGTGCTGTGCCAGAAAGCAAACATACCACAAACCCGACGCTTACCAAAAGAGTTCCTCGTAGTGGGATCATATCGTTACGCCTTACATAAAGATGTATTCTACAGGGCTTTACCCATATCATCGATCATGACTACCCGAAGCACTTCTTCGGGAGTTGTTGTACCATCAAAAACTTTTTGCATGCCATTTTGAACCAGCGAAAGCATTCCGTGTTCAACACAACTTTTGCGAAGATTAGCCTCGGAAGCATTCTCATTTATCTGCATGCGCAAAACATCGGTAACCGAGACGATTTCAAAAATCCCCGATCTGCCCTTATATCCAATTCCATTGCAGGCATCACATCCTACTGCTGAGTAAACAAGATCGGGAATAGTATCGCCAAACACAAGCTTCCATCGCGTTTTGAGCTCTTGGGTCATGGATCCTCTCTTTTTGCATGCAGGGCACAATACTCGCACAAGACGTTGTGCAACAATTGCCAAAAGTGAAGATGCAATAAGAAACGACGGAATACCTAAATCTCTAAGGCGTGTTATTGCAGATACCGCATCATTAGTGTGCAACGTAGAAAATACAAGATGTCCTGTTTGTGAAGCTTGCATTGCAATTTCGGCGGTTTCTCGATCGCGGATTTCTCCAACCAAAATAACATCGGGATCTTGACGCAAAATAGATCGCAGCGTAGCAGCAAAGGTAACCCCTGCTTTTTCGTTGATTTGAACCTGGTTAATACCCTGAATTTTATATTCGATGGGATCTTCTATCGTGGTGATATTAATAGCTTTTGTTCTAATTTTATTAAGACTTGCAAAAAGAGTAGATGATTTACCACTACCGGTTGGCCCGGTTACAAAGATCATCCCTTGAGGTTTTTCGATAGCTTGTTCGATAAGTTCTCGTTCGCGATCCAAAAGCCCGATACGCTCAAGCGACAGGAGTGCCGCATCGTGCTTGAGTACACGAATAACCGTTTTTTCGCCATGATGTGTTGGCAAAAGAGAAACGCGAAAATCGTAGGTGGTACTTCCAAGAGAATAGCGAATGCGCCCATCTTGAGGAATACGCTTTTCGGCAATATCCAGATCTGCCATAATTTTAATACGCGAAGTAAGCGGTACAAACATCCATCTGGTCACCTCCATAAAAGGCGCTAATAAGCCATCGATGCGAAACCGAACGGCTGCAACCTCTTCTGCTGGTTCTATATGGATGTCGGATGCTCGGCGTTTGAGGGCTTCGTCGAAGATAAGTGCAACCAGCTTAACAACGGGTTCCGATTCTGTCCGTTTTTTAATTTCCTCGATGGACAGCGCAGAGTCATCGGCAAAATTTTTCTGTTCGTATTCGCGCGTTATAGAAAGCGCAGATTGATGAAAAAACGAATCGCTATTTTGAGCCTCTGTTCGCACCGCAGAAAGCGCCCCCGGAGTAGTAAGACCCACGCGGATTGACTTTCCTGTAGTGCTTTGCAATACCGCAATTAGTTCGAAATCAAAAGGGTCGTCAATAACAACGGTGTATGTCTGATCATCCGAAAAAAGCGGAACAAAGCGATACTGCGCAAATACTTCAGGAGGCAATTCGTTGACAGCAGACACTGAAACATCGGAGGATGCAATAGTTGCATAAAAATCAAGTGCACATTGCACAGCAAGCGCCTTATACACATCGATTTCAGAAATACCAAAATCGGAAATTAAGACCGCACCCAAGGGGCGTGAGGACACCTCTGCAAGAGATAGCGCTTTTTCGAGCAGCTGCGTATCAAATGTGCCACGAGAAAGGAGTATTTCGCCAATGAGTTGCGTCATATGGTAACTATTGTTAAGCAATGCTCTTAAAAAACAAGTAAAATACGTTATGTATATGACTATATTGCGATTTTATGAACACTTTTTATCCTAACACAATTCTCACACAGTACATCTCACGTGCAGCATGAGGTAAACAAAGGGGCATTTATTCGTAGCGGAGGGCAACAATGGGATTAAGCCGCGATGCTCGGCGAGCGGGATACCACCCAAAAAAAACACCTATCACAAATGAAAAACCAAAGCCAAGAGCAATTGAGGATATCGAAACTGCAACAGGCCAATGCTGGAGTATCCCGATACCCAGCGCCGTAGAAACGCCAAATACGATACCTGCAATTCCTCCAAGGACAGACAAAACAATCGATTCGATGAGAAATTGTGTGAGTATATCGAATCCTTGAGCGCCAACAGCCATACGTATGCCGATCTCCCGCGTACGTTCGGCCACAGAAACAAGCATGATATTCATGATACCAATGCCACCAACAAGAAGCGAAACTGCTGCAATGCTTGCTAAAAGCATGCTCATTGTTTTTGCCGTGCTTTCTGCAGTGGAAGCGAGCTCAGTTTGGGTACGAATGGTGTAGTCGACGCCATCGCCACCCACTCCCTTTCGTTGGGCAACCATGGCTTCGTTTATTTGACTTCGAGCATCATCGATACTTGTTGAGCTTATGGCTGATGTAATTATGGAATTTACAAAAATTGATCCGGTGAGTTTTTTCTGGACTGTAGAAAAGGGGGCAATAACAATATCGTCCTGATCCTGCCCTGTGGCATTCTGACCTTTTTCCGCAAGAACCCCTATAACCTTGAAGGGAAGATTTCTAATACGTATCACTGCCCCGACAGCACTTTGCTCACCACAGAGATTAAGCGCAACGGTTGCGCCAATTACACATACCTTTGCACTTGCGCGCTCTTCTACATCAGTAAAGGCACTCCCCTCTGCCACACGCCAATCCCGAATGTCAAAATACCCCGGATAGGCACCATACACAGAGGTTCTCCAATTCTGATTTGAATATTTGAGCTGTGCCCCACTGCGCGCTATCGGCGACACATGTGCTACCGCAGGACAGCTGGATTGAATTGCCCGAATATCCTCTAGGGTAAGGCGCGATGTTGTTCCTGCCTCCACACGAGCCCCACTGGATGTAAAAGCACCCGGCATTACCATTACAACGTTGGTCCCAAGGGCTGCAATCTGAGAACGTATAGCGTCTTTGGCACCTTTGCCAACCCCGAGCATAGCGATAACCGCCCCCACCCCAATTACAATACCGAGCATTGTTAAAATAGACCTTAACGGATTGCGCCTAATCGAACGAAAGGCAATGGTAGTTACGGTAAGTGCTCTCAAGATATCTCCTTGGCAGGAGAACACACGCGCTGATGAGGGATCATGGCATCGTTAACCAGGTGACCATCTCGAAACATAATTTTTCTTTTGCAGCAAAGTGCAATATCCTCTTCGTGAGTCACAAGAACAATTGTAATACCACGGTTGTTAAGATCCTGAAAAATTGCCATAATTTCTTCGCTTTTTGCACTATCAAGATTTCCTGTTGGTTCATCGGCAAGTATGAGTATTGGATCGTTGACAATAGCGCGAGCAATAGCAACGCGTTGTTGTTGACCACCTGAGAGTTCCTGGGGTGAGTGATGGGAGCGATCTGAAAGATCTACCATTGAAAGTGCTGACAATGCCCTTTGCCGAGCACTTTTGGGACTTACAGAACTATTATACAAAAGCGGAAGCTCAACATTTTCTAGAGCGGAAGTTCGTGCCAATAAATTAAACGATTGAAAAACAAACCCAATACGAATATTTCTGATTTTGGCAAGCTCATCTCTATTGAGGATTCCAACTTCTTCACCTAATAAACGATATGTGCCTTTGGTTGGGACATCTAAACACCCCAGAATATTCATGAGTGTCGATTTTCCGCTCCCGCTTGCACCCATAATGGCAACAAATTCACCTTTCTCTATAGACAGAGAAACATCCCGCAATGCCACAACACTAGAAGGTTGAATCCCATATTCTTTGTGCAAACCTGCGAGCTCTATTATAGGCAGGATCATCGAAATCCTCGACCCATTCCCCCAGGGGTGGCTGGCGCAGCAAATGGGTTTTTTTGCTGACTCGAATCCTTTTTCTTTGCAGGCTGAGTAAGAGAAAGCACAACTGATGTACCCTCAAGATTTTCTCCGGAAATAGCTGCCATTGTTCCGTTATTAAGAAGCACCATTATCCGCGCCGAAGCTAGCGTATCATGAACTAGTTTGTAAATGCGCCCGGGTATTGGTTGACTTTCAGCATCAGGAAGGATAAATTCGCCTCGCGATCCCGATGGGGGACCTGCAACCACTTCGTTTTGACTATTACCCCTTCGGTGACGACGAAATTCAGGATTGCGTGAAGTATCAGTTTGAGTGGAGGCGACTTCGGGCACTTTCTTTTTTGCAGATCCTTGAGCATTATCCAAAGAATGATCGATACTTTTTTCTTTAACACTCCATGCAGACTTGTCCCCACTTCGCTCTTTTTTAGAAAAAGGAGGACGAAATCGCAAAGCCGCAGAGGGAACCAGCAAAACATCGGTAACACTATTAATGGCAATGGTAATATTTGCGGTCATACCAGGCATAAGAAGATGTGACGGGTTTGGAACATCTATCAGGACTGTATACGATACCACATTCTGATTAGTCGAAGGCTCTAAACGTATCTGGCTTACACTTCCAGTAAATGTTTTTTCTGGATAGGCATCAACGGTAAAGGTTGCACTTTGCGTTTTGTGAACTTGACCGATATCTCCTTCGTCAACACTTGCGAGCACCTGCATCAAACCGAGATCGGCCGCAATTTTAAAAAGGGTTGGCGTAGAAAGACTTGCCGCGACAGTTTGTCCTACGTCAACATTACGGGCAATAACAACGCCATCTATCGGAGAAAATACGGTAGCATAGCGGAGATTAATTTTAGCTCTCTCGAGCTGGGATATAATACTTGTTCGACTGGCAAGAGCAATTTTATGATCAGCAACAGCCTGATCTAGGTCGGTTTGAGAGGCGAAACCTTTTTCAAAAAGCTCGGTAACGCGTTTACGTGATGCTTCTGAGAGGGAAAGCTGCGCATCGGAACGAAGTAAGTTTGCTTCGGCATCCCGCAGTGCTGCCACAAGAAAGGTTGTGTCAAGCTGCGCCAGCAAATCTCCCTTTTTAACAATACTATTATAGTCAACAAGTAATCGTACCACCGTTCCGGATACCTGCGTTCCCACAGCAACCACTTGGCGTGGATTAAGAGTCCCGGTTGCAGTAATTAGAGAAGCCAGATCTCCTCGTGAAATAAGCGCTGTTTTATAAAGTGGCTCTTTGGAACCACTTTTTTTAGTACCAAACAAAAACCAGGCAGTTACTACCAACAACACTGCAATCAATACAACCACAATAACGTTAGCAGATTTCACTCTTTAATCCTTACGATTAGATTAAGCTCATTAAAATAGAGCAAATACTATTAGATGTTTTTAAGCGTGGAGTATTTCATGGGCACAAAGTTTTAGGCTATAAAAACATCGTATGCGCTTATTGATTGACAATCTTGCCATACTCAAGAACGACTGTCCGGTGTAAATTAGACCACACCTGTTCATTATGCGTTGCGATGAGGAAGGTTTGCCCAAACTCACGATTTGTTCGATGCATAAGCTCAAGCATAAGAGCAGTATGTTCTCTATCGAGATTACCTGTGGGCTCATCTGCAAGAATGAGTGCAGGCTTATTGAAGAGGGATCGTGCCAATGCCACGCGTTGCCGTTCTCCCCCTGAAAGCTGTGAGGGGAAATGCGTCATTCGTGTATTCATGCCGACCAGATCGAGAAGCTCTTGCGCCCGTTTTATGCCAGCCGATACCGTAATACCGCCAATAAGTCCGGGCATAAAAACATTTTCGATTGCTGTAAAATCGGGAAGTAAATGATGAAATTGAAAAACAAAGCCAATTTTTTTATTACGAAAAAGTGCAATTTTTTCACCATGCAACGATGTCAATTCTTCATTGTCGATCTTAATGAGGCCCGACGTTGGTATATCAAGACCACCAAGCATTTGTAAAAGCGTAGTTTTTCCGGCACCGGATACCCCAACAAGCGCCACCATTTCACCTTTACTCAAAGATAAATTGGCTCCCCTAATAACAGGAACCTCATTGATTCCGTCGGTATAGGTCTTGACAAGATTCTCTACCGTTACCATGTTATTCCATTCGGAAAGATTCTGCAGGCAAAATACGCGATGCAAGCCACGCAGGATAGAGCGTTGCACAAAAACAAATTACATTGGATGCCACAAAGATTGCAATGATATTCCAGCCATTAATGAGAACCGGCAATGTTGTGATAAAGTAAACATCGCCCGGAAGCGGGATCAAATGCCATTTGGCTTGAATCAGACAGAGCGCTAAACCGCTAAGAACACCAAGCGTTGAACCAAAAAAGCCAATAATAATGCCATTAAACATGAAAATTTTCATAATTGATTTACTTTGCGTACCCATTCCCATCAGGATACCAATTTCTCGACGTTTTTCAAGGATCATCATGAAAAGCGAACAGAGAATATTAAACGCAGCGACAATGATAATAAGTGAAATGACAACAAAAATGATGAGCTGTTCAAGTTTCATCCATTTGAAAAGCGCTTTATTCTGATTTTTCCAATCGATGGCCTTGTATGGATAGCCTCCTAGCGAAGCAATAAGATTCGTTGAAATTTTATCGGCATTAAAAACATCATTGGTTTTTATCTGCATTCCCTCGACCCCAAGTTGATCAAAAAGCAGTTGAGCTGATTGTACCGATATATACACCAGATTCAAATCGTATTCGTAAAGCCCAGTTTCAAATACTCCTGCCACGGTGTAGCGCCCAGCGCGAATATGCGACAAAGGATCTTCATTCTCAGCAACCGCCGAAACAGTACCTAAAACAATCTCAGTACCAACAAGCGCACCAAGCTTTTCGGCGAGTCCAGACCCAATAAGTATGCCAGGAAAACGCCTACCACGTTTTGATTCGTTCGAATCGAGATTAAAAGCGCCTATCTTAATGGTTGAGCCCAAATCTGTCACAGCCGACTCGAGGGAATCATCAACCCCCATGATAAGAACACCTTCTTGAATGCCATCACACTCCACCGAACCTTTACCACTAACGAATGGTGCGCACGCACTGATTCCGGGTTTAAAAAGAATCACTTGACGCAAAGAATCTGGATTGGTAATAGGGCGGGAATAATATTGAGTAACGCGCGCATGGGCAAAAATCCCAATGATCCGGTCGCGTACCTCTTTTTCGAAACCATTGGCAATAGAGAGAGCAACAACAAGAACGAAGGAACCTA
The DNA here is from genome assembly GCA_038247415.1 of Chitinivibrionales bacterium. Taxonomy (GTDB): domain Bacteria; phylum Fibrobacterota; class Chitinivibrionia; order Chitinivibrionales; family WJKA01; genus JBBRUX01. The sequence goes on along the minus strand of JBBRUX010000010.1, from coordinate 18,839 downwards.
AAAAGACACCGGCAGCAGAAATATACGCAATGAGAGAAATAAATTGTACACGCCGTTTTCCGCGTAGGTAGCGGAGTGCAACAAACCATTCCATAGTTGGATTGCCTATTCTGGTCGCATAAGCGGAAAAAGAATAACATCGCGCAATGTTTTAGCATCGGTCAAGAGCGCAATGATACGATCCACACCCATCCCCCATCCGGAGATAGGCGGCATTCCGTATTCCATACAGGTAAGAAAATCATGATCAACTTCCATGGTCTCGGTATCGCCACCAGCACGGGCAGCAGACTGCTGCTCAAAACGCTCTGCTTGATCGATAGGATCGACAAGCTCCGAATAAGCATTGACCACTTCCCATCCGTTAACTACCAGCTGGAATCGATCGACAACAAGCGGATTTGCATCGTTTTTACGCGCCAAAGGAGAGAGATCGAGTGGATGATGCGTAACGAAAATAGGATTAATGAGTGCAGGACGAGAAACCTTTTTATACAGCAGATCGATGATTGTACCCCGGCCAGCTTTTGCAACATCTACATCGCTAGTAAAGGAGATAGCGCGTTTTTTGATTTCGGCCATTAAAGCATCTTTAGTTTCGAAGAGGTCGATATCAATACCACAATCGCGCAGGATGAGATCCCTAAAAGAAATACGAGGCCAATCACCAGAAAAATCGATGGCTTGACCATCGTAGGTGACCGAGTGCGATCCAAGAATTGTGGTAAGAAGATGTTTGAATAACTTCTCGGTAAAATTCATATTATCTTGATAATTCCAATATGCGCAATAGTACTCGAGCAACGTAAAATCCGGAAGATGACTCGCGTCCATACCCTCATTGCGAAAAGATCGTGCAAATTCGTACACACGATCAAATCCACCAGCAATTGCCCGTTTAAGATAGGTTTCGGGAGCAATACGGAGATAAATATCGATATCGAGCGCATTATGGTGAGTAGTAAACGGCCTTGCCAAAGCACCACATGCTTTATTCGTTAAAACGGGAGTATCGATTTCTGTAAAGTCGTTAGTATCGAGATAATCGCGAATGGTTTTAATAATTTTTGTACGGGTAACAAACCGCTTCATAGATTCGGGCGAAGAAATAAGATCGAGGTATCGTTTACGTAAACGAATTTCGGGATCTGCGATGCCGTGAAACTTTTCTGGCAGGGGACGAAGCGATTTTGTAAGAAAAGTAAACTTTGTGATATTGAGGGTTTTTTCACCCGTTTTGGTGGTAATCATATCGCCTTCGAGCCCAATAAAATCTCCGAGATCTACAAATTTTTGAATGTGGGCAAATTGTTCGCCCAAGACTGTTTTTTGTGCTGCGAATTGCAATTTACCTGTTGCATCAAATAAATGACCAAAGGCGAGTTTCCCAAAATAGCGCAGCCCAACAACGCGTCCAGCAACACAAACGCCTGTCACACCATCGACTAAGGTATTTGCAACACCTAAAGAATGCGTCTTTTCGAAACGATCGGCATACGGATGAATTCCTGCAGCAGCAATCGCACCAATTTTTTCCTGCCGAACAACAACCTGATCATTGTGAGATTCTAAAGCGTCCAAAACCATTCTCCTATTGTCGAAACAACCTCTGTTAAAAAAACTAAAAATTGCGCCCTGAGGGACTCGAACCCCCAACCCTCTGGTTCGAAGCCAGATGCTCTATCCATTGAGCTAAGGGCGCATTATTGTGTGATACTTAAAGAAGTGCGAAAGAACTATCAAAAATTAAAAATACTCTTTTGAATATTATTGTAACCTTTAAAAAATACACCATGGCGTAGTGATTTGGGAAGGATTCTGGATTAAATCAAAAAAAAAAGGAGAAAACCATTTTCGATTTTCTCCTTCATCAATGCACATAAACGTGCATTTTTATTTACTTAACAGGGGTCTGTCGTATTACTGCTTAGCAGTATGAACAGGCCACTTTTTATTCCACAAAACTATAATGGGGCTCGCAACAAAAATTGAGGAGTAGGTTCCAATTGCAACACCAAAACCAAAGGCAAGCGCAAACCATTTGATGACGTCTTCGGTAAAAAAGAAGACGGCAAAAATAACTACTGCTGCTAAAAACGTAAGGAACGAGGTAATAATAGTTCTTGACAAAGTCTGATTAATAGAAGTATTTACCTTATCTTCGAAACTTGTTTTATTATTCGATAAAGTTTTACCAACATTTTCTCGTATACGGTCGAACACCACAATGGTATCGTTCATTGAGTATCCCGCAAGCGTAAGCAAGGCTACCACAATAGTAAGCGATACTTCTAGATTAAGAACCGAGAATAGTCCAATGGTTATAATAACATCATGCATAGTTGCGATAATAGCAGCAACTCCGTATGGCAAACTAAACCGAAACCCAAGATAAATAATAAGGGCAAGAAACGAAAGCATGATAATCCAAAACCCTTTTGATCGCATTTCACCACCTATTTTTGGACCAACACGCTCATCCTTTTGAATAATGAACGGATTCTGCGCATATGATATAGCAATCGCATCGCGGATTTCATCGCCGACGAGAGTGCCTTCTGCTTTTTTCTTAACGGTAATCTGAATTGTATTATCGGATTCGCGACCAATCGTTTTGATTTCAGATGATCCTATTGCCAAACCATCGACAATAGCACGTACTTTACCTAAATCAGCAACAATCGACTTTTCAAACTTGAGCTGAATAAGTGTACCACCTGCAAAGTCGATCGAATAGTTAAGGCCCCCACGAACAAACAATGAAATAATGGTGATAAGAATGAGAACACCTGAAAAGCCGAATGCATAGTTTCGGTTTCCAATGAAATTGACTTTAGTATTCTTGAGGATCTGAATCATATCGCGTCCCTGTTCCTTTGCAAAGTAATTAAATGCTCAATTTAGTGTTTTTGCTATTATCGGTAAGCAGATGAAAGATCTGCTGAGTTACATAAAGAGATGTAAACATCGAAATTATAATACCGAATGTAAGGGTAACTGCAAAACCCTTAAGGGCACCTGTTCCAAACCCAAACAAGAGCAACGCGGTTATAAGCGTAGTCATGTTAGAGTCGAAAATGGTAAAGAATGCTCTCTTGAATCCAGCATCAATGGCACTACGTACGGTTTTACCAGAATCAAGTTCTTCGCGTATGCGCTCAAAAATGATAACGTTCGCGTCAACCGCCATGGCATAGTTAAGAATGATACCTGCGATACCAGGCAATGTAATGGCAGCATTAATACCTGCCATAACAGCAAAGAGCAAGAGTGTATGAAAGAAAAGCGCAAAACTTGCAATTACGCCGCTTAACCGATAGTAAAACACCATAAACATGACGATAAGAACAAATGCGATAATCAGAGCCCACTCAGCTTTTATAATAGAGTCTTGACCAAGTGACGGTCCAACAGTCGATTCTTCGATAATTTTTACAGGCGCAGGCAAAGCACCAGCACGCAGCACAACGGCAAGCGATTTAGCTTCTTCTAAAGAAAAGCGACCCTCTATTTGTGCACGACCTCCACCAATTTTGCCCCGGATAACAGGTGCAGAGTACACAGTGCTATCCAGCACAATTGCCAAGAACTTATTAATATTTGCACCGGTTACGCGCGCAAAGGTACGAGCACCTTTACGATTCATTTCGAGTTCAACAATTGCTTGACCGGTTGCCATACCACCCTGATTGATTGATGCGCGAGCGTCTTCGATGCCGTCGCCTTTCATTTCTGGGCGCGCCTTTACATAATACAATATACGATATTTATTAGGAGATCCATTTGCACCACCTTCGCTAGAATGCCCCCACAGAAATACGTTACCACCGAGACCTGCCCTATCAAGTGCTGCGCGCACATCGGTACGAGCAAAGATTTCGTTAACTTTACTTTTATTAATTTCCAAAACACCAACCTGTTCACCCACCTGAACAAGCAATGCTGTAAACGACGCAGGTGTTGTAGTAATTTTTGCTACGCTTGCCGCAATTGCCGCCGCAGAGGTATCCTTGGCAGTTGTTTTACTAGAATCTTGACCTCCAAACAATTGAGCTGCCTGTTCGGCACCTTCTTTTGCCTTAACCGATGCGCTATCGGATGAATCGGCAATCATTGTGGAGTCTACTTTTCCCTTAAGGGTATTTTCTACAATTGTAATAGCCCTCGATAACTCGGCGGGTTCACGCAAGAGCATAAATTCGAGCTGAGCGGTGGATCCGATAACACTTTTTGCATTTGCAGGATCTTTTAAACCGGGAAGTTCAACAATGATTTTATCGGGTGCTTGTTTCTGAATTGTTGGTTCGGCAACACCAAGACCATTAATACGATTCTCTATAATAGTATAGGCGCGATCGATAACGTCTTTTTGGGCGTCTTTATCAAGCTGACTCTTGTCGATTTCCAGAACCATGCGCATACCGCCCTGCAAATCAAGACCCAAATTAAAAATTCTCTTGATAATAGCGGGATCTTTTGCCTGATATTCCTGCCGGGCCTCGGGTGATTTAGCGTAAAAGAAAACTGAATCCTTTAGGAAATACACCGATGCTACAAGGGAAACAATAATGATGATTAATCCAACCTGCGTATTCTTATTCATGCTGCCGACTCATTCCTTTCAGTAATGAGAACCGATTCACGATGAAATCGATTCGGTCCGTTCGTATTTGTTAATCAAATATTCTTTTGCTTTTTCAACAATATCTTTAGGATTTTGTGGCTTGGTGAGATATAGATCACAACCAACACGCTGACCTTCTCGATAATCTTGATCTTGATTGAGGGCGGTAAACAAAAAGACTATAGTCTCTCTCAGTGCAGGATCAGCCTTTATCCATTCGCATACGTCAAATCCGGTTTGACCGCACAGGATAACATCTAGAATAACCAAATGAGGGCGTTCTTTAGCTATAATCTGCTGAGCCTGACTGGCTGTAACCGCTTCGAAAATTTGGTAGCCTTCGAGTTCAAGAAATAAGCGCAAAATTTTGCGAATTCCAGGTTCGTCATCAACAAGAAGTATTTTATACATTGATTTCATAGATAATAACTAACATCCAGAGAACTATCTTCAATACCTTATAAAAGGTGGAGAAAAGATACATCTTTTTGCGTATCAAACGCAATAATTTCAACGTGCAATGCTAATTTTCTCTTTTACCCCGCTACAATCAAAGGTAATATCTGCTATTTTTGCTTAATCCTGGCGATTCGCGTAACGTGTTGCATCGGGTAATCCCGCGCTCTTAAAACCCTCACGCCGGATAAAACAGCTATCGCATAAACCGCATGCTCCACCAGCACTATCGGGATCGTAGCACGAATGAGTAATGGCATAATCCAGCCCCAAATTAGAGCCCAGGGTGATAATTTCTGCCTTGGTAAGTGCAATGAGCGGCGTGCGAATAACAATCCGTGATCCCTGTACACCAGCTCGTGTAGCCAGATTGGCCATAGTTTCATAGGCGGCTATGTATTCGGGTCGGCAATCGGGATATCCCGAATAATCGACAGCATTAACGCCAATAAAAATATCTTGGGCCCCAAGTACCTCGGCATAGCCCAAAGCATACGAGAGGAAAATGGTATTGCGTGCTGGTACATAGGTTCGGGGAATTTCATCTTGAGAATCTCGCGGGCCACGATTCTTGGGTACTTCCTCCACTAACGTAGTAAGTGCGCTCCCTCCAAACGTTGACAAATTAATAGTAACTATTGTATGATCTTTCACCGCTAAAAACGATGCAATGTGCTTGGCGGCATTAATCTCGACAGCGTGCCGTTGCCCATACAAAAAGCTCATGGCATACAGCTCAAACCCATCTTTACGGGCAATAACTGCAGCTGTTGCTGAATCGATACCGCCCGATAATAAAACAACTGCCTTTTTCATACTACACTCCCCGCTGTTGGGGTGACCAAATATACTTATGAATCTGTAAACCAAGGCGAATCGGCATACCGCTTGCAAGTATCCACTTGGCAAGCTCACGTGCTGTCACCCTTTCAAATACTGATGAAAATACAACTTTGCACTTTTCCAAAAGCCGATATTCTTGCACAAAGTTACTTGACCAATCGAAATCAGATGTATCCGATACAACAAATTTGCATTCGTCATGAGGTTGCAATTGCGCTACATTAGAAAGCATAAAACTATCTGCCGCACCGCTTCCCGGACATTTAACATCAACAATTTTTATGGCCTGCGATGAAATTTTTCCAATGTCACACGAGCCATTCGTTTCAACAAGTACGGTGTAACCACGATTAATAAGTTCTCCCACAAGGCTTGGCGTGCCTTCTTGGCACAGCGGCTCACCACCGGTTATTTCGACCAGATTGCATGGAAAAAGTTTAATGCGTTCAACCAACGTCTGTACCGTTTCTTCTTGACCTTCGGAAAAAGCATACGTCGTGTCGCAGTAGGAACATCGGAGATTGCACCCGGTAAGACGAATAAAAATGCACGGTAAACCAGCAAAACTGGATTCACCTTGTATACTATGAAATACCTCATGCACTAGGATTTTTTGGTGAAGCTTATTATTCATAATATGAAGTGCAATTTCCCGGAGTTTCAAAAACCGTGACACTGTGCATGCAACACGGGTCAGGAGGAAGCAAAGCCTTCATTTTCTCATATATATACTTAGCAATATTTTCTGAAGAAGGATTAATACCCAGTGGCCAAAAAATTTCGGAGAGATTTTTATGATCGAGTTCATCGATTACCAATTTAAGAATTCTTTTGAGCTCCTTAAAATCGATGCCAATCCCAATGCTATTAAGTATTTCGCTTGAGACTGTTGCCCGAACAAGCCAGTTGTGTCCATGTAGATTTTCACAAGGGCCATTGTAATCCTTGAGAGAATGGGCGCTTGAAAACGATGCTTCGGTTGTTATATCAAACATGAGTGCTCCTTAGATATACTTTGGTGCAAGCCGAAAAAATGTACCTTCGACCTGAAATCTGATCTGATTTATAAAACAAAGATCATGTTTAAAATAACTTTTTGCCTACTCCATTACTTATATTTTTTATCACAAAATAGCCAAGAATAGGCACTATTTCTCATGAACAAAGATCTCAATCCGGTCTATCGAATACTCGATGCGAATACGAACCGACTCAGAGAGGCGCTACGGGTTATTGAAGAATTTTTCAGGCTTTACAACCTCAATACCGATTACGCGAAACGCCTCAAAGAAATTCGTCATTCTTTAACAGCTTTAGAAAAAGAAATCGGAATGTTCAATTTGGTGAGCAATCGAGATACGCTCACAGATCCCTTTTCTAACGAAACTACTGCTAACGAAATGAATCGCACTTCAATTGGGGCACTTTTGAGAGCAAATATGAAGCGCGCTCAGGAAGCTAGTCGGGTTATCGAAGAATATTCTAAATTATTAGAACCGGCTGCTGGCACAAGTGCCGCAAAGAGCATCCGATTTTTGGTATACGAACTGGAAAAACAGTGCTCAGGAGTCTATAGTGAGTCGTAAAACGAAAAGCGAAGCGGAAGAAACACAAGAGAGCCCCAAAAAGGCACCGAACCTCGACCGAGCACATGAGCTCTGGGGCATTATTTTTCTTGCACTAGGAACACTCACGCTTATCTCTCTAATATCTCATTGCGTAAACACTACCGACAATGTATTAGGCCCTTATTGCGGGACGCAACTCGCTCTGGGTCTACGGCAATTATTTGGACTAGTGCCCTCTTTCTTTATTCCCCTGCTGCTTTTGCTCCTCGGGTGGTTTGAGCTTGCCGACCCTACGCGTAAAAGGGAGCTTCTCATATATTCGTCTATTATTACTGTTGAAGTTTGTTTACTCTTGGCAATTGGAAAGATTCCCATTCAAAATTACGACTCAAATGTAGTTGGCCTACTGCTAGCCCAAGTCTTGCAGACGGTTTTTGGGCCGCATCAGCTTGGGCCTTATTTTATAACACTCCTTTTAATTCTTATTACTATTATAATTACGTTCGAAATCACGATTCGTCCTCTTATCCTGGCTGCCGGCTCGCATACTGGCAATTTCTTTCTTACTATGTGGCAATCTCTTAGAGCGCCTTTTTCTAAAACACCTGTGCAGGAACCCGATCCAGCAACCGAACCCGCTGTCAATAAGCCTAAAAAAGTTCGCACAGCAGCCACCGGCCCTCTTGACAATCCATCTACAGCCCTTGAATTGATTGCATCCCCAGAGTTAGCACCTATGCGCGAGACTAATGCAATTGCACCGCCTCGGGAACCACAAACCGACGAAGAACGCGCTGAAGTCGAGAGACTTTCTGAGCTTGCTGCCTTTAGGGCACGCAAAAACACGCCCATTACCATCATGACACCAGAGAACTCTGAACTTCCCGACGAAAATTCGGAAGAGCTTCTCGAAGAAGCAACCATCGACACCCCGTTGGCAAACCTTCATGCCGATGAGCACGAACCAGAATACTGCAAAGTTCCCGAAGAAGAAATTGCCCCCGTAAAGGTTTCTACAAAGCCCTATATTATTCCACCTTCAGAAACATTGCCCGATCCACCAGCGTATCTGAACTTTATCGATCGCGAATCAATCGAGCGCCACTCCCAAATACTCGAAAAAACTCTCATGAATTTTGGCGTAGAGGGCAAAGTGGTCAATGTTGCTCCGGGCCCTGTAGTTACACGGTACGAGATTGAGCTTGCTCCAGGCATTAAGGTAAGCCGTGTGGTTAGTTTACAAGACGACATCTCGATGGCTGTTGGTGGGCAACGTATCCGAATTCAGGCACCCATTCCCGGAAAAGCAGCCATTGGTATAGAACTTCCAAACGAAAATCGTCAAACCGTATATTTCAAGCATATTCTGCTCTCGGAGGCATTTACAAAAGCAAAGGCTAAACTACCTATTGTTGTGGGCAGAAATATTGCAGGGCTCCCCTACGTGGGCGATATTACCAAGATGCCCCATCTTCTGATTGCAGGGCAAACAGGGGCAGGAAAAAGCGTTTGTATCAATTCGTTTATTTGCAGCATGCTCATGACTCGCACGCCCGACGAACTTCGGCTCATCATGATCGACCCTAAAAAGGTTGAACTATCATATTATCAGGGTATTCCTCATTTGCTTGCGCCCGTGGTTACCGAATCGAAGGAAGCTGTCAAAGCTTTACAATGGGGTCAAATGGAGATGGATAGGAGATACCGGCTGCTTGCACGCGCAGGTGCTCGCAACATAGAGTCATTTAATTTAAAGATCACCACGGGAGCTATCACCGACCCCGAAATTCTTGCAGATTCCGAACACAAGGCCCTTCCCTTTATAGTAATAATAGTCGATGAACTAGCCGACCTCATGCTCACAGCATCAAAAGACGTAGAAGCATCAATTCAGAGAATTGCCCAATTGGCTCGTGCCGTCGGCATTCATCTTATTGTCGCAACACAACGCCCATCGGTTGACATTATCACAGGACCTATCAAGGCAAACCTCACCTCACGCATCGCGTTTCGTACCATTCAATCCACCGATTCACGCACAATTCTTGGTCATGTAGGATCCGAAAAATTACTCGGACAAGGCGACATGCTCTTTTTGCGGAGTGGCGCGCCAGATATCGAACGGTATCATGGGGCATTTCTTTCTGAAGAAGATGTAGAGGAAGTTGTACGTTTCATCAAAAAGCAGGAATATGGTATTGCAAAGATAAAAAGTTTCAATGATGAGGTTGCTGATGATCCCGGAAGCAGTGGTTCATCCTCGATGCGAGATGACGATGATGACCGTGACACACTATTTGCAGAAGCTGCACGAACTATTGTTGGTATTGGCCAAGGATCAACCTCACTCTTGCAGCGTCGTATGAAAATTGGCTTTGCCCGAGCAGGCAGACTTATGGACGAACTCGAACGCGCTGGTATTGTTGGACCTTCGGAAGGAAGCAAAGTTAGAGAAGTTCGCGTCTCTCCGATAGATCTCGAAGAGCTTTTGAGAGGTCTTTAATATTATTAAGGGTATTATGAAGTATTTAAACTTTTTTAAGAATCGATCCGCCAATAACCTATGCGCTTTGGGTTTACTCATGGGGCTCTTGTGTTTTTTTGCCTCACAGGCTTTGGCTGCACCGATTGTCCTTGACAAACTCGTTCATTCAAATTATCAGGGACAAGGATGCCTACAATCTTCTTTTGTTGTAATGTACTACGATGCAGTGCGCGAAAAACAAGATACCTACTCGGGTACGTTAGCCCTGTGTGGCGATAGTTACCGCGTCGTGTATGGTTCGTGGGTGTATGCATCGCATGCGAATGTGGTAACCAGCTTCAATACAAAATCGCAGCAAGGAACAATCGAAAATAGTACTTCATCGTCTCAAATATTCAAACCCTCTGCGCTTATACAACAATACCTCCACGAATTGTCCTATGTACAAGGGGCATTCAAAAAAGAGGTGCAGTACTACGAGGCTATCCCCGACTCGGTATCAGCAAAAATGCACATGCGTACTGTCACCATTGGCATAAATCCTAAAACGCTTATGCTCGTTTCTATCGCTACTACCGATGATCGAAACAATCGCACAACATACTCATTTTCAAAAACCCTCTTTTCATCTTCTCTGCCGGAAGGAACCTTTGCTTTTGCATTTCCCAAAACTGCAACGGTCATCGACAAAAGATAATAATCGCATTCCGATTGTTACATTGTTTGTGTGTGCGATCCTTGTTGCCCAACCGTTTGCGGCAACCAGCGATACCATTAAAGGAATTACGAGCAATACTATTATTCGTCTTGCCAGTAAAGGCGATACACTCTGGATGGTTACCGATAAAGGCATCAACCGAACATCCTTAACCTCAGACACATTATCCTTTTGGGGAATCAAATCGTCTGCTTTTTCGTGGGATGGGGCCGCAGCACTCGCATTTGGACAAGGCAAAGCAGTTGTCTGTCAAAGCACACTTGCCGAAAATGTCCTCAATCCGATCTGGACTTACAGCTATGCTACGGGATCTGATGTTGTAACAATTCCAAAGTTTGACGCCGCAGGTATTTCCCGCATCCGCGACACTCTTCCCGATTCTCTCAAAAATGAATTCTCATTTCTCGCAATTGATGCAGCACGATGGAATGGCCAAACATTTATCGCATGCGGAAACGGTGGATTATTTCGGCTCGAATCGGATTTGCAAGGCACCGGCACCATTTTTTTGCCGGGCAAAAAAAGCAATGGCACATTTCCCATCACAGAGTTTCCGTTCGATTCGACACGGCTTTTCTTCGACCCAGATTTGGCAGTTACAAGTATAGCCGTGCCAATCCGCGATCCGTCAACGCATATTTACATTTCCCTTTCCCGCGTAATTTGGCAATTTACTCCGTCGGATACTGGCTGGAAACTCTTAGATACAACCCTCGGTTCGCCCGCACTTCGTATTGGAGCGGTGCGCAGCATTTACGTTCGCGATAGCGCAACCATTTTTGGAGCGTTCTCGGTGCATACCACAACCGACACAACTACATCAGATTCATTGTACCGATACAATACGAGCTTAAAAAAGTGGCTCGCTGTTCAGAGTGGGCATCCTAAAAACCTTGTTTTTGGCACTGGTGATACGGCATACCTTTCTGGCCCTCGCGGTATTATTGCATTCAACCTTTCGGACATCCAATCACCGCTTATCAATGAAGGTATTTTTGGTGCTCGTATTGCGGCTGCAGACCAGTCTATCGATTTACCAACTATCAACGACATGATTTATAGTTGTTCACCAAAGGATACAACCTGCGCATTTATTCTTGCAACAAGCAAAGGCCTCTATTTTTCTCGCAACGAACGAAAAGCGGAAGCATTACAAACACCATTCATCCGTGCATTTAGATCTTTACCCATCGCACTTGGTTTACGCAAAGCATATTTTTTCCCCTCCATTTTAAGCGTTCGTGAACCTAAAGGATTGTTTGCCTATTCGCTAGAAAAACCTGCAAAGGTAACGATCAAAATTTTTGACTGGAATATGGATGCAGTTAAAACAATTATCAAAGATCGACCGCGACTCGCTGGAAATGGCGCACAATCTGGTTCTGGACGCTCGAATATCGAACGCGAAGATTTCTGGGATGGGACATCAAACTCGGGGAGACGCTGCGTCCCAGGAGTGTATACTTTTCATATAACTGCAAGCACCGGAGAATCGTCTTTTGGAAAAATCATTATTGCAAAATAGGCGCCTGATTACAAAAGCGCTTCTGTGTGCATGCATCTTTACCCACACCTTTGCATCCTCATACCTTGGTGGGTATGCCGGTGCGTCACTACGCATGCCTATGGGCGCGCAAGCACTTGCGCTGGGCAATGCGATTACTGCTTCACCGTCGTATAATAGTGTTTTTCTCAATCCTGCGCTCTTGTCGCTGCGTAAAATTCCTCTTATAGCAGTGGGTGGCGGCGCATATTCAAGTGGCCGGGCAGATGCACATGGAAGCGGGGAATGGCGACTTCCTCCACGACTCGGCGTTGGATTTGGATTCTTATACCGCGGTGATCCCCGCATGGAAAATATTTACAAATCGGATGAATCTCAAGTTACAAATCGACCATCTCACACCGTAATCGACTCTCGATTAGGGCTTAGCTATCTTGCGCAAAGAACACTCTCGCTGGGAGCCAGTCTGGGCATACGCTATCAATCGCTTCCTGCTTATTTTTTAGATAATGGCACAACCACAAGCGAGGAGCTCTTTGCAATAGGAGCATTGGATCTTGCTGCTCGACTTCAGGTTAATCAGCATGTAGCTTTTGCAGTTATGGTGCAGCATTTAGGCGCATCGGGAGAGTGGCAATTTTCTGATGGAGAATTGGGTTCGGCGGTTGCCGACAACATACCGCCCACGTTCATTCTTGCTAGCAGCTCTGGATTAACCCTTCTTGCCAAACCATGTATCTGGACGTGCGATTTTCGCATTACCGCAATAGATAACGCTTTTAAAAAACTTGAACGATCTACCCTTGTGATATCTAATGGCTTTGAATGGCGAGGGTGGAAAGAAGTTGCTCTGCGTGGGGGTATTGGAGACCTCTCTTTGGATTCAGATATATTCCAGAACGCAAGCAGCTACCGGGACAATTTCACCCTATCGGTAAGCGCTGGAATCGAGCTCGATGCTGCTCGTATCCTCAAAGGCCTTATGCTTAACTATGGAATCGCCACCGACAAGGTTGGCGCTGGAATTAATCAACAACTTGACTGTGTATATTCTTTTTAAAAGAGGATTTTATGAAACAGCTAACATCCCTTGTGCTTGTAACTGTGTTTTTAGGCATGGCGCAGGCAGAAACCATCGACTCGCTGGCAGGATCTGTTGATTTTGGCCTTTTAGAACTTCCTCATGGTACCAGAAGCGTTGCTCTGGGTGGTGGCGGAAGTGCCCTACCAGGCCCTGAATTCCTCGAGCTTAATCCAGCATCCTTTGCAGCAAGCCACGAATCGTTTCTCAGGGGAGAATATGCTCGTCGATTTCCTGAAGAAGCAGAACTAAAAAACGGATCGGTAAGCTGTGGGCTTGCTTTTAAAAAGTATGTTGTAGGGTTGAATTTCAATACCGTTTCTATTGGAAATATTATCTCTTCCGATCTTAACGGAATGTATCCAGACATTCAAAACAGTCAACGATTCTCTCAAATGATTCTTACTACAGGATTCACAAACGGACGCACATCTTTGGGCTTAAGCGCAACCGGCATAATCGATAAAATTGCAGCAAATAGTCGCTATGCAGTTACTCTCAATGGAGGGCTTACCTATGCAGCAATCCCAGGGCGCCTTTACACAGCTCTTTCTGTTCGCAATATTGGCACATCAACCAATTATGCGACAGCTCATTTCGATTGGGGCCTCATGTCCACCCTTCCGGCCATTGCAGCGCTGAGCGTCGCCTACACAGATACTATCTCTGGTATGGGTTTTGGTATTACTGCAGATGCAATTGCCCGTTTTATCAAGCCCGATTCGGCGCACTACGATTTCAACAGGATTACGCTTCCTGTGGGGATCGAATTTTGGCCACTGCCCTACTGCGCAGTACGTATTGGCAAACGGTTTTTTACAGAAACCGACATTGTTTCCATGGGTGTTGGGCTAAAAAGCACGCCACTGTCGCTCGATGCCTCTCTCTCTCTCTTTCATCTTGTTTCGTCTATAGAGTACGAAATAAGAATGGGCGTGAGCTATTCTCCAAAAGTCAATAAGAAAATCCCGCCACCCCAATCGGATCTCAATGCAGCAACTTCGCAAACAACTGTACCTGCTAGTCTGCAAGCGAACCAGCCAGCTGCAAACAGCCCCATTGCAAACACACCAACACTTCCCGATAGCGCTTTTTTGTCAACTCCTAAAGTCAATAATACAGCACCGCTCGATAGCGCTGCGCCACACCAATCAGACTCGTTGCAACAATCTTCTGTCAATAACAATTCAATAAATACACCCCTAGCGACTCCCCTACTTCAAACTCCAAGCGATTCTCTCAAGGCTCCAGTCATCTCCTCGCCAGCCGATTCCGTTTTAGCAAGACCACTCAAAGAGGTAGCTCCATAATATCCTTTCAATCAACATTTTTTAAGGGATAAGAGGCCTTTATCCCTAGCACCACCGCGAAAGAACCAGGTTACTCGACCGACGTCGGCAGAACACAAAAACAGTTACCTGCGGAATATCCTTTTATTTTAACGAATTGAATTGTATATTTCTGAATTAAACGAGGATACAGTAATATTCCTCAGAATGATTCACACCCCTGCAGAGTATGGTGTGATTTTTCAACAAATTAGATTTTCCCGCAAGGATTTATAATATGAATTTCTCCCGTTTCTTTTCAAATGACCTCGGTATCGATCTCGGAACAGCAAACACCCTCGTATATGTAAGCAAGCGCGGACTCCTGATAGACGAACCTTCTGTAGTAGCCTTAGACAAAGAATCAAAAAAAGTTGTTGCAATAGGTCTCGAAGCAAAAAAGATGCTTGGAAGAACACCTGGAGATATCGTTGCAATTAGACCCATGAAAGATGGTGTTATCGCAGATTTTGACTTAGTCGAGCATATGCTCAAATTTTTCATAAAAAAAGTATATAAAAAATATCCCACATTTTTTCGGCCGCGCGCTGTTATCGGAGTTCCTTCTGGTATTACCGAGGTAGAAAAACGCGCTGTAGTAGATTCGGCAGAGAGTGCAGGCGTTCGCGAAGTTTACCTTGTGGCAGAACCAATGGCCTCTGCAGTTGGCATGGATATACCGGTTGGAGAACCCTCTGGCAATATGGTGATCGATATTGGGGGCGGTACTGCAGAAATTGCTGTTATTGCGCTTTCTGGAATGGTATGCGATATGTCGGTTCGTATTGGCGGCGATGAAATGGACGAAGCGATTGTATCGTATCTTAAAAAGACTTATAACTTGCTGATTGGCGAAAGTACTGCAGAACAAATTAAAATCCAGATTGGATCTGCATTCCCGCTCGAAGACGAACTCGAGATGGAAGTTAAAGGACGAGATCTGGTTGCGGGAATACCAAAAACCCTTCGTATTACTTCTACCGAAATTCGCGATGCTCTTAACGAACCCGTAAGCACCATTGTTGAAGCTGTCAAGCAAGCACTCGAACAAACTCCACCAGAACTCTCCGCAGATATTCTTGATAAAGGAATTGTCATGACCGGTGGAAGTTCTCAATTGCGCGGTCTCGACGAACGATTACGTCAAGAAACCAATCTTCCTGTTAACGTTATCGATGAGCCGCTTACGTGTGTTGCACGCGGTGCGCTCAAAATCATCGAGAACCTAGACAAATATCGTTCCGTACTTCTCCACAGCGGTCGACGCTACCGCTAATCGATATATCGCTCTACGATCTCTGTTTGGGAGGATAAAGACGACACATGCATTGGATACTTCATTTCATTTTAAAGCATCGTACAACATCGTCTTTTTTCCTGTGTATCGCTTTATGCAGTATTATGTTGTCAAATTCACAAAGTGGTAAACAACGCATTGCACAAGCCCTTTTGCTCTCGGTGTTTTATCCCGTTCAATACACCGTAAGTCTCTCCTCCAATATTGGTAATATCTTTGCAGAAAACAAACGACTTCGGCTGGAAGTTGCCATGCTGCGAACCAAGCTTTTGCTTTCACAAGAAGATGCCAATACACACCTTCGCATGGACAAGCTTTACGAAGCGGGTGACAGGCTCTCCTACGACCTCTATCCTGCGCGAGTTGTGGTTCGCGACCCATCGTATATTTTGCGCTCGATAGCCATTAACGCGGGTTCTGCAGATAATGTTGTCGTTAATATGCCCGTTATTAATCAGGATGGGCTTGTGGGTAAAGTTATTCAAGTTCTTCCCCATGTTAGCCGAGTTCACCTTATCAAAGATCCTTCGTGCAAAACAAGTGTCATGATCAAGCGCAGCCGAACCATCGGGATTCTCGAAACCGACAACGGATCAAACTTCTTCTTTAAATGTCAAGAGCACTCCAATGTTCAATCAGGAGACACGGTACTTACTTCAGGATTAGGCGGCATCTATCCAAAAGGCTTAATTGCTGGGATTGTATCGCACATCGAAATTGATAACGATCCCCTTTTTAAAATTGTTTATATTCAAACTGCAGTTAATTTTGATCACCTCGAAGAAGTTTTTGTTATCCGGGTATCCCCTCAATGGTCCGCACTTAATCAAGATATGGACTCGCTCCAAATGGAGAAACCATGAACGACATCTTTAAATGGATCCTCTTTTTTGCAGCATGTCTTATTCTTCAATCCACAATGACATCGAGCATAGCCATTGCTGGCATCAAGCCAGACTTACTCATGCTCGGTCTGTTTATGCTGGCCATTTCCCGGGGATCGCTCCTTGGCATCTATGTCGGATTTATTATTGGTCTCACCATGGATCTCTATGCCCCATCGCTTTTGGGTCAGAAAGCTTTAAGTTTGACAATTACGGGTTTTATTATGGGGCTTTTTAACGAAAAAACAGTACGTACAGGCCCAGGATCAAAACTGCTCATTTTACTTCTGGCTTTTATAGTTTGCGACTCGTGCTCAAATATCATCGAATCGGCTCTGAACCATCGGGGCTTGGGGTCACTCTTGCCTACAATCTTTTTTAGTTCGATACCACGAGCGCTCTACACCGCCATTTTTGGTGCATTGTATTATCTCTGGATGAATTATTCCCAACCATCCTTTCGAAGATAAGAACACTCCATGCCCATTGGATCTAACCTCCAGGACGAACAGCAAGAACGGATTCGCAAAAGCTCCCTTATTTGCGTTTGTATAGGAGGACTCTTCTTTGTCTTGCTCATGCGTTTAATCTGGCTCCAAATCATCGATGCAGAAACAAATATCAAGCTCTCAAACGAAAATGGAATGCAACTCCATACAATTAAAGCTCCGCGAGGTACCATTCTGGATAGAAACGGGAAACCTCTCGTCCGCAATCGGCCCTCATATTCTTTGTGTGTGCTACCTTACAAACTTAAAAAACGAAAGCATACAATCGAAAATCTGCTTAAAATTCGCGACATCGATGGATTTCCTCTCTTCGACTCACTCGATCTTATCACACGCCTGCATGTTGCGACGTTTCGACGATTCGATCCTACTGTTATCAAAGAAGACATTGCCATGGATATCGTTTCCATTATCGAAGAGCATTCCCTGGAGCTCCCTGGTATTGCCGTAGAAACCGAATCCCGGCGCGAATATCCTCTTGGTAAAGGAGCATTCCATGTGCTTGGCTATATGGGAGGAATCCCCGAAGAAGATTTCGAGGAGCATAAATTAAAAGGTTATGGCTATGGCGATCGTATAGGAAAATCGGGTATAGAACGTCAGTACGAAGACATTTTGCGTGGAAAAAATGGTCAGGAATTTATTGAGGTCAACGCCCATGGAAGAAACATGGGTGCAATATCCAATATGCCCCGACAACTCCCCACGCCGGGCCTTGATCTTCATCTGTCTTTGGATGCGGACCTCCAAATGGTTGCCTGCAAATCTTTTCCTGATACGCTCAAAGGGGGAGTTATCATGCTCGACCCGCGTACCGGCGAAATTCTCGTGCTTTACAGTAGCCCTTCAATCGATCCAAATATTTTTTCGTTGGCACCTTCCTTGCGCAACAAAAGCTATGCTGCCGCAGCTATGGACTCCTCACGGCCACTTAACAATAGGGTAGTATCGGGAACCTATTCTCCCGGCTCAACATTTAAATTAATCACATCGTTTACGGGGTTGGAAACAGGAAAAATTAATGACCACTCCTATATGTCTGTAGGATGTAACGGCGCCTACCGTTTCGGCAATCGCATTGCCCATTGCTGGCAGGCCAAGGGCCATGGTCGCCTCGACATGATTGGCGCAGTCAAACAATCGTGTAACGTTTATTTTTATCAAATGGGAATCATGCTGGGTGACGAAAATATCAACAAATATGCCTCAATGCTTGGCTTGGGTGCCCAGACAGGCATAGATCTTCCCAACGAAGCAAGCGGATGGCTGTCGGGGGAAAAGGCATATAACCAACGATATTCAAAACGCGGCTGGCAATGGACCGGTGGTATGGTACTCGATCTTGCGATCGGACAAGCGCAAGTTGCAACGCCCTTGCAACTGGCTGTGATGATGGCAGCGCTCGGCAATGGCAAAAACCAATATCAACCCCATCTACTCAAAACCGCCACCGATCGAAACGGCAAGCCTCTCATCAAAATCGATCCTATCATCAAGAATGTGCTCAACATTTCACCAGAGATTCTCGCATCAATGCATACC
>JBBRUX010000009.1:0-99497 GCA_038247415.1 Chitinivibrionales bacterium | reverse complement strand
GTTTCCTCGGATACTCGTTCGCCTTGTATCGGCCCGACTATTCCCCATTCACTTTTTTTTTAAGCGCCATGAACTCCACCGTCAGCAACAAATTAGTTTAATTGGAACGGGAAAACGGACAAGAACTCAGAAACGGTGGGCCTCTGGATCTGTTTTAAGAATAGCTCAGCGAAAAATAAAAAATACACTTAAACAGAAATAAGATATTATCAACACGATAATAAAGTGTTGAACAGGAAACTCAGCAGTCTGCTTGAGGATACTCGTTGTGTTCGGGGGTTAGATTATTCTTAGTCCAAAAAAGGAACCCGAGTGCGAACATTTCTTTGCGAGCGAAGGCAATAATGCTAACCTCCCTGCAAACGTCGCAGATGATCTTGAGTGACTGTTGCCCACCAACTTTGAGGATTAAGCTTGCAGAATTCGGCAAAACCTGCAATTGCTTCCGTTTTGCGAGACACTTTCATTGCAATTTGTCCGAGGTTATAAAAAGCAAAGGTATTTATAGTATTCTTATCGACATAGGTTTTAATGCATTCGAAAGCCCGCTCAAAATTACCTTGTTGATAATTAAGAATGCTACCGACCCACAAATCGGCAGAATCAGCTGCATTCACATCGTTTTTAACGCGCGATTCCACATCGGCTAAAAGCTTACGGTAATCATCCGACGAAAGAGAGAACGATTGATACTGCAATGGACAATAAATGTCTAGTTTACCCGGCGCTATTTCATGCTCAAACCACGCTCGTGTTTCCTTTGTCATAATCTTGAACCCCTTGGATTCGGAGAGTATCCAGGCAAGGTAGTCTTTAGTCAATGATGCACGAATTTGAAGTATCGATTTAACGCCTTTTAAATGTGGCAGTTTACTATACGAAGTAACGAGTGTTTTTTCTTCGTCAACGTCGATACGGTATTCTATAATCGCCGAAGCAATCGAGCCTAAAAAGTTACCCCCGGGAGGAATAAGAGGCACAATAAACCGATTGTTCTTCCAATCAAACAATGCATTGCCATTGCCGGGAACAAGCAAAAAAGTGGGTTTTCCCTGAAACGAAACTCTGTCATTATGAAATATCCGAGGATCAAATTCTAAAACCCGATCCAGACATTGAGCAAATTCTTTTTGCGTAAAAAACACATCCCCTTTTCTGACTACCGAGCAGCTCTCTCCATGCAGACGTTTTGCGCACAAGCGGATAAGATCGCGAAGATACTCTATTTCGCTTCTTACGCGCGACTGAATTTCTAAGGGAGAAAGTGCATTCTGCTTATCTTTGAGTGCTGTAATTTCTGCTTCATATTTAAGTATTTTCTCTTCGTGCTCAATACACGTTTCAAAGAGCTCGGAAATATTTAAACAGAGTGTTCTGAGCGCGGTTTTTTCGGAATCGTTTTTAATGTGAGAAACAAGCGCTGCATATCGAGCAACCTCTTTTTTGAGGTTGTTTTCCTTTTCTACAAATGTACGTCGTTCGCTCACGGGGAAAAAGACTCCGCGCGAAATTGCCTTTTTAATACGCAAATTTTCGAGAGCACGTTTGTCTGTTTCAACAAGCGAACCAACACATTGTAAAGTACTCGAATCTAGCTCACCCCCAAGTGCTTTGACAAGAAGATCTTTACGTTCTTCCTGATGAGCTGCAATGTCTCGTTGCAGACGCACGAGCGTTCTTTTAGATGCATCTATTTCTAGCATGATCGTTTGAGCACGATCATTTTCCTTAATTTTCTCTACAACGGCAAGTATCCAATCTGTATAGAGTTCAATCTCCAGAGGAGAATTTAATTCGGGTTTTTCAAAAAACTTTCGCTCGATGTCAGCAGCATCTTCGCGAAGCTCCCGTACTAGGCCACTGTTAAAAAATGACTTTTCCTGTTTCAGAAAAGGGGCGATATCTTCACCATTGCGCACGCGATCGCTTAACCCATCAAGGGCGATTCCCCAATAGAGCGCATTTAACTCGGAAATTGCTCGTGGATATGAAGGATCTTTAGCGATATCTGCAAGAATCGTTTTTTGTTTAGCATCAAATTGCATAGGTACAAATTCCTCATTACACTTGAGGGTTTAACCAACTTCCTATAATAGTAGTATTCAAGGCGTTGCATGTCAAGAAATGATGGTATTGAGTCTGAAGGGTGGGTACACTTCTAATAAGGCAGAATACGGTCCTTGATCATACCAAATCATGATAACGCTGCAATATCAGTTCAAAAAAATATGAAACCTAAAATATAAACAAGGCGACTGACAGATTTGCTCAATGATGTAAAGCCGCTCCGGAGACGGCCTATGATAGTCTGGGAGTCTTTCTGGATTGTTGCGACGCTTCTGATATACAACGGCCATTGAGCGTAAATGATTCACGATGCGCGTTCACCATTGCACTGCTCATGGTAGCAGATAAAGATTGTGTTGAAGGAGCAACCCTTACACCAGAGAGATACAATGGCCCAACATCAGAGAGTTTTAAGGGTTGATTAGTTTGGGCAGCAGTAGATACTTCATCACAACCAACATCCTTTTGGGCTACATCAGCTGGGCGCGACTGTCCTTCAATATCAAGCAATACCTGAGGATCATCATCGACCTGGGTTATATCAAGAATACTTAGATACTCCTTGCTCGAAGCATTAATTGCACGGCTAGCCGATCCAATTTGATAAAAACCCTTGCCGATAGAGCAAATTTGGGATCTATTGCAATCATCCCCGATGCAATGCTTATACCCAGTGTTCCCTGATACATATTCCCCAGCCAGGTTGTTTTTCCATTGGGATTAAAGAAAATATCTCTTGCATCCTTTTTAAAAAGAGTATGAGCGAATATTGCATTAGTTGGACCACTACCCCCCAAATCAATAACTCCTCAATTGACAAAAGTATTATATAAAAAATTGATATTGTTCAGATTAGGACTTACATACATGAAGGTGACTGCATTCATAGAACCACCAACACCCGACTTTTCAAAATAATTGTTATAGCAATAAATATCATTGGCCTCTTTAACGCGAATTCCGCCAGATCCATTCAAAAAGAAATTACCATATGCGACATTTTTATTGCCATTACGAAAACACTGTCTAAGGTTGCAGCACGCACCACAATTCCATTTTTGCTTACTGTTAAGGTAGTACTCTGATAAGTCCCATTAGCCAAGAGTAGTGTATCCCCAGAATGAGCACTATTACTAGCTGTTTGCAATTCAGAAAGAGAGGCAACATTCAACGACCGGCCCCATGCGCACGTGGGAATAAGCAGAGCCAGACCTAAACATACTGCAATGCAAAGCCGAAAATACTTCTTCATAGGCATTCTCCTAGAATTTTGGTTTTATATATTATTTTTGATTGTGAACAATAACAACCTTTTTCTCAAGCGCATTCCCACCTAAGCTTTCAAAGAATACCCCTTGTGTCAAAGATCTATTCGAAGAAATCCTCCGGCCAACAAAAGAGAATCTTTCACCGGAAATTTTATTGGGAAAGATGCCTGAAACGGTAGAATTAAAAGAACTTTTTGAGATAGACACCCGGGAATCAACAACAATAGGTAGATTTGCAGTTGCAGCATAGCCACTTGCATTATGCACATAAACATGTACGCGCAAAGTATCATTTTTTAAAGGAAGCGCAATGAGTGCGCTATCCCCGCTGGCTGCAATCACAGCCCCTGCAAGGGGAGGATTTACAGGTTCGACACCCCCGCCGGAAGTTGGATTAAGCGAAGCATCTTGACGCAGATCCCACGTAATAACAAGCGGCTGCATTTGTGGATCGGTTGCTTTTATTCTGCATTTAATGGTCGACCCAGTAGCAAAGGTACTAGTACGATTACCCTTATTATAATTTGTATCGATGGCAATGCCATTCCCTGCAATAACCGGACACCTAACACGTGGCCACGCTCCAGTCCAAAGAAATGTCATAGCGTCAACAGCCGCGGTTCTGCCACCGCCAATATCTGGCTGCAAAAACATTCCCATCCACGTATGTGTTTTTTCTTGCTTAAATCCCCATAAGAATGCATACGACCCAAGACAATTAGTTTTACCTGCAATAGAACCAGTATAACCCGAAATATACGAATCGGCTTTTTGCGTACTCGTTGGCTCTAAAGGAACACCCCACGATGTTTTTGTTACTTCCCAGGGGCCTTTGGGACCAAATTCGGTTACGATATAGGGTTTGGTCCATCCGGCTGCTGCAAGCCGTGATGCCAGGCTCGCAAGCCCCCCATAGCTATTCACTCCTAATATGTCAAGAGCTGGGAAATTATCCTTAATCTGCTGTATTTTAGATCCACCTATCTCAGCGACCGCAGTCATGATGGGATGATTAGGATCGGCTGCTTTCATCTGCACAGCAATGGCATTGACATCTTTCCACATTTGAACAGTGTTAGCCGTTCGCGTTTCTATTTCATTACCCAAACCCCACATCAAAAGCGCATCATGGTTTTTGTACTTGTTGACAGCCGCAACAGCAGTAGCAGGATCCCAAATCCCCATGGTAAGACTGAGCCCCTGTGCAGCAGCGCTATCCAAAATTTTATCATCGGTGCCCCATGTTCTTACCGAATTGCCCCCATTGAGCGGAATTTCGTACATCCGGTATTTATCCCCTGCTCCATTAATGTAATACGGCTGTCCATTACGAATAAGCGCAAACCCAGTACCATTTTGCTTAACAGATACAACTGAAGCTGCAAAATTTACGCTCGTAATCATAAGAATTACGCAAAGTATTCTACCAATAACTAGTTGCATACTTTTTATCTGGTGCATATAAACTTTCTAACACATTATGCTGTACTATCTTGGTCGGCGAACAGAAGTGCCTTTATCTAATAAGTATATCTAAAAACCGGGGAAGATAGGAGTTTTTTTTATTTAAGTATATGTCAAAGTTTGGGTTCCTGGCTTCTAAATGTTTCAGATATTGCATCTGGGCGCCACGGTTGCCACCGTCGGCACTTCTTACGTGCTCTTGCTTCGCAAGCCGGTCTGTCAATCACGTTAGGGAGGACGGAATGTGAAGGGGGAAACGGCAGTGACACCCCTCAGTGCAAAAAGACTCAGGCGCTTTGCGCCGCAAGGATTTTTGTACCGGCTTGCGAAGCAAGTGCATGGAGGAGGAGGGACAGCGAAGCTGGAACGCCCAAAATCTTATTCTATTTCTTGTTCTTGTTCTTGTTCTTGTTCTTTTTCTTTTTCTTTTTCTTTTTCTTCTATATCCTCATCTTTCCCTGCATTTTTTACAAACGAGATAGAATCAAAATCAAACACCGCCGTGTTTTCAATAACCTTGCCTCGTTCGGCAATAATAAGGCGTTCAAATTCCCTCAAGACATCGGTAACACCTACCTTAGACAGCGATGACATGACAAACCATTTGGGCGGGAGGGAAGGTTTTTCGTCAACGTGGAATATATCTGCTTTGGTAAGAATGAAGCAACATGGTTTTTGAGCCAAAAGAGGAGAATAGGCTGCCAGTTCTGCAAGCAACACGTCGGCATCTGCCTGTGGATCTTCGCTGGTTGCTTCTACCATTATAGCAAGTATTTTGGTACGTTCTATATGGCGCAAAAAACGAATGCCCAGGCCTTTCCCGGTATGTGAACCTTCGATAAGACCGGGGATATCGGCAACCACAAAACTTTGATATCCATCTGCCGACTTGATAATACCCAAATGCGGCGCCGTTGTTGTGAATGGGTAATCGGCAATTTTTGGATGAGCGCGAGAAATAGTGGATAAAAAGGTTGACTTTCCGGCATTGGGACGACCCACAAGACCTACATCTGCAAGTACCTTTAATACAAGCCGAAGCTTTTTAATCTCGCCAGGCTTTCCTTCTTCTGCAAACTCGGGGTTAGGATTTTTTCGGGTACGCATCGCAGCATTTCCCCGGCCACCCCGGCCTCCACGAGCAATGAGTATCGGTTTGTTTTCTTGGATACAGTCGTGAAGCAATATGCCTGATTCGCCATCGTAAATAAGCGTTCCAATGGGGACGGGAATTACAACATCGCCTGCTTTTCGGCCAAACTTGTTTGAACCAGATCCATGATCCCCGCGTACTGCCTGATATTTTTTATGGTAAGCAGCGTCTTGAAGCGTAAGCAGATGAAAATCAGCGCAAAAGTAAACGTCTCCACCTTTACCGCCATTACCCCCAGCGGGAGGTCCATAGGGTCGAAACTTAAGCCGTTCGTAAGCAAAGCATCCATTTCCTCCGGCGCCTGCAATTACTTCGATTCGCGTTTCATCAATAAACATATACAGGCATATCCGATCCAGAGAAAAAATGAATTACGATGCAGAAGGAGTCGATGATGGTGCAGATGCAGCGGGCGTAGAAGATGGCGTGGAAGCTGCAGGAGCAGCACCACCCGATGAATCTGCTTTAGCACCTTTTTTATACGAATCGGAACGATAATCGGTTATATAAAAGCCACTTCCTTTAAAAAGGAACCCGGCTCCCGCAGAAAACAATCGCTCAACAGGACCCGCACAGCCTTCTTTTTTACACTGAGTTAGCGGATCTGCTTTGATCGACTGATACTCTTCAAAAGCATCGCCACAGGTCTTGCATTTATACTCGTACGTAGGCATAAAAACTCCCAAGAATATATCACGTAATAAAATCGATCAGAAAATACATTATGGAGGGTCTAAAACCACCTATGACCGTGGAACAATCTCCCCAAAGAGGTCATAATCATCGGTAGCAACAATGCGGACAGAGACGATTGCGCCTACTTCCGCATCCCCCGAGAGAATATGCACATTGCCATCGACTTCGGGCGCATCCCCTCGTGTACGGCCACTGTAAGAATAGTCTGGGTTATCATTAACACCGTCAAGAATAACATCGAGAATCGATCCTATTTTTAGAGTCTGAATATCGCTGCTAATCTCCCGCTGAATCTCCATAAGGGTTTCTGACCTATGCATAACCGTTTGAGTACGTGGTCGCTTTTTAAATGAGTTTGCAATTGTTCCTTCTTCGGGCGAAAAAGGAAATACCCCAACTTTATCAAATCGGCATACTTGTATACACTCTAGAAGTTCATCAAATTGATCGGCTGTTTCTCCGGGGAAACCAACTATAAACGAAGTACGAATAACCGCATCGGACATTCTGGATCGAATGGCATTTACTAGAATGCTAATGGTCTCTTTTGCATGGCCTCGTTTCATTGCATCGAGTATTGGCTGGGAACTATGTTGCAAAGGGATATCAAAGTAGCGACACATTCGAGGCTCTGCTGCTATGAGATCGAGAAGTTCATCATCAACAAATCGGGGATGCAAATACATCATCCGAATCCAAGGGAAGGTTGTCTCTTTAAGCAACGCTTTTAAAAGGTTGACAAGGCTTGTGCCACAATCTCGCCCATAGTATGAGGTATCTTGCGCAACAAGAATGCATTCCTGTACGCCAACCGAGGCCAGCCATTTCGCTTCTGTTATAATATCGCCGAGGGGCCTGCTCTTATAGCCCCCTTTTATTCCCGGAATTGCGCAAAACGTGCACCCATGAGAACAGCCTTCTGCAATTTTAAGGTATTGCGTTGCATGAGGTTCGGTAAGTACCCGCTTAAATGTAGGTTGTGCACTCACCTTAAAATACTCAGACAGTTCTTCTCTCCAGGTATCGACTCCGGTCCACACATCAACTTCAGGCAACGAAAACTCTGCGCTCTCCTTGTATCGTTTTGCAAAACAACCCGCAACCACAAGTGTTGAACAGGTTCCTTTTTTTTTGCACTCTGCAAATTCGAGAATTGTGGTAACAGCCTCTTGTGTTGCCTCTTTGATAAATGCGCATGTGTTAACAACAATAACCGAAGCTGTTTCATAATCGTCTACAAGCGTAAACCCAGCATCTGAGAGCCATTGAAGCATTGTCTCACCATCGACAATATTTTTGCTGCAACCAAGATTGCATAATGCAAGTGTGCGTGTCACTATTCCTCTTTTATAAAAAGAAAAGGGGTTTTGCATCGTTTCCGAAGCAAAACCCAATTGTAAGTCTATCAGAAAACATGGCCTTGTTACTTTGCGGGTGTACCCCAATCATCGTTACCCCAATCACTCTTGGCAGGCGTTCCACTACTATTTGATTGTGGCGCAGAATTTGTTGTAGTTGCAGCAGGAGCAGGTACAGGTGCTACAGGTTCAGCTACTGCTGGAGCTGGAGCTATTGTAGGAGTAGTTTCTGGCGTTGCAGCGGATGTTGCCACAGGTTCGGGTGCTGGGGCTGGTGCAACTGCTGCGGGGATAGGCTCTGGGGTTGACATTGTACTTTGTTCAACGGGTGCAGCCGCAGGTTGCGAAGGAGCTGGTACATATTCGCTATAGGACGATGCATTATAAGACCCACTCATGTCCGCAGATCGCAAACCAACTGCATCGTTAGATTTTTTGTCAACCCAAAATTCGGCGCCACTCAATTCGTTTTTAGCAAAGCCACGTGCAATCGATTCCCCTTCAAAGCCGCCAATACGAACTCGATAATAGGTGCCCGGTAATTGCGGCGTAGGATCAACAACTTCGGATACATATGCTGGATACCCTTTTTTCTTGAGCTGGGCAACCAAATTATTTGCAAAAGTCCTAGATTTTACACACGAAATTTGAATAACATACGTGCCATTTTCCGAAAACGAAACAGACGACATAGTCGTTGAAGCGCTGCTATTTTTTGTTGATTTAAAAGGCTTGGTCGAGAAGGTTTCTTTAGAATCGTCGCGTGCATTTTTTTTGGATGCGCCCGGCTTTCCCTCGTCATAAAATTCGTTAAAGATATCGTCTTCTTTTTGACCACTTGCTTTTTGAGAAGCTGCCGTTTGCTTGATCTGAGGAACTTTTTTATTAATAACAGGCTGGTCTTTTTTTCCACAACCACCAAGGAAACATGCCAGCGCAACACTTGTCAATACAACCACACGGTTTCGAAGCATAGCTTCTCCTGTTTTAAAAGAATCGTTAAGCAAACTAGTTACGATACAGAGTCATATTAATAAAAATTACAATCTGACCATTAAAAACACCATGATTTTAATGAAATGATGTATGCAAAAGATTCTCCACTACAAACTACCGGGGCAAATTCTGCAAAAGCCTGGCTGCCTCTATCCCTTGCGGAGTAGAAGGATATTCCTGCGAGAGTCGCTTAAATACCCGTGCCGCAGCCGAAATATCACCTAGGGACAAACAATCGGTAGCCTTTCGGGCTAGGGTTGCTGCACCGCCCAATTTTTTCATATAGCCCGATTGAATGGGATTATCCAGATCTGGTTTTCCAAAAAGGGACATTGTATATAAACCATAGTAAAGAGAAAGTTCGGTTTTGGATCCATTTGGTAATGCATATATAATGCTTCGAGAATTAAAAACCGTAGCGCCGTTTTCGGGGCGATAGGTAACAACAATTTTTAATTTTTCGGATTTATTCTCTCTGACAGTCAGAGAAAGTGGCAAGAGCCCTGATGCGGTATCGTAGGTTATTGTATAGCGAACGTCTGCCGAGTCGAGGGGTGGTTTTTCCGAAGCATCCACGCTAAAAGTTCTGCTATATTTACGCCCCGATATTTCATAGACAACATACGTGCTCGTATCGATGGTAAGCATTGCGCTTGTAAGCCAGCTCTCGTGAACAAAGGCCCCCATGTCGTCCCACCGGTAGGCAAATCGGGTACCAACCGGCGATAAGAACAAAGTAAAAACCGGACGGTTATCAAGAACCGTAACATTTTTTTTAATCGTAGTCTCCGAAGCTAACTGACGAATATCATCGGCACTGTGATACCGCAGAAGCGAGGACAGGATCACATCTATCATTTGTCCAGGATTTACAATACCAGAAACAAGATCACGCGTTACGAGAGGATATTCCTTATTAGCAATTGATAATCTTATAACACCCTTTTCATCGAGTATTTCCGAAAACACGGGAGGCGGAAGCTTCATTGCCAGCAAACTTGCCTTCACTTCTGCGCCAACTGCGCCTCCCAAGGTTACCTGGGCAGTATAGCAGCGCGGAAAATGAGCCATTCCAAGCAATTTTTTGGGGCTTGGGACCATGCGCAAATAATCGTAGTCGGAACTATTCACTTTACGCAATTCCCACGAATAGGTGACAGCAAGCGGGCACGCTAACATTAAGAAACAGATATACACCATTCGAATCACAGAAGGAGGCCCTTTGTGCTCGGTATAGCCGTAGCGCCACGCGGATTAATAGAGACTGCACAGGAAAGCGCGCGCGCAAAACCCTTGAATACAGCCTCGAGCGAATGATGACTATTGCGACCGCGAAGAAGATCTACATGGAGCGTTATGCGTGCATTATCCGAAAATGCCTTAAGGAAATCTTCTGCTAGATCGCAGTCGAAATCACTAATTTTTCTATCAGTCAACGCAACATGATACACAAGATTTGATCGTCCGCAAATATCACAGCACACTCGTGCCAAAGATTCGTCCATCGGCAGATACGCTGTCCCATACCGGATAATTCCCGCACCATTGCCCAGTGCTTGTGCAAATGCTTGACCAAGGCAAATACCGATATCTTCTACACTATGATGAAAATCGATATGTGTATCACCAGCACATGCGATAGAAATATCAAAAAGACCATGCCGGGTAAAAAGCACCATCATGTGATCAAAAAAACCATTACCAGTCTGAATAGATGATTGTCCAGTACCATCCAGATCAACCGATACCGTAATATCGGTTTCTTTGGTTGTGCGCGATACCGATGCTTTTCGTTCCATAGATAGTCCTTTAATTGCCTAAATAGGTTATTTTTGCGCAAAAAAATCAGCTAGAACCCTCTTTAACACAGCGTTTTCTTCGGGCGTTCCAACACTAATCCGTAAACAACCATCAAGCATTGGATAGGTAGAAACATCACGAACAAGAACTCCTTTACGTTTTAAAAACTCAAAGAGATCCGACGTGCGCGTTAAACGCACAAGAAAAAAATTTGCTCCGCTTTGATAGCACGTATCGAATGGCAATGCTTTACAAAAACCAAAAAGGCTATCGCGCTCGTTCGATAACAAGGCACATTGTGTGGCAATACGATCTTGATAGGTAAGCATTAACAGAGCACAGTGTTCGGAGAAGCTATTGATATTATAGGGCAGCTTGATTTTTTTAAATTGAGCGATCATGGATGCATCCCCCAGCATATACCCAATCCGCAATCCAGCGCCTGCCATTGCTTTTGAAAATGTTCGGGTAATAATCAGGTTTGGATATTCCGCCAAAAGCGGAATTGCATTATAGCCACCAAACTCGATGTATGCCTGATCGAGGATGGCAACACCCGTATGCGCATCTAAAATTTTCCTGATTTCAGCTTCTGTCAATACAGATCCCGTTGGATTATTAGGCGATGTCAAGATCAAAAGAGAGTTCTTTACAGAAGCACATGCCGCGGCAATCCGATCTGCATTAAACGAAAGATCCTCATTAAGCAAAACTTCGTGAACGTTGCCTCCAAGCCCTTTCACCAAAAGCCCATAGACAGTAAAGGCAGGCTGTATAATAATTGCATCACGGCCTTTTTCTATAAGCGATAGCAGCAGAACCAAAAGCATTTCATTTGATCCATTGCCTACCAAAACCTGCTCGTGAGAAACACCGGCGTAGTTTGCCAAACCTTCTAGCAGGGTATCGGGAATAAAAGTTGGATACCGATTCCAGGGGTGTTTTATACAAAAACGACCAAACTCCTCTTTGACTTCTAGTGGCCAATCAAAAGGATTCTCGTTCTGATTAAGTTTTATTACACTATCTTCGGGTTCGAGGTGATACGCCTTAAGCGCTGTTACCTCAGACCGGATTTGACGCTTGGCATCATCACGATTCATAGTGCTTCCTTATTGTATCGGTTTCGCGATCGACTATTGCAGAGAGCTTGTTAAGCTCCAATACCACATGTATTGCAATTGTTAAGACTCCAAAAACAGCACACACTATGAATACTATCAGCATTGCCTCTACCCCATTTATATTGTTCATAGACATGTAAACATCATCATACACATTGTATCATATAAAATAGCATCGGGGATACGCATATCGAATTTTCTGTGGCAAAAATATGCAACCACGCCTCTTAAGCGCCGAATAATTTTCCATAATCATCCCTCACTCCAAAGAGCTGAACAAAATTCTTGAGCAACTGCGCTTGCAATTCTTGAGGCGACATTCCCAAAACCGTAGCACTATAATCTCCAATAATTCCAACATTGGCAGGACTATTGACACTGCCCCGTAAAGGATGAGGAGCAAGATAGGGCGAATCGGTCTCGATATGCATGCAGCCTAAAGGCGTTTGGAGAATAAGTGTGTCTAAAGGTTTCGACTTAAATGTTGCAATTCCCGAATATGAAACATGATAGCCCGCATCGGCAAGCATGCCAAGTGCCGTGAGGGAACCTGTAAAGCAATGGAAAAGCGCTTTTTGGACACCCGCATCCTTGCACATCTGAACACATTCTTCCTCGCAACCGCGAGAATGAATGATTGCAGGTTTATTGACAATGCGTGCGATTTCAAGAAACCGAGAAAACGCCCTCTTCTGTAGTGTTGAATCGGGATATGATGGATTTGTCCGATCGAGCCCTATTTCACCAATGCCAACTACCCGGGAGGATTGTGCAAGCGTAAGAATTTTTTCGTAGATGCTTTCATCAACTGATGCAGCATCGTAGGGAGATATACCCACCGCAGCAAAGAGCATCTCTTTTTGAGTGGCTTGAATGGCTACTTCACACGATGAAGCAAGGTCTGTAGCAGTAGACAGAATATATGCTACACCAGCAGCGCTGGCACGGGAACAAACGGCATCAAGATCTTGTTGATACTGTGAAGAAAGATGTGCATGAACATCAATCCACATAGCATTTACATTCGATTAGCGAATACGCTCTTCCACGTTTCAAGATTCCACCGAACAGGAGGCGTATTAGGAGCAAGTTTGAAAATCGCAATGCCTTTGTCGGAATAATCCCTGAACATTTTCCCATTGACAACATATTCTACAACCCCATTATTTCCAACATGAACATTAAGACTATCTTTGGCCTCAAAATATTTACTGGTGGGTCCATGCAAGGTTTTCTTCCATGATACACCATCCGAAAAGACTTGCACCCATACTGAATCTTTAGGAACCTTAATGACAAGGGAGAGTTTGTTTCCAGCAGTAATAAGTCCGCTGGATACAGGAGGAGGAACTGGCTTTGCTACCGGTACAACTGCTGCAGTGGCTTTTGCCAAAGAATCTTTACGAACCGAATCGGCTCGCACTTCACCAGCAGCTGCTGCAGCATTTTTTGCCGCAATAGAATCGGCCATTGGGTCGGCTGCAAAAGCATTTTTAACGGTATCCTGCCCAGCAGAGCCCGTTTGGTCTGGAGCTGAGGTTGTAATGCAACCCATTTTTCCTGCTACAATAAGCAGAATAAGTATGCCGACAATAATCGCAACAATAAGCTGCCACGAAAGAGGTGGTTTATCGGAAATAGGTGTTGTTTCGGGCTGCAAAAGGCTGCGCGTTAAATTGTCGCGTGGGCTTTTTTCCTGCACAATACCCTGTTGAGCATAATATTTTTTGAGTATTTCCTCAGGGCTTAACAAAAGATATTTTGCTATCGACCGCAGGTACACCCTAACATATGGATCTGCTGGTAATTCGTGGTACTGATTCGATTCGATTGACTTGATATACTTAACATTAAGACGAAGGTCTTTTGCAATTGTTTCAACGGCAATGCGCCTCGTGATTCTTTCTTTACGAAGGATATCTCCAACTGATTCAATGGGCTGCTCTATGACCTCATTAGGCTTGTCTGCGTCGTGTGTCTCTGTCATCCCCTAGCTCCCCTTGGCCTTTAAAAAGGCAGAAAAAAGATCAATCGTTGCGCTCATGGGTAGTCCCATGACATTATAAAAACAACCTGCTATTCGCTCTACAAATGTCATTGCGCGACCTTGTATTGCATAAGCCCCAGCTTTATCTGCATACTCACCATGCGTGAGGTATTCATCTATTTCAACAGGCGCTGCAAACCGAAAAGTGACATCGGTTGCAACCGTTACTGCCAATTCAAAAGAAGTCTCCCTACACACAAGTGCCACAGCAGAAAGTACCGTGTGCGTTTTACCGCAGAGAGATTCGAGCATGTGCTGGGCATCGTCTTTGTCAACAGGCTTGCCCATTATCCGGTTATCAAGAACAACAATAGTATCAGACCCCAGAACCAGATCGCCTCCATGCCTAACGGCAATGGAATTAGCTTTAGCGGTCGCCAATCTGCGCAGCGATGTGCTCAGATCCCGTGAATCTATGTAAGCAGATTCATCGCCTATTGTGGGCGGAATCACCGAAAATCGAAAACCCATCTGCTCCAAAATCTGCTGGCGACGAGGTGATTGCGATGCTAAAATGAGTGGTCGACCTATATGTCTAAAAGATTCCATACATCTAATATAAAACGATGGTCGCCGATTCTCTAACAATCTCGATTCTTTTGCCAGAAGCTATTTTTAATCTTTTTTATACCTAGTGGGAAGTTCTTCATGTCTGAAATTATCTCGGTAGCTCTTAAAGCTGCTCAAACCGCCGGCAGCATTACGCATAATCTCTTTGAAAAAGCTGCAATTTCTCATAAAGCACTCAACAACTTGGTAACTGAAGCTGATGTAGCGGCAGAAAAAGCCATTGCTTCAATCATTTTAGAAGCTTTTCCCACTCACAAAATTCTTGCAGAGGAACTCCATAGCACCCAAACCATCGACGCAGAGCATTTATGGGTTGTAGATCCGCTTGACGGAACAAACAATTACGCTCATGGCATTCCCCATTATAGCACATCCATCGCCTATGTTCACAAAGGGATAATTGAAGCTGGCGTAGTTTTTGATCCCATGCGCAACGAGCTCTTCGTGGCCAAGCGAGGGCAGGGCGCTACTAAAAACGGTTCTCCCATAAAGGTCTCATCTCGACCGTTGCAAGAAGCACTTGTTGTTACCGGTTTTTATTACGACAGAGGACTACTTATTCATAAAACATTGGCTGCCTCGCGGATCCTTTTCGATACCGGTATCCGTGATCTTCGCAGGACCGGAGGCGCGGCGCTCGATCTTGCATGGGTGGCTTGTGGACGTTTTGATGCCTATTTTGAATATCGTCTTGCCCCTTGGGACTATGCGGCTGGTAAATTAATTGTAGAAGAAGCTGGTGGTAAAACCGCAGAGCGAAACGGACACGAACTCACCTTAGATTCAACCGGTGTTATTGTAGCAAACTCTATTGTTTTTGATGAAATAATACCTCTTATAGCCTGGGATACGGTGCCGGTGGTCGATTAAATCTATTGCACCACACACTCCTAAACATTATAATTAGCAAGAAATTACTGTAACCTCTCGACCGTGCTAAGAACAAAATTTGGCAGTTTGTATGATAAATCTCTTGTTAATTGTTGGTAATGAACGTGAACGCCAAATTCTGAAGGCTGGTTTTGAGCATACCGGCATAAATTTAGTCGTATCAACACCAACCTACGCCAATTACCTCAAAGCAATCCAATATTGCCCCGATTTCATTCTGATCGAATTACCTCGTGTTTGCATGGATGAACTCCATTTTGCAAGTTTAATTCGTAAACATCGCACAACACGCAAAACGTGCATCATGGGTTATGGGGAAACAATTGCGGAATCGATACTCAGAGGAATGAGCGAAAAAGGGGTAAACCACTATTTTCCACGGCCTCTTAAATTTAGCGCAATAATAACGCTCATTCAGAAAATTGCCAAAACCTATAACAAAAGCATTGATGCAAAATCAACTCTGAGTGATAAAGAAGCAGACCTTGCTCTTATTTCCGATCCGCAAACGCTCCCCGAAAAGAAAATTGACCTTATAGTCAAGCACGTATCGAAGCTTCTTGCGTTTCCATTTACTGTTGCGAAAGTGATGCAACTTACCGAAAGTGAAACATCGAGTGCTGCCGATCTGGCTAAAGTTATAGAAGCAGATCCCATAATAACAACAAGCATTCTCAAGGTATCTAACACCGTTTTTTTTGCTACTGCACATCGAAAGATCAATTCAATAAAAGACGCAATCATCCGCATTGGATTTCGCGAAACCAAGCGCCTTGTAACGGGCATGTCGGTAATGAAACTGTTCTCTTCAGATACTAATTCTATGGGATTCGACCGATCCTCATTTTGGTATCATTCGCTTGCTACTGGAGTTTTTGCAGAAAACACTGCCCGACGAATGGGATCGATTTCGGTTGAAGAAGCGTATCTTGCTGGTTTACTACATGATTTTGGCATCATTATCCTTGACGAATTTTTTCCAACCATATTTAAAGCATCTCTAGAAAAAGCTACCGATACGGGAATAAGCTTTATAGATGCTGAAATTGGTCTTTTTGGAATACACCACAACGATATTATCAAACGGCTCTTTGAAGAGTGGAAACTCCCGTCGCCACTCATAGAAGGCATCTATAACCAATATACCATTCAATCGTATCAGGATCATTTCGATACCAATGGCAAACGCTATGCGCTGTGCGTTCACTTGTCTGATACGCTGGTTAAAACAATGGCTTTAGGCAGCGAATGCGATCAGGTTGTGGGGCGTATTGAGCCGTGGAAATTTCAGGAAAGTAAACTAACAAGCGGTTTTGGGAAAGATTTTATCGATGCATCAATGCACGAACTCAATCTTTTCAAGCAGCTTCTGCGCCTCGATGATAAAGGCGCCGGACCAGATCAAAAACAAAACCTTGACGAAGCACTTGCAATTGGGGTATTTAATAGCGGGTTTTCGCTACACAATGCCCCGCTTGTATACCTTGCAACCTGCGGAATGAACACGACTGCCCTTGCACATACTACATCTCATTCGGAATACGATAGCCTTTACGATTGCATAATAATTACGATCTTTGATGAAGTTTCATCAGATGTAATTATGCCGTTTACCGCAACCATCGCCAAGGGGGCAAAGGCAAGCGATTCCGATGAGAGCATGCACGTACCACTTATTATCATCACCTCAGAAGAATCGTCTCTCAAATCGGCACCATTTCTTGCCAAAGCCCGATTTCTTCCACCACAGTACGATCTGCGACAATTAGAAAACCTTGTACTAACTCTCACGGGGAAAGAGTAATTATTGCTTGCAAAGAATCCAGATTCTTAAAAGTCCCATCATGCATCGCTTCTCAATAATCACCGGTATTTTTTCTTGACCACACAAGGTACGCAAATGAACCGTGGCAGGAAATTTACGGTGACTGTCGGCAAGATAGCCGTACACTGCAGCATTCCGGTGAAAAACAAGGCCAAAGATTGAACCCCACACTTTAAGAATAAAATACTGCCCCAAAGCAATAAACCAGTTAGACGAATGAGAAAAATCAAGAAATGCGCCGAACCCCCCAGGTTTCAGGACTCGATATACTTCACGTAATGTCTGTTGTAAATCTGGAGCATTGCGCAGCGCATATCCGCCCGTAACAATATCGCAGGAAGCAGTGGCAATTCCGAGCTTTTGCATATCAGCAAGACAATACGTTACGCCCGGTGCGCTGGGAGCCTGTGTAATCATTTCGCGGGTTAAATCGGTTCCCCATATCTTGCACATGGGCCAGCGATTATGCAATAAAAGCGTTATATCACCTGTGCCGCAGGCAATATCAACAACAACGCGAGGGTCTGCTTTTCCAACAAGCGAAACGAGCTTTTTTTTCCACGCTTTATCGCGAAAAAAAGAAAGCCACGGGGTAGCTTTATCATATGTCAAAGAAACCTCTACAAAGAGCTTGCGATTATAATCGCGTTTAGCAAGAGGTGTATCAAGCTCACTGCCTACCCAGTCGATATGTGAATCGTTTTGTGATGCCATAGTATCCTAACGAAAAAAAATGTAGCTTTTCCTTAGTCTGCAATAAAATACTTTGTAGGCGTGTAATTGCTCTGCAAACTCAAAATAAGTTTAAAGCCCATTTTAAACATACTTTTGTTCCCACCCCAAAATTCATAATCTATTTTATTACGAGACATTCAGACAGTGGCTACTCTGCATAAAAAATTTGTTATCAACCATTAACCTCGAGCAAGACCTATGAACGCTCCCCTGAAAATAGTCCAATGCTGGGACGATGGCATAACCGCAGATATTCGACTTACAGAAATCCTTCGCAAACACAATGCATCCGCAACATTTAACCTCAACGCAGGGCTTCATACTGCCAATCGTCAATTTGGGTGGATGCACAAAGGTACAACCGTAGATCACCTTGGGCTGCACGAATTGCGTGACGTGTACGAGGGTTTTGTGATTGCCAATCATGGGCTCATGCATCCGTATCTTGACAAATTACCTTTTGAGGAAGCGGCACAGGATGTATCTATTGGGCGAAAACGCCTGCAAGACATCTTTGACCAGACCATACTCGGGTTTGCGTATCCATTTGGGACGTATAATTCCAGTGCGATGAAAGCAGTAGAACAAGCTGGACATAGTTATGCACGAACCATTGGAACAACAAATACCGTATTTCCACCAAAAAACCCCTTTGAATTGCATCCATCATGCCATTTTCAAGATGTAAACTTTTGGAAATTTTTTGAGGAAGCAAAAATAACCGGCGTCTTTTACTTTTGGGGGCATTCGTACGAAATGATATCGGAGCCAATGTGGGTGGATTTCGAATCTACAATTCAAAAATTTTCTTCGGATGCCAGCGTGCGCTGGTGCAACGTAGAAGACCTATTTCTCACCCCAAATTCGCTTGTGACCTGACATTGCGATAAATATCAATCTCTAGGGGTTTGACCACGTACCTTTCGACCTTGCACATTTACTTGTAACGATTGATTTTCTTGCGCTCGTATTGTTAAACCGCTTTCTTTTTTTAGGCTTATCAAAGAGGATACAGGTTGTGTCTGCTTTTGCAATCGTGACCCCTCATGGTTTACAATACTAGATACAGGCACAATCGGCATTCCTAGGCTATCCACACTCTGAATAACTTCAAACGCGCTACCAGGAATGCTTTTTAGTCCGCCTAATGTGTCATCGCTCCACCGGGGATCGGGAGCTCCCGATAAATACCAGTTAGAACCATTATCAGCTACCATGAGACCGTGTTTTTTCATAGCTTTGCAAATTACCTGAATTGGCTGAGTCATTTTTGAAATATCATAATTAGCTTTCATACGCAATCGCAAACCCATAGGAGCAAGATTTTTATCGGTGCTACTGCTGGCAAAGTGGCGAGCTGGATAAATATAGGCCTTCTGAGAATTTTTCACAGTCATACGAATTGCATGGTTAATTTCGCGCTTGATATAAACTTCTTCGTACCGAACAAGTCCAGGGAAAATAGGCAAGCCAGCAGCGTCAGCCGAGGTCCATCCAAGAGGATGATCTTCGTTAATTGTCAAGTCGAATTTTGCTCCAGACTGGGCTTTCCAGGTAGCAGGTTGTGGATAGGAACTAAAGAGCTCATAAAGAGCTTTTCTATCCTTGTCAACAGCAATCACATGTCGATCACCATCTCCTGATGGCCCGCCTTCAACGGGTGCCGAAAGTGGTATAGGATATGGACCGGGATCGCTCTCATCACCGTAGGCTGTATACACAATAGGAATCATTAGTTGAGATGCTGTAACAATCACATAAGGAATTCCCATAGGTGCGCCAGCCCACACGGTGCCAAAATCGGGATGTAAAGTAGTTGCCGTTCCAATTGATGCAATGTAGTTAACAGAATTAGGATGCACTTTATACGCTGAAACATCCCATTTCCAAACATTATTATCGGGGAAAACCTTGAAATCTCCAAGATCTTGATCAGGTCCTGCAAGAAGTGAGAAAGGAAGAACCAGAGAAAAAAAACCAATCTGCAATGCATACAATAATGTCTTCATAGTTCACCTCTTAAGTAGGTTTGATGTTGCCGTTTCCCATGAACAACAAGGATCGTTTAAAACTAATTTATAATAAAACGTACAATCAACGTCTTCTTGTAACTTGTATATTTTGCAAGCACAAGAACCATTATTTTGATTTCTGCATTCTAGCCCTAATTAAAATTCAAAAAAGTTCTAGGAGTTAGGAATACCGGATAATATATTTTGTTCAAATGTATAGGTATCAAGAGATTAATTCACCCAATTTTAATTCAACTTACCTAGAAAGCCTCTTTTTTACATGCGCAACTCAAGCGACCCTTTTGTCAGCCCTGAATCAACCTTAGAAAAACCACAATGACCCTCCTTCTCTGGGACTGGAGCGGCACGCTGCTCAACGATGTTGACTCATGCGTTCATGCAATAAACAAGATCCTTATCAAAAGGGATATGCCCGCGATAGACAAGCCTTCGTACCGGAGACATTTCGGCTTTTCGATGATACGCTGTCGGCGATAGTGCGTTTGAATGAGCTGGGTTTTAGGCAATCTGTTTTATCTGCAATGGCGCAGGATCAGCTTGGCAGACAAATGGAAGCGTTTAGACTCAGAGATTATTTCGAAGATATTATTGGGCTTTCTGATATTTATGCCTCAAGTAACGTTAGCAATGCGCTCAATTATGTCAACACTAATAAAATAAATCCGAGTACTATTACCCTCGTTGGCGACACAGCGCATGATTATGAAGTTGCTCAAACACTCGGCTACACATGCATTCTTATCGCAAATGGGTACCAGGATTTATCCCGATCGGCCTGTTCTAAGGCATTAACGCTTGCCGATATCAAACACGTGCCCGAGGCGCTGCAAACTTATGATTCCTCTAATTCGCTTGCGACTCGGAATTGAATTATTTTTCTAGCACATTCACTATGAAATTTCTCACAAAAAATCTCCCCTTCCTCTTTCCCGATCTCAGCACGCGCTCCACAACCCCCGAGCTTATGGACGACCCAGCCACAAACCCGGCTCACCTCCACACAACGCTCAAACAATTTAGATATATCAACATCTATCTCAGCAAAACACGCGCGCTTATTCGATCACATATTTTTGCGCATGCAAAGCAACATAATCTTTCGACGATCTCATTTGTCGATCTAGGATCCGGTGCTTGCGATACGTCACTTTGGTTTGTCCAAGAATGCAAAAAGCAAGGATTCACACCAAAGGTTACCTGCATCGACTACGATTCCCGCGTTATCGAATTTGCACGAACGGCATGTGCACACATTCCCGAAATCACAATCATCCAAGCCGATATGATTGCAAATCCCGACGCCATACCAGCCGCCGACTACATTTTCTCAAACCACCTTCTTCATCACTTAACAGATAGCGAAATACGCCAACTTTTGACTGCCACCGCTGCTAAAGCGCGACAAGGAATCCTCTTTTCCGATTTAGAACGAAATAGTATCTGGTATTTTGGATTTACCGTATTAAGCTCCATTTTTTTTAGAAATTCATTTACATTTTACGATGGCAGGGTTTCGATATCAAAAGGATTTACACTAAAAGAGCTAAAAAACTATCTAACAATGTCTCTTTTGCAACGCCCAAACCAATCTCATAAAGGAGCTTTAGGACATCTTTATATAACAACTATTCCAAATTCCCCCTCTTAAAAAAACATCCAAAAAAGTAGTCAGACTTATCTGTTTCTTACTACCGATATCAGCATGCATTATTTTTATAGACTTTCGAATTTAAACAAAAACATTTTATGTCTCTCGTTAGCGAGAAAGGTACTATCCGATGAAAACATATGTTCGATGCAAAGCATGCGGATTTGTGATGGAAGATGGCGCACTCCCCGACTTGTGCCCCGCATGCGGCGTTAAAAAAACAATGTTTGTGCCCGACACCGATAAATTATCTGAAAAACGACGCACACTTATTGATAGTCACATCCATGGAATTATTGTGCATTTTCCTCAAGCATTTGCGTTTGCAGGCCTCTTTTTGATTTTGGCACTCTTTATTGCTCCCCAAAGCATTTCCCAACACCTTTGGTCTACAACCATGGTGCTTC
Source organism: Chitinivibrionales bacterium (assembly GCA_038247415.1). Taxonomy (GTDB): domain Bacteria; phylum Fibrobacterota; class Chitinivibrionia; order Chitinivibrionales; family WJKA01; genus JBBRUX01. The sequence continues at coordinate 77,415 of JBBRUX010000009.1, read as the reverse complement.
TTTTTTCGCTTCCTTTTGTTGTTATTGGTGGTTTTGTAACAGGCATTATCGATGGGAAAACCCGGTTTCGCAAAGTTACCACCCCAATGCTTAAACAAAAGATTGCCTGGGGAATTGGATTTTTTGTGATTTCGCTTCTTCTTTTTATTATTAATAGTATCTTACCCATCCAAACGCTTCCGATTCATTTGATTGCTACTGTTTTACTGCTTGCAGCTGCGGTTTGTGCTACCATACTTGGAAAATTAGGGGGAACTCTGGTCAATTCTAAATTCCAGGGATAAATTGTTAGACAGCTCATTCCGTTGTTGGTAAAATTTAAACCGCTAGAAATTTAGTTTTATTTAAGGATTATGCACCTCATGGAAAACGATCTTCCGCAGTTTAATCAGATTGTTTCTCGATCAATCCTGAAACTATGCGCGCTCGGATCGTTAGCAATTTTTTGTGCCATTTCGGGCAGCCCTGGACAAGAGCTTCCTGCAGCAGATCCTCCTGCAAAAATATCAGCGAGGTTAGTTGCGCTCACTTTTGACGACGGACCATCTATTCGGTATACCCCCCAAATACTCGATATCCTTGCGAAAGATTCCATTAAAGCAACTTTTTTTGTTATTGGAAAAAATGTACAGAAGCGTCCAGAAATCCTCAAACGAATTGTATCTCAGGGGCACCAGATAGGAAACCATACCTGGTCACATCCAACGCTTCTCCCTTTTGCATCTCATAAAGAAATCAAACTCCAGCTTCTAAAAACCGAAAGCATCGTAGATTCTCTCACTTCGATCAAAACACATGTTTTTAGACCGCCCCATGGTTGGGAAAGCCGGCGTATGGTGAAGTGTATTGTGCATCTTGGATATACTATTGTCAACTGGACCATCGATCCTAACGATTGGAAACACCCGTCGCCCCGTATCATTACCAAACGAATTAGCTCTAAAATGCATGCTTGTGAAATTGTTCTTCTGCACGATGGCCTCAATATGCATCAGGATCCTATGCAGGAGAATACAATTGTTGCACTGCCCTTTATTATTGCTGCCTTTAAGGACAAAGGCTACCGGTTTGTAACTATCGATGAGCTTCTTGCACAGGCAGATACAAGCCAATCATTTAGATTAGTAAACAAATGCATTCAGAAACCCTATCAAATCGATAGTAAAGAATAAAAGAAAGGCACCACTATGTATACCCCATCTCCAACAATACTCAAGAAGTATGCAGAAGTTCTTGTAACTTTTGCTCTCAATTCAGGCACAGGAATTAAAAAAAACGATACCGTTTACCTTGTTACCCAAACGCCAGCAATACCCTTGGCCAAAGAAGTTTATTCAGCCGTGCTCAAAGCGGGTGGACATGTTATAACTAACATTCTTGATGATTCACTTAAGTCAACTTTTTTAGAAAATGCCTCTGAAGCACAACTGGCTTTTTTCCCAAAAAAATATTACGATGGCATTGCCTCATCGATCGATCACTGGGTTCGCCTTTTGGCAGACGATGATCCAATGTACCTTAAATCAATTGAGGCATCAAAAATAGTCGCGTCCAACAAGGCCAATAAACCTTTCAGAGAATGGCTTGACACCAAAGAAGATAATGGTAAATTTACCTGGACGTTATGTTTGTATGGAACCTCTGGCATGGCGCACGAAGCAGGTTTATCGGAGAAAGAATACTGGGATGAAATTATTAAAGCTTGCTACCTCGATAAAAAAGACCCCGTAGCAACCTGGAAAAAAGTATTTGCTCAGGTTCATGAGATTGAACAAACACTCTCTGCAATGCCCATAAATCTGCTTCATGTAAAATCGAAAAACACCGATTTGAACATCACTTTGGGCGAAAAACGTCAATGGCTCGGAGGAAGTGGTCGCAACATTCCAAGTTTCGAAATATTTACATCGCCAGATTGGCGCGGTACCAATGGCACCATATTTTTCGACCTACCGCTTTATCAATATGGCAATATTATTAAGGATATCTCGCTCGAATTTAAAAATGGATGCATTATTAAGGCACATGCAAAGAAAAACGAAGCGCTCTTGCATGCCATGATCAAACAGAAAAATGCAGATAAGGTAGGCGAATTTTCACTTACCGACAAACGATTCTCACGAATTTCTAAGTTTATGGCAAACACTCTCTTTGATGAGAATTTTGGCGGCGAGTTCGGCAATACACACATAGCAATTGGAAAATCATACCATGACACCTGTACACTCAATCCTAAAACAACAACATCTGCCGAATATAAAAAGCTAGGATTTAATGAGTCGGTCGAACACACCGATATCATTAGCACGAGCGACAGGGTTATAACGGCAACTCTTAAGGATGGTTCTAAAAAAGTTATCTATGCAGGTGGAGAATTCCAGCTGCATGGGGTTTAAAAGATTTAAATCATGTCAATAGGCTCATGTTAGCTTGATATATATTTTTGATATCAATGTTGAATTTTTTCATATCCATCTTGATAAAGAATTATAAAGGCAGTTGCAAAACTCCCGTTCATTTCCACATTTCGACGATGCTCAATGCCCCGCTCAGCTCAACAAACGGCGCCAAAATCGTACCCTGAGCGGAGTCGAAGGGTGACTTGGAAGAATTTTGCAATTGCCTCTATAGTAATTAGTATCAATTTCGGTTTGGCATAAAATGTGCTACTATTCTAATGACAAATAGTATGGACTTTATAATCATTCAAACATTAGTGCAATAATTCGCAGCATTCATGCGTCTTAAAGCACAGCATATGCTTTCAAACCCATTTTCAGGAGGCGACAGTTGAATATCATAGATATCAAAGGGCTTACGAAAGATTATCCCCTAGGAACTACTACAGTTCATGCGCTCAGAGGTATCGATCTCACAATCGCACGAGGCAATTTCATGAGTATTATCGGACCATCGGGAAGCGGTAAAACTACATTGCTTAATGTTATTGGATGTATCGATACAGCAACAACGGGCTCGGTCAAAGTTAGCGATCAGGAAATCACTAGTATGAAAGACCGTCAAATAACCGACCTTCGCCTTCATAAAATAGGATTCATTTTTCAAACATTTAACCTTATCCCCGTTCTTAACACGATTGAAAATGTCGAGTTTCCCCTCCTTCTCATGAAGCAATATAGCAAAACCGAAGTAACACGCCGCGCAACCAAGCTTATTGAGGAAGTTGGCCTCAAGGAACATATGCATCATCGTCCCGCAGAGCTTTCGGGGGGACAACGCCAACGTGTCGCAATTGCACGAGCCCTGGTAACAAACCCAGATATTGTTCTTGCCGACGAACCAACCGCCAACCTCGACTCGGTTACCGGCGCACAAATTCTCGATCTGATGGTTGAGATGAACAAACGGGAAACCACAACATTTATCTTTTCTACACATGATGCGAATGTCTTAAAATATGCCAAAGATGTCGTAAAAATTCGCGACGGTTTACTTGTAGCAAACTAAATAGGTATTTCTAGTCTTCTTCACACAGGAAAAATCATGAATCTTATTATAAAAATTGCATGGCGAAATATTCTGCGACATCGGGGCAAAAGCATTATAATTGGGGTCATCCTCTTTTTAGGTGCTTTTGTAATGACCATTGGAAATGGCGTGATATCGGGAATGGATCGCGGTCTTCAAAAAAATATTGTTGAGGGATTTACCGGCGATCTGATTATTGCTGCCACAACTCAAGAAAGCGATAATGTTTTTCTGGAATTTATGGGAAAAGCTATCGACCCCATTTACAATTACCCTTCTATCGATTCGATGCTTAAAACAATTTTAATTGTTAAGTCGTGGCTCCCCATTGGAAAAAACACCGCGATGGTGTTGAATGAAGATGGAGGCATGCCAGATTTCGTATTTGTTCTTGGCGTAGATTTTGCCAAGTATAAAGCATTTTTTGGGGAAAACCTTAAAGTGATCGAAGGTACATTCCCTATGAGCAATGGTCCCGCCGTTCTCGTTCCTACTGGGTGGCGAAAGCAGTTTTTTAACTTTTCTAATATCTGGTTTACCTGCCCAACCTGCTCACTTGACACGGCACTTCTACCTCCCGATTCAAAAACAACCCTCGACGACATCGCAATCAAACACTCGGTTGTTTACATGGGGATGAATTCCGATAATTCCACGACCGATGTTCGTACTGAAGTTGCTGGCGTTGTTAAATACCAGGCCCTCAATACGATATTTGGGAACTTTCCTATACTGGATATCGAATCGTACCGTTCGTGTCTGGGATATCTACGTGCCGACGATGCCTCGGTAGTTCTTTCGGAAGCTGAAAAGCACCTGCTAGCACTCGATGATCCAACAGCGCTCTTTGGAGCAGAACCGCCTAAAGCTTCAAGCGATGCGCCTGTTGCTAAAACGTTAGCGATAGCGTCTCCCGTTAAACCTGTTGATATTAACACAGGAGTTTACAACTTAGTTCTAGTCAAGCTTATTCCCGGACAAAATCTCGATGCATCGGTTAAAAAGATCACCGAGAGCGGGAAAAAGATTGGGGTGCGTGCAGTTAGCTGGAAAAAAGCCACAGGGCTCGTCGGATCTATCGCGGTTGTCATTAAAGCCGCCCTTTTCTTGTTTGTAATGTTTCTCTTTTTTGTTGCGATCATAATTATTGTTAACACCCTTTCTATGGCTGCACTCGAACGCACATCCGAAATAGGCATGATGCGCGCCGTGGGTGCAAAAAAAAGTTTTATTGGGAGAATGTTCTTTGCAGAAACAGGCATGCTCTCTTTTGTTTTTGGTGGCATAGGCATAGTTTCTGGTTTTATTGCTATCCAGATAGTTTCCCTCTTGCACTGGACAACCGACAACGATATGCTTCAGCTTTTGTATGGTGGCGATACGTTTAGGCCATTTCTTTCGCTTGGAGATATTGGTATCACCATTCTCCAGCTTGCTCTGGTTACCCTCATAGCTGTACTGTATCCGCTTTCTGTTGCACGTCGTATTACACCACTCGATGCCATTTCACGAGATTGATGTATTAACATAAAGGAAAAATTATGAAAAATATTCTTGTAATGATAAGTTTACGAAATTTATTGCGCCAAAAGCGCCGAAATATTCTTTTGGGTGTTGCCATTGCATTTGGAACCCTCATTCTCATTCTTGCGAATGCATTTTCTTCTGGCCTTACCGATGTCATTCTTAATCGCATTGTAAAGTATACCAATGGGCATGTTGCGCTGGGATATTCTCAAAATGGCAACCTCATGAACCAGATTTTTCGGGATGGCGATCGCATCAAACATATCATTGAAAAAGAAGCTCCCAATGCCGAAATGAAATCTGAAGCAATCGGCATGATGGCTCGCGCAATTGGCAATACCCGCGCAGATAATGTCATTATGGTGGGCATTGATTTGGGGGCAACTATCTCCAAAAAAGATGCCGAAGAATATTTGGCAAACTTCAAAATGATTGATGGATCCTTTGAAAATCTGAAAGATTCCACACTGGAAAATCCTGTCGCTATCGCAACCCAAAAAGCAACCTACCTAGGATTAAAACGAGGCGACGTACTTAAAGTTAAATTTACCAATGTAGATGGACAAAGTCAAAGCGCACGGTTGACCGTTGCCGCGATATTTAAGCCTGCAAATGTTTTTATGTCTTCACCCATATTTTTGAATATGCCAGATGTCAAAAAGATTACAGGCTATGGACCTCATGATGTTGCTAATTACCAAATAAATATTGCCAATCCTAAAAAAGCCTCTATCGACCTTGCAAATCGCATTCATGCAAGCCTCAAGTCGGGTATGGGAGCCATTTACGGAACAGCTCGATCTGCTCAATCTACTGCATCACTTATTGTTTTAGGTATGCGCAATGACACTGCATCTCATAAGATATTCGCTACCCATATTACCCTTTCTGCAGGAGACACGAGCACTGCATTGAGTCGGACAGGTGCAATTATTTCCCAAGAATCTGCACAAGCTCTGGGAATTGCGATTGGAGATACTATCCGCGTTTCCTATGCAGGCAAATATGCTCCCGACAGCGGTTCGTTTCGCGTAACAATAAATGGAATAGCAGCTTTTGGTAACAAACTTCCCACTCAGACACTACTGCTTAACGAAAAAGAATTCTATAAAAACTTTTATGAACCCTGGGCCGCCACCGACACCACTCAAGCAAAGCTTTTGCCCGATTCAGCTTCCCCCGTATTTGCCGGCATTGCTCCAGAATACCTTCTCATTAAACGATGTAAAACAACCGATGAGTACACCAAAGCCCTCAAGGAAGCAGGCAAAGCTCGCTATAAGGGCATAACCGTTAGCGTACAATCGATGTACGAAACGGCCTCGATTGTGCTGCAAATGGAATCGGTACTTACCCTGGTCACTCTTGTTGCGGTTCTTATTCTTTTCTGTATTATTCTCATTGGTGTTATTAACACCCTTCGCATGACAATTAGAGAACGAACGCGCGAAATTGGTACCGTGCGCGCAATTGGCATGCAAGCAAGCGATGTGCGCACCTCATTTCTTCTCGAAACATTTTTCTTAGCTTTTTTCTCTTCCGTCATAGGCGGATTTGGAGCATATGGTGCAATGGCGCTACTTTCTTTATGGCATCTTGGAGGAGAAGACAATCAACTCTCTATGCTCTTAGTGAGCGGTCATCTTCACTTTACACCTTCACTTCTCGCATCTGTGGGGTATGTACTAATGATCCAAATTATTGCAGTAGTAACAGCCTTTTTTCCAGCCAGAGCTGCGGCCAAAATGTCTGCGGCAGAAGCTCTTCGTCATTATGAATAATAAACAAAGGAGAATGTGTATGTTTGTTCGAGCAGCAATTATCGGTCTACTTTTAGCAGCTAGTAGCTGTGCGGGTCCAACGGTCCCCGAAATTCTTAAAAAAATCGAAGTGATTCAAACCCAAAAATCAGATGTTTTTGCTCAGGTGTCCCTTACCCAGCAAAAGCCTTCTCAGGGCGTTAAAAAAACAGAAGCAATGTATTATCGACGCGATAAAGATAATGCATTCCTTATTATCTTAACAGCACCAGAATCTGAAAAAGGAAACGGCTATCTCCGAGTAGGAGAAAACTTTTGGATGTATCGTAAAAATACGCGCACATTCCAGCATATCAACCGCGACGAAAACATTGGTGGCTCCGATGCGCGCGGCGATGATTTCGAAAATCGGAAACTCACCGAACTGTATGCCCCGCCAAAGGATACGAGCGGTAAAAACCCTGTCACCGAGGAAATGCTCGGGAAAATCCCTGTTTACAAATTTGAAGTTCGTGCAATAGTCAAGGATGTCGATTATCCCAAAAAAATCTACTGGGTGCGTACCGACAACTTTTTGCCCCTTAAGGAAGAAGCATATTCTTCTTCTGGAACACTCATGCAGTCGGCTTATTACATTAACTATTCGATTATCGATGGCAATTATGTTGCTGTAAAGAGCATGTATGTTGACGAGTTTGAAAAAGGCAATAAAACTATAATGGAAATTGCCGACATTAAAACCGCCAAAGTCGACGACCAGATTTTTACCAAAGCCTATCTTGAGAGCTTATCGAAATAACATATGTCAAGGAGATTCTCTTGTTACACCACATTCGGGTATTCGTACTTTTTTCAATAATGCTTATTCCGACTATTATTTATGCTCAAGATGCGTTTGATGAATCGGCACTTTTTTCCGATACCACCACGGTTATTGCTCTTGACACTTCAAAACGGCATTCGCTTACGGGGACCCAGAACGATCCCGAAAAAACAACTGTCGGATTTTCGGGTGGCATTACAAGTGCCTTTGTGGGAGGTGTAGGAAGAGATCGCTTTGGTGGAGAAGATACGAGCAACGCAACATTTGGGGCATCCATGATCGGCAACCTCATGCTCGATATCCGGCTACCCATGGATATAAAATCATTTGCCAATCTCGAAATGCAATACTCTGCAACAAACTCAGAAATTCTCATGTCGCTCCGGGAAATTTTTATTGATGTAAACATCAATAAAAACGTTTATTTACGCGCAGGAAAGCAAGTTCTTCAATGGGGGCGCTGCAATTTCTGGAATCCTACCGATTTAATCAATGTAGAAAAAAAGCTCTTTATTCAAAAAATTGGATACCGCGAAGGGGCCTATGGACTTCGTACCCACATTCCCTTTGGAACGCGCGCAAATTTCTATGGGTTTATCGATGCGAAGGATGCAAAATCCTTCGACAGCATTGCTGTTGCCCTTAAAGCAGAAGTATTGCTTGGTGGAACTGAAGTTGCTGTTTCACTGTGGGATAAAAATTCTTACAAGCCTGTGATTGGGGTCGACTTTTCGAGCAAAGTTGCAACCCTTTCTCTATCTGGTGAAGTTAGCATTTCCAAAGGCGAAAATTTTTCTCATCTAAAGATTCGCAACGACACCATCGATCTCACTAAAAATGACACTCTCTGGAATGGTCGGGCATGCGTGTCTCTGTCACGGTCATTCGAAGTCCTGCAGATCAAGGACAGGCTCACCGTGGCTCTAGAAGGATATTATGTGAGTAATGGATATACAAAAAACTTCTTTGAGGATAAAACATTCTACCGCTTTCAAAAGCCAGTTGTGCTGTCGCAGGGACCATCAAGCGATACACTGCCAGCGGGTCAAGCGCTCATGCTCTTGCTTGCCTCAGGCAGATATGAGGCAAACAGCTATTCCCCTTGGTACGCAGCAGCGATGGCAAATGTAACAAAATTTATCATTCCCGATTTAACACTTACAGTTCAAAGCATGGCGAATATCTCTCAAAAATGCGCGATACTAGCGACAAGCTTATCGTATGCTACCATGCATAATCTCTCTGCGAGCTTAACCGTTGCAGGAAATGTTGGGCCAAAAAATACCGAATATACCTTCATGAACCAGGGATTATCGGTTCAAGCTACAGCTGGGATCACCTTTTAAACATACTTGGGAAGAAAAAAAAGCGGGAAATGGGATTCGAACCCACGACCTTCACCTTGGGAAGGTGACACTCTACCATTGAGTTACTCCCGCATTTTCGATATTAAATTAATTATCTGCCAGGCTACAGTCAATAGTACTGCTTGTGAAACCCCACCCCGTTTCGTATTTTTGGATTTCAAACAATCATGATTTTTATGCTGTTTGATTCCATTGCTCTCTTACTCAGAACCAATCGATAAGGAAATTGTATGTCAAATAGTATTACTATGCAGCAGTCAGTTCTAACCGTTCCTCATGAGCCCATTATCCCTTTTATCGAAGGCGATGGAACAGGCCCCGATATTTGGCGTGCATCCCAATTTGTTTTTGATGCAGCGGTTGCAAAAGCATATGACGGCAAGCGTAAAATTATCTGGAAAGAAGTGCTGGCTGGCGAAAAAGCTTTTAAAGCCACCGGAAATTGGCTCCCCAACGAAACAGTTGCAGCGTTTAGAGAATACCTCGTTGGAATTAAAGGCCCCCTAACAACCCCTGTTGGTGGCGGCATTCGATCGCTCAATGTTGCATTACGTCAACTACTTGATTTATACGTATGCCTGCGACCGGTAAAATATTTCACCGGAGTACCATCTCCTGTCAAGAAGCCAGAACTTGTCGATATGGTTATTTTTCGGGAGAACACAGAAGACGTCTACGCAGGAAAAGAACTTGAAGCAAAAACACCCGGAGCCCTCAAGCTCATCGAATTTCTCAAACTAACCTACAACTGGGATTTGCAGCCAGACACGGGTATTGGTATTAAGCCAATTTCCGAAGCTGGGTCCAAGCGGCTCATTCGCGCAGCTCTTAAGTATGCCATCGAGAACAATCGCAAGAGCATTACCCTTGTGCATAAAGGCAATATCCAGAAGTTTACCGAAGGCGCTTTTTGTAAATGGGGATACGAACTTGCCCACGAAGAATTTTCGGACAAGGTTATTTCCTGGGAACAATGCAACGGCAATCCACCAGCAGGCAAAATTCTTATCAAAGATGCAATCGCGGATAATTTTCTTCAACAGATCCTCATTCGCGCCGATGAATTTGATGTCATTGCCACTATGAATCTCAATGGTGATTATATTTCCGATGCTCTTGCAGCACAAGTTGGTGGCATTGGCATAGCACCTGGAGCCAATATTAATTGCATCACAGGACATGCCGTTTTTGAAGCAACACATGGTACTGCTCCAAAATATGCAAACCTCGACAAGGTCAATCCATCATCAGTAATTCTCTCGGGAGAAATGATGCTGCGACATATGGGGTGGTTAGAAGCTGCCGATCTTATCCTCCATGGTGTTCAAAATGCGATAAAGGCCAAAACCGTAACCTACGATTTTGCTCGACTCACCGAAAACGCCGTAGAAGTTTCGTGTTCTGGATTTGGTAAGGCTATTGTAAACAACATGTAACTTGAATCAGCATCTTACTATTCTAAGATACTGAAATTTAAGGAGTTAACCTATGATTCTCGCCGTTGCAGGCATAATCATATTTCTTGTTTTTGCTCTTATAGCCATTCGCGTTGGTTCACGCAAGGAAGGCTCCACCGCAACCGAAGCAGAACCCCCTCTTATTCATAATAGCGGGATTTATTCTATCGTTCGTAAATCTCCACGAGAAACGATTGGCGAAGTCAAGCCGTCTAGAGATGAAATTATTAAATATTTAAGGACTCAAAACGTAACTATTACCGACGAAGACGTGAATATAGCAGCAGATCAATTCTTGGCTTCGCTAGAAAACAGCATTGTCGAGATTGAATCGGGAGATAAAGAAGGGGTAGAATTTTATTCGTATCATTTTACCGGCGACGATCCAATGTGCGATCCGTATCATTTGAAGAATCAGTTTATTTCGCGTGCTCAAATATTTAAATATCCTAAACTGATTCCACCTTTTCACTTAGGTTGTGCATGCGCACTTAAGCGTTATCATGGATCGGAAAACTTGCGTCAAACGACAGTCATGGGAATGGTTCCACTTATTAAAGGTGGCGTTGTACCGCACTTGCCCGATTGGACACTCTGGAGCCGATAAATAGAAAGCCTGCACTTTATGCATCAACATCTTCGTAAGCTTCTTGGAATCACTCTTCTTATTTCGGGTAGTGCATTCGCTGCCTTCGAAACCTCTGTCATCACACTCAGTTTTCCTCCCGGTGCACGCGCCACAGGCGTTGCAGAAGCCTTTGTGGCTATAGCAGACGATGCAAGTGCGTCCTTTTTTAATCCCGCAGGATTTGGACAATCTCCCCTTGCAAACACCTGGAAATCATACGCTCTTCCAAATGGACCCTACTATGCTTTAGCAAGCAAACAATCTAAGGAACTCACCTTCGAAGAAAAAATCTGGGGAGCTTCACGAAATGGGATAATCAAATACAACGGGAAAAATTGGGAAACCGCAGAAACCTATGTCATCGAAGAAGGCGACGATCTTTTATCTATCGCCCGAAAACGCTTAGAAAACCCCGATGAATCTGCAACACTGCGCGCTGCGATACTTATTCGTCAGCAGAATAAAATCGAGATGAACCGATTTAAGGCCGTTTCTAAAATTCTTTCCGATACCCTTTTAGCAGGAAAATTGCCCGACTCAATCAAAATCGAAGCCTTATGCGAAAAAATTCTCGAATTATCATCTCTGGACCGCGATAGCACCGAAATTGGTAAACTACTTTCCACTATGAATATCGATTCGAGCAAAGTTTCTGTTGCAGCCGCCACAATAGCTGCTGCCTTGACTATCCCAGATTTTGAGTTTTCAAAACTTGTTGAAGTCAAGATCCCCTATACTATCGCATTCGCCGATTCTATTACTGCACTCGCGTACGATGATGCAGATAAGCTTTGGGTAGGCACCACAAACGGACTCTGGAAATTTGATGGTTCAATCTGGTCGAGATTATCACTTGTTGATGGTTTGCCCAGCCTCTTTATAACCACAATTGTCATATCCCCCAATAACGACGTTGGAATTGGCACGGATATGGGTCTTGCAGTATTCTCTAAAGGCAAATGGAAAACATATGAGTTCGATTCAACCAACATCCGTGGTAATTCGGTAACCGCGCTTGCTTTTGGCAAAACCTCACAAGATATGTATGTAGGAACCCGCTATGGTTTATTTCAGAGAAAAAACAATGCATGGGTAACCTTCGATAGCGCAAACGGTCTTTTGGAAAACCATGTAACCGCACTGTTGTATGATTCACAGGATAGGCTTTTTGTTGGATCAATCAGAGGCATTTCCATATTTAACGAAACCTCGTGGCAACGGTTCGTTTTCCCTAATAGCAAAGTATCTTCACTTGCAGAAACCCCCGATAAGCGCGTCTGGATTGGAACGAGTCAAGGAGCTATAAGCTTTAAAGCAGGCGAAACCATAACCGATGAACGGGGCAAAAAAGTGCAACTTCCCCCCGACTGGAAAGTATTTCATTCGAAAAATGCACTCCAGGGAAATTCTATAACAGCGCTGGCCATATCGGGAAAAAATATCTTTATAGCCTCAGAAAAAGCAATCAATCAATACGCTGTTGCAGACCGTCAATTGCTCTTCTTCTGGGAAAACCTGCTTCCTAACCTTAAAATTCCTGACCTTTACCATGCCTACGTCTCTTTTGTTTTGCCCACCGACGATTGGGGAACCTTTGGCTTAAACATCAATTTTATAACCTTTGGCGAAAATGTACTTACCGATGCCGAAGGTAAAATTATTGACAATTTTCGATCATGGGAAGGGGTCTTTGGTATTTCGTATGGACTCCTTTACAAACCAAATTCTTCCTTTGGGCTCAATATGAAATGGGTAGTAAGCGCCCTTGCCCCGGGCTACGACCCAACAAACCCTGGGGCAGGTACAGGTCAAACATTTGCAATTGATGCAGGCCTTTTGCGCCGTAACGTTTTAAAAGGCCTTGATATAGGTGTCAACTTTCAAAATATGGGTCCGGCAATCTATTACATTAACAAAGAAGAACAAAATCCAATTCCCTTTACTATTAAGGTTGGCTTGGCATACCACATAGCTGAAACTCCTATCAACGACCTAAAATTTGTCTTCGATCTTAATCGCGAAATTGCAAAAAATTATATGGAAGCAGGCAAACACCCCGATCCCTTTTGGCGCGCTATCGGTACCGATTTATTCAAGAAAGATTCTGCTTCGCAAACCAACAGCGATAAATTTAGATCGGAACTTAAAGAAGTTAACATAAACACGGGTTTCGAATATTGGTATGCTGGCTTTGTTGCTCTGCGAACTGGTTTTTTATTCGATTATATTGGAGAACGCTACGAATGGACTCTTGGTGTAGGCTTTAAATATGGCCCTCTTGCACTTGACTTTTCGTATATTCACTCTCCCGAAGGCTTTTTTGCCGGGGCACTCAGACCATTTGTAGACAAAACAGATTCCCATTACGAGGGTAGTCATGGCGTGCGTGACGGCCAGCCTCGTGTATCCCTTATTGTTAAGTTTTAGCACCAGTTTGCAAACAGTAGCAGAGCCATAGTTTGCTGCTGTTTAAAATCAGTCATGAACCACCTCAATTTGGACTGGCACAATCGAATGCATATTTATCGCACTATTCGTAAGGTTTCTTTTTGTACCATCTCGTATAGATGGTTTATGCTGTTGCTCTTTATTATTCCTGCAACAATTGCTAGCGCGCCGGCCACACTTTTTAAGGGCATGTCTACCAAGGGGATGCTTCCAACAATCTATTCTGCACCCCGGCTCTTCGAATCGAGTGCAGTTGAGCCCGAAACCCTTCAGATTTTTGCTTTTCGAGTACAATTCAAGAAAGATTCGAGTACGTTAACAACAGGTACTGGAATTTTTGGCCTAGCCGACGACGCTCGCGAACTCAAGTGGTATTCGGGAACTAAACCAGCGTACAAATACGACAATCTTCCTCACGACTCTCTGTATTGCGCACATCAGCTTGCATTTGTAGCGGACTACTTTAAAAAAGTCTCCAAAGGGCGTTTGATCCTACAATCAGAAGTATTTCCTTCGGGCCGCACCACTGCCGATTCTGTTCCCAATCAAATGATGCACTACTCTCCTGCCGAAAAAAAAGCCAAAGAAACAGAAAACGACTTTTATTATCGTAAAACAATTGGCCTCATGGATTTTGTGGTAGATGCGCTACGGGCTATTTCTTCACAAAAGGATACTGCTTGGCTTTCTCGTTTAGTGCAAGATCCTAAAACCGGAATATTTACTGATAAGCAAACTGGACACAAAGCCCTCCTCATGATATTTCATGCAGGATCATCATACCTTACTGATGGTGGAACCGGAGGTTCGCTCGCCCGCAATTCACAATCAGATATGATTGATAATTTTATTTCGCGCGATTTTTTCAAGGCATTTAAAGACACCCTTAAACTTGACACTGCGGGTGTTTCAGTTAACCACAATGGATCTCAATTGCTTTTGGACGAAGTAATGATTGTAAGCGAAACCTCAAACCAGGATTCCCTTAATTGGGGAATCCATGGGATTCTCGCTAATCAAATTGCTCGAGCTATAGGGATCCCGGATCTGTATTCACCCAGCGGACTTCCTGCGATTGGAGCTTTTTGCTTAATGGATTTTGCAGGCTACTCGGCCGGCAATGGTTTTATTCCTCCGTGGCCCTCTGCATGGGTACGCATGTTTATGGGATGGGATAGACCTTTACTTGTTAAGCCTGGCTATTCTACGTCTCTTCGGCTCAAAGCTCTTATGCAATCCGATTCATCTGTCCAAGACACCACCATGATCATGATCCCCCTCTCCGATCATGAATATTATCTACTCGAAAATCGTCAACGAAATCTGTCCGCAAGCGAAAGTGTTTTTAATCACGACACTTCTTTTGACGATGCAAAAAAAATATTCATTTCTTCGTATCCTTATAATGTCAATTTATCAGATGCTGCACTCAACACCACGGCACAAAGCAACTGCATTTCCCGCGTTAAAAATTATGATATCGGATTACCAGCATCCGGGGTATGCGTATGGCACATTGACGATAGAATAATCCGAGAACGATTGAAATATAACCTCATTAACGCAGATTCACTTTTTCGGGGTGTAAGTCTTGTTGAAGCCGATGGGGTATCTGATCTTGGGATCTCTTTTTCCGATGCACTATTTCAAGCTGCATACGATTGGGGTGGCTCGGAGGACGTATTCCCCCATCGTGTTAAAAAGACCAAAAAAGGCATCGAAACAGCAACCACTATCGATTCAATGGGTCCCTATTCACGTCCTGCAACTCGACTCAACGATGGTTCACATTCGGGGCTTTCCCTAACCATTCGCTCGGTTTCAACACCTCTGAGCGAGACTATGGCAATTCGAGATTACTACGTAGAAGATTTTGCCGACTCTATCTTTACAGTAGGAATTTCTTGGGGGCAGCCGCTCCCAGCATCTTCCCCCACAAACACCGATGCTGTCCCCGTTCGCATTGGGGGCTGGCCTCATCGCATTGCCCCCGCAGATACCGCCTTCGATCCGGTTTTTTGCAATCTCGACAAATCGGATTCTGCCGCAGAAATAATTGTTACTACTCACAGCTCAAAAATCTATCTCTGGCCAGCATCAGCTTCTTCCAAAACATATGGCACTCGCACTGGGTTTGTTGCAACGTCGGGAACAATTTTTTCAGATTCTACTCGACTAGATTCTTTACGCACCCAAGATACGCTGTATTCGTTAACATTACCAGCTCAACCCACCGAAATCCCCACAGTACTTAATAACGGGCTTTTTATTCCTGCAGGTAATTCTATTATTGCACTTGACAGCATAAGCAACTCCGATTCTAGTGCGCTGCATGATACCACTGCAACACTTGCATTCCGAGTTCTTGCATTGCCCGATACTATTTCAACACCCTTGTGCGGTTATGAAAATCCAAATTGGGCTCTTGGAACACGTCATGGGCTTGTAATTTTTGGGAACACTTCACTTACTGCATTCGATTCGCTTCGTTTGCCGGGAAATGTAGCAGTCAACGCAGTAGCAGCTCTGGAAAAAAGTCCTCGCAGTATTGTTGCAATTCTTGAAAATGGGTCAATTTACATACTCAATGCCTCAACCCATGCGATACTAGCCTCGGGTGCTCTAAAAAAAGGAATTCCCCCATACAAACTTGTTACCGGGGATATCAACAATGACACTTCCCTGGAAATTATCGTTGTTGACAGCCGACAGGGTACCTGGTGCCTGAATCAATCGCTTACCCCGGCCTTTGGATGGAACGAATCCCCGCTCGATTGGGCCTCGCTTTACAATACTTCCGAAAGTACCAACAAAAACGACCGTAGCCAATACCCTGTAAACTTTGGGACCCCATCTTTAGCAGATATAGATGGCGATGGATTTCTTGACATTATTGTTGGTGGAACAAATGGCATTTATGCATACAATTACAAAGCGGTTCTTTTATACGGCTGGCCATCATACCTCGACAGAAAATTTTGGTATTGGCGCGGATCGGTACACACAACACCAACCATTATAAAGCTGCCGTCGGGCGCGCCCCGCATGCTGTTTTCTTCGCCAACAGGAGAAAAAGCTACTTTTGCCTTTTTTAAAGTAGATAGTACAAATAGCGCGAAAACACGCGTTTACTTTACAAGACCTAATAAAACCATCGATTCTTTGAGCGGGTCAAAAGCAACCATCGACACGATCCTTCGACTCAATGATTCTTTAGTGGCCGACTATATTGTACCGGGAGGCTATCTTGATGCTATTGACGCTTCTGGTAAACGGCCGGTCTTTGTAGCTACCCCTGGCCCAACAGGTGCAGAACGTCAATCATTTTGGCCACAATCGATTGGATCGAGCGCTCTTTCGCCACCTGTCATCAGCTATAATTCCTTTGACAGCAGCGGATTAGTGGCGGTTGCCTCTGCAGACGGATTTATCCATGCCTGGGGAATTTCCCATATCGGATCTGTTCCCTGGGCATCGCAAGGTGCCACGGCAGAAAGAACCTTTACAGCAGCACCACCCGGTGTTGCCACAGCACAAGCATCTGGAAAAGCGCTACAATTTTATAGCTACCCAAATCCAGCACAGGATGTTTCGGAAGTTCAGGTGAGATTCAAATTGAGTGGCCCTGCAACCGATATTCGTCTCGATATTTTTACCATGACCGGTTTTCATATTTACTCATGGATTGCCGATCCCAAAACTTTTAAAGCGAATTGGACAAGCTGGAACGAGCTTCCACACAATATCAGCCTTAAGAATATTGGACGAGGAGTGTATCGGTGCCGTATGGAAGCAAAAGTCAACGGATCGAAAGTAACTGAGTTTTGGAAAATGGCAGTTGTTAAATAATATAAGGGAGACCGCGGCAGTGCGAATTCGAAACTTTTTAAAAACAGGGTTGCTTTGCTTATGTATCGTGCTGCCAAGCACACTTTTTGCTCAATTAAACCCCGTTGGAATGGCCTTTTATACCTTCGAAACCGACCACTTTCGTATTAATTACCACCAAGGTATAGAGTCTACTGCAAAAGATATTGCTTCGATATTTGAGAATCTCTACACCACCTACCGCGAAACATACCACCTTACACTCCCCGCCAAAACCGAAATAGTACTTATCAATGACCAAGAAGGAAATGGTGGAGCATACGATAATTTTAACACAATAGTTTTATCCGAAAGCGCATTCGATTTTAACCTGCGCGGCACTCACGACTGGATGCTTGACGTATGCGCACACGAATACGCACACATTTTGTCTATCACGGCAGCACATAAATTGCCTTCAAATATCCCTGCAATTCAATTTGGATACTTTGCCCATCCCAACCGAAATTATCGTGCAGAAATAGTGCACATGATGCCTATTGAAGTTCTTCCGCCGTGGTTTTATGAAGGAATAGCACAATACGAAAGCAGCCGCAATAATGGCGATGATTGGGATACCCATCGTGACATGATTCTAAGAACCCTTACGCTTTCTAAAAAGCTTCTTCCTTACTACCGCATGTCTAATTTTGCCGGAAAAGGGGATGACTTCGAAAAAACCTACGATCATGGATTTTCGATGGTACGATACATTGCAGAAACGTATGGATTCCAAACCGTTGTTGCACTTTGCAAAGAATCTACAAAAATAAACCGAATCAATTTTGAACGCTCAATTAAAGCCGTATTGGGAATTTCTTCGCAAACGCTCTATAGTAATTGGCAACGATGGCTAGAAAAGCGATATACTGCCCAGCTGAGTTCATTAGGTCTGCAGGTGTATGGCAAGAAAATAAATAAAGATGGTTTTCATAATGTGTGGCCTACGTTCTCTCCCGATGATAAAAAAGTCTATTTTATTTCTAACGACAAAGCCGATTATACTATTGCCCGAAAGCTGTATTCGTATTCTCTGATAGATACCGTTCCAGCAGATAAGAAAATCAAGGCCGAGGCATCTGCTGCGCGTGATTTTTTCTCTATTAGCCCGGTTAGCAAACACATCGTTTACACAAGCGCAAAATCACGCACATCGGAGCTATCGCCAGAAAAAGGCAGTGGCCGAGTTAAAGATATTTTTATCGACACCTTACCCCCCGATACAAAACCCACATCTCTTGCTTCTCTTTTTACTAACAAGAAACCAAAGCAAATTACAGAAAAGCTCAATACAACCTACGCTGCCATTTCTAATGACGGTACGCGAATAGCTGCTGCCGTAACCGATCGAGATCGTGGATATCTTTTGTTAACCGATACTTCTGGAAAAAATATCCGCCGCATTTACCCCGATTCAACAAATCCAGATCAATCTATTGCAACCGTGTATAATCTTTCATGGGCTCCTTCTGGTTCACAGATTGCATTTAGCTATATAGATCGTCACAACAGAAAAATCGCCCTTTACGATACGCTCAAAAAATCAGTTTCTGTTCTATGCGATACAAAAGGCGACGAACGGGACGTACGATTTTCTAAGGATGGACAGTGGCTTTATTTTTCCTCAGATCGCAGCGGTATTTTTAATATATATCGTTATAATCTTGTAAATTCTTCGCTAGAACAGGTTACCAATGTTTCAGGCGGTGCATTTTATCCCGACGTTTCAAACGATGGCAAAAAGCTCGTTTACTCAGGCTACGATGAAAATGGCTACAGCATTTACCTGCTCGATTCGATTGTTGTCGTTAAGAAGTTTGCTCCCGATTCAAGCACGCTTGCACCTCGCGAAAGCTTTGTCCCGTATCAACGCACTGCCACGCTATCAAAACACCGCAGTTACTCCCTTGCACCTCGGAAAGTTGCATTTGTACCAATGCTGTATGGCGAACAAGCAGTTACCCAAGATAACAACATTTTTGCCGGAAAAACTTCTATAAAGGGTGGCGTAATTGTAAACTGGTTTGATCCTTTTGCGCTCACTGGCGCAACGGGAAACGAAATCAATGGTTATTTCTTGCTTGACCCTTTAAAAATTCTGCAATTTTTTAGTGACCGTGGCCTCATTAGCCCCCTGGTTGATTACGATCTCGGGTGCTTTATAAAGTCTAACCTCTTTTATACGCCGATTATGTTGAGCTACATGCAGCGGGGAATTACGGGGGCAGATCAGTTTTATAACGAAGCTGCACAAGCAATTCAAATACTTCCCTACAATGTAACGCCCTATGCTGCATCTTTGCAAATTGCTGTAATTGGCGAAAAGAACGATCCGTCAAGCAGAGATGCTGCTGCCGTGCGAATTTTTGCTGCCTATAATAAAACTGATGTAACACTCATAGAAGATGCAATTGTTGGATCTAAGCTGACCTTTAAGTACAACATACAAAATGGATATCGATTAGGTGTTTTTGCAGCAGCGTCAGCATCCAACCCTTCCGCCACAGATCTCATTGATCCTCGGGGATTTGCAGCAAGAATTCAATATGAACTTCAAGACCAAAAGCTTATTAGCGATGAACAATCATTTGGAAACAATGGGCAAGAGCGCTATAATAATTTCCCGTTTCACCGATTCAGCTCGCTGCTCAATTTCGGGTTAGAAACACCGTGGTATGCAAAACATACTCTCTTTGTTGGTGCAGGGGCAGCTGCAGTTAGGCCACTTAAAATCTGGGACTCCGATAAAACTACATTTCCTTATTATTACCAACCAGAGATGCTTTTGCAGCCAGGATATGCTTATTACGAACGTGATACCCTCAACGATACCGCAGCTAAAAAGCTTGTTCCCTATTTGAAGGGGCTCGTAGCAGGGAACGCGGTTGCACATTTAAGCGCTTCCTATCGCTTTCCCTTATGGCCAGGGGCAATCAACAGGTCTCTTGGTGTTATCTACTTTAACCACCTGTATGGCGCTTTTAATGTAAATGCAGGAGCAGGATTCGCTACGCTATCCGATGTTTCTGCAATCCGCGACAAGTGGCTCCTCTCCGCGGGGGCAGAGATACGTCTTGAAACTCAAACCTTCGGACGCATTCCGCTCTCATTCCAAATAAAATGGGATCGAGGGTTAGACCGCCCTGCGCCGCTTGGTGGAGATCGTTTTCTTTTCTCTGCGAGTTTTGACTTCGAAGGAACTGGCCCCATCGATCAACCCGATGGACTTACCCAGCAACATGGTATGATGTCGGGCAGATAGCAAAATGGGATTGCAGACACTAATTTAATAGAAGGAGCACACGTTTGCTCCTTCACAAAAATTTAACTACGTATATAACTTTTTTGACATCGCTATGGATACAGTCGGCTTAATACTCAGTATCGGTGAATTGAATGCAGTTCTGCATAACGTTGCATCGTTAGGAGAATTTCTCAAAAGCTGTGCAGGAATTGTCTCTCGACATTTAGGGGCATCTGTCTGTTCAATTTACATCTACGATTCGCCTGCAGAAACACTTACCCTTAAGGCCACAATCGGACTCAATCAAGACCTTGTCGATACGGTCGCACTAAAACTTGGTGAGGGTCTCAGTGGCATGGTGATGCAGGATCTCAAGCCTGTAAACTTGACTAACTGTAGTTTACATCCCAACTATCGTTTTTTTCCAGGACTTCTCGAAGAAAACTACGAAGCATTTCTTGCAGTTCCCATTCAGCGGGGCAAAGAACGCATTGGGGTTCTTGTTGTGCAACGCAAAAACGAACACCCATTCTCACCTGAAGATGAAATCGCACTACGGGCAGTTGGCAATCAGCTTGCAGCAATGATCGAATACACGCGACTTCTCATGAAAAGTGCCGCTTCCCCGCAAACTCAAGGAGACACGCATCCTGCTGTGAGCGAAGCCTCCATTCCATGCCCACTTTTTATTAAAGGCAAATCGGGTTCAAAAGGATTTACATTTGCGCCCGTTATCATGGATGAGAAACACCGATCCATCGAGTTAATGCTCGCAATGGCATTAGCAAAGCCGGGGTCGCTGCAGGATTTTGAAGATGCACTCGAAAAAACAATTTTTCAGCTTACAAAATATCAAGCCCGGGTAGAGGAACAACTTGCCGATGCTGCATCGCTTGTTTTTGCTGCACACCTGCTCTTACTTAACGATGTAGCCTTCACCGGCAAAATGAGAGAAAAAATTGCTCTTGGTTCGCATCCGGCCGATGCCGTAGCCACCATTGCTAAAGAGTATGTAGTGCTCTTTGATGCTCAACAAGACCCGTATCTTCGTCAAAAAAGTGATGATATCCGCGATATTGCGCTACGCATTCTTGCCTGCCTTGCCCCGCAATCTGCAGCAGATTCTTTTTCTACAAAAGGTCGCATTGTAGTTGCACGCGAACTACTCCCGTCGGACATTCTTGTTTTGGTAAGCCAAGGCGTGAGCGGTATACTTCTTGTCAACGGAGGAGTAACTTCGCACACAGCCATATTGGCCCGGTCTCTTAAGGTTCCTCTCGTATATGCAGATGTACCGCAATTATTGTCGTTGCCTGCAGAAACAACGGCAATTATAGATGCCGATAGCGGAAACATCTACTTAAATCCAACACCAGAAATTCTATCACCGTTTCGTATTCGTGCTCAAAGGGCAGCGGCACTTAAGTCGTCGATTAAAGGCTGTGTTCCTGGAACAACGCATACTTTAGACAATATCATAATTACCCTTTCTGCAACGGTCAACTTAATTTCCGATGTCGCTGATTCTGTAGCAGTGGGAGCCGATGGCATTGGGCTTTACAGGACTGAATTTCCCTTTATAATTCGCTCAAGTTTTCCTTCCGAAGAAGAACAATATGTCGTGTATCGCAAAGTAGTCGATGGAATGCCTTCGTGCCCGGTTACCTTTAGAACGCTGGATATTGGCGGAGATAAAATTCTTGCGTATTTTAATACTTACTCAGAACGCAATCCATTTCTTGGCATGAGGTCTCTACGCTTTTGTCTTTCGCATCCCGATGTTTTTAAGCAGCAAATTCGCGCAATTCTGAGAGCGGGTGCAGGTAAGCACATTAAGGTCATGTTCCCCATGGTTTCGTCTGTCGACGAACTCCTCGCCGCTCTTGACATGCTTTCCGAATGTCAACATGAGCTAGAAAAATCGAATCTAGATTTTAACCGCTCCCCGCAGATTGGCACCATGATTGAAATTCCCTCAGTGCTCGACATTCTCGATGAGCTTGCAGGCTATGTAGATTTTTTCTCGCTGGGGACAAACGATTTTATACAGTACATGCTTGCGGTAGACCGTACCAACGAGAAAGTTGCGCAATACTATTGCGCGCATCATCCGGCAGTTCTACGGGCAATTAAACGCGTAGCGGAAGCGGCAATTCGTAACAATTGTAGTTTGTCTATTTGTGGAGATATGGCACACCAAATCGAATATCTACCATTTTTCCTAGGCTGTGGTGTACGAGAGTTTTGTATTGATCCTCAATATTTCCCCGCAGTGCGCGCAGCATTCTCCTCTATGTCAAGCTCCGAAGCACAAAAGGAAACTCAAGCTTTATTGCACTGTGCAACCATTGCCCAAACATCTAAAATTATACAGACTCATATTTCGGTTGCGCCGGAATAGGCAAGCTACCCTTCTTTACCGCGTCAGAAATTCCCACAACGGCCCCACAACACCTTTGGCTCGCAACCCTTGCATAAGGGATTTCATAGCAGGAGACGGCTCCCCCACAATCCAATTAAAGGAACTGCGTGCGTATTCGGAAAGAACCGATTTTACTGCATCGAGGGTTATATGAGGAGAGAGATAAAATTGTGGTGCGAGCAGATTGGTATCCACCGAAATCACTTTTTCCAGAAGAGCTCTCTTGTAAAGTGATGTCTGTGGAAAAATGCGCATACCAATAAAAGGAAAAAAAACTGTTTTTTTTAGTTTTTGTGCATTAATGAAAGAAGTTTGCAAGGTTTGCAGTGTCTCGCCTGGGCCACCGGATATAAGAAAATGAGCATAATGAATTCCAGCACGATATGCGCATTCCGATGCGTGCGCAATATCATCAAACGTAAAACCCTTCTGATATTCCTGTAAAACTTCGTCGCATAAACTATCCGAACCAAATTCAATATGGGTTAATCCGGCCCGTTTTAAAAGTGCGCATACATCAGGTGTCAAACGAGATGGTCGCAAAAAGCAACCAAATTGTATGCAATTATCATGGCGAATAAGTTCCTCGCATACCTTGACAACGTGCTCTACCGAAGTATTAAATACCGAATCGGTAATAAATACAAACTTCCCGCCCGCATCCTGGATACGCTTAAATTCTAATGCAATGAGAGCGGGATCAAAAAATCGACATTGCTTACCCTCGATAATTGGGTATGAACAATAGCAACAATGATAACCACAACCTCGTTGCGTTTGTACATTGAGCATGCCAGCTGCATCGATATACTGTTTTAGCAGAGGGGTAAACGATCGAGAAACCGATACTGTTTGACAAGGAGGGCGGATTTGAGTTTGTACAATTTTCTCGCCTTTCCAATACACAATTCCGGGGATACTGCTGATTTCACCAGATTGACTTAAACACTTGATAAGTTCAACTAAAGTTTCTTCGCCTTCGCCAAGAACGCCACACGTTGCATGAGTAGCCGCTAGTATGTGCTCGGGGAAAATAGAAAATCCGCTACCCCCTAAAATTATTGGCACCTTAGACAATTGTTGTACCTGACTAACGATTTCTAATGCTTCGTTCAAAAGAAATCGTGTATTCTCGATATAGCAATCATCGATATTGCGTAATGAAACACCAATATAATCGGGATTAAAGGAGGAGATACATGCGCCAATATCGGTATCAAAAGCGCAATCAAAAACGCGCACAGTAAATCCAGCCGACTCACTCGCAGATGCAATACATGCTAACCCAAGCGGATAAACGTGGGCAGGTTCTGCATAACGATTAGTGCTAACAAGGAGGATTTTAGGAGAGGATTTCAAGGGCTGACCAGGTTTCATTGTCAGAGTCTTTACTTTTTGAAAATATAAGAAATCTGAACCGCACACAAACGCGTTGCCTGGTTGAGTACAAATCGTGCATCATTAAACGCAACAGGACCCTTAGGCTTTGTTGGTGTAGTAAACCCACAACCCTCTAGGGGCATACCAATAAAATTTTTGTCAAGGATTCCGTTTTTATTTTCATCGTGAAAAACTGCCACTGCATACTCACCAAAAGGAACCGACTGAAATTGTGCCTTGACCGGTTCTGGACCCAGGGCTACCGTAGTACTAAAAGTAGCTTTTTTATGATTGAGGAAATCTTTACTTGAAGCATATAACTCGAAACGCGCAACACCAGTGGTATTTCTAAAGCCACTGGCGCTACACGCGATTATTCCAACCTGACCACAGAGTACTTGACACCCCACAATAAGCACCAGAGCTGCCATGCACGCTCGTGGTAAGCGTTTGTGGTAAGAAGTACCCATAGTTATTTCGCTTTCAATTTAGCCAGCATTTCGGTAGTGGGCTTATACGATGTATCTGCATACACCACCTTGCTTTTTGCATAGATTTCATTGACATGCGCAGAAACAAGTTCGGCACGCTTCTTCATTTGCAAGCTCATGGTAATCTGCATGCGTACTTTTTCGTAGGATGCGGGATCAGCGGCTTTTTCCTCGGTTCTTTTTAGTATGATGAACCCCGGTTCCGCTTGTACCACTTCGCTGATATCGCCTGTTTTAAGGCCTGAAGCTGGCTTATCGAAAATTGGATTCATACTTCCATTTTCAAACCAGCCGATATCTCCCCCGGCATCGGCACCAGGGCCATCCGAAAACTTTTTAGCAATATCGGCAAAGTTTTTTCCCGCTTTGCACTGAGCATAGGCATCATCGGCTTTTTTACGTGCCAAAGATTTAGCCGATTCGGTTGCCTTTGCCGGAACACTTATCATAATGAGGCTTAACCGAAACTTGGGTGGTGAAACGAATTTAGCTTTATTCTCGTCGTAGTAGCTTTTAACTTCTGCTTCTGGAATTGAATCTTTTGAAATTAAAATGCTTTTCATAAGAGAATCGAGCATGACACCTTCCATAATCTGCTTTTTGAGAGTTTCTCTGCTTTGACCTGCAGCGGTAAGCTCCCGTTCGAAAGTTGCCTTATCAGGAAAACGTTTTTCGATCGATTCGAGATTTTTGGCAACCATTGTTGTATCTGGCTTTATGCCCCGAGAATGAGCCTCTGCAAGCAGGAGTTTTTGCCCGACAACTTGCTGCGCAATCATTTTTTTAAGCATGCTACCATCACTACCAAAAAGCGCCGAGGGCGAATTTTGAGGGTCATTTTGCATTGCAGCCTCAACCGAAGCAAGCTCATTTTTAAGTATCCACTCGCCATTGACCGAAATAGCCCCATTGGGAACAACTTTGGGCTTAGAACATCCTGCAAGTGCTGCAACAAAAACCATGACAACCACAATACGCTTTACAGACATGAATTCACCATCTTTCCTTACAAGGGTTAAGAAAGCCATCCTTTACGTTTAGCTACACAAAAAAATGCGTCGACAATAGTGGGATCAAACTGAGAACCACGCTCAAGCGCAAGTCGCTTGATAGCTTCTCCTTGCCCTAAACTCGTTCGATATGGACGATTAGACGTCATTGCTTCAAAGGCATCTGCAACATGCAGTATTCTCGCACCAAAGGGAATATCTTCTCCCTTTAATCCGGCAGGATACCCGCTACCATCGTAATTTTCGTGATGACACAAAATCAGTTTATACAAATCGCGTAAAAAAGGAACATCCTTTACAATATTTGCACCTAATGCTGCATGCGTTTTCATGATTCCATTAAATTCTTCGTAGGTAAGCGATCCTGGCTTATTGAGAATATATCCCGGAATCCCGATTTTACCGATATCATGCAAGAGTGCGCCATCTCGGATTGTACCAATTTGCTTTTCGTCTAAACCCATTTCCTGCGAAATCTCTGCAGCAATATTCATGACATTTTCGGAATGACCATGGGTATACGTATCCTTGGCATCAACGGCAATTGCCAGTGCCTTTATTGTCTTGATGTAGTTTTCTTTCATGTCCCCATAGAGCTTTGCATTCGTGAGGGCAATTCTAGTTTGGTTAATTAAACTAGACAACAAAGACATTTTCTCTTCGAGATTATCAAGCCCCACACCAGCACCAAAATAAAGCATGCCAAATTCGTTTTCCTCGATATTGATTCGGATAGAATGACGAAACAGTAAAGGCAAGTGGATTGGCACATCCGAAACACTAGGCATTGGCCAACGGCGCAAAGCAACACGTCGTATAGAAACTCTCGCATGAGCTTCTGTATTGAATTGATTTACAACTTCATCGCGAATCTCATTGAGTTCATCGTCTCCCAGAGGCCCCCGAGACCAATAAATAAATTCAAACCTTCGTTTTTGAGTAGCAAGATACCCTATAACATCGATAGGAAAATATTGTTTTACTGTATGGAAAAGACACCCAATAACATCTTCGCGATCGACAAGACCCATGAGTTGTTCAGAGTAGTTACTTATGAGGGATAGTTCTTCGAGTTTTTGATTAATTGACGTATACAAATTGGCATTATTTATAGCAATCCCTGCTTGAGAAGAGAGTACCTCAACAATTTTCTGATGCATCGAATTAAAATTCGTCTTGCCAACCAATCGATTTAGATTTATAACACCGATGGTTTCTGTGCCTGCAAACAATGGAACACAGATAGACGATTTTATGTCACGCCGCTCAAGCGGAAGAATTACACCCTGAGCAATTTTATCATCGGTAATAAGCAATGATGCGCTATTGCGAAGAACCCATTTCGCAATGGGCCACTCCAGAGAAGAATCGATTGATGATTTCATCATGGGAGGCAAAACTCCCTTATGCTGAACAATCACAAGCTCTCGAAACATCTTATTAACAAGCATTATAGAGCCAGAATCGGCACCGGTTAATTCGAGACAACACTTCAGCGTGACATCGAGCAAGTAGGTAAGATCTTGGGTATGCGTTAACTTATTGCTAATTTCGTGCAGCGATGTAAGTTCAGATATAACCGCTTGTTCGTGAGAATTTTGAACTTGAGCGATTGCATCAGAAACCTTTTCGGCAAGAACCTCGAGATCCAGAGGCTTAACTAAAAAATCAAATGCTCCGCTTTGAATTGCTCGTATGGCAGTTTGCACATCTGGATCTCCCGTTGTCATGATTACGGGAACATGTGCACCATTCGTTCTAACTTTTTCTAAAAAAGTCAAGCCATCCATAACCGGCATCTTGATATCGACAATCATGCATTGAGGTTTGTTGAGATAGTATGAATCGAGAGCCTCTTTGCCATTATGAGCTCGTATTGTTGTATACCCTTTACTGGTGAGATATTCAGCAATAACCCGGCAGAGAGCCTCGTCATCATCGGCAACCAAGATTGGATATTCAGCAATAGTATTCATGCGGTACTGTACAGTAAACTATCGTTAAAATGTGCGGGCTAAACCCTTGATTATGCGGCTTACTCTGAATAAAATACGTTACGACATCACGTGATGCGGAGCAAGGCCTGTGAAATCGCGTGCAGCTACCACTGGCTGGTAAGACTCAGCTGATACGTTCCGGCAATTTCCTGATCAAGATAAGCACAATCGATAATCAAACGTTTATTGAAAAGGCCAATTCCTGCTCCAATCGTCCAGGGATGCAAATCGGAGTGCCCGACCCGAAGCGTAACACGATCAGCAATTTCATAGGCAATTCCAAGCGAACTATTCCCAATAATGGCACCAATATCAGACATTTTGGATGCATGCAACCACCGAGGATCGGAACCATTATCGTTAACACCCTCATTTCCAAAAAGGTCTAACGAGGCAACTGTTATGGTAATCGAACCGTAAAGATAAGGTATTTCTTTTGAATATCCAAGCCCTACTCGAAGCTGAGGGTAGGCGAAATCTGAATAATCAGCACTCCACCTCATGGCATGCCCAAAGAGGTTATTCACAACAACTGATGCTGCCAATCCTGTGCGAGGAGATAAGAGAGCAAGACCAGCATCAACTCCTATACCATACCCCGTTTCCCCCAGCAAATTAGTTCGACGAGCATTAACAACGGCTCCGGTTGACACATTTAAACGTTTGCTTGAAAAAATCGTATAAGAATACCCTGCCCGAAAATGCGTGATAGAAGCAAACCCGATTTCCTCTTTAAGCTGGATAGTGCTATCCAGGCCAACCGTTGAACCCGTATTATCAATAATCCCCGGAACATACAGGTAGCCAAGAACTACACCACAACCGCTTCTGTCGTCGAGCGATATGGAATAGGGCAACACAGAAGTCCCAAATGAATTCTCAAAAAATCCGGCATACCCAAGGGAAAGCCGATTGGTCATTCTGCCATTTAGATTTTGTCCAATTCGAGCAGGGTTGGATGTAGGCATTGCGTCTGAGGTAAAACACAAGTCGGAGTTAGCTATTGCAGCTTGATCGGCAAGAAAAAAAAGCTCCTTCGTTTCCGAAGAGTAATACGTATCTTGTCCATGCACGAGCATGGCCCCCACGGCGACCGCCATACAAAATATTCTCGAAAGCATACGCATGTATGAAAATTCTCCTTGATACCAAACATCATTTTAATGAGATTAGCCAATAACAATTTAAACAATAATATTAAAAGAAACCTAAAAAAATTTCGTGTTAAGCTCCCACATATTGTATTTTTATTTCGCTTTTTCAACGACTTATTTTGGGCGCATGGCTCAGCTGGTTAGAGCGCCGCGTTCACATCGCGGAGATCGAAGGTTCGAATCCTTCTGCGCCCATTTTTTGATGCGCCAAGCGAGCTTTCTACCCCATAAAAATTGGACTTTTTATTTTAACTTTTTTGCAGAATGCGCAAGCATTCCAAGCTTATTCGGAATCAACCCCATGGATCAAATCGGCACTTGTTTACGGGGCTGGCTCATTTGTGGGCGCAACGCTTGTGACCTATGGGATTGTTCGATTTATAAAAAAAACATTTCCAACCAAAATAACTCCTGCTATTTTGGCAGAGTTTAATCGGATCAAAAAGCATCTCGATTCCCGATGTATCAATCCAACCATTACCGTTTCAATGATGGCGCTCGAACTCGCTATTTCACCACGCGCACTTAAAAAAGCGGTTGTTGCTTTTAGCGGAGAACAAATACGCGATTATGTCCAATCAATGAGGGTTGAACTCATCAAAGAACGCCTGCGTTCAACACGTACTAATGAGGAATTTATAGCTTCGTCATGTGGATTTAAAAGCATTCAAGAAATGCGAAAAACCTTCAAAGAATACTGCAAGACAACCCCAGAGATTTACAGAAAGCAACATCACATCGCCTAAACTTTTTAGGATTTTGTTTTCTGAATCCGAAAGAGCGCTCTCTGAATTTCGAGGTCAAGAACATTTTTGTCGTATGGCTTTGTAAACCACTTATCAATTTTGAGTGCTTCTATGCTTTTAGGTTGAGGTGGGTATCCAGATACAACCATAATAACAAGCTCTGGCTTTATAGAGCGCAGGGCGGCAATAGCCTGATGGGGATCATCGGCACCAATGCGCCAATCCATCATAACGATACTCACTTCCGAGACATATTTGCGCAGTTCAGTCTCTGCTTCTTCGGCGGTACCCGATTCACAAACGGTATGACCAAAAGACTTCACGAACACTTTAAGAATATCCCTGATTTTTGCATCATCGTCAAGCAACAGAATTCGGGAATTGAGCCGATTGAGCATAATAAATGTTGTATCGGTATCGGTGGCGCCCCTTTCAGACTCCGGGAATTCGATGCGAAAGACCGTTCCCGCAGAACTGGTACGCTCAATAAAAACATGACCTTTATGCAGATTAACAATGCGCCGCACAAGAGCCAGACCTAATCCGGTTCCCTTGCCAGGTTTTTTTGTTGTAAAGAATGGATCGAACACCGATTCTGTAAGTTCGGATGGCATACCGGTACCCGTATCAATAAACCGTATGACAATACTCCGCATTGAATTTTCTTTACCTTCGGCAAAACATTCGATGGTAATTTTTCCACCACTGGGCATTGCATCCCGCGAGTTCCCAATAAGATTTTGAAACACGCGCTTAAGATATTCGGGATCACCTTGAATATACAGTGGATCTTTTGCTGCGCGTACAACGATCTCGAATTGGGGCCCAAGTTGGTTTCGGAATAAAGGCAATATGTGCTCGAAGTAGTGTCGAATGCTAATTGGTTTGTAATCAAGAGGTTTTTTGCGACCGAGCGCAAACAATTCAGAAACAAGAAACTTTGCTTCGGCAAGAGACTCGGCCATAAGATCCATGCGTTTATTAGTTTCCTGCTCATTGGTTTCTTGCTTAACCATAGAAACCATATCATTGACTGTCTGCAAAATATTATTAAAATCGTGTGCCATCCCGCTTGCCAAGGTACCAAGCGATTCCATTTTTTGATACTGGAACAAGCGGTTGGACATAATCTCACGTTGCGAAATTGCAGTTTCGCGGTCGGTGATATCTGAAAGAATCCCTTCCCACGCTGCTTTTTTATCCTCGGGATCGGCTGGCCGTATTGTGCATTCTACAAATTTAATGGCACCTTCGAAATCTTTTATCTCCAAAGTTTCCCGAATGCCTTCTGCGCGAAGCCTCAGTTCTTTGGGTGAAACAATAAATTCGCGGAGGTTCCTACCAATAATTGATTTGGCAGGTATTCCTAAAATGGTATGACATGTTGTATTAGCCCAAGTAAACACCCCAAGTTGGTCGATAGTAAAGAGCATTTCTGGCAAACGGTGCACGAGCTTCTGGTAGCGCATTTCGGAACGTACCATTTTATGAATCGTGCGATAATTTTTACGGGATATAAAACCGCCAAGATATGCGACTA
This sequence comes from Chitinivibrionales bacterium, assembly GCA_038247415.1. Taxonomy (GTDB): domain Bacteria; phylum Fibrobacterota; class Chitinivibrionia; order Chitinivibrionales; family WJKA01; genus JBBRUX01. The sequence continues at coordinate 46,065 of JBBRUX010000009.1, read as the reverse complement.
GCATCAATGAAAATATTCTGAGGATAAATCCGTAGGGAGAATCTGCCTGATCTGCAGAACGTGGCTCGATAAAATAGAAATACACAAAGGAATATTCTATAACCGCCAGTGCCCCACCAAACAAAGCATAACGTGCACGATGGTTAAGTGCCGTAAAGGCGATTGCTATAAAATATGCGCAAAATAATGACGAATGAATTGAGGGGGCGCTAGCCCCATTAAGAAAAAACGACCAAATTAAATAGGTGACAATGGTAACGTCGAAAAAGACAAGAAGGAATCCGGAGCGGCGCTGAATTTCTGGTCGGCTAAAATACAAGATAAAAAATGCACTGTATCCAGAAAGTACAGCCATGCAGCCGAACTGAATACAAAAGATCGATAAAGGCAAAAGCCCCAAGCGATACTCTATTGTAAAAACCAGTGCTCCCAAAAGCCCTAATCCAAGGCGTATCCACGAAGTCCAGCGTTCGGTCTTGACTTCCTCAATGAAAATCGCCTTAGTTTTTCCCAGAATATTTTTTCTGGTTTCTTGCACCATAGTCTCGATCTACTCGTCTAGTTAAAAATGAGCTCCTTTAGTGCACTCAATCTCTGCTGCTAATAAGCGCATCAAGCACATACACTCCATGTGCAGGAACAGAAACCGTCCATTCAACAATTGCTGCTGACATTTTTTTGGCTTCAAAATTAGATTTTACCACTTTGCCACCAACACCAACGTTTTCTAGTATTTTAAGTATAACATCTTTGTCTTTGGAATTGGTAATCGTAATTTGTCGATTAACTTCAAAGTTGCCATCTTGCTTGCGTCTAACTTCAAGGTCTTTTCGCTCTGCCACAATATCAAACGCGTTGGCCGCCGCAACGGTAACAGTCCGATCAATTGCAACATCATCAAGCCATTGCTCTCCTGCAAAAGAAGCGTATCCGGTTGCATCCCGGGCAAAAACCCTCACAACACCACGCGGCATAGAAAGACCAAGCCCTGCCGCCGTAGTATTTCCAAATGTCAATACAGACGACGCATTTTGTCGAATCTGGGGTGCCCCATCCCGTATAAAGACTGGGGCGGACGAAAAATCCACCACATAGGACGGATTTGTTGCAACCTTTGTTTCTGGAAGCCACAACACCTGTTTCGTTTGATTATTGCGTACGCTTACAGGAGATTTTACGGAAAAGGTATAAAATTCAAAAGCCTTTTCGGGATTTGATCCTTGAGCGATATCTTCGGACAAAATACTTTTCATGAGAGGTCTTTGAATTTGATCGCGAGGCATTATCCCATGATTAACATCACCTGCAACGCAAATAAAATTCGCCTTGTCGTAGTCCATTCCGCTATTATTTTCGATAGTAAGCCATCCAACCAGAGAAGCGCTCTTGCCTGTTTTATCGAGGGTAAGCACATAATCTGAGTGCCATGCAATATTATTGGTAACATATGTTACACCCAAATCGATGCGCTGTTTTTTTGGAGATGAAATCTGCCAGATGAGCGTAGGCTTTGTGAACAAATTATCCGGCATATACGGAAATAGAATCTGCCCGATTTGACCTGATGTGATGTTAGGACCGATCCGAAAAACCGGTTCCCTTCCATGAACGCTAATAAGTTCGGCGTTTTGAATGCCCGAATCTGGCCAAATAGTTTTGCTTGGAATAATCTGTAATTGCTTTCCGATAAATTTCTCGAGTAGTTTTTCGGGGCTTACCAAGTCAAACTCGTACGATTGCTCCCACACATCAATTTTAGCTTCGGCTCGTGTTGCATCGAGAATCGCAGACGCAGGATCCAATTGAGCGGCAACCGTTTCGAAACGGATACGATTTATCCCTTTAGGAAGGTCTGCTGTCCTTGTATCTCGAACCACACCAAAATCTTTATATATAGTAATAGCGAGATCTTTGCGCGCTTCCTCCGTTATTACGATATCAGCAACAAGGGATGTCGTAAAAAGACCCATTATAATGCATGAAGCATGAAACAACTGGTCGATCGCACGTGCATTTTTATACATTCTTTACATTTTCCTTCATAAAACAGTGAAAAACAGCCCCTTATGGAGTACCTGTTTAATAATTTCAAAAATATGTTCGGGTAGGCACATTACCAAAAGGATTTCACATGAAATAATTTGTTTGTTTTTACCATACCAGAATGTAACATTGGGGAGAAATTGTTTTCTAATAGAATACTATGAAAGAGCTGCATTCTACAATTATTGCTCAAGCTCAAGCATCCGACAAAAGCGCGTGCAAAGCACTCTACGAACACTATGCTCCGTTCCTGTGGCGCGTCATATACCGAACTGCCAATGGTAACAAGGAACTCTGCGAAGACATGTTGCAAGAAACCTTTATTCGCATTTTTTGCAACTTGCATAAATTTAATAACAAATCGGCCTTTTCAACATGGTTATTTCGCATAAGCTACAACACATCAATCGGGATAGCACTCAAAGAAAAACGACATGCGCAAAAAAGAAGCCCTACTATTACTCCCGAAACCATCATCGCTCAAGAAATATCAAGTGTTGATAAAATCATTCTTTCTGATACCTTAAAAATGCTCAGTCCAAACGATAGATTTCTACTAATGGCACATGAAATATCGGGGATTTCCTTTGAGGAACTCTCAGAAATTACTCACCGATCTGCTGGTGCGTTGCGTGTAGCCCTATGCCGTATTAAAGAAAAATTATCAAGGGAGGGCTCATATGAACCTACGACATCGCGACCAAGCTTTGGAACAGTCGATACCCGATGTTCCATTGCACCTGTTTGAAACCATTTATAGGCGTTCAAAAATACGGCGTCATGCTCGGAGAGCACTTTTGCTTTCATGCATGACAGCGTTAACCGTAACATCGTTTATTGCTTTTAGTGTTTTCCATACACCTTCACATCAAACTGCTCTCTCAGCGGAAATCGAGGAGGATCTCCATGAGGCAAATGAATTCTTAAATGGTACTCTGTCTGAACCTGAGCTATCGACTATTGTTTTAGCCGATAATGCATCCGAATAATATTCATTTTTTCAAAGGAAAAAACATGCGTATCAAAACTTTATGCATCATGTCAACTATTCTCGTTTGGGGAACATTCGCTCTTGCGGCCGACCCTGCAACGCAATGTCAAAAAAAAGGAACTGGGGAACGGCATAATCAATTTGCGGAGCTCAACCTTACCCCAGATCAAAAAACCAAGCTCAAGGCTCTTCACGAACAAGGGAAGGTAGCGCGAACTGCCCAACAGGAAAAGTCTGCCACTCTGCGATTAAAAATTAAAGATGAGTTTCTTAAGAAAACTCCCGATACAATGCTATTGGAAACGTATAGCGTTCAGAGTGGGCAACTCGCAACCGAAGCAACTAAAGCACGCTTTGACTATCTTTTGCAGCTTAAATCAGTACTTACCGATGAACAATTCCAAAAAATGGCTTCTTGCCATCTTGCCAACCAATCTGGTGCCCAATGCAATAAATGGGGAGAAGATCAGGGAGGAAAGCATTGCCAAATGGATGGCAAAATGTGCCCCATGAACGCGGATAGTACGGGCTGCAAACAAAAAAAGACGGTTCAATAAGTATAATTACAAAGAGCAAGACTTGTTCGAATACAGGTCTTGCTATTGAACAACCACAATGGGCATACTTACGCTTGCAGTGGCCTGAAAAAGTGCGTAACTATACAAACACCCAGCAAACACAAGCAACGAAAGAGGCGAGGTTTTTGTCGGTTTAATTTGAATCCCCACGTTAGAATTAAGCGCAATCGATAATCCTCTATTAAGAAAAAACCCACCACATGCTTTTTGTGACAAATGTATATCGATGTATTTGTTAACTGTATGAGTATAAAAATATCCCGGCACAATTTGATAAAGACTATCTGCACTTGAAAGAGCAAAAGCGCACGAAATAGAGCTACGATTTTTTTTAAGAGCAAACACGGGCTCAACTTCGTAAACATTTCCTTTTTTGCCAACAAACCTATTTCCCCCATCAACAATGCCTGGGGCGAGAGTCAGATATTGGTACCCCCCTCGTATATTTACAAACTGCGACAGACCAAAACCAAAATGCCCCCCCAAAAGCATAATAGCATCCATAGGCCGTTTCGGTTCGAGGGGGTTTCGATAAGCACAAGAAACCGAGGGAATTAGTTCTACGCTCCCCTCTGGCAATAGTTTTCCGCCATGCACATTTGTTGCAACAAAGCATGATGACAGAGACAGTGGAAGAACCATCGAAAGAATTAATGCGATGCGTTTATATGAAGTATTTACCACGAAAACCTTTTCGATAGCATACAGGGTGCCCAGGACTGAAGCATTTAGAAAAAAATCTATTTACTCGTTAGGAGTGATACTTGCAATAAATGCCTGTCGGTAGAAAAATAATTTGGGGTCGGTTACTTTGTAGTAGGAATTGCCAAAAGGAAGGCCATCGGCTGCAGGAGACTTTAGTCCATATCCCACATGTACATGGGGTCCACTCGTGTGTCCTGTAAGCCCTAATTTACCAAGAGGCATTCCTTTTTTAATATGTTCACCCGAATTAAAGTAGCGCTGATCCATATGGGCAAAAAAGAGCACGGTACCATCACGAACTACACCAATACATTTTCCAACGCTCGGATTATCGAGCAAATAAGCAGTTCCATCGATGGGACAAATAATTTCAGATCCCCGAGTGCCCGCGATATCTATCCCATAATGAGGAGTTCCACCTCCTGTGCCGCGTTCACACCAATCTCCGGTTATATACGGATATTTATCTTGAACCAGAGACATGAAAAATTCGTACGCAGGGAGAATCTGTTTTTCACGAGGGTTAGAAAGAGTACTTGGCGGATAAAAATGGAGCGTAATACCACTGGGCACCGTTTCCGCGGAAGCAATTTTCTGTTCAGACTCGAAACGAGTTCTATTGTAAATATCGAGAGTTTCTAAAAGGTATCGATAGATATCTTCATTATCGGGGACGATCGCTTTAAAATGACAAATAGAATATTTTGCAATTCTAAAAAGGGGCTCTCCATCTCCCGTTGTATAGGCTACGCTCCCCGTTGGCGGCACAACGAGCTGAACTGGTGCTATAGGGCGTGGAGGAATTTGATTATCTGCTTTAGGGTTAAGCGACCATAAAAACGCAAACCCTGCAATGCCCGCAGCGTGAACAAAGGGACGAACAATTTCGTCACGACGATCCCATATATTTCGGGTTGGTGGCGCAGATTTCGTATTTAAAACATACTGCACTTTTTGAGCAAGATCGAAAAACGCTTTTGAAGCTGTGGAATATTGCTTAAAATGAGCAACTGCAAGACCTTCATCCTGCGCATCTCGCACTGTTGCTGATTCGGGAATCTCAAGGTCAAACATCATTGTTTGAGGAATCACCGATACGCCGGTTTCATTTTTAACCACTATCTGCTCGCACAATGACTCAAGAAATTTGCGATTTTCGAACATGGTGCGCGTTTTGCCTTTTATTGCAGAATCCTGACGACCATACACTTCATTCTTGACAATTCGCACCCTGACCCGAGTATTACGATTAGAGAGTTTTTTAACATTGATAAGGTATTCTCTCAAACTGCGGGTACTTAGAGCATTAAGCGTAACGGGAATAAGATTCAAATCGCTCTTACAATACAACATGCGCGTAAGTCGATTCCAGACAGAGGGAGTATCGAGGATAATGTATTTATAAAATTCACGAAGGATTTCCAGATTAAAAAGAAAATTCTCGAGATGGTACGATCGCACGGTATTAAAAAGCGAGCCATTTGCTGGAATAAGATCCAGGCCTTGTTCTATGCGCACACAAAGCTTGGCAATATTCCCTACTCCCAGAATAGGTGAAAAAACCATTGCCTCAAGCCTTGGCAAGGTTAATCGAAATGTTTTCTTTTTATCTGAGGAGCTTTCGGGAGAGTATCGATGTCGAAACAGATCCCATGAAGAAAAGGAGAATTCGGCTGGATCTCTACCATATGCAAAGGTGGCACTCCCCTGCGCATCGAGATCGATGAGCAGGGTTGGTCCTTTTTTACCAAGCGCGGCCGCAAGGTTGGTCGCAACAGTGGACTTACCTACACCGCCTTTAATATTTGCAACATGAATGACCCCGCCATTGTCGGTATCTGCAAAGACAAACACTTGTGATGCCCGACTGGCCATACGTCAATCCTTATCATACATCCTGCTCGGCAATGCTTATAATTTCATCAAGCTTAATGCCTTCTGGCAGAATGCGATCTTTTTCGTTAGGTGTGCGACCAACTATTGATGCATGAGTATCAGTAGTATTGTACAACACTATGGGGATATTTTCAAGTTTAGGCAAAATATTGAAATAATTATAGACTGATTTTCCTTGCAGCCAGGTCTTCATTTCGATTAAAATCTTATCTGGCAAAGGACCATCAACCGCGTTGATAAAATCTTGGCTGATAACACAGGTAACTGCTGAATGTCGTTTTTTCTGCAATGCATCGGCTAAAACTGACCTACGTTTTTTCAAATCGTCTAATACCAAAAAATTCATAAACCCTCCTGAAAGATAATTATATATGAATGAATATAAATATCGGAAGCGGATTGCGCTTTATGCAGAAGGGAGAAATACCACTACAAGCCGAGGGGAAATGAAAGAACACAGCGCGTTCCATAGCAGGGAACCGATGAAACCTGCACCGTACCACCGCCTACTTTGGCCATATAACTTACCATTGCCAAGCCTAGACCTGCTGATTTTTCTTTATCGAATGCAAACAACGGTTTAACCACATGATTACGAACCATAATCGGTATTCCCTTGCCGCTGTCTTGGATGACAATTTCCACGCGTGTCTCAAAGCGGTGCGAGGAGACGCTAATCTCGCCTTTTTCGGCAATCGATACCGTAGCATTTTCCATGAGAGCAGAAATTATCCGCTTAAGCCACTCTGGAACAAATTGAATTGAAGCTCCACTTTCCAAACGAGAGAATACCCGAACATGCTGCATCGTTGAGCTCTGGCTCATACCATCAAGCGTCGTTGCAAGGATCTCATCAACATTGCATGCAACCATCTCAACCTCCGCGCTATCCCCCCGAACAAAGCGTACGGGTTCAGATGCGGTTTGTTCGATACGGCGAAGAGTTGTTAGAATAATTTCAGAATATTCAATTTGTTTTGCATCAGTCAATTTTCTCTTAAGCAGTTGCGCAAAACCAGTAACTCCCGAGAGTGGATTACGAATATCATGGATCATGGTCGATAAAGTCTTAGCGCCTCGCGCTTTACATTCGGTAGCAAGTCCATAGTAATATATAGATTTTTGAGTTAAAAGATGCGAACAGAGCCTTCCCAATAGCGGAATACTCTTTGCCGCATGCGACACGGGCAGAATAAGCCATGCCGACTGAGCAAATTCGGCTTTGAAAGGAATACTGGTATAGGTAGCGGTTGGAAAGATATCAGCGATTTCAAGGGGAGAACTGTGATCATACTGACCAGAAAATGTGCGTTTCGTGTACCTGTTAGTTTTCTGAATATCAACCCACTCCCCTACGGAGTTTTCGAGGGTGTACGCAAACACCTCCCACCACTTGGAAGCATCTGAAAGCGCCAAAAAAGCCTGTGCACATTGAGCTTGAACGCAGATTTTTTCAAGAAGGTACGAGTATATTTGATGCAGCGGTGTTGTGCAGTCAACCGACTCGAGAAAAGCTAGAACCCAATCGGAATTATCCTGTGCAAGCATCGGTTCTGTCATGTCTGACATGCGTTTTCTCCAGGGTACATTGGCATCGCTTCGAGCTCGTGCATTAAAACATCATATCATAGAGGACAAAAAAAGCCCATATGGCTTTTTACCATATGGGCTTTTGAATTACACCTCACAAAAAGAACCCTTTACAGGGCTTTTTTATTTTCAATCTCGATTTTTAAATTTTCTGCTTTCTGACGAAACATCTGTGCAGAAGTATCGGAAACAATTTGACTGCAATAGGATAGCGCTTTATCGTATTGTTTGATTTCTTCGTTAAGCAATGCCAATTTCCAGCGGATCGACGAGGTACGATACGCAATAGAAGGATCGGCTGCTGCTTTTTCGAAGCATTCGATCGCCTTAGGAATATCACCTTTTGACTCGTAATTGGTTGCAAGTCCTTCCAGAGCTGCACCTTCTATAAATGAAGTTTTTGATGCTTTACGACTTGCTTTCTCATACCATGAGATTGCATCATCGAAATTGTTCATTTTTGCACCGATATCGCCCAGCAAAAAAGCGCTCATTGCTGCATGTGGACTTTGCGGATACGATTCGATTACTTCTTTAAAAGCGCTTGTTGCAGCAGAAAAATCGTTTTTCTCATAGGCAATCATAGCTTTTCCAAAAACATCTTGTGCCTTGGAAAGCTTATCTTTTTGCATTCCATTATACGCCCAGTAGCCAACCAAACTAACAAGAACTACTCCAACTACAATCAGGAGAATCTGCGATTGATTTTGAGCAAAATCCTTTGCCTTGACCATCAGATCCATAACTGGGTCTTTGCGCATTTCTTCCTTTTTCTTGCTGTACTGAATATTCACACTACCTCCTTAAATGGTGTCATACGGAATTATTTGATACACTGCACAAAAATATCAATAGGGATTTCGCTACCAAACCTGCAACCAAATAGATAGAATATAAAAAAAGGGCATCATTAATGCGAATACAACCTTGTTTTTAGTATAAAGAACCACCTTATGTACCCTCCCGAAGAATCTTCAGACCAAGAGCCCGATCTATTTATCGAATCGATCAAAGCAGAAAATGACCAGCTTAAATTACAGCTCATGACCAATTCGCTTATTAATGAGCTCGTTAAGGTCATGAATTCTTCTACCGATCTTCCTGGAATCACCAAAACAATGCTTTTGGGCATTGTTGAAATTTTGCAGTTCAACCGTGTTATTCTTTTTAGAATCGATGCCCCAAACTTTCAATTGATTCCCGACTCGTGGGTGGGCATAGAAAATATCGACCGCACCTCCCTTTCGATACCGCTTGGATTTGAAGGTGGCGACATAACCGATGCAATTTTTCTCAACAGGCATCTCATTGTTGATCAGCCAGATCCTGATAATGATGTATTCTGCAAGCTTTTGGCAAGCAACCGTTATATTGTAATGCCCCTCATTTCTAAAGCCAGCCGAAAATGCTGGGAGTATAAATCGTGCAATCGACAGACATGTCCGGCATATGGTTCATTCAACCCTTATTGCTGGTCGATACCCGGCTCGGGAGAGCTTTTGGGCGCACTCTCCGAAAACGAACGGAGATCCAAATGTATTGCATGTCAATGTTTTAAAGCCGAAGGCGTGCTCTGGATAGATCGCAACAATTCGGATACCACAATCACAAGCGATGATATTTCAACATTGTCAACAATACTTAATTTTGCTGGCATCATTATCGAGAACTTTAGAATTTTAAACGAACTCGAAAAAGCAAACACCTCGCTCACCTCTGCAAACGACCAATTACGAATTGTCAACAGAGATCTTCAAATCGCGCAAACCAAAATAAATAACGACCTTAAGCAAGCGAAAAGCATCCAGGAAGGGTTATTGCCCTCCGAATTGCAGAACATAAAACCGTTTACAATCGCTGCGCGGTATATTCCCGCTATTGCTGTGGGCGGCGATTATTACGATGTTTTTCCGCTTGGGGAAGATCGCTATGGAATTATTGTAGCCGATGTTTCGGGACATGGCATTGCATCAGCGCTTATTATGTCTATGGTAAAAGTTGTGTTAAAATCCAATGCTCACAATGAATCATCCCCCCAAAAAACACTTGAGCGCATTAACACAACATTCATGAATGAGATTAAAACCGACAATTTCGTTACTGTTTTTTATGCCATTGTCGATACCCGAAACAAAACAATTACCCATTCATCTGCTGGCCATTGCCCAATATTACGCGCGAACAAAGCCACAAAAACCTGTGAGCATATTAGCGCCGATGGGCTTTTCCTTGGAATTTTTCCCGATATGATGCTGCATGAAATTATTTCGGAGTACATCCCCGGGTGCGATCGGCTCGTTCTCTTTACAGACGGTATTACCGAAAGTCATAATGCCGCCGAGGAGATGTTTGATCTCCCTAGGCTCGAAGACGCTGTTATTGAAGGACTCACTCATTCTCCCAAAGAAGCTATGGAAACAATCTTTTTGCGCCACAAAACATTCTGTGGTGCACATACTGCACCAGAAGATGACATTACCCTTCTTATAATTGACTTTTAAGAACCATCCAAAACCCCCTCCTGGCCCATACTGAATATATTTTTACCACAGAGGCCTCCTCTCGCACCCTTTTCTAAGGCAAACCATGCTGAGCAACTTCGAAACCTGGATCGATGAATATGCCGCATCTGCACAATTCATGATTCTTCCTCCACTATATAAAGAACATGCCCTAAGCATTCTTGTCGCATTTTCTCGCTCGTGTCAAGACAGAAGGCTCACTACGGTGCCAGAGCTTACCCAATCTTTATGCGATGATATCCTCAATAAAGATATGGCCATGCTCAATGCAACGCTCGAAATCCGGAGAGGAATTCCTGATTTGCTCATAAGCTTTTTTGAATTTCTCTGCGATAGCGGCCACATGCCTCAAGCAAAACCATGGCCTGGATGGATAAAAAATTGCCGGGTGCACTACGATCAGAAGTTTCGATCGGATGGCAGCATAAAAGGCGAAACGTTTAAAAAGAATTATACCGATATCAACAGGAATGACCCGTGTGTTTGCGGCAGCGGGATTAAATTTAAGAAATGCTGTATGAGGCTGATTTCCTAGGTTTAATCTTGCTTCCCGATCTTTTTGTAACTCATCCCGGCCTTCGTCCACCCTCTCCCCCAGGAGAGGGGAACCGGAGAATTCAAATATGGTAAGACCTATTTTTGTAAAGAATCAAGACCTTTTCGCGTGCGTGAGATCTTTTCCTCAGCAGCTTTACAACATTCCTACTCGTACTGAGTCAATGCCTGCATAAACTCCTGGGTAGCAGCGGTTATTCCTTGTGGTTGTTCCATAAGAGATCCCCCTAGTAACAAAAGCGTATCGGGTCCAAATTGCTCAACAAGACCGGTAACATTAGAGAGCTGCATTCCGCCTGCGGGACTAGGAAAAGAGGGTTTCCAAGCGCCCTTCGGATTTCTTAAGGCATCGGCTATATCCGAACATTCTTGTTGCGTAAAAGGGAAACGTCCGCCTGAATTAGGGAAGATTGATGCATCGGCACCCACAAGCCTAAAAAGTGTGCCGAGTAGCACAGCAGGATCTAAACCATGATCAGGGGAGGCAAAATTGCCACCTGTCCAGGAAGGATGCCCTAAGATTACAAGAGGATATGTTTGAGAAATATAGCGTACTGTGTCGAACCCTACAAGCATAGGAGCGATAAGGATACCCTTTAAACCATTATCTATAACACATTTAATCTGCTCTTCAATCTGATCGAATCGGCCAGAAATCATGGGCATATAGAGCGTTTTTGATTTACTGAGCGCAATAGCTTCTGCACATTTTTTCACCCTCTGTGCAAAAGGATGAAAAGACTGATCGGCAAGACCATGATCGTCTTTGATAATATCAATTCCCCCGAGTGCAAATTGATACGCTTTGTGCGCCAAAGATTCTACCGATGACCCCAAAGGTTTGAGTGCTGTGCAGGCGAGAGGCCTTGTGTGGGCCCCACATATTTCTCGTAATCCGGAAATGCCGTAGCGCGGGCCCAAAAAATGTGAATAAAGCGATTCTCCTAAATTGAGGTCGATTATCCTGACATTATTTTTAAGCGAAATATTTCCAAACAATACATTAAGCACTTGAGGTACAGAAAAGCCTGTCACGTGGGGGTGATAGCTGATTTCAATATGAAATTTTCCTGGGATATCAAGCTGCTTTACTGTTTCGACTCTGCCAACAATTGCATTTTCGAGAATTTCTTCAGGAATGCACGCAGGCGGACATTCTACGGTTTGTTCATTTGCAATGTCGCTGGCGACAATGCGTGCAGTCTGCAAATCTGATGTTGTAACACGGTAGGTTACGAGCATTCGATCAAAAGTGGTGCCCGCTGAATTTTCGTACGGCATGAGAATCTCTTTGTATTTACAAATTGGTATTTTTTAAAAGGGGAACAATAAGGATAGGAATTACAGCATTTGCCAAAATTCTCGAAGCAACACTCCCCTGCCACACCGCATCCATGCCTTTGCGACCATGGGTACCCATGAGAATAAGATCGGCTCCTTTTTGACGACGTATCTCTAAAATAAGTGTGGCTGGCTCGCCTCTCAAATGCATCGATTCAATTTCCCGGACACCGTGGTCTCGAAATTCATTTTCAAGCTGCGCCAACCGCTCTTGCTGTTGATTTTCACGAATGTCGTAAAGCTCTGCCGTTGTAGAGGGATGCAACCGGCCAATTTGAAGCCACCCTCCTGGAGTTGTTGAAACAGTAGGAATAACGGATACTAATATTACTTTCGCACCACTCTCTTTTGCAATAGATTGAGCAAACGGCAAGATTTCGCTATGCTCGGAAGTATCATCGAGCGGAATAAGAATTGTGTTAAGCGAAAATGGACTTGAATCCTTGCCGCTAGAAGAACCAACAAGCACAGGCATCATGGCTGATCCAAGCACCTTTTGTGCAAGCGATCCAAAAAACAAACGACGTGTTTTTTCTTTACCATGCGAACACATGACAACTAAATCGGATCGAAATTCATGGAGCGCATGTTCTGCTATAGCTGAAGCGACGCTTTTAACCCCTTCAACATGCACATGCCAGGTTACCTTTATTCCTTCTGGAATTGTTTTGGCAAGTTTTTCAAGATATTCCTCGGCATCAGCTACCTGGGACAAATGTTTTTGATGATGAATTGTTTTAGGTGCATTTTTTTCGATAATATGAACTAGCACAATGGATGAATGGCACAAATTGGCCCAAAATAGCGCTAGTGATAGCGCGGTTTCTGCCATGTCCGATCCATCTAATGGCACAACTATTTGGCGAAACATATGCTATCCTTTGATTAATTGAAATATCAGATAAACATTAAGAGAAACAATAAGAATGGTTATGAGAGCCATTGCAATGGTTGTAATTTTATTATTAACTAAGATTCCCATTATTGATTTATTTGACGTAAAAAAGAGAAGCGGAATAATGGTAAAAGGCAAACCAAAACTCAGAACGACCTGGCTCATAACGAGCGTGCGTGTTGAATCGAGTCCAATTGCAATAACAACAATAGACGGGATGATTGTTATAGATCGACGAAGCCATATCGGAATATGCTGCTTTAAAAACCCTTGCATAATAACCTGACCAGCACTTGTCCCAACCGTTGAAGAACTTAAACCAGACATCAGCAGTGATAATCCGAAAAATATGGCTGCTGCAGGCCCCAAAAGAGGCTCGAGTGTCTTGTAGGCCTCTTCGAGTGTAGCAATCGATTGATGCCCTGTAGAATGAAATGTTCCAGCAGCCATAATTAAAATGGCTGCATTTACCATCCCGGCCAAAACCATCGCTATAATAACATCGGCAATTTCAAAACGATCGAGACGCTTAAGCTGAACAGGATCGCGAACCACAATGCGCCCTTGGGTTAGCGCGCTATGCAAAAAGATTGCATGTGGCATTACCGTTGCGCCCTAAAGGCCTAAATCCATACCGTTCTAAACCAAGAATAAGAAACGTCACAACGGCTGTAATTAAACCTCCTACAATAAGCGGAAAACCAAAGAGCAGGTTAAAACCAAGTGCAGCCCCAAGAAACTCTGCCAAATCTGTAGCGAGGGCAACCGATTCCATTATGCACCACACCACCCATACAAACCAACGAGGTAATCGCTCCCTGCATTGCTCTGCAAGATTTTTACCCGTAACCAGACCCAGTTTAGCGGAAAGCGTTTGGATAAGCATCGCCATGAGATTGCTAACTACAATAACCCAGAGTAACAAATAGCCAAATTGGGCACCCCCCGCTATGTTCGTTGCAAAGTTGCCAGAATCAACATAAGCAATGCTTGCAATAAATGCCAGACCCAAAAAAGGAAACAGTCTGCGCAGAACATTAACGCGTGGGCGGCTTCCAAGCATCGCGGTCGCATTGCGCCGGAAGTCATCGTCGGGGGATTTTATATCCTGAAAAGACTGCATATATCCTTAAAATTCAATAGTATTAGAATTAAATCAAACTACGAATTGCAAATAGTCCGTATTGCAACTTGTCACCTTTAAAAAAAATTACCACCTACAGTGTTCAGTAAATTACATTTAGAGAAGCAAGTAACAAAACTTAAAGGATCTATCACTTACATTTTTCTCAATTTTCAGCAAGGAGTTGGATCATGTCATTTTTTTCAAATCCATGTGCTACGCATTTCCATCTGCGCAATAAGTCTGCAATTATGGGTATTGCACTTTTGGGTCTTGCATCCGGTCTTTTTGCAGATGCTTTTGATAAAGCTCAACCCAAGGGACTTCTTGCTCCAACGGCAGAAGATATTGCATGGTCCAATACTAAATTTGTTCACGTAACGAGCGTTATACCTAACCAGCGTGCACTAGACCTTACTAATGAGATGCTCAAAAAAAAGAATCAGCCCACTATCAGCGCTTCAAGCGTAACCATTGCTCCTATGGGACAAGATGTTTCTAGCGTACCACGTGGCACTCAAAAACTTGCAGCCCAAAGCGCCTTGACAGCAGATCCGACCACCATTCTGCCCGATGCTGTTGACAATAGTACCGCGTCATATTTTCCACCCATCCGCCAACAAATTGGCAATACCTGCGTCCCAAATGCCGTTGTTTATTATGCCTTGGGCTACATGACGGGCTTAGCACGAGGATGGACTTCTCCGCAACAGCTATTTTCGCCTCGATTTTCATATAATTTTGTGAATACCAATGATGGTGGGACAATTATCGAAAAAGTTATGCGAATCAGCCTCGAAAATGGTGCACCTTCGCTCACTGAGTGGCCAGATGATGCTAGCAATAATTTTTTAAAATGGCCAACGAACTCGGTTATTTACCGCAGCGCCATGGATTACCGCGTCGACCAGCTTGGAGACTTAACCATTTCTCCAGAATTTGACGTAAGAGGAATTGTCAATGCTAAACAAATGCTCGCGAATGGATATGTGCTTATAGTTGGCTCGCAAAGCTTTAATGCCTCATATATTCCAATTTCAAATGATCCGTCAACATCTGCTGATGACATACATGTTGGCCAACTTATCGCCCACGCAAACAGCCTTGGCAGCCAAGCTCATGCACTTACTATTGTGGGTTACAACGACAATCTTTGGGCTGATCTCAACAACAACGGCGTTGTTAACAATGGCGAAAAAGGTGCTTTTAAGATTGCTAACTCTTGGGGTGTAAGCTATGGCAATAGTGGTTTTGCCTGGATCAGCTACGACGCATTAAATAAAGCAAGTATGGTACCCGGGGCCATTGGTGTTACATCCCGAATTCCCATTTTTGATCAAAAAGCCTTCTGGCTTACCGCCCGGTCTCAATATCGTCCTCGTGCTTATGCCCAAATAACCATGACTCATGCAAAACGCATTCAACAATCCTTGTCAATTGGTGTTTCGGTACCAACCAATACAACAGCATCTGCTACATTGGCGCCACTTATTTTTAGCAATATAGGTAGCAATTATAGTTATAATGGAACAACTAGCCCCGTTGAAGCAACTTTTGCCATCGACTACACCGATTTAATCGAATCTTCGTTTATCACCAACCTGCAAAATTGGAAATGGTATTTAACCGTTGGAGATATCAGCAATGATGCAACTGCATTATCTGTTTCCAACATGACGTTTGTTGACGAACAAGCAGGGACTACATTCAACAACTTTCCAGGGGTTCCATTTACTTTAAGTGGGACGTCCCGCACTTCTATCCTAACGACTCAACTAAAATCACCCGTTTACAATAATCCTCCAATCATAAATATGCCTGTATCACCAGTATACCTCACCACAGGTCTTGTGGCCAGACTTGGCACTACAATTACGGATGATGGATTACCCTACGGTATACCTGTTGCGTCTAAATGGGTGAAAAAAAGTGGACCTGGAACCGTACTCTTTGAGAAAGCATCTACTGTTACGACCAATTTTATCTTCAGTGAACCGGGAACCTATGTTGTAAGCTGCATTGCTGACGATTCGGAATTAAAAACAGTCAAAGATCTTACCATTAGCGTTATGAATACGATTGGATCAATACCAAGCCCATCGGCAATCTCAAACATTCTGATTAACGGGAATTATGCGTATTGTTCCCTAGATTATCAACTCGTCACGATGGACATTACTAATAAGTCAAACCCCATCATTGCCTCAACGGTAGATGGGCTTTGCGGAAGTTCAGTAAAGGTTGGCTCATACTTATACTCATTCTATAGTAGTCAAATTACAGTTTTTGACATTTCAGACCCCAGCACTCCTCTGGCACTACTAGAAGAGACTCCAGTAACATCCTCAACGGGATTTTTAGCTACCGACAACACCTATTTGTATCTTGCATCTGGAGATCAGCTCTTTATCTATAGTCTCGCATCACCAACGATGCCAGACCTTATGGGAAGCCTAACCTACACAAGCGTTCCAGGAATATTAGCTTCACCAGCAGCTAAATCAATTTCTTTACAAGGATCTACTGTTGCAGTTTCTTATTATGGCCAATTTGCGCTTTTTAATGTTGCAAACAAATCGGCTCCATCACTCCTAAGCCAAGTCCCTATGGGAACGCTTACAACACTAACAGAAGCAGTTTTATACGGGAATAATGTTTACCTGGGAACCGCAAACGGTTTGCAAATCTGGGATATATCCAACCCAAGCTCTCCTGCGAAAAAATATGCATCTTCATATTTTAATGTCACAGAAAGTGTCGATAAATTGGTGATATCTGGCAACCTAGCCTATATTACAAACCATTCAACAATTGCCCCGTATCTAGCCAATTTTGTAGTTCTTGACATCACAGACAGGATAGCCCCCGTTACTATCGCCTCGTGCGCAATACCATCGTCTGGAACCAGTGTCGTGCCCGTGACAGTTGCTGGTCAATATGTTTACTCAGGACAAGATGGCTTGTACCTCTTTAATAGCGCCTATACGACTCGACGGGCGAGTGTTTCTCCGGTAAGCGTTAGCTTTGGGTCAATGCCACTGGGTACTAGCGCTACACGAAGCATCATGCTCGTTAATAACGGGAACGCGCCTACCACAGTTCAGTCTATAACAATCGATAATAAAGTTTTTTCACAAGACAAAATTGCCCCGGTTTCAATCCCGGCCAACGGCTCAACACTTCTTACGGGAACATTTGCTCCCAATGCGCTCAACACCTTTAGCGGGACAATGAAAGTCGCTTCTAACGCTATGGATTTTCCGCTTATTTCTGTTCCCCTCAGCGGATCTTGCTCAAATTCTTTGATTACTCTCGATCGAACGCTGTGGAAAGCTTCGGCGAATATTCAAACCGTAAATGCTCAACTTGGCATTGATGGAAATGTTTCTTCTTCATGGTCTACCCTTCGCAATCAAGCATCGGGTGACTGGTTCATGATTGATCTGGGAAGCGCAAAAACGTTCGACTCGTTAATCATGGATAATCAATCTAACTCTACTACTTATCCACGCACGTATCGCGTTGATGTATCAGCCGATAAAATCACGTGGACAACCGTTAAAAGTAGCGTTGCTGGAGTAGCAGGCATTTCCAAAACAGGATTTGCATCCCAAAACAAACGCTATATTCGTGTTTGGCTTACTGCAGGTGCGTCGGCATATTGGACGATCAATGAATTTTCTCTTGTTAATTGGGCATCAAATAAAATTCCAACTATTGTTACTGCTGCTACCGCAACACCCACTACAGTAACTGGTAAAACAACTGCGCTGAAGGTGCTCGCGTCCGACGATGGTGGTGAATCTGAGCTTACCTATTCATGGTTTATAGAAACCCCAACATCCATTGTGACCTATAGCCCTAATAATAGTAATACTGCAAAAAACACGACAGTTACATTCGATAAAGCTGGAACGTACATTTGCGAGGTTTTCATCGAAGACAAATTTGACCAAAGCACAGGATCACAAGTTACCGTAACGGTAAAACAAACGCAAACAACATTTGCAGTTACCCCTAAAGTCATGACGGTAAATCCTGGCAAAACTCAGCAATTCTATGCAGCTTTCGATCAATTTGGGAATCAAATGTCACCTCAACCTACCACAACGTGGACTGTTACTGCAGGCGGGGGCACCATTTCTTCAACGGGTCTTTATACTGCTGGGAATACTGCTGGAACGTATACAATAAAGGCAGTGAGCGGTGCTAAATCAAGTACCACAACAGTTATAGTTTCAACAAACGTTCCATCGCATACGATACGCATTAAAAATGTTAATGTAGGAACTGGTATTGACAAACTTCAATATTTTAACGGAATCAGTTGGATCTCGGTCAATGCCGATAACGCCTCTCTTGTTTACACAGGAACATGGGTTAGTGATATTTGCACTGATGCAATTAAAACATCTAACATTCCCGGTAGCACCTGCTCATTCACCTTTGCAGGCACCGGCATACGCTGGTATGACAATGGCGATTGCGATCCAAATAGTATCACGTCAATATATCTCGATGGAATTTATCAAACCGATGTTTCGCCCTATTTTAATAATGCCTCATGCAATACTCGTCAATATGAAAAGCTAGGGCTTTAAGAATTCCTCTTGATTATAAAGGAAAAGGCCTGGCTTGATAAAAGCCAGGCCTTTTTTTATTCTCCTTTTCGTTACTTAAGTTTTATGCAGCACCTTTTAATTCATTTATTTTTTCAAGAACTTCAGCTGCATGGCCATCCGCTTTAACCTTATAAAAAACATACGCCAAGCTTTGATCCGGTGCGATAATTGCCGTTATCCGCACAATTCCCATACTTTTTTTTCCGTATAAATTCTTTTCTCCCCACGCTCCATATTCTTCTACAATCACTCCATCGGGGTCGGCAAGAAGATCTACCTTGAGAGAATGATCGTTTGTAAATTTTTTATGGCTCTCGCAGGAATCCTTGCTAATTCCAAAAACTTTCGCATGAACTTTTAAAAAATCTTTTTCTAATGCGGTAAATTGAATCGCCTCTGTTGTGCACCCAGGGGTATTATCTTTGGGATAAAAATACAGCACAACCCATTTGCCTGCATAGTGTTTTAGAGTATGTTCATACCCATTGCCATCTTTCAATTGAAAGTCGGGCACTTTTTTTCCTAGTGTTACCAAACTAAACTCCTTATTTCATAGTTTATAATTACTACGGTTTGTATCTTAAGAGTATTTATTCTATTTTCTAGTAACATTTTTCTGGAGGCACGTATGACAAAAAAGACCGGGCTCATGATTATTAATCCAATCCTTGGGGTTGCCTTTTTAATGAGTGCTTCGGGCGGCTTAATTAAGAATTTCTTCCCCGATGCAATTCCCTACGAAATGTTCCAAATCGTCCACCCTATGGCCGGTATCGTACTTACGGTTGCGGTCATAATTCATATCTGGCTCAATTGGACATGGGTAAAAACCTCATTTTTTCCTGCAAAGAAAAAACCAAAAGCGACCTAATTTACTGCACCCCGCCATTTGTCGAGTGATATTGGATCATACAGTATCACATTCGACACTTTCACCAGATTCTATTATCACTTCTGATACTCATACTGCTATAATGGTATGCTACTATTTATAGCTAGGCCTTTATTTCTTGGTATGAAATTTGATATACATTAGATCAAAGAGTCTGTTTACCGATAATTTAAAGAAAGGTGTAGACGCATGAAGAAGCTTACGGCATTGATTGTTACCTGTATGGGATTTGGAATTTGTTTTCTTTTAGAATCTGGATGTACTAATCCCCAAAATCCTTATACCACGCCCGCTGAACGCGATACGGTAAATACAATTTGGACTAAACAAGTTTCTCCAAATGGGCTGGCATCTGTTTTGTACTACGGTTCGACCGCATCATTTCAGATTAGCGCAGGTGATTCGGATGGCGATTCGGTTTCAATTGCACTCTCCGGTATTCCTGCTTCCACCTATATCGTAACCCATAGTCACGACACATCATTTGTTTCACTGAATCTCGTAGGTGACAGCCTTCTTTTCGATTCCCTGTACACGATAAAAATATCTATATCAGGAGTTGATTCAATTGACACATTGAACTTGCATTACCCTATTCAAATAAATGATAGCACGCGCTTAGGGGGAGTTAAAAAATTTACTAAAGGGCTTTCTTGGGTTGTTGAAAAAATAGATTCAACAGCATCATTATTAAGCACAACTACAAAAGATTCAACAATCGCAACGCATTCTTCGAGCATTCATCGGATTTTATTTACAATGATGGATGAATTTCCCTATCTCGGTCAAAACTATTGGCTCGTTGCCATGTCCGATACGAATATCAGCGACAAGAGAGCAGTTGCAAAAAATACGTTTCTCATCATGCAAACAGCAACAAGTATAGAATATATTACCGCAGCACCAGAATGGCCAGATTCCCTTCGAACCCTAGCATATAAGCTACCTTTAAAGTCCCAAACAAACTGGAGTGTTGTAAATACTCAAAAATCGATTTCAGGTGCTCCGGTTCTCAATGGAATCACACTCCATTTAACCACTGCACTTACTATTACTAGTAATGCGACCATGGCCCAAAAGCAAAGCATACTCTTTGAGTCAACACAAAGACCTTGCTTTACTATTAATACGGCAACAAATTATTTGGCGCTCATGAAGTTTGATGCACCGGTAAGGTTTGGGGATTCGCTTATAGCAGCCCAAGGGGATACCGCAGAATTGGCCACCAGTACAATTGAGCAAACGCAATCTTTTTCCGATTTTCATGGTATTGCGCTTAAATCATCAGAAAAAACTATTACAAAAACCGAAAAGCCATTCGATTTTACTGTGACCACAGATACCTTTTTGTCAACGTCAACAGTTATCAGTTATACAAGACCCTAACCAAAAAGGTGCTCTTATGAGCACTCTCAAGGAGATTAACAATGAATATCAAAATCAAGTTACTTTTCGGAACAGCAATCGTTTCAATTGGGATAGCGCTAGCCATGTGCAGCAATCCCTCTTCGCAAGGTGAAATATCGCCGCTCTATAGTTGCGACCAAGCTCTTAACAGAAGCGGGAGCGTCATTACCCAAGGCTCAGATACCATTCTCTTTGGGTGGGCGCAAAAAATTGCTCGTGCTTCCAGCTGCAACATTACCAATAGCACAACAACATATTCTAGCAGATTTGATACAACCGCTGCCAAAACAGATACTTTTAATTATGAAGTCAGATCTGATTCGCTGCTTCTTTCTACCGCGGGAACAAAAACTGCGGAGGGTACAGTTTACGTTGTTTTAAAACGTGATGCTGGCACTGGAATGAGTCTCAATGGAGTCTGGCGCTACGATTCGCTTTTAGTAGCCGCAACAGAGCCACTTTCTTTGCAAACACAAATTGGGCTTATTGCACTGCATACATTCTGGTCCAGCAGCATGAGGGGTTACTATTGGTCTGTTTCGGGCGGATCAATTCAGGAATTTGTTTCAACCTTTTTTACCGACTCCTATTTGCCTTCACTCGCAGCCGAAGGAGTGACTGATACCACCCAATATTCACTTACTGTAGATAGTCTCAGCCATTGTCTCATCACCATAAACAGTACTCTATCAGGCGGCGAAAAGGTTACCATTTATGGCGATGGTGACCAAAATGTACACTATTCGTCCTCGAATGCTGCCCATGCTGCCTATATCTATTATAAAGCTCCTCCTAGTACCGAATCTTGTCCTAATGCTACACGCCCAACTTGGTGGGCGGAATTTCTAACATCAAATAAAAAATAGCTAAGCCGTACCATCAATGAGGGCCGTTTGGCCCTCAAGTCAATTAAGATGAGATTTTGGGTGTATCGGATTTACCTTGATCACTAAGGAAAGATAAGAATCTGGGCATTCCGGGTTCCCCGTCGCCCCCACCCCTTGTGGCGCCCAAAGGAAGTACCCTTGGCGTATTTTCCGATGCGGCTTCTTTTACAGGCTCTGGCCAATGCGCTTGACATGAGAGATGGCGGACGCCCCGTCGTGAGCCGCCGCGGAACACCCGAAGGGGTGTATCCCGAAGCGGCTCACGATTAAAAGGATTGTGCGATTACCATGATAAAGTCAGAAGAAAATCATCCCTATCACGTAAACCCTGTAAATCACAGTTCATACCCTTGACTTTTGCGCTAGTCAGAACTGGGATGTGAAGGATGAACAGAGCGAGTCCCGCAGTCTGGAGAGACCCAGGTGCAGAGCACCGCAGGGATTGACAGACCGGTTTGCGAAGCAAGAGCACGTAAGAAGTGCCGACCGTGGCATCCGTGGCGCCCAGATTCATATGTATGGAAAATATTACCGGGGCTGCTCGATTGGGGAATTAGGAATGTCTGAATTTACGATTAGAGAGGAAAATTACAAAAAAGCGCTTTAATAGACTTCGTCGTGGGTTCCAATGTTTTCTAACAGGATAGCCTCAGTGTTTTCATGATTAACCAATGTGAAAATAATCCGTAGGTCATAGCCGGCGCTCCTCAATCGTTCTTTTTTGAAGTAATGCAGCAAGTTCATCCCTTTCATCAATTGGGAGACTGCCTGCAGCTTCCAGCAAATCGAAAAAGTTTTTTTTCATAAAGTTATCCCCTTCATTAATAGTAGAAAATACCCTTTCCCAAAACATTTTACCACACACAAATAACCACCCATCCCTATAACCCCTCATTGAAACCATGAATCAAAAAAAATTAAGGAATTTATTATTCAGCGCATCAACCTATACACCAAATCTTGGTTCAGTAGCTCATAATTCTGATCAGCTCCCTTAGTCAGAAAATATTCTCACCGCAAAAAGACGTGCTCTTTCATTTCTTGGATATATTGGTACAACACACCTGCCAAACTCCCCCCTCCCTTTTTTAACTCCCGTTTAAAACTTCCTCAAAAGACTTTTCTTTGCTGCCCCATTATGATACGATAAATCATCATATCCATTTTGAATCGTAGAGCTCTATAAAATCATGGAAAACGCTGAACAAACCATTTCCGAGCCCAAAAAAATACTCCTCGCGGAAGACAACCCCGTCAACCAGAAGTATGTAGCGATTACACTGCGCAAAAAAGGATACCTTGTAGATATTGCAAATAATGGCTTTGAAGCAATAACACTGCTAGCGACAAACACCTATCAACTTATCCTTATGGATTGCGGAATGCCGTTTTTAGATGGGTACGAAACAACCCAAAAAATCAGATCTGGTGAATTAGGGGAAGCTATCCAACATATTCCTATTGTAGCAGTAACCGCGTTTGCAATGCCCCTCGATCGTCAAAAATGCCTCGATACGGGTATGACCGATTATGTTTCAAAACCGGTATCGGCAATCGATCTCCTCGCAATTGTGCACAAATATTGCCCCCTGTAGACCCTCGCTTTAAAATGAGATTGTGCTCAAAAAGCTTTTATTTATTCGCTTAAGTATTCAAATCTGATTGCCGATAGATTAGATATCAGGTAATCTAATTGTATGCTGGAGGTGTTGTATGGACAACCAATTGCAGCTCGAAGAAATCCTAAAATATCGGGAACAGTTGTCTCAATTGACAGGTTGTAGCATCACGATTGAAATTGCTGCGCATGTGTGGGTTCAACAGTATGCTCAGATCTGGCGCCTTAAGCATCCAAGAATATCTCAACATAATTCTCAATAAATTTTTGGAAGGAGCATTGGGTATGAAAGCATATACTATCACTAGTTCCAAACAAAACAGAATCACCGCAAAGCCAGCAACTCTCTGGAATAGTATTTTAGCCTTGTATTGGAACAAAATCTTTGATAGCTTTTAAAAAAGTATCGAGTTCGGATATTTACAATGAGGCAAATCTCGTTTAAAATTACTCTTGGCTAGCGTCCATCAACACGTAAAACCTGGGTTTTTTTCTTAAGGGTTCTCAGCGTTATATAAATACCGGTTGCACAAACCCACGCTAAAAACCACCATCGCTCAAAGACATAAACACCCGTAATGCGCCACATAATTCCCATATGCACAACAACAAACATTGTTACCATTGCATAAAAGCCCGAGTATTCTCGCCGCAGAACATTTACAAAAGAAAATGAAAGCGCTGGCTTTTTATATCCAGAAAACCGTGGAATAAACGCCGGGGTTTTTTTAGACCACGCAACAAATGTATCGCCATATTTTCCTCGTATAAATTCTTCTTCACGAAACATTATTCGTTCGTAATAAATCCAATACAAAAGAGAAAAAATTATAGCAAACCAAGCAAGCGGTATATACAAAACTATTCCAAGAAACATAAGATAATTGCCAAGATACAAGGGATGTCGCACAAGAGAATAGATACCCTTTGTATTAAGGGAATCTGCCTTTTGCTCTTTAGTATTTCGCCCCGAAGTCCCAGCAGGAACATACCCTATGATAAGGCATCGGACAATTAGCCCTGCAACAGAAATGCCAAAACAGGCACCCTTATATATCCAAGAGTTCCATAAAACAATGCCAATCGAGCCTGTCGATAAGAATGCAACAGCTATTGCTGCAAAGGGAATTAAAACCAAGGGGATATAACTTCGCCATCTAAAAAGCCAGTCGCCTTGTTGCTCGAATTCTTCGCGAAGTCCCATATAAACCTTTACAAAATAATTAGCACATCAAAACCAAAAAGCATGTACCTGTATAAAAATTAACCCTTACAAAGACAATTAAAATCATCACGTGGGTAGGGCTTAAAAAATCCCGATTCTGGCACCTATCCGAATTAAGAATGCATTTGCGGGAATATTTGGCCGGGAGCCCATTGACACGTTATTATTCTCGAATACCATTGGGGCATTAGCTTCAGTACCATTCGATTCATATTCGGTGTACCCATTTTGATTCACGCGCTGCGTTTGCGCTCCCAGTTCCAATACAAGCGAAGCAAAATCGCTCAAAGGATATACTACCCCACACAGTGATATCAATCCTAACGAGGCGGGAGTATCATATTTGATTATATTTTTTCTTGGATTTTGCGTTGACGTTGCGCTTGTAAAGAATAATGTTGGCGAGAGGCTAATATAAACATCAAGTAAATCAAAGACCCTTGCGCTTGACAAAATTCCAACCCCGATCCCAAGCTGCCAATTTTCGTACTGATGAGATGTTGATACAGTCGCATTGCCAATGATTGCCTGATTTTCTGCAAGCTGCGAAGGCAGATGATTGCTATAATCGATTGCAGCGACAGCATAAAAATGATCAAACAATTTATAATCTACCCCAGCATTAAATTTAAGCCCTGCACCATAATTAAGAAAAATATCTTTTGATGCAATAATAGTTGTCCCATTAAGGGTAAGGGCTGTTTCGGTAAGGTACCCCCCTATCCCTATCCCATACCCAAGCGCAGCATGTACAAACAAGTTATCCTTTTCCGAAGTATTTCCTGCAAAAACATTAAAGACCATAAGTAAAGCAACAACGTTTAATTTTGTATGCATGATTACATCCTAAAAAGTTAAAACATGTAATAAAAAAAGGCTAAAACAACAAGAATCTACCAATAAAATTACATGATCGCTGAAACATTGTCCACCAGCGAAAGTTTAGTTTCTAGCAAAATCCGTTTGAATTTAAGAATAAACGTGGTAATCAAGTTCGGGGAAAATATTGTTATGCGTTTCGAGGATTAAGAGGAAATTTTCATCGATTGCATTGTGCCCAATTTCTTGATCGAGGCGAAGGATATTTGCGATGTGCTCTTTAGATCGGCGTACAGCATACTGAACCATTGTGCCGCTTTTCATAATAAAAGCCCAATCGCTGGATTGCAGTAATAAAAGCTCCCGAGCCATTTGATTGAGAGCCCGCTTTAAAACCCCGTCTGCATTCTGATGCTCGTGGGCTTGTGCAACCATGATATTTTCACATTTATGCAAATGCCTATAGAGCCAGTCATTTGAACCTTCTAGCCAATATTCTGCGTATCCTTTATGTCCCCAGCTCGAAAATGATGGTATGCAGAGCTGATTACGTGGATATTCGGCTAAATAATCGGATGGGGTCACCAAAGCGATGGTTTTTTGATCAAACACAATTTTACGAATAAGAAAATCGAGCCATTGCGGACCTTCGTACCACCAATGCCCAAAAAGCTCAGCATCATAGGGTGCAATAACAATTGGTTTGCGATCCATAATAGAAGCCACATACTCTACTTGCTTTTGTCTATTAAACATAAAATTACCAGCGTGTAGAGCAGCTTTTTCTCGCGCAGCGTGCCTATTATAGGGCTCTTTATGTTCCGATTTTCCAGTGATGCGGTAATATTTAATTCCGGTATTAATGCGAATACCAATTGGATCGATGTAAGGCTTTATATAATCGATATCCAAATCGTAGCCAATATCCCGATAAAATTCGCGATATTCGTGATCGCCTGGATACCCTGACTTTGAGCTCCACACCGATTTGCTCGATTCGAGATCCCGTCCAAAAGCTGCAACGCTTGTTCCTCTGCAATATACTGGAGCAAAAATCCCATACTTAGGCCGCGGTTCGGCATACAAAATCCCATGCGTATCTGTTACAAAGTACCGTATTCCAGCTTCCTGCAAAAACTGTTCTAGCCCAGGATAATAACCACATTCGGGCAACCAAATTCCCTTGGGAGCAACACCAAAAAAATGTTGATATGATGCTACTGCAACTTGTATTTGAGCCTTAACAGCAACAGGATTAAACTGCATAATAGGCAAAAAGCCATGAGTAGCACCGCAGGTGATGATTTCTAGTACTCCGCGATTTTGTAAATCTTTAAAGGCAGTTATCAGATTACATTCATTATCATCTACAAAAATACGCCGACACAAGAGAAACTTCTCATGATACATACGCGCGCTATCATTAAGTTGCCCATCATGTACGGTTCGATCCACTTCCTTTTCGGCAAGCTCAATAAGCTTATCGATATGACGAATATAACGTTGCTGTAAGAAGGGGTCTGCAAGCATCGAACAGAGTGTGGGAGTAATTGACATGGTGATCCGAAACGGCACACCATCGCTGAGTAAATTGCCAAAAACATCCAAAAGCGGTATATAGGTTTCGGTAATTGCCTCAAAGAGCCAATTTTCCTCCATGAAATATTCGCACTCAGGGTGACGAACATACGGCAAATGTGCATGCAGCACTAGACACAGGTATCCTGTTGCCGATGTATTCATGAAGTAAAGCCAGAATTAAAAGAGGTTGAACCGAGCAAGTACATGTGCTTAGTTATCCGATTGACTGGCGGTGTTAGAAGAACCCGCATAAAGGTCGCTTGACCCCATAAAAATATCGCTGGAACCCATACCCAAATGAGGACTCAATTCATTGCCTTCGGTAAGCGAATTATTCTCACCGAGCGTATCGCTTGCACCAAGCGGCTTATAAAAAGGCTCACTTGATACTCGAATGAGTTCGTCGGTATTAACAGTCAGCCACTCTTCGTCGGTTTTATCTGAAACACCAGCTCGAGGAATTGAAAATACATTTGAACTGAGTATTTCCACAAAACGGCCATCACGCAGTAAAATGCCGCATTGGATTAAATAGGTACGTGCTTGTTCGGGAACTTTAACATACCAATTATCTGCATAATCACTAATTTCAACATCGAAATAACGCGACAAAGAAATACCATCTGTTATATCCCGCAATCTCAAAAGCCTGCGACCGGATCTAATTAAATCTGAACCGTATGTTTTTTCGAGGCGGTCGAAGGTATCGGATGTAAATTCCCAATACACAAAAATCCAGTCTGGATCACGAGGCAAAGCGCGCAAATAGTTTTCGTTGTAATGTTCTGGGATATCTGTTTTAAAAAAATAGCGCGGATACAGCACTTTATCTAGTGGAGTAGGTCCCTTAAGCGAAACTCTTTTTTTCGTTAGGGGTGCTGGTTCAGCTTTTTTCTTTGTAGCAATCTTAATCGGAAGAATCTTTTTAGCAGCTAAAGGAGCAGTCTCTTTTGCAATCGTTATTGCTGGCGTAACGAGCTTTGGTGATATGACTTTAGCAACAACTTTTTCAGCAATAGTTTTTTTAACCGCTACTTTATTGATTGCAGGCGCTATCGCAACTTTGGCTTTTATTGCAGGAATCTCTTTTTTGACGGGAGCAACACTTTTGACTGTTTTAGTAATCTTTTTGATTATTGGTTCTGATTTTTTTACGCTGGCTTTTTTGATAGCAGTTTTTTTTACAACGCTTGATTGAGCAGGTTTCTTGATGCTAACGACTTTTTTAACCAAAGCAACCTTTTTTACTGCTGGCGCCGGTTGCGGTTTAGCATTTTTTAACGTCGCTGTTTTTTTAACTGCGCTCTTTTTAACCGCTGTTTTAGGAGTAGCAGGCGTAGTTTTTGAGATTGTGGAAGGCTTCTTTACTACTTTTAATGCAACCTTTGGCGAAGGTTCAGATTTTTTTACGATTATAGCAGTCTTTTTTACCGGTTTAAGCGTATCTTGTTTAGCAGAACCGCCTATTTTTTTTCCGATTGAAGCCATTATCGTACCTCATCTTGTAAAGAAATTTTATGATGCTAATAACTATCTCGACTAGATTTGCTCCATTTTTTGCCGCCGCTTATACCAACACTAACGCTAAAAACCTGCTCTTTAAAAGAAACCGAAGCTCCACCAGAGCGATTGGTATATCCTAAAATAATATCAAGCAAGCCATCAGATCCAAGCGGCAGTCCTCCACCGATTGTTAACCCAAGCTCCGAATTCTCTTTTGCTGGCAATTGTGCATACCTAATGCCTGCACGGTACGCAATAGTTTCCCAGTACTTTGGAGCCAGCACATTTTGCGCAGGCACAAATTGTGCCCCTGCAGAAAATGAATGCGTATTGTTTACTTCGGTCGATCCAAGAACCCCACCAGAAAGATAATGATCCCATAATATCATTGAATAGTCAAGAGCATAAAGCCATTGAGAATTAGGCGAATACGATAAACCAAAACCACCCGAAGGTGCCAATTTGATGGTAGCTTGAGAAGCTTCGACATCGTTAGAATTTCCATTGCTATAGAATCCGTGAACCTTATCGATTTGCGCTTCAAAAGGATATTCTAATGTTAGTCCCGCAACAATCGGGCCAACTGGCGCCATAATTCCACCGCGGAGTACATTCATGCTCCCTATCGCAGAAACGCTATCCCGGCTTGATTTAATTCCACCAGGGCCATAAAGTATTTGTCTTCTCGAATCGGTCAGATTAATATACTTGTAAGAATACGAAAGTCCAATCGCCACTTTTTTCAAGACATTATATCCCCATCCAACTTGCCACGAAGTCATACCACCGTTGCGAATAAACGACATTTCTAAAGAATCGGAGAGTCCCGCATAATAAAACGGTGACCTATTTTGAAATTTAATTGTTGCATCCGCATCTTGAATGAGTCCCATTGATAGCACACCAAACGCATTTGCATTAAAGGCAAAAGAAATTTGATTAGGCGTAAACGAAGAAAAATATGAGGATGTAGAATTGTCAGCAATTCGCGTAAGTGACAAATCAAAAAATCCAGAAAAAACATTTCTCTTAACATAACCCAAATTTGCAGGATTGAGCAGATGAGTATTCTGATCCATGATAGTTCCAATACCCGTGCCGCCCATTGAGGCAGAACTCCCCGACCCAACAAACATTTTGAGCCCAAGAGGATATTGCGCACTAAGGATTGATTGTGCCGGAGCAGCACCTACAAGAAGCACTAGCGACAAAAACATTTTTTTTAAAAGTGACAAACAATACATGTTTACGGTTCTTTTCTTTTACTTTTAAGGAATATATTCTTTTTTAAATTGATACTAAATCTCTATTTAGGATTGGATACCATGGTTTTAAGCGAAACAATTGGTGGTGCCCAATCGATACGAACAAACCGTCCATCCCAACCAGGATCACGAGCAAAATCGTTTATATGTCTTGCTAACATGTAAAGATATACTTCTTTTGGCTGTGTTTTTTGCAGTGCCCCCAAGGCAGACGCTATCGAAAATGTTACGGGTGTTGCTTGACTGAAGCTGAGTGTATCAGCATATGAACCAGTCCTAACGGAGTCAGCTATTGTCCAAATATGATCAAGTAAAACAAATCCAAGCGCAACAAATGTTGATTTCACACTTGTATCATGTTCAGCTACTACGCTTTTAATCGGGAGTGAAATAACTGCTTCGAGAATATTTGCATAAGAAATTCCAGAATCACCCTCAGTAATTTTTGGCCACATCGCGCTCAGATCAAGTTTAAACAAAGTGTACCGATTGCTCCCCAAGAATGATGAGAAGCTATCTATAGAAAGCTGCGTTGGTTCTACAAAGTAAGAAAACAAGACAGGCCGCGAATTAAAATTCACCGCGGGAGTATCAGCTGGAGCAGCACTTTTCTTATGGCACCGAATAACAAAAGAAACACTAGAAATAGTAACAATACCCGCATCCACCAACGGATTCTCAAACTCAAAGAAGAATGCGAGAGAATCTACGAACCTTTTTGTCAATGTAAAGTTAGCGGTGTCAGATTTTTCTCCCGTAGTAAAATTTGAACGATATTGATTCGTCACATCAACAACAAGAGACCGGTGTGCAGAGGCTGTATCGTTGAAAATCTTTTTTGATTGAGTTGTCACGAGAGAATCTGCTTCGGTCGCATTGGAAATGCTTACATTGTCGTATCCTAGGGTATTTGGGGCCTTTTTAACAACTATTTTAGTATTTAATTGAGCCGCTGTGACTATTGCTGATTGAGCACTATCGAGGTTTAAAACAATTTTTACAGTGTCAACGATAAGCTCATCTTGCGAGTACAAAGAATCGAATGCAACTTTTGCAAATCCAATTGCTTTTTCGCCATTTAAACTGCCGATGCGCATTTTGCCGAGTTTTGTGTGAGACGGATAGCTTGGAATCGTATCGGAACTCATTTCAAGGACTGGGATATTCATCGAATCAGCATGAAACGCCTTGCTATTATCAAGCACCAAATTATTGTTTTTGAGTACATCATACCCAATATTTGTTGACGGATCAAAAGCTTTTTGACAAGAAAAATAGGAAGTAATAAGGGCTAAAAGGAGGCTTCCAAGGAGAACTTTCTTCATAGAATTATGCAGCTTTCGTTAGATCGAACACCAAGAAAATCATTGGATTATCAACCTTGGTAAAATAGGTTCACAAAGTATCAAAGTCAATCATTAGACTCCAATACTACATTAAATACGCTTTGGTATAAAAATTGTTTCAGCGCTCTCGATTAAGAGCGGGAAGCAAAGCGAAACGAAAAATGCATAATTTAGGATTGTTAGAATTTGATTAGAATTTCATGAGTTTCTGGTTAGGATTTTGTTAGTAATTCATGTATATTACTTCTCCATTAAAACCAAACAGATGTCCCCACCAAAGCAATGAGGTACTATATGGGCTTTAACGTACTGGATTTACTCCTTCCGCGTGAAACAAAGTTCTTTAAATTTTTAAACGAACAAGTTCATTTCCTGGTCGAAGGAACAACGCTCTTTAATAAACTGGTCACAAGCCTCGACAAACTCTCAGAACAAGAAATAAAGCAGCATCTCGTTGCAATTAAAGATCTTGAATCACGGGGCGATGCCACAGAACGTCATATAATCGATGAATTAAACAAAACATTTATCACGCCTATCGACAGAGAAGATATTCATACCCTCGCAATTAATATTGATAGATCACTTGATATCCTGAATTCGATCTCCCGAAAAATTGAAATTTATCGCATTCGAAAAGTGCCTCCTAAAGTCCTCCAATTTGCTCAATTGATCTGTGAAATCGCAAATCAGTTACAAGTGTGCCTTATAGAATTTGCTGCCAAGAAAAACATCAAAGAAATTGTCGAGCGTATGCATAAGCTCGAAAATGAGGCAGACGAACTCTTTCATGCCTCTATGGCCGAACTCTTCACCAACGAAACAACCCCACTAGAAGTGATCAAATTTAAAGAATTTTATGAACACCTCGAGGCGGTCGTTGATTCGATAGACTATATTGGAAAATTGATTCGTGGATTTAAAGTAAAGCAAGGGTAATTTCATGACCACTACCATGATTTTAGTTGTTGTCGTGATAGGGATTGCACTTCTCTTTGATTTCATCAATGGGTTTCATGATGCCGCCAATGCAATAGCAACAATTGTTGTCTCCAAAACGCTTACTCCTTTGCAGGCTGTTATCCTTGCTGGTGCTGCAAATTTTATAGGCTACTTTACTTTTGGTACCGCTGTTGCTAAAATGATAGGCAAAGGCGTTGTACAAGTTGATCAAGTGACTCTTCCGCTTATTTTTGCAACGCTGTGTGGTGCTGTAATCTGGAATATTATTACGTGGATTTGGGGATTACCCACTTCATCGAGTCATGCACTCATTGGGGGCCTTATCGGCGCCGGGATTGCGGCAAAGGGTACAGCAATAATCGTATGGGGCGGCGTCTACAAAATATTCATGTTCATTTTTATTGCGCCGCTTTTAGGCATGGCTGGCTCCATGCTTTTTACCATTATTATTCTTTGGCTCTTTAAAGGTGCCCATCCTAAAAAAGCAGGAGTAATTTTCAAGAACCTTCAGCTTGTTTCGGCAACCTTTTATAGTATCGGCCATGGTACCAACGATGCCCAAAAAACTATGGGCATTATTGCACTCACCCTCTATGTAGGTGGAATATCCCAAAGTTTCTCAATCGATCATTGGGTTGTTCTTTCATGCTATGCAGCAATATCTTTGGGAACTGCCTTTGGTGGGTGGCGCATTGTAAAAACAATGGGGACAAGCATTACCAAAATCCGTCAAATGGAAGGATTCCTTGCAGAATCTGCTGCTGCAGTTGTACTCATGGGTACCGCGCATTTAGGAATACCAGTATCTACAACACACGTTATTAGCGGCGCTATTATGGGCGTTGGAACTGTTGAACATGCAGCAAATGTTAAGTGGATAACAGCCCGAAAAATTGTTGTTGCGTGGCTTGTAACAATTCCCGCGGCAGCAACTATTGCAGCATTAGCATTTTTTGTCGTTTCTTCTCATAAACTCTTCATACATTAGCAAAAATCTTTTGTACCTGCCTACCAGGTTTTATCTGCAGGCGCATTTGCATTATTGCTAGCTTCGTTGGGCGATTTTTTAGACTGCTTTTCTTTCTTGCTTTTATTTAGATTTGCATTCTTTGAAGTAGCCTCTTTACTGCCGGCCTGACTCGTAGGCACTTGCACCGCCTGAGTAGGAGAAGATTCTCCTTTAGACTTTGGCTCATTCTGTACTGCCGATACCGTGTCTAGGGATGGGACAACCGTTTCAACAGGTTTAGCAATAGGTGCTGGCTTAAGCGTATCTGCTAAAGGAGTAACACTTTGAGCAGAATCCTTGACACTTGCAGATTTAATCTGAGCAGGAGGACTTAAAGCTCTCTTATTCTTACCAAAATCAGAATTTATATGAATCCCTGTTTCTGCTGCAAGTTTAAAGAGTACCTCCTGCGCTGTAAGCGCAACTGCATCATCCGGATCATTAGCCAATTGCTCCATCATGTAAATTGCCTGGGTTTCTTTTATCTTACCAAGTGCAATAAGCGTTTCAATTTTAATTTTAGTATCTGTTTCCGATGCCACAAGGGTCAGCAGTGCATCGGAGCTGGCGCTTGATCCAATTTCTCCCAGAATAGTAATACTCTCGGTGCGAATATCACGATCTTCTGTTTTGTCCAGAGCTATTTCCTTAAGCACGGGCATGGCCTTGTCTCGGAACAGAGCAAGTCCCCGGATGGTTTCCTTCACCTTTTCGGGTTCGTAGGGATCTGCGCCATACAAATTCTTAAGTTCGATAAGTTTGTCCATAATCAATATCTTTAGTCGGGCTTTATCAGATGGCAGGCTATCATTTATTGCTGCTATAGCGTGTTCTATGGATACCACTTGGCCCCGTTGGGTCCTTAGCAGAGCGTTCATGCTATCGAGTTGCGTTTTAATTTCATCCAAAGATGCTTGATGACGCGCAACAGACTCTTCGAGCGTTTCGAATCCACCTTTTTTACCATCCCAGGGGCGAAATGAGTATTTAAGACCAAACCAAATCGATGGTTTAACAAAAGACGTATCTGGTTTATTGGTGGAAAGCGTAAATCGAAAATCGCCTTTGTCAAAAAGCAATCTGTCAAGAGCAACAAGCCCTGCAGTGAGTTCGCAATTTCTTTTAATAAAACGCCAGCTTAAAAAGAGTGAGGGGACAATTTGTTCGTGTCGACGAGCAATTTCAAGCGATGAGTATAAACCTGCACCATAGTAAGATTCGAGTGCTATAAATGGATTAAATACTTCTTGTTTATAATTAGGAATCGACTGAACCCCAAGGTGAATGCGGGTTTTAATAGCATCTATTCCTTTTGCCAGGACACAATACACCTCATTGTTCATGAGTTTTTTGAGGCTATCCGATGCCTTAAAGTAGCCCGCTTCCGAATGACCGAGAATATTGCGCGCACCAATGGTAAGCGTTGGCAAATAAGGCCTTGTCTCAGCGAGAATACGAGCTTTAAAACCAAGTGTTGGGACGCCGGCAAAACCAAATTCAACATTAACCCACTCAATAAGACCAAGATCTACAAAAAATCCAGGTCGTATTTTTAATCCAGAGCCCGTATCCGATACATAGAGTGCGTGAGCGTCAACAACGAGTTGCCCTCCGGCAAGCATATCGGCATTGGGGGTATACTGGACAGCAGACCATCGTGTTTTTGAGATAAGATCTGAGGAGAAAAATACGAGGAACACAACAAGAGGGATACCGAGGCGAAATTGCTTAAACATGTATGTACCTATATAAAAAGATGGTGTGAATCACATGTCAACAATTTTGAGACGAAATTCGGCTTCGTTAGAATAAATAGGGATTATTTCGTTAATATTGGTCATTTCAAGGATGTCTGCCAATTCACGTGCAGGGCTGAATAAATACACCATTCGCCCTAAAGCAGCAAGGCGCTTTGCAAAATTACTTAGCAATCCTATACCGCTCGAATCGATGTAACGGACCTGGGATAAATTGATAGCAATCCGATCGGCACCACCTGCAATGATTTCCTCGAGGCATTTCCTAAAATCAACCAATGTGCGAACACGGATATCATCTGTTGGCTTAATAACAACTACATCCTCGATTTTATACACTGAAACTGCCATGTACCGCCACCCAATTGATATAGTATGTCGACGACAAGACCTTTTAGTAGTATCGGTTACCTAAAAGAAATTCTTTGATAAAATTACTCAGTGTTTATTCGGGCTCTTTATTCTCTTGAAAATGCTCATCATGTTCTGCCGATGCAGCAGGATTATTCGATTCCTGAGAAGCTGCATCATATTCTACTTGTCCTTCAACGTGTGCAGACTCAAGTGCCGCCAGGTCGTTTTGAATAGCTTGGGTAGAACCCGCAACGCCGCCATAATTAGAAAGTTTATCAGAAATTTCCTGAAGCAACTTTATAATGATATTATTCTGACGAACCAATTTTTCGGAATAATTGATAGTTTCGCGCTTAAAACGGGGAGCTTGTTCAGGGCGCCGCCTCTGCATTTGACTCATTTGCCCATTGTTGCCCATATTGCCGGCTGCCGGATTATAATTATAGCTCGTTGACGGACTATAATTCTGACTCTTGTTATCGGCATAATTTGAATATTGACGTCGAGGATTAGAGTACATGCCTCCCCTTTGTGAATCATCGTGCATCATAAATGTGTCTCCTTTGAAAAAATTGTACCATACTTTAAACTATCGATGCAATGGATATTCTAAACTTATATATTCCAAATACTGGAAATCTGTTCGACAAGAAGATTTAAGGGCTCGTTTGGATTAAGAGCTGTTCCCTTAATCTGATGCGAAAACCATGTAATTTGTCGCTTCGCATAATTTCGAGAATTCTGTTTTATGAGATCAATCATTGAACTATACGCCACCCCAGTTTGCAACGCCTCGTAAAGCTCGGCATAGCCGATGGTATTCATCCCTGGTGCCGTGCAAGCATATCCTTTTTCAACAAGAGCATCAAATTCCGAAAAAAGGCCCATACACACCATGGCATCGATACGCGCATCGATACGCTTATAAAGCGCTACCCTATCGAGATTGGTGGTGAAAACTCGAAACTCGATATCCGAGGGCGCAGACGGATCTGCTCGATAATCGGAGAACTTTTTTCCTGCCGTAAAGTAAACTTCCAAGGCACGAACAACTCTTTGAGTATTGTGAGGATGGATCTTGTTGGCAGATTCTGGATCAACGAGTTTTAATGAATCAAATATACTTTCTGGACTTTGTGTCTGCATCATTTCGCGCAGCCGAGCGCGAACCGTCAGATCTACCGGGACATGGTCAGCAAGACCTTTAATAAGCGCATTCAGATAAAATCCAGTTCCTCCGCATATAACTGTTTTACTACCGCATAGCGCGCG
This sequence comes from Chitinivibrionales bacterium, assembly GCA_038247415.1. GTDB lineage: Bacteria > Fibrobacterota > Chitinivibrionia > Chitinivibrionales > WJKA01 > JBBRUX01. Next base: position 9,306 of record JBBRUX010000009.1, on the reverse strand, counting down.
TTGCCTGATAATATCCAGCGCACGCAGAGCAAATTCATGTGCTGAGAATGATTCATTGGGATCGATACAATCAACACACCAATGTTTGACTGTGGCTAGTTCGCTGGGAGATGGTTTAGCGGTTCCAATAGTAAGAAACCTATATATCTGTCGTGAATCGGCAGAAATAATGTCTGCTCCAACATTTTTTGCGAGTGCAAAAGCTATATCACTTTTACCGCTTGCGGTTGGACCAGCAATTACTGGCACAATAATTTTGTCCTTCATAATCACTTTCTCATTTGACTCGATACCAAACTTGGGGTATTTTTTTAAATTCGTAGCGCAAACATGTTGCTGATCCGATTTCGAAAGCCTGATTTCCCATGAGTTATATCACATTTCCGTCGAGCAAGCACCTCGGCTCCTTTTTTTGCGTGTGCTGCATCCTCCTTGCACTGGTAAACTGCTCACAACCGGGGTCATCTAGTACTGCTTCTGTTTCTGGTTTAAAACAATCTTCGGCAAAATTGGAACTTGCAATAAAGAACACGCTCGTTTCAATGGAAACCAAACCAGATGATATCGTCAGAAGAATCAGCAAAACAGATTCATCTGTTTCTTTTGTGGCAACCGTTCCAAAAGGCAAACCCATCGAGATGATCGTTTGGCAGCTCACTCTGGCTACCAAAGAATGTGGGTATACTATTTCTGATTGTTTATTATTAGAAAAACAAGATGGGTGCAAAATCATCTTTCTGCACAAACATGATAGTACCCAAATAATTTCGCTCGTTATACATCGATCTATGAAGTATTATAGCAAAACAGCAAAAATTGCCATAATTATTCAGAATTTTGTTTCTGCGGATAATACCATTGCAAACGATTTTTTTAATCTTGACAAACCGCTTACCGTAGCACTATCAGCACTCTCCGAAAAAGCAGGATGGGTTGCAACCATTGCCGAACAATACAAGAAAGAAAGCATAATTCTTATTCCACTCGAATCTGAACGTGCAGTTCCAAGTGCCTTAAAGCCATCAATAATTATGGTTCATTTTGACGAAAAAGAAATCAGATCTCGTATAACCGACTATATTCGAATCATCCCTAATTTTTCGGGATTCATGAACATCTATGGATCCCGAGCAATGGGAGATAGCCGTGTAATGAAAATAATTCTCAGCGAAATAGAGAAGCATCATGGATTCTTCATTTCTTCTAAAACAGCTCGGCATTCTGTTGCAGAGGCATTAGCAGCGCAACTCCAGGTACCTCATGGCATTGCTCTCATCGAAATCGATAGCACCGCAACAGAAGAGTCGATTGCTTCATCCCTGGCGCATGCAGCATCCCAAAGTTTAGAAAAAGGCAGCCTGATCGTCTCGATTCCCCCTACCAATGCTTCGCTACAAGCTTTAAAAAAATCGCTCGATCCGCTAAAGCATAAGGGTATCGAACTTGTATACGTCTCCGAAATAGTCAACCATCCAGAAGATGTCAAAAGTGCACGGGCACCCACAATCGAATCAAGGAGAAAATAATGGCAACACTCGGTGTAAATATCGATCATTTTGCAACAATCCGTCAAGCGCGAGGCGGATCAGATCCCGACCCCGTGCACGCAGCAATTATTGCTGAGCTGGCTGGAGCGCATGGTATCACAGCCCATTTACGTGAAGATCGCCGTCATATGCAAGACAGGGACATATACATTCTAAAACAAGTTACCAAAACCCATTTAAACCTTGAAATGGCTGCAACTCAAGAAATGACGACGATTGCACGGGATGTAGTTCCTTGGATGGTAACGCTTGTTCCGGAAAAGCGCGAAGAACGTACCACCGAGGGAGGGCTTTTAGTAGCAGGTAATGAAAAAGAGCTGGCAAAAACAGTTGAAGCACTCCAGGGTGGCGCAATCCTCATAAGCCTCTTTATCGATCCTGATATCAATCAAATTAAGGCTGCTGCAAAGCTCGGAGTACCCTACATCGAGCTTCATACAGGGTATTATGCGAATGCCTTGGGAAAAGCGCAACACGATGAACTTATCCGTTTGCGGGAAGCGTGCATGGCAGCCCATAAGCTTGGGATAATGGTTAATGCTGGCCATGGGCTGAATTATCGCAATGTATCTGCCGTGGCGTCGCTTGAATATATCCGGGAACTGAATATTGGCCATAGTATTGTTGCCCGCGCATCCCTGAGCGGACTCGAAACAGCTATTCGTGATATGATTGGCCTTATTTAGATATTAGCGGTGTTCGAGCGCAGTGTATATTATTATTAATTAAACCCTCATGTCAACATCGCCATGAGCCGATTGACACGCAGGAAAAACGTTAAAGAGGCATGTTTAAATTGTGCCCTGGAGGAAACGAAATGGAACAGTCCAAACCAGCCTTTATTCGCAAGCATGTGTTTATCGACCGTAAATTTCAAGGGCGATACATGCTTACCTTTCTTATTCCCATGCTCATTATGCTTGTTTTTTGGATCTTTACCCTGTACCTCACTGCCCAAAATGTTATATCGCTTACTACCACGCTTGTTAAAAAGGATGTCGAAAATACAATCGCGCTGCGGCTTCAAGACCAAACTGCGCCCTCTACCGAAGTATATCAGGTGCTCATTTCCGACATTCAAAAATTTCTCCGTTCTCTTCCTACTAACCCACATTATCGTTCAGATATTTTCACCTCGCTTTTATGGATCTTTGGCATAGGCATATTCCTTGTTATCGTACAAATTGTTCTCCTTACCATTTTCTTCTCCCATAGAGTTGCCGGGCCTGTATACCGACTCCAAAAAGCATGCAATTCTATAATCGAGGGAGACTATACCGATGAAGTTCATCTCCGAAAAGGAGATGAGATGAAAAACCTAGCAGCCCTTTTTAACGAAGCAACGGCACTTACGCGCCTGCGGCTCAAAGAGCTTACGGCTCAAAACACAAACCAGCAGGCACAACAGAACAATTCCAATTTAAAGTTATAAAATAGGCTTGACAATTTATTTTCAATGTACTAATTTTTATAAGCTTTGTGAGTTTTGTTGGCAGAATTTGAAAGGAACTCTATGTTTTCTGCACTAAACTATAAACTCCTGTTAGCAGGCATTGGTTTACTAATAGTTGGTTATATACTTTTAGGTCAGGGTCCCGCAGACAATCCACTGTCTCAAAGCGTTGCTCCGATTATATTAGTGTTAACATATCTTGTTTTTTTGCCCTTTGCATTTCTTGCAAAAGGAAAAGAAAACAAGGATAACCGTAAATAATACCGGGCGTTTAGCTCAGTTGGTATAGAGTACCTGCCTTACAAGCAGGATGTCGTAGGTTCGATCCCTACAACGCCCAAATTAGATACATATTCAATGGACCGGTAGTTCAGTTGGTTAGAACGCTGCCCTGTCAAGGCAGAGGTCACGAGTTCGAGCCTCGTCCGGTCCGCCACTAAAGCCCGTGGTTTACGCCTCGGGCTTTTTTTAAATTCAGGTTGCTGCACAAGCTCTATTGTTTCAAATTGATTTTTTACTGTTTCTTTTAAGTTTTATGGGGGTAGACTATGAAGAAAAAAGCTATGACCAAGAAAGATCTCGAATACTTCAGAAAAAAACTATTGGCAGAAAAAAATCGCGTACTCGAAGAAATGGAAGATCTTTCCCATAGCAATATGAAGCAATCGATTAGCGACCAATCTGGCGAAAACTCTCGCTATAGCTATCACCTTGGTGACGTTGCATCGCTCTCATACGATCGCGAATTTTCTATGGGCCTTTCCGAACGTCAACAAAAATATCTCGAACAGATTAGCGAAGCAATGGGCCGTATCGACGATGGCACTTATGGAATCTGTAAAGTAACTGGAGATCTCATTGCATTTGAGCGCCTCGATGAAGTTCCCGTAGCTAAATATTCCGTTAAGGGCAAAGAACTTCTGGAAAAACAAAAACAAAGGGATCGCGGTTTATAACCTAATTAAGGGACACGCTTCAAAAGAAGGTTCTTCTTTAGAAAAAGGGAAAAGGCAACGTGCCTTTTCCCTTTTCTTTTTCGAGAGTTGCGTCAATCATTGGTAAGGAGTTTGAGCATGCCGTATCACACTACCTTTATATGTAAAGCCATTTGCATCCTTTTTGCTCAAAGCGTTTTTGCTTTTGGGAATCCACCATTCACAAAGGCTCAAACTTCTACCCTCATGAGTATCAATAAAAAACCTTGCATCATTGTTTTTCCTGTACACAGCAAACTCCCACTCAATACACTCAAAAAGGTTGCGCCGCACAAACAGCTCAATGCCCTCTTCACACTACTGGATTCATGTGGATTTTCTCAAAGAGATTCGGCAACTCACATTGACACACTCCGAATTACTACACATGCGCAATCGATTATCAAAAGCATTCGCTTTATGGGTAGTCCCCTTAGGTTTGATTCTCTTTTTACCTTTGCCCTTCCACGTCCGGGGAACTCTGGCTTTATTAATAGAATTGCAGATTCCTGTGTTGCAGTGCTCACGCAGACAGGATATCCTTTTGCGCACGCTATTATTACCGTGTCTAAACAAACAAGCGATGCAGGCACACTCATGCCGGCAGCAGCAGAATCGTTGCACATAGTTATTAGGATCGATGCTGGCAGAGCATGTATCTATGGCCAAACGCCCCTTTTGGGATTTACAAAAACAAATGAGCGCATTCTCAAACACGATGTTGCCCTTGTGCCTGGCAACCCCTTTAATGCCAGAGATACTATTGACACACGACAAAAACTTATATCCAGACCCTACATAGAATCGGTGGTGTCGGAAATTCCAAGGGTTATGGCATCGGCACCTCCAAGCAAAGATACGGTACTTGTTCCTTTTACTATTACAGAACGCACAGGGGCAGGAATAACTGGGGCCCTGGGAATTTTTGGCAAACGCGGAGAAAAAACAAGACTCGATGGAAAGCTTGCGCTCTCGCTTCTCAATTTATTTGGAAGGGGCGAACAAGCAACTCTGGGATACACGTCAACCGCCTCGGACCTCGCGCTCTCGAGCGTACTTATTGTGCCCTGGATTTTCAACAGGCCGCTGTCTGCACAGGGGGCGTTCTCGCTAGAAGTTCGGGATAAAGCATACGGCAATCTGGAAGGATCTCTCACACTTCTTGCCGAACTCAAATCTCTGTTTAAAACAGGGGTTAAACTTTCTCTAACCGAGACAACCCTGCAAACAGAACTTGCCCAACGAAAAAACAACTTCTATGGGATTTCGTTCTTGTTACAACGAGATCAAACAGTACTCCATGCGGGTGAACAATCGTACGGGGTCCGGTTTTCAACGGGCAGCGGACTCGTTTCGGAAGAAAAGAATGTAACAACGCGATGGCATATCGATGTTGCAAGCAGCCTAACAATACCATTTACATCTGCGTTTTCATGGCGATGGGATATTGTCTCAAATGCACTAGTATCGGCAGAGGCGGATATACCTGCAATAGCATTATATAGGATTGGCGGATTTGCATCGGTGCGGGGCTATTCAGATAATGAGTTTCCCTTCCGTAGTGTCCTCTATGCGCGATCCGAATTTCACTATTTTATTTCTCAAACGGGCTCGGTCTTTTTATTTACCGATCCAGCGATTGGATTTACAAAAAACATTTCGTCGGTGCCCATCGACAGGACCGTCCTTTTTGGACTTGGCGCAGGGATTTCGGTACCAACAAAATTGGGTCGACTTACCTTGGCATGGGCTACTCACTACAGCGATCTTACCAGTATGGGAAGGATCCATATCCAACTCCAATCACCATTCTCAATAGAATCATCGTTTTAAAGCGATAAAGGAACGGTATTATTCCCAAAATAGTTATATTATTAACAGTGATTACCATTGGGAATTGCTATTTCCAGTTCTAAGGAAAAAGTATTGTGAACGCCACGTCACCAGATAAAACATCAAGAAAAGCATCTGTATTTGCTTGTTTTCGCACTTTTAGCTGGCTATGCGTTCTTCTTGTAGCACTACCAACGTGTGTAATGGCTGGCAAAAAGGCTTCTCCCTTTCCGCTCTACCCCGGTATTACGCCTCAACAAGACGCATACGCTCTCGAAGCAATTAGACATATCTATATGTTTGAATGGGAATCGGTAGACTCGGTATGCATGATAATGCAAGAATTAGAGGAACGCGAAGACCTCCCCCCACTCTCACACTTATTCCTGGTTGCAGGAAGAGTTCTTATGATCCAAAATGATGAGTATCCTGATCCCCGCACAAAATCTCAATTACTGCGCGAAGCACAACAGATTGCTAGCCAGGGAATTTACCGCACGAAACAAACTCCCGTCGACGCTAATATGCAATCCACCTACTTTTTTATTCGGGGTGGAATTCAGGGTTTTATGGCCACGCTCAAAATCAAAAGCAATCCACTTACCGCACTTGCCGAAGGACTCAACGGCCTCGTTTTTCTTGACACTGCGCTAAAACTTAATCCGCGTATGTACGATGCGTATTTAGGTTTTGGGCTTTTTAATTGTGCAGCGGCCAAAGCACCTGGAATCGTAAAAAATGCCATTGGTTTTTTGGGCCATCGTACTATTTCCTTCGACAAAGGCCTTGACGCGTTGCAGCAATGTGCAAAAAAAGGTCGCTACACCCAAACTGCATCACGTCAATATCTTATTCAATTTCTCAGTCCGTATGATAGTAAACAACTGCTCGAAAAGAAGCTGCTCTTTTCTGAGCTTCAGGAAGAATATCCTCAAAATCCTTTTTTTCTCTTTCAGGATATCGATGAATCTCTCTGTTTTTATCCCGACACCCTTTTAAGGAAAAAAACAAACGCGTGGCTTAAAACCACCATCGATTCCTATAAGCTGCATAATTACAGCACGCGCCGGTATGGAGCGCTTGTAAAGCAGCAATATTTTCTGCTCAGAACGGGCTACGACCCAATAATCGCAGGTACCGATACACTCTACACCAGAGCCGATTTCGGATTTTATCCACTCTTTTTAGATGCGGTCAGAAAAAAATTCGATACCAAAATAAATCCAATCCTTACCCGTGACCAAATGAGATCGGCCGAAAACGCGCTAGACCTAGCCCAGGAGAAATGTTTTAAAAAACTCGAAAACTCAACCATGAATGAATTGCGCAAAGATTATTACCGTTGGCATATTCGCGACGGATTGCGATTCAGTCGTGTATATTAAAGAGATGCGCTTTTTAAAGAAAGCAACTATGACCTTTCTGGGAATGCTGTATAGAACCTGGTTTACAGGTTGGCTCTATATGCTTGCTCTGGCTGGTTACCTATTTTATGGAATACTCTGGCTCTATCGATTATGCTCAAAACCATTTTTATAACAAGTGTCCTCTTTATCATTCTATCTCTTGTTGGTGCAGGGATATATCTTTTTGTGCCGCTTTCTAACCAAGGCGCGAATGTCGATATAACCTTCGAATCACACACCTCGCTTTCCGAAATGGCGACCTTGCTTGAGCATAAAAAAGTTATTCCCTCCGCCTTAGGTTTGCGTCTGTGGATAAAACTGCTGGGCACCGAAAAAAGGATTCAGGCTGGGCGCTATATTTTTGTCAAACACGAGGGAACGTTAAGTGTAGCGGAAAAATTGCTTCATGCCACCGCTCAGGACGTGTGCGTTACCATACCCGAAGGCCTCACAGTAGAGCAGATTGCTCGCATTTTTGCGCTTACGCTTAAAATCGATACAACTCGGTTCCTTACGCTGTGCCGGGCACCAGAGACTGCAGTAGACCTCGGCATTTCGGCACCAACCTTAGAAGGCTATTTATTCCCAAACACCTATCGCTTTAATCCGTTGACAACAGAATATCAGATACTTGGACGAATGGTTGGCCAATTTAAAAAAATGTATTCGTCGCTACCAGACACGTTTCCTAATGCTAAAAACTTTTCGTGCCATCAAATTCTCACCATGGCTTCTATTGTCGAAAAGGAAGCCACGTTGCCCAGTGAACGTCAACATATTTCCGGCGTATTTTTTAATCGTCTCAAAATTGGATACCCTCTGGGCGCCGATCCTACGGTACGTTATATCTTTAAAAGATTTGATGGCCCACTGTATGTAAGTCAGCTCAATTCGAATTCACCGTATAATACCAGAAAATTTAAAGGTCTACCCCCCGGGCCGATCTGTTGTCCCGGAAAAGGAAGCATCCTTGCTGCTCTAGCCCCATTGCCCACAAAAGACTTATATTTTGTAGCTAAGTGGAACGGGAGTGGCGCGCACGATTTTTCTAAAACATATACCGAGCATTTACAAAAAACGCTCGCAATTCGACGTTCCAATGCTCAAAAACAAAACCCATAAAAAAGGACCTCTGTGAAACGGCTCGCATGTACTTCTTCTGTAACAGCACTTCTCCTATATATGACCTTTTCGGGATATGCAGCGGAATCTATGCTCCAACCGCGCATGCTTATAGATGCGCATACTGCAGGGGTTCTTCCTAAAGCATATTTCGACTTTCAGACACGCATCTACCCAAGCGGGGACACCGGATTAGGTGGGAGCGGACTAGGGCTTGCCATTTCAGTAGGACTTACCGACCGCTTATCCATCGGTATTTCTTACGGAGGCGATGGACTTGTAGGAAGAGGAACGCCGCAATCAAATCCATGGCCAGGTGGTCTCATTAAATACCGCATCATAGAAGAAACATTTGTAATGCCCGCAATAAGCCTTGGTTACGATCATCAAGGATTCGGAGGTATACAATCCGACGGTTTATACAAAGGATATATTTATAAATCTCCCGGTTTTTTTATAGCAGCAAGCAAAAACTACCTTGTTTTTTCTAGTATACAAATTGGATTTCATGCAGGAATGAATTTTTCACTCGAAGAATACAAACGCATCCATTGGCCAAATGCTTATGCTGGAATCGACCTTGGCATTAACGAAGAGCTCGCACTTATGGTGGAATATGATGGAGCCCTTAACGAACGCGACAAAGGTTCGGACTCTAAATCGTATGCAAACCCGCTGCGTGGATTTTTAAATCTAGGGATCCGATGGGCGTTTACACCATCCCTCTTTGTAGAAATTGCTGCAAAGGATATCCTCCAAAACAAACTGTCGAGCAATGGCAATGCTCTGCGTTGGTCGCGTGAATTCAAATTAGTATATGTAACCCATTTTTAAGTACCTATTACTCGTGATAGAAATATTTGATCATGAAAAAATTATGCCTTATTATTTTTGTGACGTGCTTACAGAGTGTAACGCAAGCTCAAACTGCTACTGCTCTCAAAGACTCATCGAAATATTTTGCCGACCAG
>JBBRUX010000008.1:0-105990 GCA_038247415.1 Chitinivibrionales bacterium | reverse complement strand
CCACCCACCAACCCCCCCCCCCGTCATGTTACATTCTTGTGGTTATTCTATTAATAAAACACACACGACACTTGATCTGCATAGCTTTGTGCCCCATAGTAAGCCCGTAGCTCCAAAACAAATGTTCCGTTAGTATCGGGAAATTTAATGCTTCCACCTTCAAGTTCGGGTGCCCCAAAGTTAACTGTGCCCGGGCCCGACAGGGTGGTCCACTTCAGCGAGTCGCGGACAGCTCCGTTGTCATTAACACTACCATACAAAAACAAACTTCTATTGCGACTATAAACTGTACTGTCAACGCCTGCATCAACACTTGGAGTAACTGCTACCACAGGTGTGATTGAGCATAGCACCAAGGAAAGCACAATCAGGATATACGCAAGGTTGTTCCTCAATTTCACGGTCATAATAAAAGCTCCTCTTAAGAGTTTACTGCGCAAAATTTCTTACTACTGTTTTTTGTGACGATTGTGAAGCGTTGAATTGCTCGAAATAAACTCCCGGTTTTGCCAACTGTGTGCCGGAGATTGGACGTCCCAAAAGATCGACAATGAGGGACGGCTTTATTCCAAAAGACACATTAACATTGTGAGCAACAGGGAACGTTGAAACAGGACTGGCAGGCCCGATATGCATGCCAACATGCCCCGCCAGGGTTGATAATCCATCCTCAAGTGTCACATAACTCATATCACTCAGCCGCACGATATACGGATTTGCAGACTGGTTTTCGTCATCGTAAACAGAACAAAAATTCTGATCGTTGCTCCATCGCAGCCCATTGTATTCGGTGCCACTTTGAATAAACGGGAATGTTTTATCGAGCAATTTCTGGGTTCCATTGATTTTAAGGCATCCCCGATGCGGTTCGATGGTGTAAATGATATTATGGGTATTATCACGGGCAATAGTGAGCCAACAGCCCCCAGCACATTGATTGGGACTCTGCACACCCATTCCCGAACAAGGCCAGTAGGTAGGGCCGGATTTGTTTACAACATCATAGACACCAACCGTATTGTATCCACTCCAATCTGCAGCAATGTATTTGCCATCGCCCGAAATGGAGATATAGGAAGGCGACAGGTTCCCGGAATAGGCTGTTTGCTTGTCGGACGTATTATCGGCATCAATCAGGTACACGGTAGAGGAATTACCTGGTTTGCAAAGTACCATGTCTTTGCCCGCGCTGTTTTTGTAACTGCTCACTGCGTCACCATCGCCCCCTGTATATCCACCTGAAACAATGGTTTTGGCAGTGCCGGTTGCCCAGTCTGCAATGCATACAGAACCAGCCCCCGCGTTGATATAGACAACTCTTGTTCCGTCAATAGTAAAATTTGGCAGATGATTATTGCTGCCCGCGGTTTTAAGGAAGGGGTTTATTTTCCCGGTAGAATCCAGTTTTTGTAAAACCGGAGCTCCTTCGAGGTCATCTTCATATACAATTCTCCAAGAGCTTGTGCCAAAAAGCGAAGTTAGCTCAGATTTTCGTGTTGCATCGGTTTTCGCATACACAATGCCACTCAGGCCAATAAGGACAATAAGCAAGAGACGTGCCGCGTTTGTCATGAGATCCTCCTGTAAGAAAAAAGTTTACTGTTTATGAGTTAGTAAAGTCCACATACCGTGCAGCTTTTTAATCGATGACACAGGTTAAACTTCAGTTGCAGCTTTCTGGGCCTGCCGAACAAACCGCTCGATAATATCATCAATAGCAAATTCTGGATGCCCTATGAGATACGTAAAAACAGAGTTTTTAAAGGGTTCATACCACTGTTTTGGAACACCGCTTTTTCCTACAACTGCCCCAACAATGCTGCCGGCTGTTGCAGCAGTACAATCGTTATCCAAACCCATTGCAACGGTTTCGCCTATTACTTTTGTAACATCCGTTCCGCCAATTGAGAGCCCAAAAACCGTAAGGCAGGCATTGTTAATTGTCTGAATGCAATGCATTCCAGCAAAATGTTCATCCACCGCCTCGCGCGCTTGACGATAACTCTTTATTTTTGGCATAATGTCAAGAGCCCAGCGAATAGCAAGTGCCAATGAGCAATTTTTAGGGATTTCGGTGAGCCCTATTTCTATGGCCTTAATGGGGTGATCTACGGTAAAGGCAGCCGCAATTGCTGCAGAAAAGAACATTTCTCCATAAATACCATTGCGACGGTGGCTCACATATGCATCACGATAGGCCATATCAGCCGCATATTCCGGATTGCCCGCTGCGATGTAGCCCCACGGATCGGATCGGATGTCCGCGCCAATCCACTGACAAAAAGGATTATTTGTTTCGGCTGATGTGGTACCCGTAATTCCCTTTTTTAGGTTTTGAAGTGCCATATCCTCTGCAGTGCAGGCCATGGGTAGATATTTAAGCCACGATTTTCCATTATCGTCAATAGAAAAAGTGTGACCGAAATCTTCGGCTGTTAAAAGCCCAACAAGGGTGTATACGATATCATCATCAATCGGGACACCCTTTGTCATAACGGGAAGTGTGTAGTCTACACGCGGCACTTCATAGCGGGTATCGTAGGGATCATGGACGTGATTCCAATAATTGACTGGAGGGAATGCCTCCCCGTTTTCACGAGCGAGCTTTTCCATGCGATCCATAGACCATACTTCAACAGGCGCCCCAAGGGTGCATCCTGCAAAGCGTGCCAACAATGCTCCGGTAAGTCGGTCTCGAAATGTTTTTTGATCAAGCGATTTCCAGATTCGCCGGGGTCCATCTGGACGCAATGCCTTAATAGCAACAAGATCATTGGGCTCATCTGCGGCTAATTGTGCATCAACAGGAATTGCTTGGATTTTAAGCAGAATTTCATTGAGTGATTTTTCAGCTTGCGCAATAAGCGGAGCAATGTCCAAAGCACCATACTCATGCTGCAGTTGAGTATAAAGCGATATTTGGTCGATTATTTTTGGTAGATTGGCTGTTTCGGGGTATCCCATTGGTGCTCCTTGTATGAAGTAAGAATCATGGCTGTCCTGACAATAAATCTGCGAATGTTTACCTATAGTGCTTTGCTATGAGCACCATTTAAATAAATTGAAATTATATTTGTTATATTGAACCTGCAAATAACCACTGCGCTTACTCAAAAACACTCATCTGCTCGATATGTGTGCTTCCATCTTGGGTAGTATACCAGAAAATTAGTCGATCCAAAACTCTGATAAAACATTCTTTAAGCTCTAAGCGGCCGCCACAGGGAAGAATACACCCATGCTTTAAGATTGCTGCCATAATGAGCATTTCTTCTTTGTTTTTCATGATGCGCCTCCTCATAGTGATTCGCATAGGAATAATGTATCAACTGAAACATTTTTTTGTGACCAGTTGAAATAATTTAGTCTATTTGGTATTATATTAATTAAAGTGCAAACGCCACATTCCTAAGGGAAACACATGACAGCATCACCAACACTTCAAAAAGCAATTCAACGGCTTCGCTCACGCATAGCCGCAGGAGATTTTGCTCCCGCGGGGATTCTCCCTTCAGTAAAATCGCTTGCTGCATCGGAAGGAATCTCACTTGTCACTATGTGGAAAGCGCTGCAGGTTCTCAAGCAGGAAAACATTCTCTCCGGGAAACGGGGAACACCTCTTACGATCAATGTGGGTACCGATAGTTTACCGCAGCCATTGCACACGAACGCGTTTCCCCAGCCCAAGCTTAAATGGAAGCACCTGTGCGCAACTATGAAGCGTGATCTTCTTTCGGGGGTTTATCGTCCCGGGCAATCTATGCCTTCTGTAAAGGAACTGCAAAATCGTTACGAGGTTTCGTATCCAACCTTGCACAAGGCCCTGTTGTGCCTTATGCAAGAGGGTATTGTGCAATCTAGCACCACCGGATATCGCGCAATGCCGCTTGAGTCCAAAAAGTCGTCTGGAAGCCATGTTGTCCTTATCACCCGAGCAGAAACATTGGCGCACCACTATTCAGGTGTGCTGTTCCTGGAGTTTTTGAGCCGTTTCGAGGATGCGTGCCGCGTGGCCAATATAGGCTTGGAAATCATCAGCTACCATATGGAAAATGGGATGCCACAATTTACAAGCCGCACAACGGGTAAGATCGTGCTATTGCGCGATCAAACCGATACACTCGGTTTTCTCTACGCTCCACAATCGTATTGGGGGGAACAGGAGATCATTGCGCAGGAACTCGCTTTTGCTACAGTGCCCATTGCAATTTTCGATGATTCCGGCGAATGGGAATATTCGTCGACGCTTATTGCGAAACGGCATATACGCTTTTTTAGAGTTGGACAATCGGGGCATCCAGCAAAAACAGTTGCACGATACCTGCTATCGCTCCATCATCACCATGCTGCCTACTTTTCGCCCTTCCATGCTGCGCATTGGTCAATAACACGGCTTGCGGGGATTGCTGCAAGTTTTGAGGAAGCTGGCCACAGCACGGCAGTTACTGCGCAGACGATTGACAATTTGCCAGCATACTATCTTGACATGGCAGAACGAGGATCAGAGGTTACGATGTTAGCAGAGCGCTATAAAAGCTGGGTACAGAAAGTTCCTGTAGCCTATATCCGACAGTTTGAGCCGATAATGCACCGATTATTTTCTGTAGAAAGCGCCCATGCACAGATTCGCATGCGTATGGAACCGCTTTTTGAGGAAGCACTTAAGACTCCCGGCATTCGCGTGTGGATTGCAGCAAGTGACCTGATTGCCGGATTTGCGATGGATTTCTGCACCGATAAAAAGATCGAGGTACCCGGTTGCATTTCAATCATCAGCTTCGATGATTCGATGGAAGCCCGGACAGGAAATATAACCAGCTATAACTTCAACTTCCCGGCTGTCGCGGATGCTGCTTTGAGCCATCTATTGCAGAGGCGAAATGCGCTTTATTCTGCGTCACAAAAAATTATTGACATCGAGGGTTCCATTGCACTACGCGGGAGCACATGCCGGGCCGTAAACCCGGCAGCCAAGCCATAAAGGCCTGAGTATTGTATTCATTACCTTGTGTTTCTAGAGAGTACTACTGTGGGATACACCTGCTTTTCGCTTCCGTGACCAACCAACATAATTTCGTATGAGGTACTTGTCTTTGACATTCGCGAGGCAACACCACTCCGCCGACCATCAATGCCATATACCTGCGCGTCCGCCCTCGATTGTCCTTTGAGTCCTTGCAATGCCGAAGGTTTACTTATCGTACCTGAAGATGGCGGTTGGAAAAAGCATACATCCAATCCATGTACATAATTGCACCCGAGCTGATCGTCGATACTTACCCATTTGCGGTCGGAAAGCCGGACAATAAACGGATTTGCTTTGCAGAAAAACATGCCAAAAGTAACAAAGTTGCGGTTATTGGTCATTTTTGCATTCTGAAACTCCTGGTTCTGTCCGCAACCGTTGTCCATGTTGTTCGCTCTGGCCCAGGCTAATATCCCGTCGTCAATGGTGAAGGTGTCTTTGGCCGATGTTTTATTGTAAAATTGAATACCGTGATGCCCATTGCCAAGCCTTGACCAGTGGACAAAATAGTCGTACGTATTATCGGGTGTCATCCCCATTCCACAGCCGCCCTTTTTAACAGAAAAGACCGGCAAAGCCGATCCCGAGGTAAGAACAACACCCGGATCCCATCCCCCGCCTCTCTGTTCGAAATAGGCCGAGAGATGCGTCCCATCTTGCGAAATCCCCATGATTGGGGAACCCGAAGCCCCCATAGATCCGTTGTAGAGCTGAACGATTACTTTAGTATCAACATTAATCCGGCTTACTGGATTCCCGTATTGCCCACAATAAACTGCCCAATCCGATTTGTCTGCAGGATTTTGCCAGTATTCTAGATACCGTCCGCTATTACTGATAATCCTGAGATTGGTACCATCCCAATTAATAATGTAAATGCGCCCGCTGAGCTGATCACCAAAAATAACACGCGAGCCGTCGGCAGTGAGATGGGGATTCTGAGCATCGATAGCGGTTGTATTAAGTTTACGGATAACACCGCTGTCGCTATCAACCACATAGAGATCAAGATAGCCTGGCTTGGTCCATGTTCCCCCTTGTTGCCACACCATCCGTGCTTTTTGCCCTTGAGGCAGAATTGTGGACAGGTCTGCTTTAAGTTGCGCAGGAGTTTTAGCCATATCGGGAACTGCCGTTACCAATACAAAGCAGAATACTGCTAAAACCCTTGGGAATTTTCTAAAGTACATAAAACCTCCTCTGTTATCATGAATTTGGTTGCATTATAATTAAAATGTAGCACAATTCCCATGAAAGAATTTCCAGTTTTGATTATTAAATGCATTTGGCATTATAGTATTAATTTTTAATCAACTGTATTTACCGCAAAATCAGCATAACAGAAATAATATCAATTCCAATACATTGCAGATAATGCAATCTAACCTCATATATACACTATACATTGTTAATAAATTCTTGCACCAAAAATAAGGAGGCGCACAATGAAAGTACTACCATCACGACCAACGGATCCATGTTTGGAAACGCGTGGTAGAAAATCAGGCGGAAGAAGCATTGCTTATCGCGCTCTCATCGTGCTCCTTGCAGTATTCCTGTTTCCGCAGTTGACTAACGCCGATGCCCCAAACGCTAATGCCATTGTCCGCTGTCCACCGATGTCTAAAGTACATATGCAGGGCAGATTGGGCGTGCGCTATGAGAGAAACATTAACCATGTTGTTAGTCTATATGACAACAGTCTGGCAATGATGATGGACCCCTACCGGGTAAATAACTGCGATGATAACTGGAACGGCGAGTATGCCGGAAAGTGGGTCGATGCTGCATCCATGATCGTTTCAAACACAAATAACGATGCTCTAAAAACCCGACTCAACTCCTTTGTAAATCAATTTAAAAGTTACCAAGACCCCGATGGTTACTTCGGCTGCAACACGATCAAAGGCGGACGATGGGATATTTGGAATCAGTGGTGTTCCATTTACGCGATGGTTGGGTATTACGAGCAATTTGGGGATACATCGTGTCTCAACGCCGCTTGGCGCGCAGCCAAAAACATTATAAAAACCTGGTCCCCGATTACCAGCAGCACCTCGCCTTTCTTTACCGATAACGACGACCAGGCAGGTGGTTTGCATACGGGTGTACTTGGAGACTTGCTAACCGTTTACGAATATGTCGGAGACACCACTATTCTTAATTTCGTCAAGGCAGGCCTGACCTATTCGCCAATACTTGTCGAGATGCGTTCAACAGGCAAGGCCCGCGTTATGCATTGCTATCCACTTCAAAGCACCTGGGGCGGGGCGGCAAAACTTTCCACCATCACACAAATTCAGTCCGAATTTACCTGGATGCTGGGCGCATGGAATGACATGGTGGATCGTCACCAATATCCTGTTGGCGGCTTCGGGTGCAACGAAATACTGAGCCCGACCTCCCCCAACAACTCAGAAAATGTCAACCAGATGGAAACATGCGCCACCATGGAGTGGATAATTCTTAACAAAAGGCTCTATCGGGCAACAGGCGACATCCGGTATGTGCATGCACTCGAGAAGACGTTGTACAACATTCTGCTTTGCGAACAAAATGAAGACGGCACCAAATTTCAATACTACACCCCAATGCGCTCCGACAAATCATTGCCTGGGCCCACCAGTTGCTGTTACTGGTCGGGGCCTCGCGTCATGGCAATGCTTCCACAACTAATCTACGCATACGACAACAGTGGTATTCGCGTTGATTTCCTTGAGCAGAGTACCTTTTCAGCGTCGATAAACGGCACCGATTTTAGCCTCGCACAAACTACGGAATTTCCCGCGCAGGGGAATTCGAAAATAATCGTCACATCTACAGCTCCCGTCTCCTTCACTATGAAGATCAGAATCCCCACCTGGGCACGGAATCCGACGGTGTCCATCAATGGCGGCGCGTCAATCACCGGTGTAACTGCCGGGCAGTATGCGATAATTCAAAGGTCCTGGAATAATGGAGACTATGCAGATGTAAAGTTTAACATACCGGTAACGCGCAAGATCTTCCACGACTACTCTCAGTCTGCGGCACGGGCCGACAAGAACGGTTGCATCGTTCGCGGAGCCGAAGTGTTGGCGCTGGATTCTCGCGACAATCCGACACTCGATCTGGATCTTGTGATACTACCCGATACGCTATCTCTTTCTCCAACGACTAATGCCAACGGCCGTCTGCGATATACCGGTGTTGTAGATGTTGGTGGCATTCAGTCAACCGTGACCTTCACACCTTTTAGCGATGCAGGGACAAACAATGTCCGGTATCGTACCGTGTTTCCAACGGGCATAACCTTTGCCCAGTTCCCGCTCAAATTCCTTGGTACCCCTATTGTAAGTGTGCCCAATCCCACCGGGGCTGGTTCGAGAAAGCTCAATCTAATCCGTGATGACCAATATCCTGATCCTGCAATTTCAAGCTTTGGCGAGGGATTTGATACATTCGACAACACTATCCACCCAAGCGACTACTTCGGCTACACGTTTACTCAAATCCAATCATTTTCGGATGCTACTTACACCTTTGGCGTGATCAACGATGTCGGAGGCCCGTTTGAGACTGTACGGGTTCAGGTGCGCAACAACGGGCAATGGAATGATGTCGCCAATGTTACCATAACTCCGAGCTACTCAAGTGCGACCGTCAAGCCGTTCACCTCGTACAAGTTCTCATTTTCCCGAGTTAGCGGAGACGGCATCCGCATAATTGGCAAGCCGCGGAACAAGTTTATAGCCTGCTCAGAACTTGACGTGAACAGTAGCATGGCCACAGGAAGCATTGTCGCCCTACCACGTATCGCATCGGGGCGTGTTACTTCGAGCATCAGCAAAATCTCGGTCTATGACGTAAGGGGCAGGCTTGTCAACCAAACTACTGTAGGAAATTCTCGCGCTATGCAACATCGAAACCAGCCTGCTAAAAACAAATTCGCCCAAAGTCCCTATGTGGTTGTTACACTTCTGGACGACAGAACCCTACGGACCACTCTTTGCGCAGGATGGGAAGAATCCAGAAAACTGATTGAACAGCTTAACTCTTTGGGGCATTGACCGCAACTTTGGTTGCAATCGATTATAATTGGTATAATTTCACCATCATTTATATACTAACTTGAAACCAATTTTGCTGCCCGTATCGCTAAATTATTACATAAGGCAGCCTTAAAATTTTTGAGGGAATATCACTCATAAAAGGAGTATCACATGCGCTCGAGCAAACTTTCTGTAGGCCTTCTGCTAATATTTTGTGTGTCGATGATGTATGCAAAAACACCTGCACAGCTTAAAACTGATCTTGCAACTGTTTTTGGGCCACAAAAGGCAGCCTATATTGTTTTTCAAGATCAGGTGGAAGGGACATCGAATAAGCTTAAAAAGGTGAGCTCACTTGAGGGCACCATTTCTGATTTCCTGAAAAATCCTCCTGCGGGCAGCTTCATGACCTACCCCACTTTTACGCTTGATGGCACCAGAGTTATTTTCTGGAACACGCAAAGCCCCTCCGTGTATATCGCCAATTGGTCTGATGGTGTCTGGAGGAAAGTGATCAGTGGTTACGAAGGCTATTCCAGTTTTAAAAATGCTGCCGGCAAAGACATGATTCTCTGCAAAAAAACCGGTGCAAGAACTTTGCATCTTGTGGATGCGGATAATTCGAGCGACATAACGACCGCATATTCTGGCTCATTAAATCCTGAATATTATTCTATTTCGGGCGATGGCCTTTACATTGCAGCAATATGGCAGGGCTTTGGATCCATAGGTATTTATCAGGTTGGTGGTTCCGCTGCTGTTAAGTATCTTGGATGTCCCCGCACTGCAGGGAAAATATGCGAAGGCGGTTGCTGGTGTACCATTTCACGCGATAATCAGCATCGTGTTATGTGGACGATTGAACCTCATGCAGGTTGCGTTATTGCCAACCCCGACGGATCACTTGTTCGTGATGTAGCGTGTTTCCCCTGGATACCTACTCCGGGAACTTCTGGAGACGTTGACAAGGACAATCCAAACCAATACAATGGGCTTCGTGGGAGCAACGATCAGGACTTCGCATCGGTCTATCAGGAAGCGAGTGCTGTAGCATCACTTCCATTGTCACGGCAACCCTATATCATCAACCTTGCCACACTTAAATACACATACCTCATAGACGACGCACCAAATACACAAGGAATCTCTGGTATGCATGTGTACCCTATACAAACAGGCATTAAGCCTGCATCAACGCCCCTAGCAAGCACGACTGGCATATCGGCCAAAAAAGGGAGAATCTATGATCTTTACGGGAGAACAATTTCAGATCGCACAGTAAACGGGGCTGGCATATATTTCAGCACGATTTCCAGCAGCCCAATTCGACTCCAGGCATCAACGCGTCCCTGATATGTATTGCTTTGCTGTTGACAAGGAGGTTTTGACTCGGCATTGTTGCAAACAACCAGTACGCATGCAGCTACATCATTTTCATAGCGAGAAACCATTATGCACAAAAGCCGAAACATCCTCCTTATTGCAGCAGCGCTTGCCAGCCTAACAGGTGTAGCATCCAGAAGTACAGCTGCAACACCATCTGTGGATGCTGGATCAGATCAGGCTATCATGAGCAAGAACACGGGAATTTATCTGATGGGTGATATTCTTGACAATGGCAATGTGTTGGATTCTTCGCTATGGACAGAACTTTCGGGGCCAATAAACCTTACTTTTTTTCGCTATGAACCAATTAGACTGATCTCTTTTCCCGATACGAGCGGTGTGTACACCTTTGAATTGCGCGCATTTTATGGGACAAAAAGTTATGCAGACACTGTTGTCTACACGGTAACTAAAAGCCCGCCCTTTAAGCTGCTTTCACCCCAGAATGGCGACCGTGTTACTATCGGAAAACCATGCTCAATCCAGTGGCAAATGAATCCTGCCTATGCAGTCGAATTTAGATATTCTCTCGACAACGGGAAAAAATGGGTTCTTGCCAGTGCCCCCATAAATCCTCCAAAAAGTTCGTTTCAATGGGCTGTTGATCAAGCATCTGATCCCGGTCTTGTTGAGGGTGCAAGCTGTCAATTGAGAATGAACAAGTATAATAGCACTTCAGGAGATAACTTTAGCGAAATAACAACAGTAATTATTACTTCGTCAAGTACTGTTAGAAACCATTACAATATCACAAAATCAAGCGCCCTGCGTCTGGTGTTCAATGCATCGGGCACACTCAGGCTTTTAGGGTTGGTTTCGGGTAGCGTAGCGAAAATTTCTCTGTTCACTCCAGATGGCACAACCATCTTTGAGGCTAATACCCCGGACGACATCCCTTCCTACAAAAACTTTACTACGCGCGCACAAGGGCCTTTGCTCTGTCGAATTATAGATTCCCATGGTTCTGTATCATCTGCACTGGTAATGAGAATACCTGGAAGTAATCCATAAGGAACTAATGGAAGTTTGATTTTTCGATGTATTCAGCAGCTTATTCAAAGGCTCTCAAACGTATTTGTTTGGGAGCCTTTTTCATTGTATGCATACTCATTTAAAGCATTTTTAAAAACATCCTTTCACCGACGCAACATTTTCCGATCCTGCCAAAAGACTCTATACCTTTTTAGCAGAAACTCCACAATCCACTGCACAAGGAACCACTCTACCGTTCTCGCCCTTTCCGGCATGTAAAAAAAGCCTACGCAACTGAGCTGTTACGCAGGCATTGAAATAATAGAGAGAACAATATTCTGATTAGACAAGACTCTCAACATGATTCCAGTTTACAACCTTCAAAAACGACTCAAGATAGGCGCCTCTATTATTCCGATAATCGATATAATAAGAGTGCTCCCAGATATCACACGCTAAAATTGGTTTTTTGCCATCTTCAAAAGGCATCGCAGCATTAATCGTATTTTCTATTGTCAGCACATCGTCTTTCTTGACAAGCCAAGCCCATCCCGATCCAAAATGGGTTAGCGCTGTAGCAATAAACTTCTCTTTAAATTGCGCAAAAGATCCAAAATTCTTGGTAATCAAATCACCTGTTTTGCCCGATGGTTCTCCACTACCTCCCGGGATCATACACTTCCAATACATGATATGATTCCAATGCTGCGCAGCATTGTTAAAAATGGGACCCTTTGCCTTTGCGCAGATATCCTCGAGCTTCGCATTTTCAAACTCTGTGCCCACAATAAGCTTATTAAGGTTTGTGACATACGCATTATGATGTTTACCATAATGAAATTCGATTGTTTCCTCCGAAATATACGGAGCCAGCGCAGACTTGCTATACGGTAAATCGGGCAGTATATGACCCATACAAATTCTCCTTGCAAAAAACACTATTACCAAGATCTACGGTTAGATCAGTTCCAATACATGTAACTATTGCAAAGGGAGTGCCAATGTTTCCAAAACCTATTTATCATTTTTTAAAGGGATATGCGAGTGTTTTAGGGGGATTTACAACTTTAATTGTTGGATTTTTCTCAATTAGTAGATTTTATTCTCTGATTGAGAAGGATTTTGCTTGGTTTGTGTCACACCGACGGATGTGTCCTGTAAGGGCGTATTGCAATAAGGGCATCTCGCGATACTCCCTTACGGCTCTTCGCTAAAGGGAAATACTTGAAGCAGCACCTATCATTTCATTGTTCATTGACTAACAGGGCTACACTGGTACCAGTTTTTTTCCCGGCACAATCGAAAGCAGAAAGTCTCTACAGGGAACACAGAGTACCCCATTGACAAGAAATCGTTCTTTTCCCATGTAAATCAGTACGGGGGTACACTGCGGATAATCATTTTTAAAAGCATGCAGTGCTTTCATATCCTGCGGTTTAATCCGGTCAGAGGCTTTGACTTCAAGCGCATAGAAACATTCCTCTCCGTAGATCACAAAATTAACTTCATTGCCCGCGGGTGTTCGCCAGTAGTGCATTGTCGCGTTGTTTCCACTATACTCTAACCATGCACGAAGGTGTTGGGCTACCAGTCCTTCGGATTTCACTTCTTCTTTTATGTAAATATCAATATAGGTTTTCAGCACTTCCGCCTGATCTAGCGCAGCAACAACAATAGGAACCAGCCCCTGAAGAAGCGCCGCTTGCAAATCGAACGCATCGCCAAGCTCAGACGCCATAAAGGGATGCATAAACTTGTTGAGCGCGCGTCCTGCAAGCAGGCCAACACCCGAGCGCTTGAGTTTTCTGGCGCTTGACCAAGTAAGAATAAGCTGGGTGCCAGGATGTTCTTCGATCAGCTGATGAGCCACGGAAAGAAGTTTGGGCTCCCTTTGAATTTCATCAATAATAATAGTCCGCGATTCGGGGTGTGCGCCAATTGCCGCAACCAACCTTTCGGGACGCGCGGAATATTCCCGCACCGTATCAGCCTCCAATAAATTGATCGCCATCGCATTCGGATAGGTGTGCCGTAACCATGTGGATTTCCCGGTTCCGCGAGGGCCAAATAGGAAAAAACTCAGGCCAGGTTGTGAAAAGTACCGTTTAATTATGCGCAGAGATCACTATGTATGGAGTTGGTAATTCCTAATTTGAACCGAATATGAAGATAGCGTTTCCATATTCATTATACTTTAGGGTATGAAAAATCAATAGCTTTTGTGGAGTATCTGATACATCGCTTCATATTTGTAAAATAGAGACCAAGAAATCAGAGCACATGAGTAGCATTAACGACTGTTGCGAGAGGCTCTAGCAATGGAATAATACGTTTGCTTTTGGGAACAAAATTGTTGAACAATTCTTCAATCCACAACCTTGATGCTTTTATATGTTCAATGTTGAGCGTAATACCCTTTGTACCAGTTCGGTCTAAACTATACGCAATTTCTGCATCAATAGGTTCTTTTTCTCCCTCAAGATCAAATGAACATCGGATCACCTTCTGTACGCTATCAATGTCAATACTTGACATTTTGCCTATTCCTTTAAGATATTTGGCGTTTATGTATACCTTAATGGCTTTTCCACTAATTAATGCCTTTAATCCCATTGTGCTGTCCTTTTTTTGTATCCTAATGAAACTACTTTGAAGACTATACTAGGACTGGAAGAATATTCCTGCATAACCTCATTGTCTAAACACGATTTCAGGATTTTTAGATTAACAGGATTAGAACTTAAATTGATATACTCTTAATCGTGTCCATCCTGTAATCAAGTAAATCGTGCGACGCAGCGGAACATACCCCAAGAGTACTTCCTTCGGGCGCCCACCGGGGTGTTCAGACAATGTTCGCATCGCTTGATATCCTACCCCATTTAATACAAATGCCCAGCAGTGTGCTATAACAACTGCCCTTTTTATCCTATTTTTGGCACCGCAATGCTCTGTCACCTAATTATATCCATAAAAGTAAATTACATCAATTATCCTCATGTATACAATTTATTAAACCTTGCCTCCCTGAGTAAGAAGCACATCCCAATTTTATGTCAATAGGCAGAAAAAAAAGCGATCTTGATTGGATTGAAACAAAGATACTACGATATAGGCTGGATAGCTTTACCTCAAGGCAGCAAGAGCAACAAGTCCTTCAGTAACGATTTGAGGGGAAATTTTGCCAAGGCATGGCCGTTTGAGTCGAATACAGAAATCCCCGCCGTGCGGATGACAAGGCCGGCAGATTAGAGGGGTTTCAAAAATAGCGCCTTCTGGAAGGCCTGTTGGGAAAAAGCCGAAGTGCCGGGTTGTAGATCCGTAAACTACTCCGCATCGTAAACCTACAGCCCTGCCTAAATGCACAAGACCGGTATCCCCGCCAAGGCCAATAGTTGCAGTCGCCATAAGTTTGGCGCATTGCATGAGAGATAGTTCACCGGCAAATGATTTGCATGCAGATCCAATAAGTCGGGCAAGCTGAAGTGCTTTATCCTGTTCACATTTACTCCCAAGAAGAGCAATCTGGTATCCTTTGTCGGCAAACGTTTTACCAACGCTTGCAAAATATTCCAGAGGCCATTCCTTATTCTTCCATGCAGTAAAAGGAATAAGAACCAGAAGCGGATTTGATGCAACATGCCAATGAGTAAATATTCCCGGCAAATGCTCAGATGTGTCGAGGTAGATAGTTGGTTGTAGCACTGCTTGGGTGGGGATATTCGCGGCAGCACCATACCGCTGCAAAACATTGGGAGCGCTTTTATAAAAATCGAGCCGCACATATAGTAAACAAAAGCGAAGCCAATGAAGCTTATCAAAGCGGGAGATGTGCCCGGTACAGGTGAGGGTTTTGCATAATCGGTTTGACGCATGATTATTTTGGAGATCTATAATCTGATCCCAGGCAATATCGCGTAGCTTCGCTGTGTTTTCGGAGAGCAGTATTTCTTCGTAGGCAACAACCGTGCGAATGCGCGCGTCGTTTTCAAAAAAAAGGATATAATCTTTGCGCGTGCAAAGAGTAATGTCTGCATCGGGCTGGTGCCTCGAAAACCATGATACTACCGCGGACGCTAATACAACATCCCCCATCGAAGAAAAACGAATTAATAATACCTGCATAATGATTTTCTAGTGACAGTGTGCACGATGTTTTATGCGTACAAGTGTTGCACCCATTCCCCCATCGCGGGCAGGTGCTGGAATATATTCTTTCACATGGTGTGCCAGTTCATTTTCAAGCATTATTCCTACCATTCTTTTTAGAACGGGCCCATTCACAGGATCGGAATGTAAACCATACCCATGAATAACCAAAAGCTCCGAAACACCGTTTCGGGAAGCCGCATGCACTGCATTGCGAAGTTGCACGATTGCTTTATCTTCTGTCAATCCATGGAGATCGATAGTTTGGCGCGTAGAAGCGCGATTGCGCGTGAGAGGTTTGGACTGTTTTTTTGCGCGGCCCTCACCTTGTGCATCTTTGGAAATGGTTCCATGCTTATTGAGATGCTCAAGAATTTCATCAATTCCACCCATGTCACGTCCTTAAGAAACGAGGCTGCCGTTTTGCATCCATAGAATATCATCGAGATACACATCGGGTTGCATAATGATACCGTCGAGGTGCATGGGAACATGAACAGTGCCTCCCATAGATGCATTATCCCCCAGAGCAAGATGAACCGTTCCCTTCACTTTTTCATCTTCCAAAATAGTGCCCGTTATGCGAGCAACATCAAGAGTACCAACACCAAATTCGGCAATGGTACGCGAGGGAGCTTTATACATTGCAAATAATTCTTCGAGTTCTGTACACACGGCATGAGCACCAATACTGCTGACACGCCCTTTTTTAACCTTGAGAATAAGCGGCTCCTGTAGCACTCCACAAAGGGGAAATGATCCATCAAACACAATTACCCCTTCGGCAGTTCCTTCGAGTGGTGCCAAAAACGCTTCACCTGCGGGCAGATTGCCAAAAGCTCCCTTGGAATTTATGCGACCATCATCGGGTTTAGCAACCCTACCACCGGTCTGAAAGGTTATATCGGTACCTTTAGCGGTGTGTACGCGCACTTTTTTTGCAGCGGAGAGTTGCGCTGCCACTTTACGCGTAAGAACGCCAAGCCGTTCCCAGTCGGTTTGCATGGTACGCAAAAAAGAATCGTTGGTTATACCTGGTAAGGTCGCAATACGCGTTCCTGCAGCACACGCCTTGCGCCGGGCTTCGGTATGCGAGAGCGACTTAGATGTAGGCATGACGGCAACATCGAATTGCGAAAACCATTCACCAACAGGCTCTGGGGGCTCGTTACCATTTTGTTTACGTGGTGCAATTTGTACCATGACGGCTTCACGGCAACGCGTGCGCCCCACCTGCCAAAAGGCATTGCCTATATCGAAACAGGGCGGATCGCATACGACAAGAAGCCTTTCCGTTCGGCCTAAATTGAGGCATTCGGAAAGGGCGATTTTTGCAGCTGCTTCTAAGTGTTCTTGCATGTTAATGACTTTCATGCTGGGCGAGGTTCGAGATTCGCTCGATGCACTCGGCTTTCCAGGAGGAAAAAGTATTGTCCAGAATATGCTCTCGTGCTGTTCTGGCAAGATTTACATAAAAATAAATATTATGAATAGATAATAAACGCAAAGCCAATATTTCACCTGCCATATACAAATGACGTAGATACGCTCGTGAAAAATTTTTGCACGCATAGCACCCACATGCAGGATCGAGTGGATTATCAAAATCCCGCGTGAGCGCAGCATTTTTGATATTCACTTTGCCTCTTGATGTAAACACGCTCCCATTACGCGCATTGCGTGTTGGCATAACGCAATCGAACATATCGATCCCACGCTCTATACATTCTAGAATATCGCCAGGCTTGCCGACACCCATAAGATAGCGTGGTTTATGCACAGGAAGAAGAGGTGCAGTAGAGTCGACAATATCATACATTGCCTGATTCGTTTCACCCACGGCGCATCCGCCAATAGCATATCCAGGGCAATCGAGTGCCGTTATTTGTTGCACACACAATTCCCGTAAATGCCGGTGCGTACCACCCTGAATAATTCCAAAAAGCGCTTGCGGATACCCATGATGAAAACCAAGAGCAGTATGATGCTCAACACACTGCGCAGCCCAACGAACCGTTCTGTCAACCGCTTTGGCAATTGCAGCTTCGGGAGCATCTGACGGGGGACATTCATCAAACATCATGATGATATCCGCTCCAAGGTTATGCTGCATTTCCATAACACTCTGGGGCGAAAAGAGATGCTTCGATCCGTCAATATGAGATCGAAAGAGGACACCATCATTGGTAATTTTAGATATATCCCTTAAACTAAAAACCTGAAAACCGCCACTATCGGTTAAAATTGCTCGATCCCAGCTTTCAAACCGATGCAGCCCGCCTGCTTCACGAATTAGAAGATCCGAAGGGCGCAACCGAAGATGATACGTATTAGCAAGGATAATACTGCTTTTTGCGTCTTTAAGTTCTGCAGGAGAAAGCGCTTTAACGGTAGCCTGTGTTCCTACGGGCATAAAAACCGGGGTCTCGATATCTCCATGCGGTGTGGTTAATATCCCCGCCCGCGCTTTGGAATAGCTTTGGGTTGCCAGAAGATCAAAAGAAAATGGGGGTTTAGAACTCAAATTCATAGGGTGATTAAAATACACTATCCCCGAGAGATATTCGGCCAAGAAAAGAGAGAAAAAGCATCTCTTTTACCCTAATCCCACATTCCACTCACCAAAGCCGAAATATCCACGCTCGATTTCCCACCCTGTGCGTCTTGAATATCTTGGTTTACCTCTCTGCCATACGAATCTTGATTAAAAAACGGGAGCATTTCGTTCGTGATAAATCTTGACCTTATAGCATAGGCATTTCTATCTGCACGCACATGTTTAAATCCATAGCTATAAAATCGCGATGGATAACTTAAGTGAAGATGGTCTTTGGCACGGGTCATTGCCACATACAAAAGCCTTCGTTCTTCTTCTATCTGTTCCTCGTTTTTTGTGGCCATATCCGAGGGAATCATCCCATCGCACACGTTAAGTATAAACACCGTTTTCCACTCCTGACCTTTTGCAGAATGGATTGTTGACAATATCAAATAATCTTCGTCCAAAAGTGGGTCGTCGGCTTCATCGCTTGTCACATCGGGTGGATTAAGCGACAACTCAGAAAGAAATTTTTCCCGGGTCGGAAATGTTGCCGAAATTGCAACGAGTTGGTCGAGATCTTTTAAACGAGAAGGATTCGCCCCATGAATCCTCTCTAAATGCGGTGCATACCACTGCCTAACAAGCTCAACCTGTCCTATCCAGGGCGTGGCCGCATTTCGCAACAATGCAAGAAGTTTACACAGCGCAGGCCAACTGTTTTGAGTAGCAGATGGCGGAACAAGAGTAATAAGCATTGCAACATCAAAACTATGCGACTCTAAAAACGAAAGGATCTTCATGGCAGCCGCAGGTCCAATGCCTTCTAGAATTTGTAAAACACGAAATGAGGCGATTGCATCTTTAGGGTTTTCTGCCCATCGCAGTGCAGATACCACATCTTTTATATGGGCCGATTCTAAAAATTTTAGCCCCCCAAATTTAATAAAAGGAATATTCCTTTTGCCAAGTTCAACTTCGAGCAGCGCACTATGATGCGACGATCGAAATAATACGGCCTGGTCTTTGAGAGGTATCCCCGTTTCGCGGTATTCTAAAATCTTTATGGCAACATGCTCTGCCTGAAACGACTCATCTTCTGTTGTGGTAAGATAGGGCTTTTCAAACGATTGCTTTTCGGAAAAAAGATTCTTAGTAAACCGATGCTTTGCAGCACCCATCACAGCATTGGAAGCATCGAGGATGGGCACGGTTGACCGATAATTTTTTTCGAGCGTTACTCGATGCGCATGAGGAGAATAGTGAGTATCAAATTCCAGAATGTTTTTTACCGATGCCGACCTAAACGAATAAATAGATTGCGCATCATCGCCAACCACCGTAACCCCCATACCATCGGGCTTGATTCCCTTTACTATGCCAGCTTGCAAGGTATTCGTATCCTGATATTCGTCTATAAGAATATGATCAAATCGTTTACCTACAGAGATAGCAATAGAAGGCTGCTGCATCATAAAATACCAATACAGCAAAAGATCGTCGTAATCCATGATATTCATTGCTTTTTTGGTATCGGCATATTTCTTAAAAAGAACCTTCAGTTCTTTCTCCCAAGCATAGCACCACGGATACACATCTTTTAAAGCGTTATCGAGTGTGCACTGAGCATTTACACTATACGAGTAAATGTCTAAGCAGGTATCTTTTTTGGGAAATCGGGCATTCGTTTTTGCAAACCCCAGGTCATGACGAAGCTTATTCATAAGATCGCCCGCATCGGATCTATCCAAAACAGTAAACGATTGATCCAAACCGATCTGATCGGCATACATACGCAAAAGCCGATTTGCAATCGAGTGAAAGGTTCCAGCCCAAGAAAGCGTTGCGGTTATTGACGGCTTAGGTTTGTCGGAATTCTCGGCGGCTTTTTGAGCAAGCACAAGAATTTTTGTTGCCCTCCGCGTCATTTCTTCGGCGGCTCTGCGGGTAAATGTAAGGAGTGCTATTTTTTGCGGATCGGCACCAGAATTAATCAGATGCGCAACTCGATATGCGAGCGTATTGGTTTTCCCACTCCCCGCCCCCGCTATAATAAGCAACGGTCCCCCAATAATCGAATCAGCCGTCACACCATACGTGACCGCGTCTAATTGCTCTGGATTGAGGGTTTTTAGATATTCTTGCATACTGTTCAAATATACAGTATGGAGGGGGATAAGTTCAAAAATAGGGGGACTTTTATTGGTTTTTCCAAGAATTACTCAGTAAGATTTTGGGCGTCCCAGCTTCGCTGTCAGGCCTCACACCTTCGGGCGCCATAAGGAAGGGTGGCAACCGTGGCGCCCAGATTCTGAATTTACAAGAGATATAGTA
This sequence comes from Chitinivibrionales bacterium, assembly GCA_038247415.1. Taxonomy (GTDB): domain Bacteria; phylum Fibrobacterota; class Chitinivibrionia; order Chitinivibrionales; family WJKA01; genus JBBRUX01. Next base: position 85,553 of record JBBRUX010000008.1, on the reverse strand, counting down.
TAAGGTTGCCCAAATTCAAGATTTATAAGAGCTCTATTATAAGGACTCCCAAGCGAATCATTTAAAGCTTGATCAAAAAAAACCTTGTCTTACATTTTATGTTTCTGGCTAAATTCAACAAGAATCCTCAAATGCCCCCGCTCTTGAAGGATAATATCTTGTAAAGGCTTTGATTGTATTGCACCAACCATTGCACAAATCTCGCTTAAAAAAAGTATCGTTTCTTTTTCGAGTTGCATACCAATAGACAAAGCTTCGGCAACTGTTTTTTCACCCGGGGTTACCTGGAGCAAACTGAAGGTAGACTCGACAAGTACCTTTATATAGCTCGAATAATCGGAATCATCGGGTAGAGTCATTTCGTGTTTATCAAGCATAGCGCTATAGCGCTCGCGGTGCATGTTTTCTTGTTCTGAAAGAAAACTAAATAAGCTTTTTGCCTTTGCATCGGATGTTTTTTCTGCCAAGGCAATGTACAGTTTGTTGCCCAATTCCTCAAGCGAAACAAGAGTATGCAATAAATCATCAAGACCAAATATTTCCTGCACAAAAGCCTCCCAACACTATACTAAAAGAGTTTCATCATCTGCATACCGATACCCCGACCAGGTCAAGTCAGAAGCGATTTTAATGTCGGAATTAAGATTTACATTGCGCAAAACCTCTTCCATAAAAACAGAAAATCCCTGACGATCGACAATATAACCAATATGTTCTTTCGCAATCGTTCTGTCGATGTATCTATCGACAAATTCATACGTATTTTTAATAACGGATGTAACAACATCGAGTGTTGCCCATTTAAGAAACGTGGCGGCAATTCGAGGATTTTTTTTGCCGGTTCTGCCCATAATAACTAATCGATAAAAATGAGTTTCATGACGCGTCATGGCTCTGCTCGGACACACAAGAACGCATTCGCCACAGCCTATACATCGGGCTGGATTGCGCACAACATCAAAATTTTCTATTGACAATGCATTAGTAACCTTTTTTTTGCATACATCCACGCAGGCGCTGCAACTTATACAACGCTCCTGATTATACTGCGGAAGGGTCATGCAGATAATACCAAAATCTTGCATATGAGCCTTGATACAATCGTTAGGGCACCCCGTAACAGCAACTTTAAAATGAAAATCATGCGGATATATCGCATGCTCTATTTCCAGTGCAATGCGGGTTGTATCATCATTTGCAAAAGGGCATACTCTGCTACCAATACATGCAGATATATTGCGCGTTCCTGCTGCAGGATACCCACCCTGCAAAGCGATATCGCTGCCGGCAAGTTCGGTAACCAGAGGCTTTAGAAGTGCATTAATTGCCTCGCGATGTTCCCATTTAATGCCCGGGATTTCAAATCCTTGACGGGTTGTCAAATGCAGAGTCCCATTGCCATATGTGTCTGCAATTGTTTGAATAAGTGCCAGATAGCGTGTTTTAAGATGGCCACCGGGAACACGAATGCGCAAACAAGTTTTGTCTCTATCGCGCGTAATTCTCCAGGCATTTTTTATTGTTGGCTTGCGATCAATATCATGTATCATAGGTAATACTCTCAATCGATAAGATGACGTGCAGTTACATACGAAAAAACTGGGCCATCGAGGCAGACGTACGTGCTATCAATTTTACAATGACCACATTTACCAATACCACAGCTCATGTTCCGTTCAAACGATACCGTAAGAGCGTCTGGCGACATACCTTGCTCCACAAGCATAAGGGTAGCAAACTTCATCATTAATGGAGGTCCTACAACTATGGCCAAAGAGCTTTTAATTATTTCTGGGTGAATCTTTTTAATATGTTCTGTCACAAGGCCCGTTTCGCCTTGCCAACCGTCAACAGGCTTATCAACTGTAATAGTGGTTTGTGCAGATGTTTGCCACACAGCCAGATCTTCTTTAAAAAGAATATCTGCCGGACTTTTAAACCCAGCAATTACGCGAAGTTCGGTGTTGTTTTTTTTGGATTGTATACATGCATTAATAAATCCCCGCACCGGAGCAAGCCCTGTTCCACCTGCAACAACAATAAGATTAGCATTAGCAAACCGATCTACAACAAATCCATTGCCATATGGGCCCCGAATAAAAAGAAGATCCCCAATAGCAAGCTCAAATATTTTTGAAGTTACACGCCCCACATTGCGAATGGTGAGATACAAGAATCCCTTATTTGCTTGACTAATTGATATGGGCGCCTCACCAACTCCGGGTAACGAAACCATAACAAATTGCCCGCCCACAGCCGTGAGTTCCAGAGCAACCCCAAAGGTCCAATCGAGCGCAGTTTCTTGTACGATCGAAACAATTCGACCTTCTCTGGATTGATATTGATTTGTGGTCATGGCATCTTTGCAATCGATGATAGTTTATTGATACAATGAGAAAACGATATTAGTTCGGGACATACATCGGTACACCGTCCGCAGCCAACGCATTGATGTACACCAAATCGTTGTTTAAAATCGGAAATTTTATGCAATGTTTTATAGCGCATACGCTCACCATTTTTCTTGCGAAAACTATGCCCGCCCGCCATATCGGGAAAACCCCCAACATGACAACCTGCCCACCTACGACGACGTTTGGCCCTGATTGAACCCTCCGCCGGAACATCTTGCATAGTAAAGCAGCTACAGGTCGGACACGAAGTATTGCAGCGACCGCAGGCAATACACCTACGGGTATATTCTTGCCAAAGGTCGTGATCAAAAATCTCCAGGGTCAAATTTTCGGGAGCGGGAATAGTAACAGATATCTGATCGCTCGTTGTAACAATAGGTACATAGGTACTCTCGACCCCAGCACCGTCCACATACGCCACAAACGTTGGATCCTTGACTGTTAGAACTATATTATCCCCAGTAAACTGCAAGGCAACCGCAAACTCATCTGCACTATTAGTTCCCATGGATCCACAAAAACACGAATCAAAACTCGAAGTGCACTCGATAAGAAAAAAATGAAGGAGCTTGCGGCGCCGTTGGTAATAAAAATCGGGTGTAGTGCCATTTCCTAAAAAAAGTCGATCGAGCCGATCGATGCCATGAATATCGCAGGCACGGACAAATACGATTATCGGGGTCTCATCGCAGAGTGGAACCGACTCGGCTCCCCCCTCAAATTCAAAGAGTGTTTCTCGGGGAGGGAAAACGAATTCTTTTGGTGAAAAGTATGATTTACTCTCCGTAATAAGGTCTGCAGCAGTAAGAATGCTTCCGTATCCAATATAATCGGCGTCGGAACATTCTGCTTTTTTAGCAACCCGTTTAGGGCCATATACCCTAAACGATTTCGCGAGATTAGTAAGGAGATTATCAAATTGCTTATTCGTAAACTGCACGCCCATAAAAGTCACCTCATTATTGTGCTTGAGAAACCGGAATACTTCGTGATGAAATAAAGGTATACACCGCGCCGATCAAAATTCCACCGCCAACAATATTTCCTGCAGTAACAACCCATAAGTTCCGCGCAAAGCCAACCCACGAAATAATTGTGGGGTCGTGGGCCGCAAAAAGCGGAACCGACAAAAGTGTCATATTGGCAATGCTATGCTCAAAACCACAGGCAATAAATGCAAAGAGACACCAGAAAATTGCAATCATTTTAGCAGCTTCACTTTTAAGACGCATGCTCATCCATACCGCTAAACAGACTAACATATTGCACAAAATGCCCTTAAAAAACAAATCTCCAAGCGGAGCATGCATCTTGGCTGATGCAACTTGTGTTATGAATTTTAAAAAAATCGGATTATGCGTTAGCCCTGCTTTAAATACCAAATATGAAAGGAGCAACGATCCTAATAAGTTACCAATATAGCTCACCACCCACACAACAACAAGATCCCAGAGCGTTACGGTCTTTTTTAAGATCCCAATAATCATCGACATCGCAAGTCCGGTAAACAGTTCGCTCCCCGCAATAATTACAAGCGTAAGAGCTATGCCAAAGGATACGCCCATTAATATCTTAACAGCAGGAGAAGAAATATCGGCAAAGGGTGCACCAATCGAAAAAATAAGAACAATACCAACACCAACAAACATTCCAGCCAAGAGGGCCGCAAAGAGATAGTGAACCGGTGATTTTTTAGCAAACACAGCCTTATCGCGTGCACTTTTGGCAAACAGGCCTATCGTTTCTGCGTACATTGTACATTCTCCTTGTTATAATGAATAAATAGTTTACAAAAATGATTGAGAAAATGCAACATATTTTACGAGTGCTGCGCCAGCTGCAGTATCTGCTTCTGCAAACCTAGAATACAATTGCCCTATTTGAGAGTCTGTCAATTTTCGATCCATCCATGGATACAAAACTTCATCCTCTTTACGGATATGCTCTGTCAATAATGCTGCATACGCCGTGAGATTTTTTTCTACTCCACTACGATCTACGGTATCCAGCGCAGTGCACAGCGAAGCAATATATAAGCGCCCTTGAACATGATCTGCATACATCGATTGAATGATATCAGATGATTGGTCAAAGTACCCAAAGAGGATGTCTTCCTCTTTGGCATGATGCAATTTGTCGGCATAGGTTCTGATAAAATCAATAGCGTGCCTAATAGCAGATTCTCCCTTGGTTGGATTTATTCCATGCATGTCAATTAATGAGGGTATCGCTGCAATTACGCGTAAAATATGTTCATGTTCTTTCATGAGAGTCCGAATTGGCGGAGAAAGCATAGCACGCCCCAATGATTGTGGCTGGGGAGGCTTAATGGGCGGCATTACCAGCGGCTTTCCTGGCTCAATAATTTCTGCCATCGCCCTAAAAAGTTTCTCCTGATCCAATTCAGAAAGGTTATGAATTTCAACAATATCCACTACTTTGCAGGTGCCAACAGCGCAGGTAGTGCAACCAATATTAAAGCTGGCAAGAACGTTCTGGAGTGCTGGGAATCGTTCGATAATATCTTTTATTGAACTATTCAAATGCTCTATCATAGTATATCCTCCTTCAACACAAAGAAAAGTATGGTCTGTTGTTAAGAAATATAGACAGAAAACGCGGTAGATTTATTGATGTAGATCAAGAATAGCGAAAATAGGCTCTCTTTAAAAGGTGCCTCGTGTTTAAAAAACATATTTAAACAGAAGCAAAAAAAACGTAGTGTTTTTGCAAGCCTTAACATTAGGGACATGTGCCACCTAAAACCAACTCGGGAATAAATTATTCTTTTTTCACAACTGCAGCAATTTCATCTTCATCCTGCATCTTAACAAAAAAGATAAGCGCCATAGAAGGAATCGATACCAAAAAGCCTGTTAGGAAAAGCCCACGATAGCCGATATTTTCTACTATAACGCCACCCATCCCGCCAAATACGGTGGAGAAGACCGACATAAATGCAGATCCTATTGCATAGTGCCCTGCTTTAAAATCTGGTTTACAGGTGCGCAAAATAAAGACAATAATGACGGCATTGCCAAGCCCGGCTGCAATCTGTTCGTAGCAATACACCGCGCCAATTATAAGCAAGCCCGACATTGAGGTGGCCAGAGGCTTATGGTAAGCCAGCCATACGTATGCCAGAATATTGACATTCATGATAAGCGTAAGAGGCCAGATTGCTTTTTTAAGCCCCGTGGCTTTAATCCAAAGCCCCCCAAGCGTTGTCCCTGCAATTGCACCCAAAAGCCCCACTAAACCAGTCATCCAGGCAAGCTGCACATTGGTAACCAGTAAATAGCGCTTAAGAAAGGGCGTTCCCATCGAAAATATTACTTCATCTCCAATTTTGTAAAAAATTATAAATAAGAGAGCAAGAATAATGGGGCCGCGAGCCTGCAACAATAGAATAAGCAAAAACGAAAGAACGCTATACGACGCAATCTGGGGGACTGGCAAACCGCATAGTGTCAATATTCCTGAAAGAGCAATCCCTCCAGACAAGGAAGTAATAAGCGCAATAGTAGCACGCGAGGGAGTGATCTCGAGAAATGAGGCAAATGAAATAAGAAATTCGTGCCACACCTTTTTACGAGGTGCGCCTAAAGGATCTGCTTTAGACATACGAGGCAGCGCAATCAGGTGGTATGCAGAGAGAATTGCCATAGTAACAGCAGATGCCCCAAATCCATAGCTCCATGCTAAATAAGAATTTCCTCCGGCAACACTTTTAGTGAGTGCTCCTACAGCCAAGATAACACCAAATTTTGCCGCAACCATCGACAACCGATACGCCATAACCCTATACCCAGTAAGAGCAGCCTGGGTTTTTGGATCGGTGATCCCTTCCATATAATAGCCATCAATTGCAATATCATTAGTAGCTGCTACAAATGCCATCGCGCCAAAAATCGCAATAATCAGCCATATCGGCAACGCACCCGGATGATGAGCATTCCAAAAGCACCATAGTGCAACAGAAGCCATGAGCAGCGTAAGAATCGACTGCACAACTTTCATCCAGCCACGGCGAGATCCAAAAATATCAACAAAGGGGGCCCATAAAAATTTAAGATTCCAAGGAAATCCCAAATAATTCAAATAGCCCAAAAACCGTTCCGACATGCCGATATCAGTAAAAAACACACTTGTCATAACCCTCACAACCATGTAGGGAAAGCCTTCTGCAAAGTACGTTGTGAAAACCCACACCGAAGGCTTCTTAAGCGATTGTCGTAACCCCATGCGTTTTCCTACTCTCGTTTGTGATATTCAAAATCCAAGTGGCATGCATCTAAATATATAATGCGATCAACCACCCACGGATTAGTCAAATCGGAGAAATCGAACTGAACACCCACGAGGCACCTAGGGAATTTTTAGCCGGGTTCATTACGAATTGTTCCCCATGCTCTGTGTTAGAAACCTTTTAACCTATTGATTTTACACAAGAAATACTTCGGCATACCAATTGCTAATCACCACTGTGAAAGGATTCACCATGAAAGTTCCATCACCATCATACGCCACTTCGACGGCGCCGGAAAACTCCAAATCTGTTGCTCGAGCAAAACAGGTTGCACAACAATTTGAATCGTTGTTTGTATCGATGATGTTTAAATCGATGCGCGCAACAATTGGTGACAACCCTCTTTCGTCAACTGCCGAAAAAATGTATACCGACATGCTCGATACCGAATATGCAGGGCTTACCTCGCGTACTGCAAACCTTGGCCTTGCGCAACAGATTCTCGAAAACATTTCTCGTAACGGCGGAGCAGATGCGCAAGCAGCGCTAGCAGCCCTTAAAAACCTGAAAAACGCACAAACAGCAGCAACGCTCAACACTTCTGCCAATGCTTATCAAGCGAGCTCATCGCATGCCCAACTCAAGAAGAACGCTCAAAATTATATGCACGAAATTTCCCAGGCTGCAGAGGAATTTAATGTAGATCCCAATCTTATAACATCGGTAATATCTGCGGAATCTGCAGGAAATCCTTATGCAATCTCCCGTGTTGGTGCCAAAGGGTTAATGCAGCTTATGGATTCAACTGCGCGCGATATGGGTGTAAGAAGAGTGTTTGATCCGGCTGATAATATTAGGGGCGGAACACGATACCTTAAAGCAATGCTAGACAAATACGATGGCAATGTTGATATGGCACTTGCAGCCTATAACGCAGGACCCAGTGCAGTCGATAAGCATAACGGCATACCACCTTACAAAGAAACCCAAGAGTATGTTGCGAAAATTCGTTTGATGCACGCTAATCTTACCGATACCAATAAACTTAAAGACTAAGGATATTTCTTATGGACGAGAAACTTGCAGAACTCCATGCGCTTTTAGCATCGCTTTTGCGGTGTCATCAGCAACTTGTCGAAACCGCAATCCGCATGAACACCTGCTTACGAAATCAGGATGTTGTGGGCGTTAGGACAACCACAATCGCCTACGACGAACTCGCATGTCAGATAGAAGATCTCGAAGAACAACGGCTAGAGCTTTGTGATACAATTTCACTCCCGGGCGTTATCCAGACACGACACTCCTCATTGTCAAACATTATCGAATGCGCAGGAACCGAACAAAAAACACTTTTTGCCGATATTCAACAAAAGCTCAAAGCAACCATTAAGAGATTTTCAGAAATCAACGCTTCAAATCAGGTCCTTCTTGCAGAATCATTATCAGTTTTTGGACAGACCATGGAAATCTTTACGCGTAACACAAGCGCTCCAATAGGCTACAATGCCCCCGGGCACAAAGAGCCAGAAACAATCCGGCGTCGACTCTTTAACCAAATAGCCTAATGAGGAAATTATGGGACTTTTTTCTACCTTAAGCATTGGTACCCGCGGTTTATTTGCTGCGCAGCTTGGTATGGATGTCGCAGGACAAAACGTATCAAACGCCGATGTTGCAGGATATTCCCGTAAACGGCTGAATATGACTGCCGATTATCGTGCCGACGGTCAATATGGACAAATGGGATTTGGCGTTGACGTAATTAATATCGACCGCATGCGCGATAAAATGATCGACCAACAAATTCAACGACAAAACCAGCAGGTGGGCAGCTATCAAGAGTACGACTACACCCTGCAACAAATAGAGAATATTTTTAACGAGCCTGGGTCCACAGGGCTCGCTTCATTTGTCGATAAGTTTTTCGATTCGTGGCAAAACCTTGCAAATAATCCTGCCGATATTTCGGCGCGCACCATGGTAAAAACCAGTGCCGATATCATGGTAGATGTGTTTCATAATCTCAGTGGAGAACTCAGCAATCTCAAAGCTGCAACAAACGAAAAATTGCGTGCAAATGCCGATAGCGTCAACGAACTCACCAAGGAAATATTCAACCTCAACATTGAAATAGGTTCGGTAGAAATTAATAATCAAAAGGCAAACGATAGTCGTGACAAACGGGATGGCCTTTTAAAAGAACTCTCCTCACTTGTTGATATCGATACTCAAGAAAATTCACAAGGGCAAATTAGTGTAACAAGCAATGGAAACCTTCTGGTTTCTCCGGTTGGTTCACGCGATATAGAAATCACCACCACGACATTCACCATGCCCGATGGAACTCAGGCAAGCAATATCGGTTTACGCTTTAAAGACTCACAAAAAAATTATAACCCAACAAGTGGCGCCATCAACGGTCTTTTTGGCTGTAGAGATACCATTATTCCCGAATACGAAGAAAAACTTAACACCATTGCAAAAGCTCTTATGACTTCTGTCAATAATCTTCACCAACGCGGCTATAATTTAATGGGATACACAGGACTAGATTTTTTTAACCCCAATGCCACAGGGGCATCCGATATAGCGCTTTCGGAATCGATCAGCTCAGATGTACAAAACATTTCGGCTGCCACAGGCAATCAAGCTTATGCTGCACCTGCCAATGTTTTTGGTGCGGGTGCGCTCAACTTTGGTGTAGCGCCTACGTTCTTGTCAAAAACAAATGTTTTGCCAGCAGCAGGTGCCGATGTAGCGCGCAATGTTATTAAAAACTCGGTGCGCATGGTAGGAACCCAGCCCCTCACAGGCTTAACTGCAACCCTCGTAGAAAACGTTGACTATCGCATCGATTATGCACATGGAACTGTGCAAATGCTCCATGCCGGATACGATGGATGGCAGATGAATGTCGATTTTCAATATCGCTCGGGCGGATTCAAGGGTCCCGGAGATAATACTAATGCCGTTGCCATAGCACAACTTCGCCAGGGGCTCACCATGCAACCCGATGCACTTGGCAACCCCACAAACACCTATGTACAATACTATAGCGCATTTATTGGCCATCTCGGTCTTGCACGTCAAGAAGCAACCTCCAATCTTGAAACTCGAACCTTTCTTGTCAATCAATACGAAAAGCATCAGGATTCCATCTCAGGCGTTTCCATCGATGAAGAAATGGCTGACATTATCAAGTTTCAGCATTCGTATCAAGCTGCTGCGCGTGTTATAAGTACAGCCAGCCAGATGCTTGACTACCTCTTGAACATGGCTTCATAAAAAGGACTTCCTATGCGCGTTACCTTTAGAGAACTTAATCGACAAACACAAACAACGCTCAACCGGCGATATTCCGATCTGGGTCATCTGGAAGAGATGCTCTCTACCGGTAAACGTCTTATGAAACCATCGGATAGCCCCGTTGATGTTGCCAATGATTTAAAATTGATTTCTAAACAGCAGCAGATAAGCCAATTCAAATCGAACATCAATGATGGTATGAGTTTTATGACAGTTTCCGATACCGCAATGCTTTCTATGAATACGCTCATGCAGCGCATGCGAGAGCTTGCTATCCAGGGTTCTAATGATGTTCTTTCGTCAAACGAGCGCCTTTACATTCAAAAGGAGCAGGAACAGCTCTTACGACAATTTGTGTCTCTTGGTAATTCTACCTACAAAGGCGACTACATTTTTGGTGGCACACAAACTAAAATTCCTCCCTTGCCTCTTGTAACTTCACAAAGCGGTAATGCACTCAACTATTCCTCAAAAGAAATGGCATTTTTTGATGGCTCCGGCGGTGTTGGTGTGGCAGCGCAACTGCGACAAGCAGATACTCTGGATCCAATCACCCGTATCATTCCGGGATCATTCCAGCTTAAAATTGGCAATACTGCCTATGTAGAAGGCCGCGATTACACCGTCAATTATGTTTCCGGTACCATAACGCCCATCAATGCAGCTTTAGCAGTTGACGTATCGGAGGGTGGCACCTTTGCTGCAGGGCCCTTAGGGCGCTATACGCTTGCTGGTTTTCAGGTTTCGTTCGATTACATCTCACAAGGCCGAGATATTTATGGCGACAAGGTTGTTGCTTCAGGAGATGTCTTTCGGGAAATCGAAGATACTATCATAACGCCCATCAATATAACTGCCGACGAGCTCATGCGAGATTCAACCAATGGACAGCACTTGCTCGATGTAGCAATTGGCCTTGGTTCAGATTTACTCCATAATAATCGGGCAGGCATCGAATCATCCATTGGCACAATAGATTCTTCCTTTAAGGTGCTTCTTTCGGCGCAAAGCAAAAACGGAGCCCGCATCAACCGATTCGAAACAACGCTCGATCGCAATGAATCCCAGTACACAGAAACATCACGCCTCCAATCGGATCTCGAAGACGCAGAATATGCAGATACCATAGGAAAATTTTCGCTTGCGCAAACGGCATATCAAGCTGCCCTCAAAGCAGCAGCTACCATTATTCAGCCATCCCTGGTCAATTATTTATAGTAGGTGACATTTTTTTCCTATGTATAGCAGCTCATTACGCAGTGCCGAAAATTAACTCTAATAAATTCAACACCTTACGTTATGGCACAGCCTTTGCTAATTAAGTTGATTGCATGGAAGCAGGTATAGTCAGGACGACTACGATGGCAGTCAGGTAATAATGCCGACTGCAGGGACGCACACTTAGTGTAAGGAGGGGACTATGCCACGTATCAATCACAATGTGCCGGCGATGATCACCGGCAATTCGATTCGCAGTGTAGAGCGGGATATCAGTAAATCGTTAGAGAAATTGTCAACGGGTCTTCGCATCAACCGCGCGGCCGATGATGCTGCCGGCTTAAGCGTATCCGAACAGCTTCGTACCCAAGTACGCGGACTTGCCATGGGCACGCGCAATGCGCAGGATGGAATGTCCCTCCTTAATATAGCAGAAGGCGCCTTAGTTGAAACTGAATCAATGCTTCAACGTATGCGCGAACTATGCATCCAGGCAGCCAATGACACCTTGACATCTAAAGAACGCGGTTTTATTCAGGTGGAATTTGACCAGCTTCGAACCGAAGTCGACCGTATTGTAAACGGAACACAATATAATAGTCAAAAACTTCTTAATGGTACAGCACCGTGGGGAACCGGTGGTGTAATTCATGTAGGCCCTAACGATAACACGACAGGCTCCGACATTGTTCTTATCACTATTTCGGGTGTCGACTGCACAGCAATGGGTATCAGCGTCACGCAGAACGTTTGGGTAACCACTCAGGCCATGGCAACTTCTGCAATTTCAAGTCTCGATTCGGCGCTTAATATGGTGAATACTCTTCGCGCAGATCTTGGAGCCAAGACCAATAGATTAGAACATGCACTTGCCAATCAAGAAAATCAGGAAACTAATATGGCAGCAGCCGAATCAGTTATCCGTGATGCCGATTTTGCGTATGAAACAACACAGTTCACGCGTAACCAAATTCTTCAGCAGTCGTCAACGGCGATGCTCTCACAAGCGAACCAAGCACCTCAGAGTGTTCTATCGCTTCTTAAGGGTTAATAGATTTATAGAATAAGTCGAGCAGGGCGCCTCGCACATATTAGTGGCGATCTTGCTTGACTTGTATTCTACAAGAAAGCATTTTTTCTTAAGTTTTGATGATTGCTCTTCACCTGATCCCCCAGGCAAAACCATGTCCGACTTCTTTAACGACCTTGTATACGCTTCGGAAGATGTGCTTCATTTTCCTAACGGAATTCCCGGCTTTGAAGAAAACAAAGATTTTGTTTTAGTGAATCTTGCCGAATATGCTCCCTTTGAATGGCTCGTGTGTATCGATGGGGCTCGTTTGAGATTTGCGATTGTCAATCCGTTGCTCTTTTTGCCCGACTATTCGCCAAAAATGACAAAAGAGCAGCTCGATGACCTCAAAATAGGCAAGCCCGAAGATATTCTTCTCTACGCGATCATTACCATTCGCGTGAATGCAGCCGATTCTACCGCAAATCTGGCAGGCCCGATCCTTATCAATAAATCTGCTCGTCTTGGCAAACAGATTATCGTTGATGATGACCGGTATACAACCCAGGAACCAATTCTGGGAAGGAAGTAATACAATGCTGGTCCTCACTCGAAAACTCGGAGAATCTATCCGCATCGGCGACAACATTGTTATCAAAGTTGTTGATCTCGATGGACGCCATGTTAAAATTGGCATAGAAGCCCCAAAAAATATCGCTGTCAACCGCGAAGAAATCTACGAACGTATCCAGAATGAGAACAAAGCTGCGGCCCAATCTCCTTCTATCAACCTCTCCGATTTTGCTCAAGCATTCCGAACACCTAAAAAACCTTGATGCCCTCGTAGTGAAGCCGTAGCTCATACGGTTTCGCGCAACGCGGCATAAAACTCCTCATAGCGTCGTCTTTTGCCCACTAAAACCTACTGTAGTGTAGCTCTCTCCTTATTCCCAGATTTCCAAGCGCCCGACCCTCTATCATTTTTTTATTGTAACTCATTTATAATAACGATATTATAAAGAGGCACGCAACCAATGCTTTAACATTGCACCAAAGACGTTCTTTGGCATACCCCTTGCTTATTATACATTAGTAATTAAAGCAATCGTTAATCTTTTACGCAATGTTTGACGATACCTTTTAATAACAACTACACACGCATCACGCTAGTACACTAGGTACACCAGGAGCATTGTATGACAAACACGAGTAAGCAGGGCGTCGAAGGATTTACAATAGGAGATACATCTAAACTGTGCGATGTGCCGCGACACACAATTCGTTTTTGGGAACGTGAATTTGACGGTTTTTTGTCACCGCATCGTACCGAAGGAAAACAACGACGCTTTATCGAGAGAGATATCAGCATTCTGCTAGAAATTAAAAAACTATTATATACCGAGCGATTTACCATTGCTGGAGCCCGAAGACTCATGAGCAATGCGGTATACAAGCCACTTTTTGAAAATGTAAACAATGATACAACCAGCGCACATTATGTTGCATAAGTTGTATGTAAACTCAATTCCAATGGATGGGAGTTTTTGTCATGGATAGTCAAACTCAAAAAACAGGTGTGCAGCCCCAACAATCGGCAACTGCGCTCCGCAATCGTGTTTACACACGTGAAATTACACTACAGCAGTATTATACCGAAGCATCCAAATGGTATAGTGTACAAAAGATGCCGTTGCGCGCACAGGCACTGCTTACCAAATCCCACGCTTCCCAAAATCAAAAAGAGCCTCAAACCCAAGAATTGCTTACCCGTTACGAAAACGAAATTACTGCGCGTGCCTGCACTTTGACAGTGACGCTCATTGTTCGCAACGAAGCAAAAATTGTGCGGGATGCCCTCAATTCAATTGATACCATAGCAGATGAAATTATTGTTATTGACACCGGTTCCACCGATGCGACAAAGGATATTGCAGCTGAATTTGGTGCAACCATCCTGAGCCGGCCCTGGAACGATAATTTTTCCGATGCTAGAAACAGCGCATTGGAACAGGCTCATGGACGATACATTTTATGGATAGATGCCGACGATCGTGTGTGCGAAAATTCATGCGCATCCATTCGCGCCTGCCTAGAAAACCCTGTCGATTCTATCCATCTATTTCGCGTTGTCAATTCTCAGTATCATGGACATGGCCCCGGGTTTATGCAAGCTCGACTTTTCCCAAATTCAGCTTCGCTTCGGTTTACCGGAAGAATTCACGAACAGATCCTTACCCAGGAAACTGCACAGCAATGGCCCGTAGTATCAATGCCAGATATTACGATATATCATACGGGATATCAGGATCATGCTCTACAAATGGTCAAAGCAGATCGCAATATAAAACTTTTAGCGCTCGAATTGCAAGAACGCCCAAACGATCCTGCACTGCTGTATAGCCTTGGCGATGCGCACGCGATAAAAGGAGATTCGCTTCTTGCTATCGAAACGTATGCGTCTCTTATAACCCAAGAAACCTATGACCAACGCCCGGACCTTTACACACAAGCACTGTACACGAGCGGGTGGCTCTTTTATGGCCTTGGTGAATATGCAAAAGCAAAGCGGCTATTATTTCGTTGTCTTTACATCGACAAAACGCGCATAGAAGCGGCCCACCTTTTAGGGCTTATTTTTCATCATACCCAAAACCTCAAAAAGGCATTATACTTCTTTGTAGCCGCGATCTCAGAATTTCCGCCGGTGCGATCGACAGCTCTCGATCCCCATGCAGTTAGAATGAATGCATACTACTATGCTACCGAAATTCTACTCGAAACGAAAAAATATAAAGAAGCCATCGATCTATCGCAGCAAGCAATTTGCCATTACCCTTCTGTTGTAGAGTATTATTCCCACATGGGAACTGCAATGCTCCAAGAGGGTCAGTATATAGAATCAGCTCCGTATTTTATTAAATCTATTCTTATGGCACCGCGTCAGAATCCTGTTGGATATCTCTCTCTTGCCAAGATATTTTTAATACAAGGAGACCCAATAAAGGCAGTGGAGCTTTTGCACGATGCAATAGCAACCGATTCAGCTACCGCTGAAACATATGTCCTTATTGGCGACATTCACCGTGCGGTAGAAGACCCCCGGTCTGCATTGCAAGCTTACGAACGAGCACTCTGTGAAAAAAAGCTTAGAGCATCAGAATCGGTATTCTGGAAAGCAGCATCAGCAGCACTGGATGCAAGTGATGTCAAAAAAGCCAAGCGGTATGTAAAGAAAATTGTGACAATGCATCCGGATAATGCTGAGGCACTTGATATTATGAAAAGGCTTGAAATGGAAGTTCTGTAAGGCACGGGTGGTTTTTTAAGGCAAAAAAGTTCGTGTAATGCCCTTGATTCTTGTGATTAATTTGATTGCTTTGATTATCTTGAAACCTTGCAGAGTGTATGCTGTTTGAAAATCATCTCCATCATACTAATCATATAAATCAGCGGTCCAGACATTTTTTTTGCACGCTCCCCCACTACCCTCGTATTGACTTTGCAATATCTCATTGTATATTAGTTAATAAATGTATATCTACACCCATTAACATACAGGGTATTTTATGGCACTCTCTAACGGCTACAAAAAAGCAATGTTTCGTATCCTCAAGCTAGCAAGCTTGGCAATAACAGGAGTCTTGGGAATTTTCTGCAATTGTGACGGAGTCATGTATGGCCCAGCTCCTGCATACGGAATGCCTATGGCAGACTACAAAATAAGCGGAACCGTGAAAAGCTCTGCAACACAATTGCCTGTTAAAGGACTAAATGTCTTTGCAGCCGATACACTCCCCTCTTCATATACGCGGGATACGTCCATCACAGATTCAAATGGTGCCTATTCGCTGGAATTTTCATCTTATCCCGATGAGAATAATCCAATAAAAGTTACCATAACGGATGTTGATGGTGCTTCAAATGGATCATTTAGCCCTAAAGATACTATTGTTTCTATTCCCAGCACCGATCTAAAAGATCCAAATGGAACCTGGGACAAGGGCCATGCAGAAAAGACCGTTGACATTAAAGTAGATCCTACAAATTAACACAATGCGTGATGTGTCATTAAAAACCACCATTAGCCTCGAAATTCATCGCGCCTATCGCTCGGTTCAAAAGCAACTTCACGAGCTCAATTATCTCTTTTGGGAGTGCACTCTTCGGTGCAACCTCAATTGCATTCACTGTGGATCCGATTGCACCAAAGATACAACCACACCCGATATGCCTTTTGCCGATTTTGCCAATGTTCTCGATCAGGTAGCAACCCAGTATGATCCGCATAAAACAATAGTTGCAATAACAGGCGGGGAGCCTCTGGTTAGACAAGATCTGGATGCTTGTGGAAAGCAAATCTTTGCCAAAGGGTACCCCTGGGGAATGGTTACTAATGGCTATTTACTTACCGAAAAAAGACTTCAATCACTGTGCGATTCTGGTTTGCGATCCATTACCATTAGCTTAGATGGTTTACAAGATTCTCATAATTGGATGCGCGGGAAATCCGATTCTTTCAAAAAAGCCCTTAATGCAATCAAATTCTGTTCCCAACAAAAAGACCTTATTTTTGATGTTGTAACCTGTGTTAACAAACGCAACCTGGGTGAGCTCGACGAAATCCGCAAGCTTCTTACCGATAATAATGTCAAAAAATGGCGCTTATTTACCATTTTCCCCAAAGGCCGCGCCAAAGAAACCGAAGATCTCCTGCTTGCAGATTCGGAATTTACTACGCTCATGCACTTTATTACCGCTACCCGCGACAAGCAAGAAATAGATGCCACCTACGGATGCGAAGGATTTCTTGGCAAATTTGAGGGCAAAGCTCGCGACGGCTTTTTCTTCTGTAGAGCCGGCATTACGGTCGGATCAGTTCTCGCCGACGGCAGCATTTCTGCATGCCCAAGCCTAAGAGGAGATTTTATTCAGGGGAATATTTACAAAGACAACTTTTTAGACTGCTGGAACAACCGCTACGAGTCGATGCGTAACCGATCGTGGGCAAAAACCGGAGACTGCGCAACCTGCAAACAGTTCAAATACTGCGAAGGCAATGGGCTTCATCTGCGAGAAGGCCCGGGGCATGAGCTGCTGGTTTGTCATTATGAGAAGATTAAATAGGTTGCGTTGAAGCTCACGAGAGGTGGCATACCAAATCTTCATTGCACGATACTTGACACTACACCTTGCACACTACGAGCGACACAAACCCTTGTCAGCACCACTGATTCTTGTGATTAATTTGATTGCATTGATTATCGTGAAAATATTTAATATATGAAGGTGTTTTTAAAATTATTTTTATTATATTTATTATGTAAATTTGTGGTCCAGACATTCTTATCTTTCAAAGAATCTTATTTTTTTTCCCCAACCACCATTAACCGGAATTATATTTACCCTACTAATAAAGGTATTTTATGAACTTGATCACGAAATACTGGAATTTTCTTCTTTATTTAAAAATTACCTTCCTCTCGCTACAAAATGGGAAAAGCATTCCCGATACCCTAGGAACAGAATTCACGAATCCGGAAGGCCTTGCATACGGCTATACAGATGTCAATCAGGCAGCCAGATCCGGAAATAGAGTACTGGCTATTCTTCAGGATACGGATAGTTCCGAAAATGGTGGAGCATTTTTCGATACGACCATCGCCTACACTCGCCCGGGCGAAGACACGATTGTCACCATGCGATCCAAGTAGTAACCATGCTCCTTTCCAGAATACAGGAATGGGCTCATGCTATAGCAGTACCGTAAGTCTTGACGGACTCAAAGAATCGCACTCGTGGCTGCGTGGCAACGAGAAGTCATATGATCGGGTTCTTACTGCGCTCTCAATTCTTTCTGCCTTGCCTATTTCGCACCGTGATGTAGTAACTTGTGTCAACCCTCGAAATCTTAATGAACTCGACGCCCTATCAGAGATTCTTATTGAGTACAAAGTTCCATCATGGAGACTGTTTCGCATTTTTCCCATAGGCCGAGCTAAAAACAATTCCGAATTACTTCTTGATCCGGTCCAAACACGGCACATGATTGACTGGATTGCATCTCACAAAAAAGCCCTTCGTAAAAAGGGCCTTGATGTATCCTTTAGTTGTGAGGGGTATTTGCCTCTGTATATCGACAAAAAAATCCGCACTCAACCTTTTTTCTGCAGAGCAGGTGTCAACATTACATCCATTCTTGCAGATGGGAGAATTACCGGGTGCTCAAATAATGCCGACTGTTTTACAGAAGGTAACATCGCCACCCACAATCTTGCCTACCTCTGGGAACACGAATTTAAAAAGTTTCGACATAGATCGTGGATCGATACGACCTCATGTGGAACTTGCACCGATCTGAAATCGTGCAAGGGAAGCTCAATTCATATATGGGACAATACATCCACAAAACCAGCCTTCTGCTATAAAGAGTGTTTCTAACCCCTTTTAATTCTCACATAGTGCTTGGCCAATGAATCGCTCTATGGTATATTTACAAGCAGACTCTCATTTTTAAAAACTAGGAGACAACAAACCATGGCAAAAATCCTCATCACCGGTGCTACCGGCAATATTGGCCAAGAAGTAATTCGCTCTCTGTTGAGCTCTTCGTCCCAAAACAGTATTGTTGCCGGGGTGCGCGATATTTCTCGGGCGCAAAAAAATTTTGCCCACTTCCCAACACTCCAGTATGTACTCTTCGATTTTGAAAATTCAAACACCTTTGCCCAAGCACTTACTGGCATAGACACCGTTTTTCTCTTGCGTCCACCGCATATTTCTAATGTAGACTTGTTTTTTAAACCCCTTATACAAGCGACTAAAACAGCCGGCATTTCTAACATTCTCTTTTTGTCGGTTCAAGGCGTAGAAACAAGCCGCGTTATTCCCCATAATAAAATCGAGCACCTTATTAGAGAACATGATTTTAAGTATATTTTTTTACGACCGAGCTATTTTATGCAAAATCTAACCACCACACTTTTGCCTGATATTATAGCACATCGCCGCATTTGTCTTCCTGCAGGGAGAGCGGTATTTAACTGGGTAGACATTTCCAATATTGGCGAAACAAGTGCTGTGCTGCTGTGCAATTTTGAGAAGTATAAAAATCGGGCAATCGAAATTACTGGTTACGAAAACGAACCGTTTGCCAAAGTTGCAGCGCTCTTAACCACCATCGTGGGAGAGACATTTACTTATCGTAATACTAATCCGATCTCGTATTTTTTCCTTAAAAAGAAAGAAGGCGTTGCCATCGGTTTGATTATTGTCATGATCTTGTTGCATTTCTTGCCACGATTCCAGAAAGCTCCTGCAATTTCTCGCTTCTACGAAGACCTCACCGGCAAAAAACCAACGAGCCTCAAAGAATTTATACAACGAGAAAAGCATATTTTTGTTTCACCTCGTGTCAAAGATTCTGCACCTTAACCGTTTCACATACTGGAGATTTCATGGATTCAACTGCTCAAAAATACGATCCCCTTATCATGGTACTTTCTGGCACATTTGGATCTGTTCTTATCGGATTTATGGTAGCAGGGCAATCGATGCTCAACTATAAAAACCAAGGATTTCAATTTATTCTTTTGGGCTTTTTCCTCTCTGTGCTTATTGCGTGTGCCAAAATCTATCCCTCGCGAATTTACCTGTATACATCATTAACTATTATGCTTCTTATCCCGTTTGCTACCAATTCACTTTCGCGCGGTATAGCAACGACCATCGTGCGAGACCTTATTTTTGGCGGATGCATTGCGCTCTCACTTTTTGGTGGAAAACACCTCCGGCAATTCATAACGGGTTCATTTACCATTACGCTTGAATTTGTCTTATGGGTTGTTTCTATTGTTGTTGCCTACATTTCATCGGGACTTTTTTTAGCACTCATCTACGATCGCACTCACATTATCGAACACATCGCCTACCAAGGTCGGCTTGGGCTCGTTATCGGGGTTGGTGTATCCAGTGGCATAACAACCTTTGTTACATTAGCAGTAATGAAATCACCAAAAAAAACACGCTTGTAATAACAAGGGGAATTTGCTGACCCCGTCATTTTGTATATTTAGGGACTTATTATAATCCTATATACCGTGCATTCTCATATTTTGCAGACTGCGCGCCAGAATTTGCATCTGCTTGCTTTGGAATGAGCTCGTATTTTTTAACTTTTTGAGGACACTGTAATGGCATTGATCCCTGTTGAGAATATTCGTAACTTTTGTATTATTGCCCACATTGATCATGGCAAATCGACGTTAGCCGACCGGCTCCTGGAAATTACTTCTACCATCGAAAAAAACAAGATGCAGGAGCAGGTGCTCGATGATATGGATCTTGAGCGGGAACGCGGTATTACTATCAAATCGCATCCAATCCGCATGGAATATAAACGCGATAACGGCATATTCTATTGTCTTAATCTTATCGATACTCCAGGCCATGTCGATTTTACCTACGAGGTTTCTAAATCGCTTGCTGCATGCGAAGGCGCAATTCTTGTTGTTGACGCAACACAGGGAATAGAAGCACAAACGCTCACGAATATCTATCTTGCCATGGAACTCGACCTTACCATCATTCCTGTAATGAACAAAATCGATCTTCCCTCGGCCGATGTAGAATCTACCCGCAGGGCAATTTCCGATCTTTTGGGCATCGATCCCGAAACCATCCTTTCTTGTTCTGCAAAGTCTGGTTTAGGCGTGCGAGAAATTCTCCATCGGGTCATCGATGATGTACCAGCCCCTAAAGGAAGTGCAGCCAATCCTTTACAAGCGCTTGTATTTAATTCTATCTACGACCCCTTTCGTGGTGCAGTTGCATACATCCGTGTTTTTGAGGGTAGTCTCAAACTTGGATCGCCTATTCGGTTTCTCTCCAACCTTACCGATCGGGAAGCAACAGAACTTGGCCACTTTAAACCAAATCGTATTGCCAAAGAAGAGCTGAGTGTTGGCGAAGTAGGCTATGTTGTTGCAAATATCAAGACAATCTCCGATATTAAAATCGGTGATACGATCACCACGCTCCGTAATGGAAGTCAAACGCCTCTTCCGGGCTACAAAGAAATTAAACCCATGGTTTTCTCAGGAATTTATCCTGTAGACAAAGAAGATTACGAAGATTTAAAAACCGCACTCGAAAAACTCCAGCTTAACGATGGATCTATTAGCTACGAAACAGAAACCTCTACCGCATTAGGTTTTGGTTTTCGCGCAGGATTTTCTGGTTTGCTTCATATGGAAGTAGTACAGGAGAGGCTCTTTCGCGAATACAATGTCAATATCATTACGACATTTCCTAACGTAAAGTACCGGATTATTCTTACCAATGGCGACACTATCTTTATCGACAGCGTAGCGCATTTGCCCCCCATCCAGCAGATAACCTCAATTGGCGAACCCATTGCCAAGGTACAAATAGTTACCCCTACCGATTATACCGGTTCAATCATGAAACTCTGCGACGACAAACGCGGCAAACTAGTTACTATGGAATACCTCCAGACAACCCGCGTATGTCTACATTATCGCATTCCACTCTCAGAGGTTATCATCGATTTTTTTGATAAGCTTAAAAGCGTGTCGCGGGGGTATGCCTCTATGGACTACGAGCTTGCAGAATATCAAAATGACGATCTTGTAAAGCTTGACGTCATGATCAATGGAGATCAGGTAGACGCCTTTTCAACCATTATTCATAAAGACAAAAGTTATACCTACGGTCAGGAATTCACCTCAAAGCTAAAAGAGCTTATTCCACGGCAAATGTACGAAGTGGCAATCCAGGCAGCCATTGGCTCCCGCATTATCGCACGAACGACTGTCAAGGCATTTAGAAAAGACGTTACCTCAAAATGCTACGGTGGCGACATTTCCCGAAAACGCAAGCTTCTCGAAAAACAAAAAGAAGGTAAAAAGCGAATGAAGCAAGTTGGCAATGTGGAAATTCCACAAGAAGCCTTTTTAGCTGTTCTCAAAAGGGAATAATCATGGCAGCCACCCCTCTTACCACTGCTCCAATCGACCGGAGAATCTGGATCTATCGTCAGGTAAAGCGTGGCGTACTGCTTTTTTTAATTCTCTTTATTGTTAAAATTTTCGTCATTGATACTATTCATATAGCAACCGATCAAATGCAGCCTACCATTTCCCCGGGAGATCAGGTTCTTTTGTGGAAGTTGCCTTTTGCACCATCGTGGCCCCATTTATTCAAGCCGCATCCCAACACCGTGGTGGTAATTAAAGACGCTATCAACAAGCGCCATACCTGCCAGAGAATTGTTGCCGTTGCGGGTGATACGGTTGCGATATCCAATGGGATGCTCAAAACCCGTCGCCCACGAATCGATTCGATGCACCACATTCCGTATGGTATGCAAGCTTTGCCACCCAGCTATTCTCCACGAGACACCATGGAAGCATATTGCATTCCCCGTAAAGGCGAGTACCTCGAACTGGATACCTTGTCGCTGCGTGATTTTTTCTTTTCTGTAGCCATGATACGTGCCGAAAACTCGCACAATGCTTATACAATCGTACCCGAAGTATTCATTAATGGTACGCCGCTTATGAATCCTCCACTCGCTGATTTTTCACTTTTTCCAAAACCCATTAAAGACGTACCCGACTCTCTGGCGTTTAATTATTTCTTTTGGGATCGGATGAAAGCTTATTTATCGTCGGTGTATAACGATAAAACAGTAACTGTCATTTTTTCACTTTTCGAGGGTAAAACGAAATTGTTCCGCTACCACCTCAAAGAATCATATATTTTTCTGTTAGCAGATGATTGGTGTAATGGTTATGATTCCCGCTACACTGGTCCAGCAAAAGTTTCATCTATTTCGGGGCAGGTTGTTTGCGTACTCTGGTCGCATAGTCCACAAAAAAAGGGGATTGCAGGAATACGCTTTAACCGACTGCTTCGATTCATTCGATAACAAACAGGGTTTGCACAATGGCATTGCGATTTGGTGTCGACAAACGAGGATACTTTGGAGAATTTGGCGGAGCATTTGCCCCAGAAGTGCTTATTCCAGCCCTTGCCGAAGTTGAAAAAGCTTTTGCAGAATTCAAAGAGAATAAAGAATGCATGCAAGAGTATGCCGATCTTTTGCGCAACTATTGTGGCAGACCAACATCTCTGTATCACGCTAAAAAACTCTCCAAGGCTTTGGGTGGAGCGCAAATATATCTCAAACGCGAAGATCTTAATCATACCGGTGCCCATAAAATCACCAATTCTTTAGGCCAAGGACTCCTTGCAAAATTCATGGGCAAAAAAAGAATTATTGCAGAGACTGGTGCAGGGCAACACGGCGTTGCCACGGCAACTGTTGCAGCGCTCCTTGGACTAGAATGCGATATCTACATGGGAACCGTTGACATGGCCCGTCAGAGTCCTAATGTTTTTCGCATGAACCTTTTGGGATCCAAAGTTATTGCAGTCAACAGCGGAAGCAAAACACTTAAAGATGCTGTTAACGAAGCGTACCGCGATTGGTCTGGCAGCGTTCGCACGACCCACTACGTTTTTGGTTCGGCATTGGGCCCGCATCCATTCCCTATGATGGTTGCAGATTTTCAATCTATTATTGGCAAAGAAACAAAAACTCAATGTAAAGCTGCAACAAACAAGCTTCCTACCATGATTGTTGCCTGTGTTGGCGGCGGCTCAAATGCAATTGGTATTTTTAGTGCATTCCTTAAAGATGCGTCTGTAAAGCTTGTTGGTGTAGAGGCCGGCGGCCTTGGCATCAAAGGACAAAAACATGCTGCACGCTTAACACAAAGCAAATCGGCGCGTACGGGTATTTTTCATGGCATGTATACCTACGTTTTACAAGATGAGCATGGCCAGATAGGCAACACCCATTCAGTTTCTGCAGGTCTGGATTATTCGGGTGTTGGCCCGGAACATGCCTATTTGCGCTCTATAGGCCGCGTCGATTATACCTATGCAACCGACAAGGAAGCTATGGCAGCGTTTCGTATGCTCTGCCTCGAAGAAGGGATCATCCCTGCGCTCGAATCTTCTCATGCAGTTGCTTATGCAATTAAAACAGCCCCCTCCATGTCTGTTTCAGACACCATGATTGTTAACATATCGGGCAGGGGTGACAAAGATATTTTTCATGCAGCAGATTATCTGGGGATGTCATTATGAGCCGTTACCATACCGCATTTGCCCTCTGTAAACAACAAAAGAGAATGGCATTTATTCCATTTGCCGTTGCTGGTGATCCCGACATTGCAACCAGTGAAGCTATACTGAAAGCCTATATCGATAACGGCGCAGACATATTGGAAATTGGTTACCCTTTTTCTGATCCAGTTGCCGATGGCCCTGTTAATCAACGTGCTGCCCAACGAGCTATTGAAGCAGGTCTCACGCCAACAACTTTTTTCTCGCTCATCGAAAAAATTCGTAAATACTCAGATATTCCTATTGGGCTTCTTTTGTATGGCAACACCGTGCACCACATAGGTTACGATGTCTTTTGTAAACGTGCATCCAAAGCCGGTGTCGATAGTCTTTTGGTTGCAGATATGCCACCCGAAGAATCGAAGGTTTTAGCAGCAGCCATGAGCAGCAATGGCCTTGGCATGGTGCATATTGTTTCGGAGCTTACGCCAACGCCTCGCATGCAGGAAATTTGCGATTCCATCGATTCCTTTGTATACGTTGTGAGTAGACTTGGGCCAACCGGTACCAGCGCTGGCATCAACGATTCTATCAAGCAAACACTTGCGCGACTGCATCATGTAACCAATCATCCTTTATGCGTGGGTTTTGGCATTTCACGTCCTAGCCAAATAGTCTCTTTAACTCATGCCGGTGCAGACGGGGCTATAGTTGGAAGCGCGCTTGTATCCATAATAGAAGAAAACTTAAGTTCGGTTAGTACTATGCTTGCGCAATTAGGCGATGCAGTTTCAGGATTTTCTCGTGCCACCCGGACTCGATGATTTAAAGAATTTCCATGCATACACTCGACCTTACCACGATAGCAGCCACGCTCGAAAGCCTCGAAGAAACAATCATTTTCAAACTCATCGACCGCGCGCAATTTGCGCTTAATGCGTGTATCTATCGTTCTGGCGAAAGTGGTTTTGTACCCTCGACGAGCGAGAGCCTCTTCTCGCTTCGCATGACACATCAGGAACGCATGGATGCTCTCTTTGGACGTTTTATGGTGCCCGAAGAACGCCCGTTTTCATTAGGACTACCAGCTCCCATGCGCACAGGGATACTTCCCGACACGGGCTTGCATCTTGACGACATGAATGCTATTAATGTAAATCATATTTTACTCCACGATTACACATCATTTCTCCCATCATTGTGTGGCGCTGGAGACGACAAACAGTACGGCTCCAGTGTTGAGCATGATGTGTACGCTATTCAAGCAATTGCACGACGCATTCATTACGGTTCGCTGTATGTTGCCGAAAGTAAATATCAAAAAGATCCTGCGAAATACCAAACGCTTATCAAAGCGAACGACGAATCTGCATTGTGGCACAAGCTGACACGCGCCGATGTCGAAGAAGCGATCCTTGTTCGCATTCGCAATAAAGCACAATCTATTCAGGCAACAATACGAACCGATCTCCGTATTCAGATTTCTCCTGAGCTTCTGGTTGATTTTTACCGCACGGTAATTATTCCGCTTACTAAAAAAGGCGAAATTCGTTATTTGATGGCGCGCAGAAAGGGCAGTTTATAAACCATGATGTGGCAACCGCGCACTATCGTTCTCTACAGCGTTGGCCTTTTAGGTGGATCCCTAGGCATGGCTCTTAAAACCAGCGAATTTACAGGCCGTATCATAGGCCTCTCATCTGAGCGCAATCGTTGCGATGCTCTTGCGCTCGGCTGCGTCGATGAAGCACGCCCTTACGTTGCATTGCAGGAAACAATTGCAACCGCAGATCTACTTATTCTTTGCTCGCCCATTTCCGCAATTATCAAGCAATTGCGCACACTTGGAACGCTTACGCTGCCTGCTGGCCTTGTTATAACCGATATAGGCTCCACTAAAAAAGAAATTTGTGATGCAGCCAAAGAATTCCTTCCGAGCCATGTTCATTTTATCGGCGGGCACCCCATGGCTGGCTCCGAAAAATCGGGAGCCAATGCTGCCGATCCGTACCTTTTTCAAAATGCCCTGTATGCGCTTGTGTCGGCGTATTCAAAAGCATCAGAACTTGAAGAAGCATGCGCTGCATTTCTTAAAAAACACCTCGGCTGTCGAACACTCTTTATAGATGCACACACGCACGACACTATTGCCGCTACCATAAGTCATGTTCCCCATCTGCTCGCAGTAGCGTTAGTCAATCTTGCCCAGGCATACGATGCGCGCAATGGCAAAACATTATCGCTTGCTGCCGGGGGATTTCGTGATATGACGCGCATTGCGGCTGCACCCTATCCAATGTGGCACGACATTCTCGAATCTAACAAAGGCCCTATCATTGAGGTTTTGGATACCTATTGCAGCGATGTGCTCGAACTTAAAAACAGTCTTATCAAAAGCACGCTGCAAGCACCGTTTGAAGCGGCACAAGAAACACGCAGCTCAATTAAGCCCGGTGGCAAAGGATTTTTAGCGCCCCTTCACGAAATTGTCTGCCTTGCTAAAGATCATGTTGGCGTATTAGCCACCATAACAACGCTCTGCGCTCAAGCAAGCATTAATATTAACGATATCGAAATTATGAAAGTTCGAGAAGGTGAAGGCGGAACGATACGCCTCGGGTTTTCCTCTCACGAAGCTGCTCTGGCTGCTATCGGCATTCTTGAAACACATGGATTTAAAGCACGGGAGCGCGAATAATGGTTTTGGAAACGCACGCAGTAGTAGACATTCAGGGAACCTTCGAGCTTCCTCCTTCCACCGACCTGTTTTTGCTTTCTGCAACGGCACTTATTGCATCAGGTCGCACTGGGTCAATTGGACCAATTCCACATTCAGATGTCATGAGTAAATTTTTTTCCGATACCGCACCTAACGCTACCTACGAATCTGCAGAAGCGCTCTGTGTTGTTCGACCGCACACGACACAGGATCAGGATATACTCCTTACCGATACCGAGAATGCGTATCATGACCTAATGATTCTCATGTGTGTTGGCGCACATTTACGCGTCACAACGCGCGAGCTTAGTGCTCCAAAGCAAGTTTTTTTGCAATCGATTGCAGCACTCGTTGCCTGTACGCTCACTTTTTCTTCATCCAATAATGCTACTACCATCAGACTCGATGCATCTGATGGCTTTACATTTCCTCAAGAAGACTGTACACCCGAAACACTTCCGCATTGCCTTGCCTTAAGCTTTGGATTACAAAAAATTATTTCTTCTACCATCGATTTTTCCTTTGTAACACCAATCCGTTCGCTCTTTGAGGCATTCTCCTATCCCTTTAGTGTAAAAAGTCTTAACAAACCAGAAATCAACGACCCTCTCGAGCGGCGCATTCGGCTTATGCAAAAAAAGAAAAAGATTTCCGATGGCCCCTCATTTCTTGTAAACGGAGATTTTTCGCAGCCATTAATTCCGCGTGCTCCAGCAGCACTAACAATTCCTGGAGATGAAGTTTTATTATCCCTGCTCGTATGCGCTAAATCGCTCATTCCCCGAGGAAGTCTTGTCATAAACAATGCACCGCTTGAATCGAACCTTATGGCAACCCTCGACTTTGTAAGAAAAATGGGCTGCAGACCAGGATTGCAAGAAACTCATGCAACGTCATTTGGATCCTGTGGCATGGTGCAAATGCAATCGTTTACTCTTACGGGACGTAAGACGTCATGTTCGCCGCTTTTACATTTCAAATCGCAATTGCCTGCAATGACCATTATCGCTGCCTTTTCACAAGGGCAAAGTGTTTTTCGTGAATGCTCTCTTTTTCGCACCGAAACCCCCGATCGCCTTTCGGCTCTTGTTGCATGCCTTCAAGAAATCGAAACGCATCATGGCGAAATGCCCGATGGGATTGTGCTTGAAGGCAGCCGTCAATACGATGGCTACGATATTGCGCCCGATTATGGAGCCGGTATTAATGCAGCATGCGCATTGGGAGGCATGAAATGCCTGGGAAAAACCAAATGCGAAGGGACTTCGATACAGGCACGGTATCCAGGGTTTTTCGATACGCTTTTTGCACTGTGTGAATATCGCAATGTTAAAAATAATCAACAACAGCTTTTGTAGCACAATAACGAATATGGCCCTTTACTAACAATAACGAACGTGTATTTTTTATGAATTCGGTACAATCCCCCACTCTTGGAATTGTTGCCTTTAAGCACTCAGCTGATGCTGTTGCGGTACTAGAGCGTATTGCAGTCTGGAAGAAAAAGAATCACTATAATGCTATTATTGCACATCCGCTTTTAGCGCCAAGCATCTCAAAACGCTCCGCCATTTCCATAGCACCTTCCGAAAAAGAATTTACAAAAAACATCGATATTCTTATTTCCCTTGGGGGAGATGGAACTTTTCTATCTGCTTTACATATTGCATATGCACGCAGTATTCCGGTTATTGGCATTAACCTAGGTGGATTGGGGTATCTCACCGATATAGGGGCCAATGACCTCGAAGCTTCGCTTACTACCCTTGTTTCTAGCCCATTAACCATTGTAAATGGGATGGCGCTGTGTGCTACCCTGCGTAGGAATTCAATAACACTCGGAAGCTTTACTGCATTTAACGATGTGTACATCAATCGTTTTGATAAACCTAAGCTTATTTCCATTGGAGCTTTTAGCAACAATCAGCTCATTACCGATTTTGTTGGCGACGGGGTTATTGTAGCAACGCCATGTGGGTCTACGGCGTATTCACTTGCTGCGGGTGGACCGCTTATTCATCCCGATGTCAATGCATTTCTGATAACACCCTTGTGCCCCCATTCTCTCACGCAACGGCCCATGGTAGTATCGGCACACCATACGCTCACCCTTGTCGCAAATCCAACCGATAGTACCATGCTCTTTTCGGCAGATGGACTTGTATCGTTACAGCTTTTAGCTGGCGACGAAATTAGTATTACCAGGGCAAAAAAAACTACGCGTACGATTGCGTTATCGGGCCGAACCTACTTCGATTTACTGCGCAGTAAATTACAATGGGGACAAAACTACAAAAAACATTCGACGGTAAACCATGATTCGTGAACTTCGTATTAAAAACCTAGCTCTCATCGATGATTGTTCTCTTACTATTCATCGTGGATTTTCGGTCTTCACCGGCGAAACGGGAAGCGGAAAGTCTATTCTCATTGGGGCAATCGGTTTACTGCTTGGTGAACGCGCAAGCAACGAAATGATTCGGTCGGGTTGCAACGAGGCAGAAGTCAATGGCGTTTTTTCTATTAATAACGGGCCACAATCATTGGTCGACCAACTTTTAGAACAAGGCATTTCCTGCGAAGACGACACCCTCATTATTCGGCGCATTTTAGCACTCAATGGGAAAAATCGGATTTTAGTCAACCAAGTTCCGCTTCCGCTAGCCGCACTCAAAAAAATAGGCGATCTTCTCATAGATTTTCATGGGCAACACGAACATCAATCGCTTTTATTACCCGAAACAGCCCAACACACCATCGACTCGCTCGAAAGTGTAGCTTCTGTCAAAACAATTTTTGATGAAGCCTTTGCAGCGTATCATGCAGCACAAACCGATCTTGCCGCATTCAATGCACAGGCTTTAGATATTGCATCACGTAAAGACATACTTACTTTTCAGAAACAGGAACTCGAGGCTCTGCATGTTACACTCGGCGAAGAAGAACGCCTCTTAGCCGAGCTCAACAAAGTTACTGCATCAACCGAACGAATAGAAGCGGTGAGCGCGATAAGCACCATTCTGAGCGACGATTCTCTCCCGATATCAGAAACACTTGTAAAAATTCGCAAAAAGATCGAGCTCCTTTCGCGTCACGATACGACCCTAACCTCTTGGATAAGCGAACTAGAAATAGCGATTACAACCATCGACGAGCTGGAAACTTTTTGTGGCTCCTATCTCGATACTATTGCCGCCGACGCAGACCCAACACGTATCGAAACTATTAATAGCCGTCTTGCAAAAATCCAGCGGTTCAAGAAAAAGTACCAAACCTCCGAGGAAGGTCTTATTGCCCTTTGCAAAGATCGCATACAGGAACTTTCTCTCTTAGAAAACACCGAGTCCGACAAAGCAGAACTCGAAAAAAAGTTTGAACGGATGCATGCAGACTGCTTAAAACACGGAGAAAAACTACGCGTTGCACGGGCTAAAGCAGCACAGGGATTTGATAGTGCAGTAACAACAGAGATGAATCGCCTTGGTTTTACTGCCGGTGCACTCAAGACTCTCTTTACGCCCTATGCGAATATTTCGCCAACAGGGCTCGATGAGTGCTCCTTTCTGGTTCGAACAAACGCAGGCGAAGAATTTCTTCCTCTGGTTAAAACTGCATCGGGTGGGGAAATATCGCGCATTATGCTCGCCATAAAAACTGCTCTCAAAGGCAGTAATCCTGTGCATATCATGATTTTTGATGAAATTGACACAGGTATAGGCGGGCTCATAGCCCATGAAGTAGCTGTGGCTATGAAAGAGCTTTCTATTTCGCATCAGGTCCTTTGCATTTCTCATTTACATCAGATTGCAAGCGTTGCAGACACTCATTATACTGTTTACAAAGAAACCCTCGACAAACGTACCGTAACGCGCGTTGTGGAGCTTAATCACCAGGGTCGCATCGATGAAATAAGCCGTATGCTGGGCGGAGATTCTCTCACGGCACGAAAACATGCTACCGAATTACTCAAAAAATAACTTTTGATAGAGGTTTACCATGAAAAAAAATGTCCCACAAAAAGTCGCACTCGTAACCGGCGCAACGCGTGGTATTGGTAAAGCCATTGCATACGCACTTGCAGCTTCTGGGATGCATGTTATCTGCACGGGGCGCAGCAAACCAGCACTCGCCAAACTTATAGAAACCTTGCACGAAAATGAACTCGAAGCTACAGCTTTTGCCGCAGATATTCAAAAAGAAGATTCTATCATTGCCCTCTTTGCACATATTGCAAAGTATCATGGGCGGCTCGATGTGTGTATCAATAATGCCGGAGTTGGTGTTTATGGCCCGCTTCAAACTTTTGCATCATCGGATTTTGATACCGTAGTTAACACCAATCTTCGCGGAACATTTCTCTGTTGTCGCGAAGCGTTAAAAATTATGACCCTTGCAAAATCTGGATATATTATAAATATTGCAAGTGTGGTAGGCATTAAAGGATATCCAAATCAGGCAGCATATACCGCAAGTAAACATGGTGTCATGGGGTTAACAAAATCCCTTGCCGTGGAAGCTGCACCTTGTGGCATTCGTGTTTCAGCAATTCTGCCCGGCGGCGTTGATACCGATATGGTAGCATCAGCACGACCCGATCTCGACCGATCGATTTTACTTAAGCCAGAGGATATTGCTCAAACCGTAACGTATTTGCTTTCACTGTCTGACCATGCATCAATTGATGAAATTTACATTAGAAGAAGAAGCGGGCAACCTTTTTAGTTAAAGAATATGTACCTGTGGCGCAGGTTCTTCATAAACGCACCTTAAAAAAGCATCATGAAAAAAATTATTATTATTAATTGGCGTGATATAAAAAACCCTCGAGCAGGGGGAGCAGAGGTGTATTATTACGAAATCTTTAAACGCCTCGCTCAATCGAAAACCTATGCAGTAACCGTGCTCTCGCATGCATTTAAGGGCTGTTCCCCGCACGAAATTTCCGATGACATTGTAACCATTCGCATTGGCAATGAGTTTCTCTTCAATTATTCGGTAATCGGATATCTTTTAAAGCATCAATCCGAATACGACCTTATTATCGAAGACATCAACAAGCTTCCCTTCTTTACGCCACTGTATAGTAAGAAGCCTCGCATGCACATGGTAATGCATTTTTTTGGAACGGCAATTTTCCAAGAAGCATTCTTTCCAATGGCGCTCTATGTATTTATTCTCGAATCTCTTGTCCGCTTTGTTTATAAAAGAGAATATTTTCTGGGAATTTCCAACAGTACAACAAGCGAGATCAATCGTTTTGCAAAAGGTCCCATTAAAACCATTACCGTTGAACCCGGGATCGATGGAGAGTTTTTTAAACCTTTCTGCCCTAAAGATCCTACACCTTTGCTTTTTTGCATCACTCGTTTACAGAAATACAAAAACGTCCAGTTTCTTATTAGCAATTTTAAGCCTATTCTTGCAGTACATCCAGACGCAAAACTTATAATTGCAGGAAATGGCCCCTACAAAGAAACCCTACAAAGCCTTGTGTGCAGCCTTACATTAACCGATTCGGTTTCTTTTGCCGGTTTTGTTACCGAAGAAGAAAAAAGAAATCTTTACAGCCGCGCAACTCTTTTTCTCAACCCTTCACTTAAAGAAGGCTGGGGAATTACCAATATAGAAGCTAACATGTGTGGCACCATTTCTGTTTCTGCAAATGTTGCAGGGCTTCGCGATTCGGTTATCGACACCACAACAGGAATGCTTTACCCAAGCAACAATGGGCCACGTTTTGTTGAAACAGTTCTTGCTCTCTTGGCAAACGAAAATCAGAGACATACTATGGAGCGCCAAGCGCAAGCGCACAGTTCTACCTTTTTATGGGATTCCACGGCACAAAAAATGCGCCAAGCAATTAACCTGGCATTTTCACCACAATCACTCCCCGCACACAGTGCACCAGGAATTACTACCCCATGAAGGCACTGCCCAAAGCACTTTCAACATCATTAAAAATCCTCATTACCCTTGGGGTTCTCCTGCTTATTGTCCAGCGACTAGGGTTTGCTACCATTTCACATGCAATTATGGCTGCCAACCCTTTCTGGATTTGGTGTGCGATAGGCTTATTTGTAGTAAGCATTGGCCTTGGCGCCATCCAATGGCATATACTCTTGTCTAGCAGGGGCATTACTTTACCATGGGGTAGAACTGTTTCTCTTTATTTTATAGGAA
The DNA here is from genome assembly GCA_038247415.1 of Chitinivibrionales bacterium. Lineage (GTDB taxonomy): Bacteria > Fibrobacterota > Chitinivibrionia > Chitinivibrionales > WJKA01 > JBBRUX01. The sequence continues at coordinate 52,299 of JBBRUX010000008.1, read as the reverse complement.
CCTTCTTTAATAATTTTATGCTGGGACTTGTAGCCGGAGATGCTGTTCGGATCGCTTACATTAAAATGAATAACCACAGCGGAACTAAAAGCATCGCCGCAACGTTTCTCGATCGGTTTGCTGGCCTGTGGGCCATGATGGGTTTTGCAGTGGCTGGTTCATGCGTGCTGCTCGCCAAAGGCATGGTTGACGGACGCGCACTCACCACGGCAATTATAGCGCTTATTGTAACGTTTATTGCATTTACCGGGCTCCTTCTTTTTCTTGTTTCAACACGGCTGCAAAAGATCTTTTTACCCATCCTCCATAGCATTCCTTTTCCTGGACATAAGCAAATCAAGGCGATTGTGCATCAGGCACTTCTAGAAAAAACGAATCTACGTCTTATCGTTCTGGTTGGCCTTATTTCAACCATTGTGCAAGTCCAACGAATTGGTGTACATATACTCTGCGGGATGTCGCTTGGTCTGGTGGGGATGCATAATTTTCAATATTTCTTTATTTTTGTTCCAATACTCGCTATTTTAATGATTGTACCGTTACCCTTTGGTGTTCGCGAAGCTCTCGGGGGAGGACTTTTTGCACTTGCAGGATTTACTCCGCACGGGGCAATAGTTATGGAATTTCTCGCGTCGCTGGTTGGCATTATTGCAAGCCTTGCAGGTGGGGTATTTTTTATTACAGGAAAAATAAAATCACAGAATCCTCTTTCACCCGATATCGTAACGAAAGCGCATAATCCATGAAAATATCCCTTGTCATTCCCTTGTATAACGAGCGTGAAAGTCTGGCCGAGCTTCTTCGCGGCATTGCGGCTGTTCTTGACACCAGAGACTTAACCTACGAGGTTATATTTATTGATGATGGCTCAACCGATGGATCATACGATCAAATCAAGATGCTTGCTAAAGACGCTCCCACCCATGTCAAAGCAATCAGATTCAGCCGCAACTTCGGAAAATCTGCTGCGCTCGCTGCAGGTATCGATGCAGCCACGGGTGATATCATTGTCACGATGGACTCCGATTTACAAGACGATCCTACAGCCATACCCGATATGCTTAAAAAAATCGAAGAAAGCTATGATGTAGTATCGGGCTGGAAAAAGAAACGCTTCGATCCTGTCTTTTCTAAAAACATCCCTTCCAAATTTTTTAATTGGTTCACCTCCATGATCTCTGGTGTCAAGCTTCACGATTTCAACTGTGGTTTTAAAATGTACCGCGCAGAGGCTGCTAAATCGCTGGAGATTTATGGCGAACGCCATCGCTACTTGCCAGCTCTTGCCCACTGGAATGGCTATCGGGTAACGGAAATTGTTGTAACGCATCACCAGCGCAAATATGGGGTAACAAAATTTGGGCTTAATCGTTTTCTCAATGGACCATTCGATTTACTCACGATCGTCTTCTTGCGTAAATACATGAAGAACCCGCTCCATTTTTTTGGAACGATTGGGCTTCTCTTTGGCTTTTTAGGGTGTGCGGTTTTGTCCTATTTCGGCATAGACTGGATCAGAAGTGGCAGTATGCATATTCGTCCGCTGGTACTTTTATCCATGGGATCTATCATAATGGGCATACAGTTTATATCAATAGGGCTTGTTGGAGAAATGATCACACATTCATCTCCTAAAAAAACGTATACTATCCGTGAAACCATAGACTAGTTACCCTACGCCATGAAAATTTGCTTTATCGGATCTGTTTACGCACGCAACCACAAAGACTACGAAGTTCCTTGGTTACGCATTCTTGTCAATAAACTGGCTGCAAGCGGCCACGACATTACCCTTTTTGTCCCTTCTTTTCGAGGACTTGCAACGCATGCCATCGATGGGATACCAGTACAACGATTTAGGTATTTTTTAGCCCCCTGGGAAACATTAACCCACGACGAAGGGGCCCCCAACAAGATTCATAAACTGCATTATAAAATCATTACGCTCTTTTATATTGCCGCCGGAACCATGGGGCTATCGTGGTTGCATCTGCGCAAGCGATTCGATATTCTCCATGTACACTGGTCGTTTCCGCATGGCATTTTTTCGGAAGTTGCGCGCCACTGCGCGCCTACAAAAGTTGTTCTCACGTTTTATGGCGCAGAGCTTCTTCTTGTCAACAAGTTTCCGTTTGTTGCATTGTTTTTAAAGCAGTTTATTAAAAATGCCAATGGTGTTATAGCAATATCAGAATTTACTGGTAGTAAAGTACGGGCCTTATACGAAAGAACAATTACCATTATTCCCTATGGTTCTACCATACCCCCCAATCCAGAAACCAGACCCACCACGCCCCATGCAATTCTGAGTGTTGGACGTGTTGTTGAACGTAAGGGTTTCGAATATCTTATTGCTTGTATGCCTACTGTTCTGGCAGAGTATCCCGATGCAACCCTCACCATTGCTGGTGGCGGACCGCTTGTTCCAGAGCTCAAATCTTTGGCCGAAAAACTTTCTTTAAGTAGAAGTGTTTTCCTGCCTGGCAAAATTCCAGACGAAACACTCAGAGATCTCTTTGCACGATGCGAAGTTTTTGTACTCCCGGCAATTATCGATCACAAAGGCGACACAGAGGGGTTGGGCGTTGTTCTTTTGGAGGCATTGTCGTATAAGAAGCCCGTGATTGGAACCAATGTTGGCGGGATTCCTGATGTTATCACCCATAATAAAACAGGGCTTTTGATCCCTCAAAAAGATCCGGTGGCGCTTGCATTGGCGATATGCACGACATTTAATGCTCCACTGGAGGCACAATCGTTAGCAGAGGCCGGATTTGCTCACGCACACGATTATTTCTCATGGGATAGAATTGTTCAATCTGTAAACAATGTATATAGCAGTACACAAATAGCCCAATCAACCCAAGGCTAGCATACACACGATGAAAAAAAGTAATGATTTTTTGATTGGTAGATACGATTTTTAATCGTACCATTTATAGTATGCATTTCAAACCGAAATGCACGCCGAGTATCCTGATTTCAATCAATTACATACATTGACATCCCTGATTCAAAGGAGAATCTATGGTCCTGGTTATGCGTGCAATCCTTATTGGAATATCACTTGTTAGTGTTGTTGTTTCACAAACTGCACCAATCATGCTTTCTGGGAGCGGGTGTAAATACTTTAGCGATACGCAAGGCTGGCAATCCATCAAAGATTCTGCAAGCATTATTGCCGGTGACACGCTCTCAACAGACAGCACCGGTAACGGCACTGTTCGCATCGGAATTTCAACAACACTACTGCTTAAAGCCTCTACGCAGGTCGTTATTCTTCAATCGGCCACCAAAGCCGCAACCATTTCACTTATATCTGGTCAAATACTTCTTAAACGAATCCAGCCTCACGATTCTATCGAAACGATTATTATTGCAGGAGGCTGCGCCTTTAGCCCCATGGGCACCACTGCTGCTATTCGTTACTCAAAATCTAACGAGGTTAGCGTTGCAGTCATAGAAGGTTCGATGCGGCTTGAATCTCCTCGCGGAGAATTTTTTACCGTGGCATCGGGTACCTTTGCATCATTCGATCCCATGTCAGCAACTGTCAAGCAAGGGCCGCTTTCGGAAAAAGCTATCGCATCCCTTTCAGAGTGGGCAAACGCACCCAAGCCCGAAACCGTGGCACCAGCCCTTGCTTCTCCTGGGGTACCTGTATCTTCAACACCTGCGTACGTTTCACCTTTACAAACTCCCGTTGGTGCCGTAACCGACACAATCCCAGCAGCATCGGCAGCTCCAAAAGATTCGTTTGCAGCGCCATTGACACCAGAGCAACCAAACCAGATCGCGCCGGTGCCAGCATCACCTGCACAACCCAATCAACCCGCTTCGGCAGCCAAGGATACCTCAGCACAAAAAGCTCACAAGGATGCACAAAAGCCTAAAGGAGAAAAGCCCAGCTACGAATTTGGTGTGAGCAGCGTAACAGTAGCCGATAAACAGTGGACACGTATTGCCTTTGGCGTTGACATTCCTCTTTGGAAATTTGGTGTTTTTGTTGATGCAGAACTTTTCATAACCCCCGACGGGAAGTTCTCGGACAAAGGATGGCGCTTTGACAAAGACAACTGGCAGGAAGGTGTTTTTCGCAAAATCCGCTATATCCGATTTGGCCATGAACAGGATCCTCTGTTTGTAAAATTTGGCGGGTTATCTAATGTATCTCTCGGATATGGATTTGTTGTTGATCGCTTTACCAATATGCTCCACTATCCCGATCAGAAACTTCCCGGTCTGCAGGTGTATTTAAACGACCTAACACCTCTGGGGTTAACGTTGCAAACCATGATAGCAGACATTAGCGAGTTTAAAGACAAAGGTGGAATTGTTGCCGCTCGTTTTGCACTCACCCCGCTTAAAGCAACCAGCGCCCCACTCCTTAATAAATTATGCATTGGGGCAACTTATGCAACAGATATTAATCAATTTACACCAGCAAAAAAATGGCGCTACAATGGAAATTTACGCGATAAAAACGGGAATGGCCCTATCGACTGGGATTTTGCCCTTCGATCAACAGATTCTGCAACAATCATAAAATTAAGTTCCCCAACGATTTCCGCCGAAAATGCCATCTTCGACTCCCTGGGGACACGGTATTCCACCATAGATACAACCTACCGCGACACAGTTGATGCATTTGCGATTATCGGTATAGATGCAGGCATTCCAATTATTAAAGCAGAAAAGATTGGGCTTGACATTTATGGACAAGCCGGAATGTCGTATGACAACGAACCCCGCACCAAAGATATATCGAGCGGTTGGGGATTTGGTGCTCCCGGCGTAGCACTGCGCGTTGGCCCTGTTACTGCATCGGTCGAATACCGGCATATCGTTGGGCGATTTATGCCCGGCTATTTTGGCACCTATTATTTCGACGAACGCGTTCAACGATACCCTACACCTCTGTCTAAGCAATCAACGCTCGATAGTGTTAATCTCAATGGTATTTATGGGTCGCTCACAGCCAATATCGCCAGTGTGCTCACACTCGATGGGAGTTATCAATATTTAGTTGGCGATAACAACAAGCTCGATCATCGTGCAGAAGCAAAACTTGGAATAGGCCAAATAATCTTGAGTAAAATTCCAAAAGTTAAAACACTTGAAGGCTATTTTTCTAAAACAAATATTTGGCGATCAATCGATCCACTTACAGGGGCAACAGATAAATTGTTAGATCCTACGCCCACGATGTATTATGGTTACCGGCTTGGAGTAGAAATGACACCAGGTGCTACGCTTATTTGGGATTCACGATTTGGTTACCGCTATAATAGTAATAGCACATTAATAGCTAACAATAACGTATCAATATGTACTGCAATAACCTTTTAAGATAGGTAAAGGATCCTTTCGCCTAACCAATGCATGCTAAAAAAACCGCACCAGGATATTCAACGGTCAGGCTAGGTGGCCACACAATCCGGATACCCAAAAAAGGGAGAATCCGGGTTGTTTTTTTTATCATTATTCTCTTTTTTTTCTTCCGTTTTGTAGGCGCTAAACTCTATTCTGCCGTCTTTTTTGCCAAAAGCTCCGTAAACAATAAGCATTCAGAAGAAATAGCACAACGTCAATCAAATGCGGCGTCCCTCCCGTCACGCATGTTTTCACGTACCCTCACCCGCGAGGATATCGCCTCTTTTCTTTCTAAAGTGCCGCCCGATTTCGCAAAAACCGTAGACACGGTAATGCAGCAAAACCATCGTGTCCTGCTTCATTACACCATCGATACATCGCTACAAAAGCTTGGCAAAGACCTCTTAAAACAGTACCACCCAAAATACGGGGCAATCGTGGCCATCGAGCCTTCTACGGGCCGTATTCTTTCTCTTGTTTCGTATACAAACCCAGAAGAGCCCCCCTTAGGCTCGAATCTTTATTGCAGAGCCCTCTTCCCCGCTGCATCTGTCTTTAAAACAATTACCGCAGCAGCAGTTCTGGAACGGGGCCTGCTTAATCCAGAGAGCACGCTTAAACTAGTTGGCAACCGCTATACCCTTTACCGATTCCAATTGCAGCCCATTATTAATGGTGGCGACGAAGTTCCTTTTAGCAAAGCATTTGCACAATCGATGAACCCTATTTTTGCACGTATCGGTATGTATATGGTTGGATACTCTGGCCTCTCTGAATATGCCCACAAGTTTGGATTTTCCACGGCAATTCCCTTCGAACTTCCCGTTGACACATCGCGCATAAAAGCATGTGACTCATCGTATGCAATTGGCGAACTTGCCTGTGGATTTAATCGTGAAACGACCATTTCTCCCCTTATGGGATCGCTTATTGCTTCGGCTATTGCAGAAAATGGAAAAATACCGGTACCTTTTCTCGTTGATAGTATTACCGATATTGCAACCGGCGCATCCATTTACACAAGCACACAATCTACCTGGCTTACACCCATTAAGCCTCAAACAGCAAAAAAACTTGGCAAACTTATGAGCGAAGTAGTACAAACAGGAACGGCTCACAAAGCGTTTCGCCTGGTTAAAAATTCATTTCGTTTCAACGATTTTGAATACGGCGGAAAAACAGGATCTGTAGATGAAGAAAAACTGGGAAAAATAGATTGGTTTATCGGTTATGCAGCCCACCCCACCGATCCGAAGCAACGCATTGCAGTAGGCATCGTAACGGTGCATGGCGCTTACTGGACCGTTCATTCTAGCTATCTTGCTGCAGAACTTATTAATCGTAGAATTCGTACCATTCAATGTGCCAACGAGGCATTAGCACTTCAAGCAACTTCTTTACAAAATCAAAAACCAAAACCGAACGGATAACCCATGAATACACCTCCTCTTAATCCCGAATTTCGCTGCGGATTTATTGCCCTTATAGGGCGACCCAACGCAGGAAAATCTACACTTTTAAATTTGCTTATCGGAGAAGAACTGGCCTTGGCAACTCCCCTGCCGCAAACAACCAGGAAAAACCTTAAAGGCATTTATACCGATGCAAAGCAGCAAATCATATTTATCGATACTCCCGGCATCCATGAGGGTAGCCACGAACTCAATGAACGCATGATAACTGAAGCTGCATCGTCATTTAAAAATCAAAATGCCGACTGCATTTGCTACCTGATAGATCTCACGCGTCCTTTTGGCGCAGAAGAGGATCGTGCCGCAAATCTTGTGCAATCGAGCAACCTCCCGTTTCTTCTTGTTTTTAACAAATGCGACAAAGTAGAAAACACACAAAAGGTTCAACAAGAATTTTTTACCCGATTCCCATGCCTCAAAGACAAACCTTCTCTTATTATTTCGGCAATCGACAAAACCTTCAAAGATGGATTTCTTTCTGCGCTATGGCCGCTTTTACCAATTGGCCCTGCCCACTACGATGCAGAAGAACTAACCGATGCCAGCATGCGCCATTTCGCTTCCGAAGCAATTCGTAAACATATTATTCTTAACACGCGCGAAGAAGTTCCCCATTCTGTTTTTGTTGAAATTTTTGGGTACCAGGAATTCCCCGATCATCATGAAATAGAAGCATATATCCATGTGGAAACTGTTGGGCAGCGCGGTATTATTGTTGGCAAAGGTGGAGAAATAATTGAGAAAGTGCGCAGACGCGCACAAGGAGAAATGAAACGCCTTGCCGGAGTTCCTGTGACCATTAAAACGCATATTAAGATTACACCAGATTGGCGTAACAATGGCGGGTTTTTACGAGAAGCAGGATACGAGAAAGATAGTAAAAAATAAAATCTCAGGGATTTTGCAGAAGCGGGGATTACTATTCGCACCACCGTGTGCACAAGCGTAATCGACCTAACGTCTTCATCAGTCTCTATGGGCTAACGCAGTACCAATAAGCGTCATATCTGGAATATATACTGCGTCAAGCGTGGTATACCCAGAAATAAACGGCCAAGCACCCCCCGTTGCAAAAATCTGAACTGGTTTACCTTCTGTCATTTTTGAAACGATATGCCCAAGCGCTCCAGCAACTCCATAAACCACACCAGCTCCAATGCAGGCTTGCGTAGAAAGTCCGGGAAAATCTCCCTTAAAGCCGGTGTGATCTATAAGCGGGAGCTTTGCGGTATACGAATGCAGCGCTTTGCTTTGAAGCGATAATCCTGGCATAATAATACCACCCAAAAAAACGGTGCCATCTTTGAGCAGGTCAATGGTAATTGCAGTTCCTGCATCAATCACAAGAGAAGTTTTTTTTGCGCATACTGCATATACATACAGCAAATCTGCAATTCTATCGGGGCCCAAAGCTTTCGGATTGTCATAAGAATTAGAAAAAGGCAGAGATAAATCTCCCTGCACAAGAGTTATCTTTATTCCCCTACTATCAAGAACCCTGCACACAAACTCATTATTTTCCGGTACCACCGAAGCAAGAGAAGCGTGCACGGGAAGAGGGCCCTTCAACGCTAACTGATCGAGATACTTGTCAAGCAGTAGAGCAAGATCGCAGGTTGCAATTTTTTGCTGTACACGTGCTATACGCTGATCGCAATCGACAATGCCAATATCGGTATGAGTATTGCCACTATTAATCGCTAATACATTTTGTTTCATAGCACATATCTCTATTTGACAACTTTTAAGCAGCAGATCCCGTAAACCGCATCGATCCCGATGAAATCAAGTGCACGTTTTCACCTTGCATCAACCTCAACCGGCCATCAGCCTCTACCCCATCAAATACGCCTTGTAAGTCATTAATCTCAATCTCACGAGACATTCCGTAAAGCAGGCTCTTATAGCGGCTATGCACTTGAACTTGGTCATCATCACGTATCCTGATAAAATCTTGCAGGATTTCCGATAAAAGCGTCGGCACATCAAATTCAACACTAGTTTCGTCAACCATCGATGTTACAATAGTCTGTAAATCTTTGGGAAACGATGATCCTCCATTATTGACATTGCACCCAAACCCTGCAACAATCACAGGGGGATCAATCGATACCGATTCTAACAATATGCCGCATATTTTTTTTGATCCGCAATAAATATCGTTGGGCCATTTTATAGAAACCTGCGCTAATGGCATATGGCTTTTCAAAACCGAGGCAATAGACAGTGACAACGCCCGATTGACAACAAAGTGATTCTCGATGCTATCAAGCCGTATAACAAAACTAACCCAAAGCCCCCCAACAGCTGAAGAATAAAACGTGTTAGAGCGCTGGCCGCGTCCTGCAGATTGACTTTTTGCAACAATCACAACAACACCGGTCACAGGCGTTATTTTCGATTTTTTCGCATAGGTATTTGTCGAATCGATCTCCTTGAAATAAACAATATCCGCAACTCCCTGTAACGACGTGAGAGCTTCAAACGGATGTATGCTTTCCTTAATCGCCATAGCAAACTAGATCCTGCAAAAAAAATTAAAAAAATAACCGCCGTAGTTCTTTTCGAAAAATACCTTGCGCACGCTGCAGCAGCCCTTTTCGCGCAAATTAATTTTTTCTAATTGATTGTAATAATCTACGCAAAGCGGTATAATTATATAGTATAAGGAAAGTATACCGTGTACAAAAATAATTTTCGCAGGCTTTTCACCATGAACTCATACTCCCCAATTTCTAAGTTTCGCAGCATTGCCGGTGTAACTCTCATGGAGCTTATGATTGTTATTGCAATCGTGGGCATAATGGCTGTTGTTGGCCAAGTTTCGGTGGCAGGGATGCTTAATAATTCGCGTCTTAAAGCTGCAGTTTCTATCGTGCGAAGTTCCCTGTATGTTGCACGAACACGAGCCATGGCAAATCCAGCAATACATTGTGGAGTTTTTCTCGAAACCACAAAAAAAGGGATTATCCTCTTTTACGACGACAACGCCGATAATAATTATACTGCTAACACCGATAGAATTTATCAGGCTTTTATTGCGTTGCCACCAACGCTGCTTTTTGGAACTATTTCTGGCATTACAAATAATTGCATAATCTTTAGAGGCGATGGATCTGCAAAACTTGGCGGATCATTTCAAATAAAACTTCCAAGTGGTACAACGCTTAAAACAATCACTATCAGTAAAGAATCCGGAGAGGTCACGGTAGCACCATGAGAAAAAAACAGATTACCAAAAACACCCAGGGCTTTACACTTATGGAAGTGCTAATTTCCATGGCAATTGTAGGCATAATTGTTACCATGGTTCTCTGGGCCGATAAACAGCGCATTGGAATCTTGAGCAAAGGGAATAAAACATCCCAGGCCATACGGCTTATTGAGCAGCAGATAGAAGATAAGCGAATCGGGATCAGGGCCACGAAAGTTCTTCCCGATGCAAATACAACCACCTCTCAAACAATCTCGGGAATTACATTAAACGACACAGTTAAATCGGCATATGATATTAAAGGCGTTCTATTAACAAATGTTCGAACCTATATCGTTGCAGCAACATGGCCTCAATCAAAAGATACTATTCGTATTCAAACATTCATTACTAAAGATTTCTAATACAAGGAACCACCATGCTTTGCGCACGCCAAAACAATGGACTAACACTCGTAGAACTACTTGTCGCAATAGTAAGTGCTTTTATTGTGTTTTCTGGCATTGCAACACTTATGATTTCATCTGCTCGGTCTTTTTCTAAAACAGAAAACACTATTGGTATGAATGCCCAGGCCAATGCACTTATCGATCGTATAGGCGATGATCTTATGCAAGCTGGCGCAGATCTACCTTCTAACATTATCTCTATTACTCCTATTTCTACCTCCAACATTCGCCTTGTTGCCAATATAACGGGCGGATACCAAATGTTTGCCTCTGCCTGCTCAACCTCGACAACCAAACAAATTGGGGTTGACAGGGCAGATGCATTTCTTGCATCCCCATTGCCTACAATAACTATTCGGTGGGCGGATTCATCTATTAGCTACTTAGTTCCGCTGGCCCTGGACACCGCAAAGGATTCACTGAAACTATCTGCAAAAACAAAATTCCCTGCGGGGACTGTTTTATATCTAGACGATACCGTTACCTACTCATTTGATGCGGGGACCAAAACAATTCACAAAAAACTCAATAGCACCGACTTAATTTACGCGAATAATGTTGACGCATTCTATGTTGATTTTAGAGATGCTGCGAATGCTTCCACTACTAATTGGGCAGTCATGCAATCATGCAGCCTTTCGGTTACCGTCATTGCAGCTATCAAAGAAAAAGGCGTACCCGGTGATGGATTCCGTAGGTTAACAAGCTCAAAAAAAATCTTACTTCGTAACAGATAATGAAACTGTGTCTATAAAGAAAAGAGGCACCCTATGAAAATTAAAAACGTGTTTGCTCAAAAAGACGGTTATGTTCTCCTTTCGGCTATGATCGGATCCCTCCTTGTAGGAGGACTGCTTGTTGCAGGTCTTGTCACAACATCACGCAATTTAACAGCCCAAAAGAATATCGTAACACGCGCCAAAACATTCTACTCGGCAGATGGCGTTGTATCCATGACCGTGCAAGATCTGATAGATGGGAATTTTTCGAAATATCTTCTCATGCAGGGACTGGACTCAGCGGTAGCAATTGGGAGCCCTACTTTCTCATACACAAATTCTCATACAGGTCAATATTCCGATCAAATAGCCGCAAAAGGAAATAGCTTAGAGAATAAATCAAGCGACAATTTCCTTTTAGCGTTTACTCAAATAACCGGGCCATGCGATCTCAAAGTCAAAGTCAAACAGATTTCTAATCCCCAAACCAACCAGCGCATCGGGCTCATGATTCGCAATGGGAAAGCAGCAGATGCTCAATATGCATTTGTAGGCCTTACTGATAGCAAAGTACAGTATCAATCGCGTAAAGTTGCTTCGGACAATGCAAAAATCTTTGGTTCCAAAAATGCAATAGCCCCGTGCTGGCTGCGGCTACGTAGGCTTGGAAATACCTTTTCTGCGTATATTTCTGCAGATGGAAAAGATTGGGGATCTCCGATATATGGTCAAACCATTGCAATGCAGAATACTGTTTTTGCAGGAATTGCAATGAGCTCAGGCAATGGTAGCGCGATTACAGCCGATTTTGACAGTTTGGAATGTGGTGCCGGTAAAGGGAAATATGCGGTAGGGCCGGGGGATACTGTTTCATATTCGATAGATCAATCGCGCGATGGAGGGTATGATCTTCTTGTAAATGCGAGAAAATATGATTCAGATGGAAAATTAACCTATTCGATGCCACTTAAGCAGCATTTTGCACTTAATGTAACGTCACCGGTACGACCTTCCGAGGGATATTTACATTATATTATATATGATTATCATTGTGACGGAACGAATCCTAATTTCCAAAATTGCAACATTGAAGCCGTAAAAATGGGAGTTACGCAAAAAAAATTAGGCACAAACGGCAAACCATTGCTTCAAAGAGATCAATCGGTTTCATCTGATTGCAGAGTCCCACGGTGGGAGGCAAATTGGACCGGACCGAAGGGATGGACTGATGGAACAAATGACCCCGAGCGTTCTTGCGACAGAATTAGTTATGAAAAGTTAGGGTGCATAAATCGGCTCAATGAATGGTTCATGGTGAGCGGCAACAATGGTCCAGACACAACTTATCACATGGTGCAAGATTCTACCAACAAAAGTAAATGGCGATGGAAAAAAACGGATGGTACAGAGTTAACATACGATGCAGGCCCCAAGGCATGGAAATCGAATCCTTATTTTTCAAATGATATCATGGCAAACATGATTGTTTACGATAGTGTAAAATTAACAACCCTAACTGTAATGGTTAACAATATGCCATTTCCAGGCGGGAAAGCAACTGCATATGGCTTCGAACCATTAAGCATCAATCCATTAAAGAATAGAGGCTGGTACGGCGAGAAACCCCATTTGAACTACCAAGTAGATCATGCGTGTTCTCCCGGACCCAGTAGATGTACAAGGAAAGGCCATTTTGGGTCGGAGAAAACTCCTTCAAGCGACAACAATGCATGGGCAATGGAAATCCATACCTTCTTTACGTATCATGCTGGTGAGAATGCATTTTATGTTCCCGAAATGTCTTCATCATATTGCTGGCTTTTTATCAATGACTCTCTGGTTAGCGATCTAGGTAATGTAGAAGTAAAGAAAATGGGCGAATATCCAGATACGGTGTGGTTTGACAGCATTGCTCCCACATTAAATATGTTTAACGGTGGGGTATACTCTTTAGCTTGGTTTATGGCAGTATTAGGAGGGGGGGGGGGAGATGTGGAATTTCAATTTTTTTCCGATCTGGATTTCTTTAGTAATTCAACCTCCCATTCCACCTGGCGCCGCGATTACGGGCTTCTCGATTAACCGATGCACCTGATAATCTGCATAAAAAAGGGGCTTTCAGGATTACTATCCAGAAAGCCCCTCGTGCTAAAAACACCACCTCATATTATTTACACTATACTAGTAATGAACTAAACTCAGACATCAGAAAAATCAACCTTCCCGTACCGATATATCAACCGAAACATGATCCTGCAACTGCTTTTCTACAACGGTCATGAGCGTTTTTCCCGACAATGCGCATCCGGCACAATGACCAACAAACTTTATAATTGCAGTATTGCCTTCAAGATCTAAAAGCTCGCATGCGCCACCATCGGTTGCAAGAAGTGGATTTATTTTTGTTTCGATAACGGTTCTTATTTTATCAACCTTTTGGATAAACGTAAGACGTTCGATTTTTCCGAGGGCAGGCTCACCTCCCGCGCCAAGTACTTTGGCAAGAATGCTTTCGATTTCGGGGACACAACCACCGCATCCGCCACCAGCTTTTGTAAAGTGAGTCACATCGTCGACGGTTGTAAGATTATTTTCGCGAATTGCTTTTTCGATTTCTAAATCGGTAATGCCAAAACAGGTACACACAACAGTACCCTCTTTTTTCTCGACGGGAGCGGTTGAGACACCGCCTGTTTTGTAATAATTAAGCGATGCCTCCAAAGCCTCTTGCCCCATAACTGAACAATGCATTTTTTCTTTAGGTAAACCACCCAAAGCATCGGCTATGTCTTTGTTTGTTATGGCAGCAGCTTCGGCGAGTGTTTTTCCAATAACAAGCTCGGTAAGCATAGATGCAGCCGCAATTGCACTGCCGCAGCCAAATGTTTTAAATTTAGCATCTTGTATAACTTTTTTTGAAGCATCGAGCTTAAAAGTAAACCGCAGAGCATCGCCGCAGGTGATATTGCCTACTTCACCAATGCCATCGGGTTTATCTATTTCACCTACATTGCGAGGGTTAATATAATGATCTCGTACTTTATCGGAATAATCCCACATAAAAAACTCCTCTTTATCGAGTAAGAATATGTTCTGGTTCAATATCGCCAATCGACAAAATTTCTTTAAACGCGGCAATAAAACTATCGAGCCCTTCTTCGGCAGTTTGGGCATTTAAGGGAATACGGCCTGCGCCAATTTTTCCGTGGCCGCCACCGCTTCCACCAAGCATACGCCCGATTTGTTCTGCAGACGGCCCTGCGGTAAACTCTTGTTTAGTACGTATAGAGTAGTAGATAGATTTTTTAAACTTTGCAGAACAGATCATGTATTCAATACGATCGAGCCTATGAAAAAAGTCGGCCATTTCTGCAACATAATCGGGAGAAGAGATAGTTCCTAGGTGAATATACCCAATAGTATCGTAGCAGATTACTGATTCTGCAGCGCTATGGAGAAGTCGAAAAAATTCTATATCACGATCGGGGTTTTCTATTGCAGAGAGCAATTTATAATCCATGAGATTAAAGAGCATGCGGTACGATTCGAGATCTTCGGTAAGATGGTCACGGCCTAAATCTCTGGTATCGGTTTTAATGCCATAAAAGAGCGCTGTTGCCAAGCGCGGAGATATTGGCACGCCAGATTCTATAAGGTAGCGCGTAACAAGCGTGGATGTGGCACCAAGGTCTTTGCGAATATCTGAAAAGAAAGGAGCATCGATGGGAGCCGAATCAAGATGATGATCGAGCACTGCATCTACCTCAATGTCCTCATTCATAGAAACATTGCCCCTGCCTGGGAAACAATCGACCATGATTATTCGATCGAAATCGGTAGGCTCAATGAGGGGAAATGGCACACTCTCGATATTTAAAAAACGGATCATAGCCCTGTTTTGCGCGCGTCCAACAAATCCTCCAAAGGTAATCACAGCATTCTCCACGCCCCAATGTCGCATAAGTTCCATGGTGCCATAGGCCGCGGCTATGCAATCGGGATCGGGATAATCGTGAGCAACAATAAGCACAGACTTTGCTGGTAACAGGCGAGATTTAAGCTGGGCTACTTTTGCGCGGTAGCTTTGAATGGGGTCGACAGGTGCAGTGGGCAAAAGATCTGACGAATCTAATTGTTGTGGCATAATATAAATAATATAATTTAAGATTGGTAGAGTACACAGACATGCAACCACTGGGAACCAAACATGCGTCAGGCTTTCATCTCTGATATCCACGGAAACATCGAAGCACTTACTGCAGTCCTGCGCGATATCGAATCTAAAAACATCGATTCTATCCTGTGCCTTGGCGACATAGTGGGATATTATCCCGATCCGCAAGCATGTATCGACCTCGTACGCACGCATACGTCCCACTGCATTGCGGGCAATCACGATTATGCTGCAATTGGCAAAGTTGACATAAGAACATTTACCTACTATGCACTCACCGCAATGGAATGGACAAAAAAACATTTAACCGAAGATGCCCTCGATTTTCTTTCGAGACTTCCGCTGCGCATTAGCATTGGAGAAATTTTCTGCGCCCACAGCTCCCCCGCCGACCAAGACGACTGGAGCTACGTATTTCCCGATTCGGAGAGCGAAGTATACAACGCATTTCATCATATCATTTACCGACTTAATTTTATTGGCCACACGCATTGGCCTGCTATCATTTATCAAGACGGCGACAAAATCATTGCCCATGGCGATACAATTATAAATCTCGAGAATGCATTTTTTTATTTAGTAAATGTAGGAAGCGTTGGACAACCCCGCGATTTTGATCCTCGATCTGCATACGCAATCTACGATTCCGATGCGCAAACAATCCAAATTGTAAGAGTAAGCTACGACTATACCCTTACGCAGCAAAAAATTATTTCGTGCGGATTACCAACATTTCTGGCAGAGCGGCTGCAACGTGGCAGATAATAATACTTGTCAAGGGCTTGCGTTGCAAGTGTTGCGCGACACGCGGCAAAAACAATTCTTTAGCCAATAAACCCTTGTTTTTCGAATGTTTCGTACCCGCCAAGATACCTGATAAAATATACCCATTTAAGCGGACTTTGATGTGAGAATAGATATCTGAGGGTTCCGTGCGTGCTCTCGATTTCGACGATATCTTTTTTCTGAATTACGCTATGGCGAATTTCTGCAACGCGAATCTCGCGCTTGCTTATGCCATCGTCAAACATGAGTGATTCTTTAGTCAATTGAAGCGTTCCATAACCGGCATCGGCAAATATCCCCTGGCCACAAGGTGTCTGTAATAAAACTTTTTCCGATGAGCACAAAAGTGTATGTGATTCTGCACCTGCTATTTTTTCTAGAACATGGTTTCTGCTCGCTGCCATCCATGCAGAAAGATTTTCGTACACAGCTTTCGTACCACCTGCGGTAAACAAATGGCAATAGGCATCCAGAGAAATACTTTTACCACAACTAATGCAGGAAATAGTATTCCCAATTGTCTCGAGCATATCGTATGCCCCGCAATACATGCACTCCCAGGCACACCGCTCTATTCCTAAAGCCATATCTTTGCCAGAAAAAGGAATCGCACGAACCACAGGATCGGTTATATCGTTGTGGGTGAGGGTTTCTCGCATATGGACAAACAACTGATCATCCGACATTTGTGCAAGCTCATGAGGCTTCATTACACTAAAAGTCAATCGAACACCACCCCGCCTTTGCGTGTGAGCCCACCATGGTTTACAAAGAAAATTTCCGCGTATTCTCACCATTACAAGGGGCACGCCCGATTTTTTGATGATTTTTTCGATACCTTTATACATGAGCTGGGTAGGTCCCTCCCATGTTGTTTGACCTTCGGGAAAAATGCAAACAGGGTATCCTTTGTGTAATTCTAGCAACGTTCGCTTCATGGCTTTAAAATCGGATGCCCCCTTTTTCTTGGGGAAAGCCCCAATGCTTGTTAAATACCACTTCGAAAAACCGCCACTAGTAAAGGCATCGTCGTTGCACATAATGGCAAACGGATATCTGCTATAGCCACCCACAAGCCATGGATCAAAAAATGTTCCATGATTTGCTACAACAATAAAGGGTGGCTTGGGAAGTTTTTGACTATCGGCAGTTTTTTTAAAGCGGAATTTTGGCCATAGCATGACCGCTACAAACGTACGGGAAACCAAATTCCAGATAATCCACCGATAGATAGTGCGATACAGTTTTACCACGATCATCCTACTTTACACATTAAACTTAAAAAACATTATATCCCCATCAACAACAACATATTCACGACCTTCTTGGCGCGTTTTTCCGGCATTACGGATTGCGACTTCTGTTTTATACGTTTTCAAATCGGTAAGCGTATACACTTCTGCCTTAATAAAACCCTTTTCGAAGTCGGTATGAATGGTTCCGGCAGCCTTTGCAGCAGTAAAGCCTTTTTTTATGGTCCAGGCTCGATTTTCGTCGGCGCCGGCGGTAAAAAACGTTGCAAGTCCCAAAACATCGTACACACGCGTTGCAAGCCGATCAAGACCCGATTCGGTAAGCCCCAAGCTCTCTAAAAATTCTTTTCTCTCGGTTACATCGAGCTGGGCAATTTCTGATTCAACTTTACCGCACAAAACAACCACACTATCGTTGCGGCTTGTGGCAAATTCACGCAAGGCAGTTACATACTTGTTATCGTGAGTAAGGCCACCTTCATCGACATTGGCCACAAAGAGCACAGGCTTTGCAGACAGCAAAAAGAGTTCTCGTAAATGTGCTGGGTCGGCAAGCTCAGGATCTATAAGCCTAACAGGTGAACCAGCCGAGAGTGCGGCATGTGCAGCCTCTAAGGAACCAAGTTTTGTCTTGGCGTCTTTGTCGCCTGTTTTAGCAGCCTTGACAGCGCGCTCGAGCGCACGGGTAACTGTATCGAAATCGGTATACATGAGTTCGGTCTCAATAATGCCAATATCGCGCAGCGGATCGATAGACCCTTCTACGTGCACAATATCCGGGTTATCAAAACACCTGACAACATGGACAATAGCATCGACATTTTTTATATGCCCCAAAAACTGATTTCCTAATCCTTCTCCTTTGGATGCACCCTTAACAAGCCCCGCGATGTCGGTGATATCCAAAAATGCCGGAATAACCTTTTGTGTTGGAATAAGCCGCGTTATTTCGTCGAGGCGTGCATCGGGCACTGCTACAACACCATGATTGGGCTCGATGGTGCAAAACGGATAGTTTTCCGCTGCAGCTTTACCCGACGATACCGCATTAAAAATGGTTGATTTGCCAACGTTTGGTAACCCTACGATACCTGCCGATAATCCCATACAATCCCCTATTCTGCGCTTTTTAAAAGCGTTTCAAATAATCCGACTTGTGAAGCAAGTTCGCTATAGGTTCCACGCTGCACCAGTGACCCTTTGTCAAAAACAAAAATGGTATCTGCATGCTTAATGGTCGATAACCTATGCGCTATTATGATAACCGTGTGACTCTTTTTAAGTTCGTTTAGAGCATCCTGAATGCGCCGTTCAGATTGATTGTCTAGGGCGCTGGTTGCTTCATCGAAAATATAAAACGGAGGATTTCCCAAAATTGCCCGTGCAATAGCAATCCGTTGCTTTTGCCCTCCAGAGAGGGTATATCCATTTTCGCCAACAGGAGTATCGCCTCCTTGCGGTAAACTCGCTACAAATTCGCTGACAAATGCTTTGTCCATTGCAGCCTGAACTTCCAGTGCGGAAGCATCCGGACGAGCCACACGCACATTTTCTGCAATGGTGGTTTGAAACAAAAAGACATCCTGCGATACTACTCCAAAATGACTCCGCAAGCTTTGCTGCGAATACCGGGTAATATCGAGCCCATTAAAAAAAATAGTTCCCTGTTGTACTTCATAGAGTCGCAAAAGAAGCCTAATAAAAGTAGACTTACCCGAGCCGCTGGGGCCCACAAGCGCCACCGTTGTACCCCTGGAAATTGTACAATTGACATGAGACAGTACCACAGTATCTTTATACCCAAACGAAATATCGACAAACTGGATTGCCGGTACTTTTGCCGCTTCATGATCCGGTTCTTTATCAGTCACCATGAGCCGATCTGCGAGAGCTGGCTCAGTGACGGTAGTTTCGGTATCAAGGATGCGCATAATGCGTTCCAGGCCAGCCTCAGCATTAGCTTTTGTCAAATTCATCTGGAAGAGCATCATTACAGGACCCATAAGAAGCCCCATACTGCTGATGAATGCAAACAATTCCCCAACCGTCATATGACCATAAATGCAGGAATACGCACCATACGCGTAGATCACCGCAGTTCCAAGATACTGAATACCCTCAGGCTTGATATATTCGAGTTGTTGCTGAACCGAAAGGTTTGTAGAACCAAATCGAATGCGATCTATTTGCGTATCAAAGGTATCGGAGACGCGATCGCCGATTGCATGAATTTTAATTTCGCGGCATCCCCGCAACATGTCGGCCACATATTTACTAACCGAAGATTCCTGCTCCATAAAAGTGGCGGTAAGCACTTTGATTCGTTTATAGGAATTACGATTTATAAGGATAATAATACCTGCCACAAATAAAATAAGCAGTGTCATTTTCCAGTCGAACCACATGAGCGTTGTAAATCCCACAGCCCACGAGACAATCTGAAAAGGAAGATATAAGGTAAGCTGCTGAAGAAAATTTTTAATAGACTGTATGGGGGATCCCATAATGTAATTGTAAAGTTCCCCACTCGAAACTTCATCATGAAACCGGAAGCAGAGTCCCTGGATATGGCGAAAAAACTGAGACCTGATTCCAAAGAGAAATCCTTCAACCGCTACCACAAGCCCCCGATATCCTATCGACCATAATCCAATGCGCACGCCGCTTAAGAGCGTGAAAATGCCGATATAAATAAGTGTCCATTTAAATTTAAGCGCGGCATCGGCATGGGGCCTATTTATTCCTTCGTCAACAATAAACTTGATAACCATAGGCTGCAAAGCTACAGCTCCGCCAACAATGAATGAGAACAGAGAAGCAACAATTAATTTTGCGCGGAATGGACGTGCATATGCAAAGAGAGTTTTCCAGAATGGGTGTTTCTTAGAAGAAGAAACTCTCGCTTCTGCTTTCTTGATGTTGGATGCTTTCCCTACCGAATCTGCCATCTATCTCTCCTTAGGTGTAAATGTATTATTGCGACAAAGCAAGATACAGGGCCAAAGCAGTGAGAACAATACCAAGGACAATTTTGAGAGTTGTCAGATGCTTTTGCGTCACCTTAGATAAGCGCTCCCAGGTTAGCCCAAAATATGCCCCAATCATAACCAAAAGCAGCGGTAATACAAAGAGGAAATTGTAAAACAGCAGATAGAGCCAACCTTGTAGTTTCAAACCATGCTCGCGAGTCATGAGAATGATCGTGGGCAAATACACTTGACCGGTACACACAGCCTCTAAAAGCGTTACCAAAAAACCCGTAACAAGCGACCCAAGCACCAGCGATCGACTGGTAAGATTTCCGCTTATCACTTTATGAATGCGTTTTTTAATTGCCGGAGAAAGCTGATTTTTCATTTCCTTGACATTTTTGGTTCGACTGAAAATTATGGCATCATAAAAACAATAGAGCGCCACGACCCCTGCAAAAACAACCGCGCTCCATTTAATTGCCTTAGAAATCCACAGATATTTTTGTAGAAACGTTAGGGCCTCAAAGGCACCAACACCCAAAAGCAGGTACGTGACAAATACCGAGAAGGTAAACGACATACCAACCACAAGAATTTCGATGCGTTTACGTTTTTGAACCGTGAGGAAGGATATAAGAAAAATCATAGTGGCGATTGCACACGGATTGATACCATCTGCAATTCCTGCCAAGGTTATTGCCAAAAAGGTAAATTGGGACATTCGCTGTCGCAGAGCATCCTTTTTTTCCACATTCTTTGGAGCTCTGGCCCCAGGGTTTCCGGTAACTGCATCCCAGGTTGTGGGGTTATTCATGCGATCGAGTAAAAGAGGTTTGCCTACGCGCATGATATCGGCGAAACCTGTTAAAAATGTATCTGCAAAAAACAGTTCCTGAGCCAATGTTTTCTTGACACCATACATCTTTTCGAATTGTATTGCATTGGTAAGACCCGTGTCACTTTCGATATCATAGATACGCAATTCTATTTTGTCAGCGTGTTCATTTGCTAAAGGCTTTAAAAGAGTTTCCTTTATTTCAAGACATTCTCCGCAGGTTGGAGAACCAAAAAAATGCATCACCATTTTTTGAGACTTTGCCCCTGCTGCCAAAGCACAAAGGGCTACTATCAAAGCACTAACGCGCACGTGGCGAATACAGGAAAAAGAGCTTTTTTGTTTCATGGGAATTCCTAGCATTAAGGAAGGTATCGGTATAATAGAGCTATAAAATATATTGAATCCGCAATTCACCAGAAGTATTTTGAAATCTTCTTTGTATGGCTTAAACTTTAGGGGCATGTATGATAATTGCAATTGATGGCCCAGCAGGTTCGGGAAAAAGCTCCACTGCCAAAACGGTGGCCCAGCGGCTTGGTATTTTGCATCTGGATACGGGTGCAATGTACCGTGCAGTCACGCTTAAATGCTTAAGACTTGGGATTCATTTCGATGACACCCCCGCACTCGCTGATATGATGGCCGATACTACCATTAATTTTTCTGGAACATTGCCCGATATTCGAACCCTTTTAGACGGAGAAGATGTTTCCAGCGCCATCCGTTCCGACTCAGTAACTAAAAATGTTTCTGATTATTGCAAACCTACGATCGTGCGTGAGGCTCTGGTTGCCCAACAGCAACAAATAGGAGCAAACAGTTCTCTTATTTCCGAAGGGCGCGATGTTACAACGGTTGTTTTTCCTCAAGCAGACATTCGCCTTTTTATGACTGCCTCCGTTGCAAAACGAGCAGAGCGTCGTCTCATCGACTTTCAAAAAATGGGTGTTCATAAAACCCTTTCGGAGCTTATCGACGAAATAGAAGTACGTGACCATAAAGATTCATCGCGTGAAAACAGCCCGCTCTACCAAGCAGAAGGTGTTACCCTCTTCGATACAACCAACCTTTCTTTTGATGAACAGGTAGAAGCAATCATCACCATGGCGCGAGCACACCACAAGCTTTAAAATTAAGCGTTCGATTGCTTTTAAAGAGCTTGAAGATTTATATTTTGCGTTTGATAATTGTTTTGAGCAATGCCTCGGTTGGTATTGTTCGTTTACACCTCAACCACTTTATTGTATAAGGGAGTCTGTCTCCATGTCACCCCAAACCGATCTCGAAAAACTTTTTGGTCTCGATGCAGCTGGCAATCAAGTAGATCTTTCCGAATTCGAAGAAAGCTATTATAGCTTTGGCGAAGCAGAAAAAATTCTCGAAGAATATGGCGATTCATTGGCATCTGTTGCTGATGGAAAAGTTGTAAAGGGTCGCATTCTTCGTATTAACGATAAAGAAGTTATTGTTGACGTTAATTTTAAGTCCGAAGGTGTAATACCTCGTCATGAGTTTAAAGGTATCGAAAACTTTAAGGCCGGCGACGAAATTGATGTTTTCCTGGAATCTGCAGAAGATGCCGAAGGACAAATTATCCTTTCAAAATCACGCGCAGACTTCCTTAAAGTTTGGGACAAAATTTTCCAGATTTACGAAAATCAGGAAATTGTTGAAGGTACCGTGCTCCGTCGTATCAAGGGTGGTGTGGTTGTCGATCTTTTTGGTATCGATGCATTCTTGCCTGGTAGCCAGATCGATCTTCGTCAGATCCCCGATATGGATGCGCTCCTTAACCAGACGTTCCAGTTCCGTATTATTAAGGTAAACAAGGCTCGTCGTAATATCGTTGTATCGCGCCGCGTTCTGCTCGAAGAAACTCGTCAGGCACTTCGTGAGAAGATTCTTGCCGAACTCGAAAAAGGTCAAGTTCGCGAAGGTACCGTCAAAAATATTACCGACTTTGGTGCCTTTATCGACCTTGGTGGTGTTGATGGTCTTCTACATATCACCGATATGTCGTGGGGCCGTGTTAATCATCCTTCCGAAATCGTTGCGCTTGGCGATAAGCTTAAAGTTAAGGTTCTCGACTTTAACGAAAACAAAGAGCGTATTTCTCTTGGTCTCAAACAGCTCTCCGAACATCCTTGGAAAGGCATCGAGGATAAGTTTCCTTCTGGTGCACGAGTTCGTGGAAAAATTGTTTCGATTACCGACTATGGCGCCTTCATGGAGCTCGAACGTGGGATCGAAGGTCTTATCCACATTTCCGAAATGTCATGGACCGAACATATCAAGCATCCTTCGAAGCTTGTTGGTATTGGCGACATCGTTGAAGCAGTTATCCTTAATGTCGACAAAGAAAACCAGAAGATTTCTCTGGGCTTCAAACAACTCGAACCCGATCCTTGGCAGAATGTTCGCGATGAATTTCCTCGCGGTAGCATTGTTAAGGGCAAAGTTCGCAATATCGCTGCCTTTGGCGCGTTTGTTGAGCTTAAAGTTGGTGTTGATGGCCTTGTTCATATCTCCGATATGTCATGGACCAAAAAGATCAACCATCCCGGCGAATTGCTCAAAAAGAACGACGTTATCGAGGTCAAGGTTCTTAATGTCGACGAAGAAAAACGTCGTATATCCCTTGGTGTCAAGCAGCTTACCGAAGACCCCTGGTCTGATCTTGCACAACAGTTTGCAGTTGGTGTTGCAACCGAATGCGAAGTTGCGCGAATCCTCGATCGCGGTATTGTAGTAAATCTTTCTACCGATGTAGAAGGTTTTATTCCTCTTGGACAGCTTGGACAGGATCTTACCCATCCTTCTCAGGTTTATACTGTAGGCGATAAGGTTCCTGCATCGGTCATCGAATTCGATCTTGAAGGCCGCAAAATTGTCCTGAGTGTTACCGAATCCTTTAAAGACAATGATGCTGCATGGCAGGACTATGTTGCTGCGCATCCTGTTTCTGAAGTAAAGAAGAAAGAAAAGAAAGACAAAGACCAATCTGATGAGAGCGAATCTGAAGATTCTGCTGTTGTTGAAGGCGATGCCGAACTAGCATAAGGCTAGCATTGCTTGTTGAATATAAAAAGGCCAGTAGTTTTTCAACTACTGGCCTTTTTTTTGCCGTTAAATAAGACTTGTGTTCTACCGCACGACACAAAGAGCCTATTACCCCTTAAAAAGCTCCGGTTCACAATCCCGATACGTTCCCTCTTGTAGATCTCCAATTAAAACTGCTCCAACCCTTACCCGATGCAGCGATGTTACAATGTACCCAACTACCGCAAACATCCTCTTGACTTGATGAAATCTGCCTTCGGTTATAACAATTGTGGCAGTATGAGGATCGTTAATCGTGAGAAGTGCAGGCAGACATGGTTTGTCATCGTTGTGCAGCATAATGGTTCCCGAAGCAAATACCGCAATGTCGGATTCTTTAAGGGGCTGCTCAACCGTTACCACATATTCTTTACTAACGCAAGCTTTTGGCGACGTCAGCGAATGAATAAGTGCCATTTCATCGGTTAAAAGAACAATGCCCGTTGTGTCTTTGTCAAGTCTGCCAATTGTTTCTATGCAGGGTGTCCGATAGAGCCATTGTGGAGGAAAAAGCGAATATACTGTAGGACCCTCGGCTGTGGTATGCGTGCATACGCAGCCGGCTGGTTTATTGAGCGCGATGTAAATGCCATTGGGATGATCCAGGGGGGCATCATCGATAAACACCTCGCTTGGCTCTGCTTTTTCGGATGTTGACGTAACAATTCGGTCACCAATGCGAATACGGTCTCTGCGAACTGCCTTTAATGCATCTTTACGACTGCCAAACCCAAAATTAGAAAATATCTGATCGATTCTTTTAAGCATGGTGCACAGGTTTCTTTTCTTTTTTAAATTGCGTATACGAATACAAAACGGTAATAAGCGTTGAAATGAGTACAGAGCTTATGAGGATAATAAACGACCACATCGCAGGAAAAAATGCACCAAGTATGGCAGCAATTCCCGATACTACAAAGAGTTTTCCACCCACGCGATTTGTTTTGTTCCACACAACTTCACTCGCAAGTGTCCAGGGCAATTTAAATCCTATAAAGAAATTTTGTCGGATTTTTCCCATAACATTCCCAAGAGATATAACTACTACGCCTACCCCTGCAGGAATAATTCTACCAACGGGAAGCCATTTCCATAATGCAAATGAATAAATGCACAGCGCGATAAACACAAAGAAAAAGAGCACCGAGTTTCTAATAACGCGGTATGCACTGTCAAATTCCACATACCGATTCTGCTGAGGATCAACACAAGGCAACACTAGTAGCATTACGTAAATTACTAAGGCAATAAGAGGCATCATTAATACTGTCCCCATTGATTTTGGCATAAAGCCATCGATCTCGCCGCGAATGTTCCAATGCAGGGGAACCAGCGCTGGCATAAAAGGATATACCAATGTGCCAATAGCAAAGGCTAACCCAAGTACCACAAGAGCAAGCCATTCTTTCTGCCATTTAATGCGATACATCTGATCCTCCTTGAACAGGTGGTTTTGCAATATCCATAACTAGTGCCACAAGCTCATCAAATACCGTGGTATTTAAGGTATATACAATATTTTGACCACATCGCTCCGAAGCCACAACATCGGCCTTTTTAAGAATATCTAAATGATGCGACAGCGATGGCTTTGTGATAGAAAAATGCTTAATCATTTCTCCGGGAGTTAACGGCGCACTTCTTAAGAGTTTAAGAATCGTGCGTCGTGTTGGGTCGGCCAGGGCTTCGAAAAGCGAATTTTGTTTATTCATAATAATTTAATGTTTAGACAACTATCTAATTATCTAATAATATACACCCATAAACTACTATTGTCAATACATTACAGACATTGCCCCCAATTTTCAGCTAAACACCGAACAAATAATACACAGCCAAGTTTGAAACACCAATCCCCGCTGCGTATTTTAATTATTATGTAATTTCTACCATGAGTTAGATCGTGTATCATATGAAGAATAATGCTTTAGTTTTTATAGGATTTGCATCAAGCGGAAAAAGTACCATCGGCAAAGCGGTTGCAGAAGAGCTTTCATTTCAATTCATCGATCTTGATGAACAGATAGAAATTTTGTATCGTCACGAACATGCTCAACAAAAAACCTGCCGAGCAATTTATCGGGATAGGGGAGCTAGCGGGTTTGCCACGCTCGAAGCAACGGCGCTCATCCGTCTCGAAGCTCAAGAAAATTTCATTCTGGCAACAGGCGGTGGTGCCCCGCTCACAAAAGTCAATCAACCCATTCTTAAAGCACTGGGTCCTGTGGTGTACCTTTTTGCCTCCCCGGAAACAATTCAAGATCGCATGCTCCATAAAGGATTGCCTGCTTCTATTGGTGGATCATCTAACTTTGCTGCAATTCAGGAGCATTATGCTCAACGAGATCCTATTTACCAAAGGCTGGCAGATACCATTATACAAACCGATAATAAATCGATACCAACTATAGTACGAGAGGTTTTAGACCATTATGAGTAGTAGCTTCGGAACATTATTTCGAATAAGTACCTTTGGAGAATCGCATTGCAAAGCTGTTGGCGTTGTTGTTGACGGATGCCCCTCAAAAATTCCTATAAGTGAAGAAATAATTCAAAAGCAACTCACGCGCCGCCGACCAGGACAATCTGATCTTGCAACCCCCCGTCAGGAAAGCGATACGGTTACCATCCTTTCTGGCGTTGAAAAGGGCATCACGCTGGGTACGCCCATTTGTATGACGGTTCCAAACCTCGATCAACGGCCCGGCGACTACGAAGAAATGGCAGATATGCCACGCCCTTCACATGCAGATTTTACCTACCAGGCAAAATATGGAATTAAGGCATCAAGCGGTGGCGGACGCTCTAGTGCGCGCGAGACTATTGGCCGTGTAGCAGCCGGAGCACTTGCCGACACCATTTTGTCAACACGCTATGGTGTAGAAATCGTTGCCTATGTCTCTTCGGTTGGTCACATCGACACTCCCCCACTGGATCTCACAACGCTTTCTCGAACAATTGTTGACACATCGATAATTCGCTGTCCTCACGAACAAACCTCCGCCTCCATGATGAAGCTTATTGCAGAAGTACGGGATGCAAGCGATTCTGTGGGCGGTATCATAACCTGCGTTATGCGAGGATTGCCCCTTGGCCTTGGGGATCCGGTGTTCGATAAATTCGAAGCACGGCTTGCACAGGCAATGCTTTCTATCCCTGCTACAAAAGGCTTTGAAATAGGCTCTGGCTTTAAAGGCGTAGCGCTCCGAGGATCTACGCATAACGATCCGTTTGTCATGCGCAATGGAAAACTCGGAACCCGAACCAATAATAGTGGTGGTGTTCAGGGTGGCATTACCAATGGAGAACCCGTAATTTTTCGTGTTGCATTCAAGCCCACAGCAACCATAGGTAAAGCACAAACAAGCGTTGATTATAACGGCAACCCCGTAGAGCTTCTTGCAAAGGGAAGGCACGATCCGTGTGTTGTTCCGCGCGCAGTGGCAATTGTCGAATCGATGGCTGCACTTGTTGCGCTCGATTGTACCCTTATCCAGCAAGCATACACGCCCTCTTTATGATAGACGATCAGTTTAAAGAAGAAGTACGAGCCCGCATCGATATTGCCACCGTGGTTGGGCGCTATGTTGCCCTTAAACCCGCAGGTGCAAATCTCAAGGGACTCTGCCCCTTTCACAAAGAGAAGTCTCCTTCGTTCTCGGTGAATCCATCGCGCGGCTTTTTTCACTGCTTTGGCTGCGGCAAAGGTGGCGATGTATTCTCCTTTATTACCGAAATAGAGGGGCTTTCTTTTCCAGAAGCTCTGCGCATGCTTGCAGAAGAAGCCGGTGTTGCAATCCCCAGTACCCATGCCGAACCCCACGCACAAGACACCGATTCGATCCAGATTTCTAAAACGGAACTCCTGAGAATTCATGCAGTTGCAGCAAAATTCTTTTACGATCAGATTAGAGGCAATGCGATTGCAATCGAATACTTTAAAGGGCGTGGAATTACCGCTTCTATGGTCAAAGAATTTATGCTTGGATTTGCTCCGTCGGGTTGGTCTAACCTTGTTCCATTCGCCCATACCCAAAACATTACTGACGAGGCACTCGTCACGTGTGGACTAGCAATTCGCAAAGCAGATGACGCTCCACCCTACGACCGATTTCGCAATCGAATCATGTTTACGCTCTTTGATATCACCGGAAAACCAATTGGCTTTGCAGGCAGATCTCTCACGGGCGATCAGATGCCAAAATACCTCAACTCGCCTGAAACTCCATTGTACCACAAAAGCAGAACGCTCTATGGATTGCATGTAGCTCGACCTGCCATAAAAGACGCTGGATTTGTTTATATAGTAGAGGGTTACGTGGATCATCTGACCATGTACGCCGCAGGAATTTGTAACGTGGTTGCTACTTCAGGAACTGCCCTTACTGCATCTCACATCCAGATTTTAACCCGATTTACCCGGACTATCGTTCTCCTCTTCGATGGAGACCGCGCAGGACAGGATGCAATCGAACGCGCTGTTTTTGTAGCTGCACCCTTTAATTGCATTCTTAAAGCTCTCACCCTGCCCAATAACCACGACCCCGACTCCTATATTCGCGAGCTTGGCGCCGATGCATTTAAAGCGCTTGCAGCAACAGCGAAACCTGCATTCACCTTTCTTGTTGAGAAAGCATGCCTCGATTTAGACACTTCAACGCCTCAAGGAATCTCATCGGTGATATCTCATTGCGCTCCTATTGTGCGCGCAATTACCGATAGTGTCGTAGCCGGAGCCTACATCAAACAACTTGCGGAAAAGCTTGATTTGCGTGAAGATGTAGTGTATTCTCAGATAAGAAATGGGGCAGGATTTGTAGAATCCGTACCGGAAAACGCCCCGGAAGTTGAAGATGATTTCGCTCAAAAATTTTATGCAACTCCCGAAGGCGATTTGTGCAGAATTTTAATAGAATTTCCCGACTTGATAGATTCAGCCTGTCTTAGGGTTTCTCCAGAATCTTTCAACGATCGTTTTTCCGCGAAATTATTTTCTTTTATAATCGATTCGTATCATAAAAATGTCGATGCGGCAAAAGAATCAACGGGGAACGCAGATCCCCGAATATCAGCGGTTTTTTCGTATGCATCGGTTTCGCCGTTTGTTGTCCCAGATCCAGCAAAGCAATTGACGCATACAATTACGCAACTAGAACGAAAACACTTGAAAAAACAGATACGTTTATTACGTTCCCGAATGAAGCTTGAAACAACCAATACAGCCGCATTAGTTGCGGAACTTGTATCACTCTCTTCACGTTTTCAGGAGCTTGACCAACAATGACGAGCGCCTACGACGAAGATACGACAGTCGAACAAGACAAGATGGAATCTCGGCTTAAAAAACTTGCTGCTTTGCAAGGTTTTGTTACCGAGTCGCAGATCGATCAACTTGCTGGAACCGCCGAAGAACATTCCCACGTTCTCGGGCTCATCGAAGACCATGATATTCCTCTTAATAATCTGATTAGCGCGCAAAAACCGCTACCAATCGACCGGAAATCCCGAAAGCCCGTTCCCCTGCGTAGGGTTCCGCGCTACTCCGATCCTACATGGGTATATCTTAACTCGGTTGGCCGTGTGCCACTGCTCTCCCGAGAAAAAGAAGGCGAATACGCCATGCTCATGGAGTCTGCTCAAAGTAAACTGTTTGGTATGGCCTTCCGCTCACAGGCAGCGCTCGAAAGCTTGTATCGCATTGGCGACGAATTTCGCGATAATCAGATCGATTGCATTAATGTTTTGCAAATCGAAGAAGAACAACTTGACAAAATAAATTTTGAAGAACTCCGCGTTGCATTTCTCAAAAACATCTCGAACATCAAACGCAAGCAAACAGCCATTGCAACCTTGCAAAAACCTCAAAAGCCTGCACTCACCGGTGTCAAGGCTAAAGAAGTTGCCCTCAAGATTCATGGTCTCGAAGAAGATTCGGTAACACTCTGCCGCGACCTAAATCTTAACACAAAGCAAATTGCGCACATTCTAGAGCATTTTAAAGCAGACCTTGCCAAAGCAGGGCGTAGTGCCGAACTCACAGAATTTGCCGATTGGGAAGAAAAACGCAATCAGGCAAAATGTGCCATCATAGAAGCCAATGTTCGTCTTGTTGTGTCAATTGCTAAAAAGTATATTCTGCGCGGCATGGAAATTATCGACCTTATTCAAGAAGGTAACCGGGGGCTTATAAAAGCCGTCGAAAATTTCGACTATCGCAAAGGGTATAAATTTTCTACCTACGCAACGTGGTGGATTCGGCAGGCAATTTCCCGCGCAATCAACGACAAAGCAAAAACAATCCGCATCCCTGCTAATACCCTAGATCTTGTCAACAAAATAATCAGGTTTTGCAAAAAATTTGTCACCGAACACGGCTACGATCCCTCTCACGAAGAAATTTCCGAAGCGTTGTCAATCTCTATTGCCAAAGTGCGCATGGCACTAGAATACTCACTCGATCCGATATCTCTTGATATGGAAATTGGTGCAAACGGGGGTTCTACTGTTGGGGAATACATCGAAGATACCAATGCTGAGGATCCCTCACAACGCATATCGCTTATGCGGTTACGAGAACAGATTCGTAAAGTGCTCGATTCTTTAGCCCCCAAAGAACGCGAAATCCTCACCATGCGTTTTGGACTCGATGATGGCCGTATCAAAACGCTCAAAGAAATTGGTGAAGCATTTCGTATTTCGCGGGAACGTGTTCGTCAGATCGAAACAAAAGCGTTGGCTAAACTTAAACATCCTAGTCGTACGCGTCAACTATCGCCCTGGCGTGAAGAACGAGACACAGGGTTCACCGAAGTCGAATACTAACCCATTCTCTGCTCTTTTACGGCACCGGTTTCTTGACTGGTGCCATACTTTTTTGTATACACGTAGCACACTCCGGAATTAAAACTCCTGTTACATCCCATCGAGCCCGAGCTTCAATGGTATCCCTTGTTGTAAATAATGGCTCTGGAGCAAGAAACGGGAAAAGCATTCCCGTGGTGGGTATGCCATTGCCATCATAATCTTCGAAATAAGATAATGTTCCCTTGCTTGCCGGAATAGAATCGAATCGAAAGGTTGCGGCGCTATCTTTGCAATATAGGGGATCTGCAAACCCCAGCGGTGTAAAAATCCAGGTGCGATAGTTCGATTGGGAGAGGCAGGGTGCGCTTCCCGACATGCTATTACACAATGCCGTTGCAGCGAGCGTTTTAAACACCACAACCGCAGCCATACCATTGCTGTCGGCATCCGCAGCACGCGA
Source organism: Chitinivibrionales bacterium (assembly GCA_038247415.1). Lineage (GTDB taxonomy): Bacteria > Fibrobacterota > Chitinivibrionia > Chitinivibrionales > WJKA01 > JBBRUX01. The sequence goes on along the minus strand of JBBRUX010000008.1, from coordinate 20,686 downwards.
TGCTCCATCGAGACATTCTTGTGCATTCAGCTTGACGGTATAGGTACGATCGGTGCGGAACCGTTTTTGTGGCACAAAGGTAAGCGAATCCGATTTGCCCCGGTTTTTGCGCATGCACACCACAGAATCTCCTGTAGTGTCGATTGCAGTAATTTTTTGCGGCATAGTGTGCAAAATTTTATCGGAGACAAAAGTGAGTTGCGCAAGTAAACGTACATTGCGCGTTGGTCCAACATACCGGATTGTTGAGGGTATGGTGTCTGCCCCTTGTGCGCCATTAAATCGGATAGTATCGGCACGGGTAAACAACGTAGTATCATGATGATTAATAATAATCCGATACGAGCCGCGGGTAAGCACACTATCAAACGTTATAAACCACCGATCCTTGGAAGAAAGAAGCTCTGTTTGAACAACGCGTGCACGCGCACGAGACGTTGTATCAAGTCCCGTAATGGAAATGTCGGCGGCACGCACCGTATCGCGCCATTGCGGGCCAAGAGCGCGAGAAAGCCTGGCCACACCATGGTGGGAATCGATAAGCCGAAAATCGGTGCACCGTGCTTTTGTGTGCTCGGCCGAAACGGGAAAAAGAAAGACGGGGTCGTGGCTACCATCAGACGAAACAAGCTCCCTTGATGGCGCAACACCTTCATTTGATGCGTTTTTAAGAGAAGCGCTCCCCATAATGCCCACAAGAGCATATTGACCTTTGCGGATATTTTCAAATGTAAATGCCCCCATACTATCGGTCTCGGTGATATAATCGGGAGTTGCAGTAAACAGCGATTCTGGTTTGAATACGCTATCTGCATAAAAAAGCGAAATGCGATATCGCTGGCGACTCGACATTGTCTTTAATCCCAAGCATCCTGCTATTTTACCGCTATCAAGCGTGGCGCCGGTAGAAAAAACAAGCCGATACGATCCTGCCAGTGCCACGCCATGAATATCTTTAAGCCCACTACCCACTTCAACATGATAGGTATAATTTGGTTTTAATGCCGACGCCGGGGTAATCATGAGGGTTTTGGCAGACACCTCTACCACAAATCCACCAACGGGCTTGGGTGAAAAAGAAACAGCACCTCGAGCGGTAGCCGGATCGATCCACTCCGAAAAGATGATGCTTATTTTTTTAATATCTTTACACTGTAATGCATACGGAGGAGGCACAGATGAAACGGATGCTGGCGGGGTTTTATCAAGAGGCCCTCCGCCTGGGGCAATCTGATGCGCGCATGAAAAGAATCCCACGGCACACACCATAACGATACCATAGAGTCGTTTATTCACAGTTACTCACTTTTTTGCTAACATGAAGTATCGGATAATTACAAAAGCGCTATACAGGAAAACCAAAAATATATTTTCCAGACCACCTTATAAGAAAATAATGTATAATTTCTCTGACCCAATAAAAATGCGCATCAGCGCATGCTCGATTGAGTAGCTTCATCAAAAGGATAGCGCCATGACAAACTCCACGCCCATCGATTTTACAATTCAGACTCTTGGTCCCTGCAAAATTTCCTCTCCCCTGCACATGTCGGTTCAAACCGAGGACTATTTAGCAAACTTTGTCACCGACGACCACCTTGTCATTTACAACGCTGAAATAAAACCAGGCGAAACAATGGGGCCCTTCACCCGCGACCAACTCCTGGAAAAAGCAGGCCCGCGTGAAAAGATCTACTTCGATCCAACAAAGGTGCATGCTGGAATCATTACCTGCGGTGGATTATGCCCAGGGCTTAACGATGTGATCCGCGAACTTGTGAATTGCCTCTGGTATCGGTATGGTGTAAAGCGCATTTCGGGGATTCGCTTCGGCTATCGGGGATTTTTGCCAGAATACGGCTACCCGGCAATGGAACTCGAACCAAACATCGTTTCAGATATTCATCACCACGGGGGATCAATACTCGGTAGTAGCAGAGGGGGTGGCGAGCGTGTAACCGAAATCGTAGATGCAATGGCGCGTATGAACATCAATATGCTCTTTACTATTGGGGGAGATGGTACACAACGGGGCTCGCTCAAAATTTTCGAGGAAGCACAAAAACAAGGGTTACGACTATCGGTCATTGGTGTGCCAAAAACAATTGATAACGACCTTAGTTTTATACAAAAATCGTTTGGCTTTGATACTGCAGTTTCAGAAGCTGTCAATGCAGTTTCTGGAGCACATGTCGAAGCTCATGATGCAATTAATGGTATTGGCCTTGTTAAGGTGATGGGACGCGAATCGGGATTTATCGCTGCGCATACTGCTCTGGCCCTTAACGATGTTAATTATGTTTTAATACCTGAGGTTTCTTTCGATTTACATGGAGAAAAAGGGCTGCTTGCAAGTCTTAAAAAGCGCCTTATCAGCAGAAATCATGCGGTTATTGTGGTTGCAGAGGGTGCAGGACAAGAGCTTATTCCCGCAGCCATCACTGGTACCGATGCATCGGGCAATAAAAAATTAGGGGATATCGGCGTATTTCTTTCCAATGCCATCAAAGATTATTTTGCAGCCGAAAAAATGGAACTCAACCTTAAATACATCGACCCAAGCTATATGTTACGCAGTGTAAAGGCTAATCCCGCTGATGCGCTCTATTGTGCGCGTTTGGCCGCAAGTGCTGTGCATGCTGCAATGGCTGGAAAAACGGGAGCACTCGTAAGTATGGTCAACGACCATCTGGTTCATATACCCATACAAATGGCGGTATCTCAGCGCAATAGAGTTGATCCAGAACGATCTTTATGGCGCGATGTGATCGATGCAACAGGAATGCCAGCCCTCATGAAAAATCAGGGGTAGTAGCAGGCAATTCTCAAAATTTCATCGGCATATTGTATATTATATATCCTTTTTTGATGCGGAATTACCAATGAAATACTCATGTACTGCCCTTTTTCTTGTGCTATGGTGTTTGGGTGCTAGCGCGCAACCCATGCAACGAGAAGCTAATGCATTCGATCAAATGGGTCTTACCCTCACAGAACAAGAAATGGTTAAAGACTCCGCTCTGAGCGTTAAATCGGTTCAAAAATTAGTAGAATGTGGTATTTCAGTCACAGAATATTTTAAAAAACCTTGGATTGGGCTCAAGATTTCAGAGAAAAAATGGATTAAAAACAGATGCCATGGGCTCTCTAATGACGATATGGCTCCACGTACAAAAGCCACTCTCGATTCTATCGCGCCCTCGTCCCCAACAGATGGAAAGTAGTGTATGCTGCGTCGATTTCTTTTTGCAAAAATTCGCGATGTCCAAATCACTGCAACGCACTTCGATTACGAAGGAAGCATCACCATTGATGAAGACTATCTTGTGGCAACGGGTATCCTCCCTAACGAAGCGGTAGATGTTCTTAATGTCAACAATGGGGAACGATTTACAACCTATGTCATTAAAGGCGACAAAGGCTCTGGTGCAATAGAACTCAATGGACCAGCTGCTCGACTTGGACTGGTAGGCGACAAAGTAATGATATTAACCTACGGAATGCTTACACCCGATGAAATTGCATCCCATATTCCACAAATTCTCTGCGTACAAAACCAGCCTCGCAACGATCGCTTTGGCACATGATGCAGCCTCTTTTTTGGCTATGAGTTGGCGGATGTGCCCGGATCTGGTTCACCATTATGCGTAACCTGATTATATTTGGAATCGTATGTGCCTTTTTAGGTGCCGCAATGTTTTTGGGCCACAAGTCAGGATCGGATGTTCCAAAAAAGTCTAAGGCTTCAAGTTCTTCACAAGGCGCAATACCTTCTATTGGAAGAATACAAATCCTTAACGGATGCGGGACGCCAGGTATGTCATGGATTGCAGCCGATGAATTGCGAGCATCGGGTTTTGATGTAAAAAACGATGGTATTGGCAATGCAGACTTTTATAATTATCAGTCTACACTGATCATTGCCCGAACCCAGGATATGTCGATAGCACGTCAGGTTGGCGTTGCCATGGCTCTTGATCCAGATAATGTTTTTCTCTTTCGTACATCCGACGATCGTTTCGATGTGACGGTTATTTTAGGTGCAGATTATCAAAGGAAATCCCGATGAAGTCAGACAAAGTTGTTATTGGCGGTAAAGAGCTTGTAGATCTTATTTGTTCTGCAGCAGCCGATAAAAAAGCAGATTCTATCGAAGCAATCGATGTGCGCGGCATTATTGCCCCCTGCGATTGGTTTGTTATCGCAAGTTCCGATAACAGCGTTCATCTCCGTGCAATATTTGATGGCATTATTGGAACTCTCAAAGATCACAAGATTTCCCCTTGGCAAAGTGAAGGAGACGAAGGTGCCACATGGCTTCTCGTCGATTACGGCGATGTCATCGTTCACATCATGGATACCGAGTCGCTCAATCGCTACGATCTTACATCACTCTGGCACGAACGACTTGCAAAGGGACCAGAAAAGGAATAACCATGGATATTCGCACCTATCTCGTACAAAATTTGCATGCCGCGGTGACTGCTGCATTTCCCAGTGAATCTGCAAGCATCGAATCGATCATTCTCGAAAAGCCAAAAAATGCAACCTATGGCGACTTTGCTACCACGGTAGCTCTCTCTCTTGCAAAGACCATGCGCAAACCCCCAAAAGAAGTTGCCATAACCATTATGCAGCACTTTGCCTGGGACGAAACCTATGTTGTTGTTGACAAAGAACTACTCTCAACAATAACAGGTGGCTTCATAAACTTTTGCATGAGTACAAGGTATCTGGACAATGTCCTTCGCGAAGTTGTCACTAACCCATCCAACTTTGGTCGCAATCAAGTAACATTTCCCAAAAAAATGCTTTTTGAATTTGTGAGCGCCAATCCAACAGGGCCCATGGTAGTTGTCAATGGTCGGGCAGCAGCAATAGGCGATGTCATGGCTCGCCTCAACGAATGGATAGGTCATGAAGTCCATAAAGAATTTTATATCAACGATTGTGGTAACCAGATCGAACTTTTGGGTCTTTCGATCCTCTCTCGGTATGCCGAAAGTAAAGGTATCACAATCCCGATTCCCGAAGAAGGGTACGCAGGAGAATACATAATAGATCTTGCGAAATCTATTGCAGCAGATTTTCCAGAGATCGAAAACCAACCCGACAATGAAAAAACTCTGCTTTTTAAAACCGAAGCTCTTAAACGAAATATCGCACAACAAAAGTCCATTCTTTTGGAATATGGTGTTGTCTACGACAAATGGTTTCCCGAAAGTGAACTTCACAAAAGCGGAATGGTAGAAGCGGCACGCGAACAACTTAAAACTGGTGGACATATCTACTCGGCAGATGGTGCAGTATGGTTTAAATCCAGCGCCTATGGCGACGAAAAAGACCGCGTTATAGTGCGTACCGATGGCACCCCAACCTACTTTCTTGCAGATCTTGCATATCATTTACATAAAGCATCGCGTGGCTACGATGAATCATACACATTCTGGGGCCCCGATCATCATGGCTACCTTCCAAGGCTCGAAGCTGCTGTAAAAACGCTCGATGCCTCTGGAACCCAGTTCCGTAATTTTATTATTCAGCAAGTCAACCTAATTCGCAATGGGCAACCCTTTAAAATGTCTAAGCGCAAAGGCGACTTTGTTACCATTGCCGATTTACTCAAAGAAGTGGGTGTTGATGCAGCCCGGTATTTCTTCCTCATGCGAAAAATATCCAGCCATTTCGATTTCGACCTCGATTTGGCAACCAAAAAAAGCGACGAAAATCCTGTTTTTTATGTGCAATATGCTCATGCACGAACCTGCAGCCTTTTACGCCATGCTGCAAACAACGGTTTTACAAAAGAAGAAATAGACGGGGCCGATTTTGCGCGCCTTGTTGAACCCGAAGAAATGGCACTCGTTAAACTCATTCACGAATTCCCAGCAATCCTCATGCATTGCGTCATTGCCGTTGAACCTCACAAAATCCCCACATTCTGCGAAACCTTATCGGCACAGTTCCACTCGTTTTACCAAAAACATCGCATTCTTATCGAAGATCGCGAACTTTCTAAAAGCCGACTCTTGCTCACCAAAGGCGTTAAAAACCTATTGGCTTTGTCGTTATCACTTTTGGGAGTTTCGTCGCCGGAATCGATGTGATACCACCTGTAAGTCTATTCGTCCACCTTCAAACGTGCGAAGCAAAGGCCCGTAAGAAGCGGCGACGGGCAACCCGGAATGCCCGATTTGCCTTAATTTTATTTAGCGTTTTTTAAAATGATCGGCGAGATTAGATAGATGATTTTGAGTAGGCTTAATGCGAGGGCCCTGATCGCCAAGGCCTTTCATGGAGAGAGAAATTCTTCGTTTTTTAACATCAACCTTTACAATTCGTACCTTGATACGATCGTTAACCGAAACCACCTGATCGGGAGTTTCTACATAGCCATCAGCGAGCTGCGATATATGGATAAGACCATCGCATACTGCATTAATATCAACAAAAACACCAAAGGGTGTAACGTTTGTTACGCGACCAGCAACAACTGAGTCTTCGGTAATTTCGGTGAGCTTAAGCTTGCGTCGAATGGTATTAGCAGAAGCAGAAACATATTTCTGACCGACTTGCAGTTGGCCAATCAGTTTTTTCTCGATGTAAATTTTTAGAGCAAAGTCATCGCAGGGAATCGATCGAATACTTCCAGGATCAGAAATAATAGACTCGAGTGATACGCCAAGCTGCGATGCGATTTCTTTTACAAGACCAGCATGATTTGGATGCACCGTTGTACGATCGATTGGATCAACAGCATCGGTGATAACAAGATACCCCGAAATAGCATGTGCTGTTGCAGGCGTAAGGCCTGGAATCGTCTGGATTAATGCTTTGCTAGTGATGCTTGAAACATTTTTTCTAAGAATTGCAAGCTGTTCTGGCTCCACTAATTCTTTTGCAGCTGCAGAATCAAAAAACTTAGAAAGAATCAAACCTTTATGAAGCTCTGTTGAGACGATAATACGATTAAATACTTCATTAAAACGAGCTTCGGAAATTAGATGTTGCTTTGGATGCAAGGCAAAATGACGCGTTCCGATATGGGGAACTAATCCCAGGGGCTTTGCAAACAATATCCCGTTAGCAAATGCTTTACGCAATGCCATATCAAGATCGGCACAGGTTAAAGACATCCATTCGGAGGCAACAAGAGCAGAGCAATCTACATCGGGCGCCAAGCGAGTAATTGTGCAGGAGAAAACTTCATCGTGGAGAGCGCGCTTGATAAGCTCTTCTAAAGCATCGGACGTTTCGTGCGTTGGAGTAATAATGATGCTTGGCCGATTGCGCAAAATAATTTGCTTAAGACGAGTAGAAAAAACAACTCTGTCGAGAGTAAAGCTTTTTACAGAAGTTGCCTGAAGTAATTTTCCCGTTGAGTCGAAGGCAATAAGCGGAATGTGATCTGCTTCGGGGGCACCAATTGAAAGATAACTACCCGAAACAACCGCAGCCGATTCTGAAAGAGTCTTTTCGAGATCGACAGAAATGGTGCGTAGCAAAATTGTTTCTGCATCACTCTTGATGCGATCTTTAACATCTCGTTCAACAATTGGCTGTAACCAGCGGCTGTAGCATTCGTCGATTGCGATACATAAAAAATCAAACGAAAGTGAATCGGGATTTTCTATGAAGTGCTGTCGCAATAGTTCAGAGATGGCGAACAATTGTACCGTAATTTTAACGCGAGCTGCCTTTTCGTCTTCGGCAGCGAGAAGCATTTGCAAATTTTCTTGTGGCACATCGGCAAGAGTAACCAGTTTTCCTGCGTATGCTGTAAAGCGTTTGTCTTTTTTAACTTTTGGAGTTACTTCAATGAGACCTTTTTCAAATGCACAATCGCGCGTCATGGAGCGAGCGGTTTCATCGGTTCCAAATCGTTCTACAATAACATCTGATGCAGCCGCAAGAACATCTTCGGCAGTAGCAAATGATGGATCTTTTCCAACATAGGGCGATGCCAATTCTTCTAGCGTTGTGTCACCGTCTTTTTGAGCAAGGATCTCGTCAACAAGAGGACCAATGCCTTTAGCAAGGGCTATTTGTCCGCGACTTCGAGGATTTAAATGCAATCCAGCGAGGAGATCATCTATTTCGTGTTCGGCTGTTATATACTGAATGCGATCTTCGAGGGCTTTATCGTTTTTGTTAGCTTTAATAAGCCCATTTATAAGGCGCTTTTTTTTAGCTGAAAGCGAAGCAACTTTAGTAAGAAATGCATAAATTTCAAAAACCTGAGAAGTTTCGAGCTCAACACTAATTATAGAATGATAATCGGATAAATAATAAACGTTATCACCGTTTTCGAAGGAGATACAGAACTCTTTTGCAAGAGTTTCTGATACACTGAAGATTTCTGATATTTGTCGTGAGAATTGAATCATACCAAACAAATTAGGCCTTTAATAAAAATTGTGCGCAATTAAATTACAAGATGCCAAAACACATAGCAAGACCTATGTTCAAAACAATTCTCTGCAATGCAAGGACAAAAAAAAGGCACTTGTATAAACTACAAGCGCCTTTTCTTAAACACCATACAAAGAGATTATTTCTTCTTTGCAACCTTTTTCTTTGCAGGGGCGGCTTTTTTAACAGCAACTGCTTTCTTTGCAGGAGCAGCTTTCTTTGCAACTACTTTTTTGGCTACCGTCTTTTTAACAACAGCCTTCTTTGCAACAGCCTTCTTTGCAACAGCCTTTTTAACCGCAACAACTTTCTTAGCCGGTGCCGCCTTCTTCGTGGCGACTTTCTTTTTCACTGGCACGAAAAACCTCCTTTTGAAGTTTTGTAGAATGGTTTGTTGATACAAGGTGCCGCTCTCTTGATTAAGAGCAAACATCTAATTCTTGCATCCCAGTGTGATGATTGACAGAAGCAATGTTACCATCAAATCTGTCTTTCATAATAATAATAACCTGTAAAAAAACAGATGTCAATACATCTTCTAAAAAAAATTTTGACATCAAAGGAAGTTGATACCTGCTTCCCGCTTCCGATAGAACTCGTTGATTGTTGAGATCGCTTCATCGGGATCATCCGTGACTTTAATCATGTCAATGTCTTCGGGATTGATATACTTCTCTCCAAGCATTTCTTTTTTCAACCAGTCAATTAGCCCTTTCCAATAATCAGACCCCATCATGATAAGCGGAAGGTGGGAAATTTTCTGGGTTTGAATAAGTGTTAAGGCTTCAAACATTTCGTCGAGCGTTCCAAAGCCCCCCGGGAAAACAATCACTGCCGAGGTATACTTGAGAAACATAACTTTACGAATAAAGAAATAACGGAAATTAATAGGTGTCTTGATATACGGATTTGATACTTGTTCGAAAGGAAGCTGAATATTAAGACCTATCGACTTGCCTCCCCCTTCCGTTGCACCTTTGTTTGCAGCTTCCATAATACCAGGGCCGCCACCAGAAATCACTCCATACCCGCTCTGGGCGGCCTTTTTAGCCGTTGTTTCGGCAAGAGCATAGTAGCGGTCGTCCCGAGGTGTCCGCGCAGATCCGAACAATGTTACGCAGGGACCTGCAGTTGACAAAGTCTCAAAACCTTCAACAAATTCTGCCATAATCCTGAAAATACGCCACGTCTCTTCATTCGAAAAAGACGGTGGCAAGTTGGTGATAGACATAGCACTCCTTTTTAAGAGGGTTCATTATTGATTATATTATTTTGTAGAAGTAAGCGCAAAGGTCTCGATCGATAAAATTAAAACCCACATAACGATAATTTACACAAGGACAGTTCCTCACATGAGCTTTTTGCCACCCCTTCTTAAGATGCGACTCGATGCCATCGACAAGACCCTTTCTAAATATCTTTTCGTAAACGTTCGCCAACAAAAAATGTATCTTGTAAAGAACCAAAAAAACCTTGAGCATTTCGACGTCTCTACAGCACTCCGTGGAATTGGCAACCTTGAAGGTTCTTTGCAAACTCCCCAGGGCATTCACCGCATTGCCGTTAAAATTGGCGCTGGGGCCCCGCTTGGCCGTGTTTTCCGTGATCGTCAAGACACCGGCATAACAATTGACGCTACCGATCAGCACGACAATAGAATTGTAAGTAGAATTCTTCGCTTAGCAGGGCTTGAAGATGGAATCAACCGTGGAGGCACCATCGACACCTTCAATCGATACGTTTATATTCATGGTACCAATAAGGAGCATCTTATTGGCACACCTTTTTCACATGGGTGTGTTTGCATGCGCAATCTCGATATCATCAGACTCTTCGATAACGTGAAAGAAGGCGATTATGTCATTATCGATTAATGGAATCGAATGCACACAGATTCATTATGTCGGCATATTCGGATCTGGCATGAGCGCACTTGCTCAATGCGCCTCTGCTAAAAAGCTCACCGTCACAGGATCAGATCGTTTTTTGGATAACCCGGATACTGCATTCATTCGCACTTCCTTGACATCCCTTGGCTGTGAGCTTTTCCCTCAGGATGGCAGTGGAATTACTTCTTCCACAAGCATTATTATTATTTCTACGGCAATTGAAGATGACAATCCAGATATTCAAAAAGCGAAACGACTTGGAATACCGAGTGCCCATCGTTCAGATTTGCTCAATACTCTAGTACGTTTACACACAACGATAGCTGTTGCTGGCACGAGCGGTAAATCGACCGTAACTGCAATGATTTTTGATTTTCTACGAGGGGCTGGAAAAAATCCATCGGTGATCTCGGGTGCAAACTTAACAAGTTTGCGAGACCTGGGTATGATTGGCAATGCCTATTCTGGAACATCAGACCTGCTCGTTATTGAGGCAGATGAATCTGACGGGAGCTGCACCCGCTATCATCCGCATTTAACGGTAATTCTTAATGTGTCCAAAGATCATAAGCCCGTGGAAGAAACGCAACTAATTTTTAAGACTCTTGCTTCACAATCTGCCAATGTTCTTTATAATGCCGATTATCCCAGTTTGCACTACCTCGGCAATCATACGACATTTGGCGAATCGGCAGATGCCTCTTTTACACCAACCTCGCTTGAGTGTACCAATACAAAAATTACGCTCACGCTCAGGGGAATACCATTTGCATTGGCAGCATTAGGGCGTCATAATGCCAGCAACCTGCTTGCGGCGCTTTCTGCATGCGCTATGGTTGGGTGCAACCTTAAAGATCTCCAACAACCAGTTGCAACGTTTAAAGGCATCAATAGAAGGTTTACGCGAAAAGAGTGCAACCCACACGTTACGGTTATCGATGACTTTGCCCATAACCCAGAAAAAATAAGGGCTGCTCTCGCTTGCGCACACCTGTGTGGAACGCGGGTTATCGCACTCTTTCAACCACACGGTTTTGGACCAACCCGTTTTCTCTTTAACGAGCTCGTGGAAGAATTTATCAATGGCCTTAACAAAAACGACATTCTTCTGCTGCATCCAATTTATTATGTTGGCGGTACAGCCGCTGCAGATGTTTCATCTGACATGCTAGCACAATCTATTGCCCATGAAAATCATACTGTGAAGGTGATGCCAAAACGCCAAGAAATGATAGACTACCTTGCCCTTATTATTATGCCGGGGGATTGTATCATCAGCATGGGCGCTCGCGATCCATCTCTAGAAACCTTCGCGGCCGCCATTGGCGCCATGACCAAAAACCTAAAGCTCTCATAAGGCAACAATGCACACGAGCACGCTCAATGTGCCGTAAATTAAAAAGGCTCTCCGATGAAAGTTACATCGGAGAGCCTTTTGGTTACCCAGCGCTAAAAAAATTACCCGCGCATAAATCCGAGTTTTTGCATCATTCGCTTTGCCGAGATATCGATAAGCTCAGGCATTTTGAAATGAATGATAGAAAGCCCACCTACAAAGAGGAACCCTGATGCGTATAACATAAGGAAGGGACTAACAACGAAATTGGTATATCCAAAAAACATATATACACTAACAAGACAATAGATCCCCAGAAAAATTTCAAAGAGCGGGGTAATATCCTTGAGTGCTTTATAGGAGTTCTTTTTGTGCTCGCCTTTTTTTGGTGTACGATGAAAGGGAGATTCTCTCTTGAATAGCGCTTCGAATACTGCTTTGCCGTTATTGACCGCAAGACCGGTACCAATCAACATCATAGCAGGTATCAAGAAATATTTTTTAATAGATCTGTTTCCTAAAAAGTGCTGCGATATCATATACATAGTAGAAGGGCCGCTTGATGCAAGCACCATAGCAACAACAACGAGTGCAAAAATAAACGGCGCTAACGTTACTTTTATGAAGAGCAAAATTGGCATAGAGAGAACTGCCATCATGAGCATAAGGGGATGAACGCCATAATGGGTAAGATGCAAGAACGCCTGAAGAAATTTAAAGGTAGAAATTTTCTGTTCGCGAATCATGGGGAGAATTTTAAGTGCTGTTTGAATTGACCCTTTTGCCCAACGAAATTGCTGGCTCTTAAACGCGTTCATATCTTCTGGAATTTCTGCAGGCACTTCGATTTCTGGAACGTATTCACATTCCCATCCTTTAAGCTGCATTCTATAAGAAAGATCCATGTCTTCGGTAAGAGTATCGTGTTGCCAACCGCCAGACGTTTCGATTGCAGTACGACGGAAAATTCCGGCGGTACCATTGAAATTCATGAAAAGGCCATTCCAGCTGCGAGCGGCTTGTTCAACCATGAAATGTCCATCGATACCAGTTGCTTGTCCACGGGTAATCATGGATGCTTTAGGATTGAGGTGAGTCCAACGACCTTGAACCAATCCAAGCTTTGGGCGATCCAGAAAAAACGGAATGGCTTTTTTAAGAAAATCTGCAGGAGGAACAAAGTCGGAATCGAAAATTGCTACAAATTCTGCCTTAGTAAAATCGAGTCCGTGCTGAAGCGCGCCAGCTTTATAGCCAATTCGATTGGATCGACGCACAACAGAAATATTGATGCCCTTCTTTTGAAGCGCTGCAACAGTTTCATCGACAAATGCGCGCGTTTCGTCGTTGCTATCATCAAGAACTTGAATTTCGTGGCGCGAAGTTGGATAATCGATGGCAGCAACAGCCTCTATGACACGTTTTGCAACAGTGCGTTCGTTATACATAGGTAGCTGCGTAACAACAAGAGGAAAAACAGCTTCATTAGAATTTGATATACCACTATAGTACTTCATTTTTTCGCGTTGCTGCTCCATGCGCGGCTTGCGGGCACGGATGAACAAGTATGTAAGTACATAGCATTGCAATCCGTAGGCAAGAAGAATTAAGGAGCAAATCACGTACACAACGCATAAAAGCACAATAAATAGTGGCATAGAATGGTCTATCTTTGAAAAAAGTGTGACAAAAAACTACATTTTGCCGAGCATTACCCACATATTAAAGTAATCCATTTCTGTTGGTATTACTTTGAAGTGTAGATAAAATAATATTTCTGTTGAAAAAAAAGAAAAGAAAGTGTTCTTTTTCCCAAGATCCCTAAGAAAGCCCTTTCGAGTTTTTTCCCTACCCATTGACCCATACAAAAAAAATCGGCCGCGGAACAAGACGTCTGGAGCCTTAAGAACGCTCCGAATTAGTCAATAGAACATCGATACGATGCTGAATTTTCCTAAAAAGATCAATATCGGAAAAAAGCGCCTGCATCCGCAGATCATGCCAACCCGACTGTACAATTCCAAATGCATCACCGGGACCCCTCATTGCTAAATCTGCTTCGGCAAGCTTAAAACCATCGTTTTCGCTGCAAAAATGCGCCAACCTGCTCGCAGCAACGGATTCAGCCTTGACATCAGCCAAAAGGAAACACCACGATTCTTGACCTTTACGACCTATCCTCCCCCGCAACTGATGCAACTGCGAAAGACCAAAAAGCTGCGCGTGCTCAATAACCATGATCGATGCATTGGGAACATCTACGCCGACTTCGACAATGCTTGTGGAAGCAAGAATCGAAACCTCCCCATTGACAAACCCAGCCATGATCTGCTCACGCTCTGCGCTGCTTTGCCGACCGTGGATAGCGCCGCAGGCAACCTTGGGCATCGATACCACAAGCGATTGAGCCCGATGAATAACCCCATGATGTGAATCGAGATCGCTCTCCTCATCGGAATCGTCATCCTCAATTCTCGGCGTTATCCAATAAGCTTGTGTTTTAGTAGTGTGGATCTCCCGTTCGATGAAGGCCAAAAGCCCCTCACGCTTAGCATCAGGAACTATCCTCGTTAGTACCTTTCGAGAACGCGATGGGGCGCTTTTGATCGTGACCGTTTCCAAATCGCCATACAGTGTTTGAACCAGTGTCTGCGGAATGGGTGTTGCCGACATCAGCAACAAATCCGCTGCGGGGTCTTTTTCCAGAAGCGCCAAACGCTGCGCTGCCCCAAATTTATGCTGTTCATCAATTACCATAATTCCTATGGAATTAAGCGAAATAGATTGCGACAACAGTGCGTGCGTCCCAACAAGGAGAAGTTTTTTTCCCGATACACAATCTGCAAGAACTTTTTTCTTTTCTGGCGCACTCATCGATCCGCACAAAAGCCCACTCTCATAGCCCACAGAAGAAAGGAATTTGGTAAGCACAGCATACGTTTGACGCGCGAGAATATCTGTAGGAGCAAGCCACAGAGCCCTCAAGCCGTTTTCTAAAGCGGGTAAACAGGCACAACACGCAACGACCGTTTTTCCTGAACCAACATCACCTTGCAGGAGTCGGTGCATTCTAAACGGTTTTGCAGCATCTTCGAATAAAACTGCAATTGCAGCGTGCTGATCGTTTGTTAGTGTAAACGGTAGCTCTGCTGCAAGACGTTTAAAAAGTCCCTTTTCAGAAAGAGATCGACCCGGGAGTAGAAGCTTTTGTTTTGCAAAGCGGAGTGTGAGTGCTATTTGATAGAGCTCTTCGTAAATGAGTCTCTTTTTGCAAACGTCAATATCCCCCAGTGTGGGGGGCTGATGCAGCGTGGCAAGACAGTGCGCTAATGACGGGAATTTTTCTTCCTCAACGATTACTTTTGGCAATACTTGCGGATAATGCGACAGGTTTTTTATAAGCCACGCAACAGCTTTTCGAATTGCTTTTTGACCAATAAAGGCATCTTTAAGAGGCGCCGAAAGAGTATAGATAGGCACAAACGGCAACGGCGAAGAAGATCCTTGGATAACATCGAGTTGCGGATGCACAAATTGCAATTTTCCATACATGCTTACTTTTCCAAAGAGTATTACCCTATCTCCTTTTTTTACAGCGCCCCTTATAAATGCAACCCCATTAAACCATACCGCTTCCACCGATCCGGTTTCATCGGAAATGCGGATCCGAAAGCGGGGTTTACGCCCACGCTCCATGCGAGACGTATCGATTGTCCCTCGTATGCAACACCACTTGTCAACATACGAGGCAATTGCTGCAAGGGGAACTACATGAGTTCGATCGATATACCGTCGTGGAAGAAATCGAAGAAGTTCACCAACATTCGTAATTCCTGCTGCTGCAAATCCTGCGGCCTTCGCTGGCCCAATGCCATCGATGAGGATGAGGGGGGATAAAAAATCGAGTCGGGAATCTATTGGTCGATGCGCCATATATCAAATATATACCATCGACCAGCACAATCGATTCGGTATATAGAGTTTCGGACGCAATGGCTCGGAAGAAAACGAAAAGTGTGGTTGAAGAGATGCTGAAAGCAGTCTTGTTACCTACTTCGGTACTACTTCAATGGGTATTACCTAGTTCATCTTACTCTAAAGGTCGAATCCGCTTCCATTTTGCAGATTGTCCCATTCCTAGGCATTCAACCCGCCCATCTTTTTGCATATCCTTGAGTACTCTTCGTATGATATCAATCCTTACACCGGGGGATTTTCAAGGAAAGCGAATAGTGTTTTCATAGTGGTAATACTATTGTCTGGGTGGAAATATACTGCTTATGAATCAACTCAGAAAAGTCAGTATTTTCAAAATATTCTTCCCGTGATTGCTTACTCATGTGCCATCTCCTTATCAACCTTGCCGTCGGAGGTTTGGGAAACGGTTATCTGATTGTCGGGGAGGGGAGGTTTTTTCCATATTTTTGATACAAACGCGCTGCTTGAAACATTTTCTTTACAAAACTTATTTGTGAAGTGACCATGCCAGCTATAAATCGCAGGTTGTTTTGCAAAATGGCAGGTTGTTGCATGTACCCATATTTTAAAAATATCACGCCACCGCTCATTTCGAGAGCCTCAATGCAAGTCGCGGGAAAGGGGGACTTTCTTAATCCATCCCCCTTTCCCGGTTTTTCAAGACCGCAGAATCGGGATGAACGACAATTACCCCTGTCTGAACCACAGATAATCGCTGATTACCCAGATGACGCTGATTAAGGCAGGGCAACTTTCTCTCTTATCATTTTCTTCTCTTATCACTCTTATCTGCGAGATCTGAGGCATCTGCTGTCTAATCAGCGGTTCAGACAATTACCCCTGTCCAGGCTTTCGCCGATAGTGTACTTGTACTCTGCTGAAATCCTTGGTGAACTGGAAAATGGCAAGCAATAAGTCATACGTCGCTTTATAAACCGGTAGTTCAGAGTATTGTGCCATAATCCCACTTTTTCAAAATATCGCGTCCCGCTTCGCGGGAAAGATACAGAAAATAGTCGAATTGTCAAATAGTCTAATCCCTAACCAACCTCAACTGGTGGTGGAATTTATGCTGAGGACGCAGCTTGCGTAGCAGCTTCGGGAGCAGCGAGTGTTTTTGTTGGTGGTACCTATAAGAGCAAACCGGCTACATTCGGAACAACCCAACTTGCAAACATGAACAGCGCATTTCTTCAGTTTAATGGTTTTATTGCCACACTAGACCAAAATGGTACCGGCATCTCCATCGACTCCAGGAACCTTTCACTCAATCAATCTCATGTTACAACCATTCTCTCGCACAATCGTCTGAATGTATCTGTAAAAGGGATTACCGGTACAACTCCGGTAATGGTTTCTCTTATTAATTCTCAAGGTCGTACGGTTTCATCAACAAAGGTTCAGCCCGTAGCAGCTATCGCACAAGGATCTCTGAATCTTAAACAAATTCCAGCTGGATCGTATATGGTTCGCATTCGCACTGGCGAAAAGAATCTTTACACTGGACAGTGCTTGATTACTGCGAAGTAAAATGGAATTTTATAGGTTCATGCAATGTAAAGAGGCCGGGATATCCCGACCTCTTTTTATATAAATAATTGCGTGAAGATATATTATAATTATATTTTATATACATATGGAGCGAATCAAATTCGAGTGGGATGATACCAAAAACCGATTAAACAACATTAAACATGGTATATCATTTGAAGAAGCAGAAACAGCTTTTTATGACGAAAATGCTCGTTTGATGGCTGATCCGGAACACTCTATCCAGGAAAATCGATTTATTCTTTTAGGATATAACCAGCTGGGAAAATTACTGATTGTTATCCACTGCTATCGCCAGAACAATGAACTTATTCGAATTATTTCTGCTCGAAAAGCGAATAAACTGGAATCGAAGCAATATTTTTCTTTTGGAGGCAACAATTATGCGTAAACATTATGATTTCTCTGGATCAATTAAAAATCCATACACAAAAAAATTAAAACACCAGATTTCGATTCGAGTTGATAATGATATACTTGATTATTTCAAACAACTTTCAACCGATGCTGATATTCCATACCAAAAACTCATGAACTTATTTCTCAGAGAGTGCACCGAGAAAAAAAAACGTCCTGCAATTAATTGGGTACCATCAAAACAGATACATGCATAGAAACCATAAGTATTCTCAATAATGATATTTATGGGATTAACAAATCTCATGTTGCTTTATAAACCGGCAATTCAGAGTATTGTGCCATAATCCCACTTTTTCAAAATATCGCGTCCCGCTTCGCGGGAAAGATACAGAAAATAGTCGAATTGTCAAATAGTCTAATCCCTAACCAACCTCACCGAGTAACCGCAACTCTTGTAGCTGCTGTACCTGGCAAGGTAGCCGTCGTCGTAGTAGAGGGTACGGTGGTATGCGTTCGCGTTCGACGCAGCGTAGGCCGTAGCACTCCACCAGTGACCGTAGTAGCCAATGGCGTAGAAATATCCATAGTCGTTACGACAACCGCCCCCAAGGGCCGAAAAACCGCTACGATTATTGCTTACAATGTCATTACCGACAGTTCCGGTAGTGCCGGATATAGTCCAGTCCGTCTTCGCTGCCATGGATTTGGCGATCTTGTTTACTGTGGTTGTGCTGTCCCAGTTGTATCCGTTAGCAATAAGATAATTTTCCAGCGTCGTCCACTCCGCATCGGTTGGAACATGCCAACCCGCGGGTGCCAGTTTGCCGGTGTTTACGGTATACCAATTGTACAAAGCTCCATATGTATTCTTATTTGTGGAGGAATCATTGTTATCCCAACAATATCCATGCGATGTAAGGTTCACCCATGCTGCAATGTCAGTGACAAGAGGTATTGTCGTTCCATCATTATACCTCGTAGTCTTCAGGTTCTCCACCATCCAAACCTGGGTTCCTATGGTAACAGTGGTGTATAAATTGTTATCCACATCCCGTAGCGATGCCCACTTTGCATAGAGCGTGTCATTCGCACTGCCAATTGTATAGACTCCGGTTCCTGCTGCATAGCTTGTTCCGCTTCCATTTGGCTCGGTATTCCACCCCGCAAATTGCCACTCGGTTTTTGACATTGATCCTTGATTTGCAACAGTAAATGAAGTCCCATAATTCTGAGTGATCGAGGTTGGAGCTGTGTTACCCCCACCCCCATTGCTATTGTAGAAAATTGTGTATTGATTAACCGTCCACTTCGCATAGAGTGTCGTATTTGCTGTAACAATATCAGTCCCAAAAGTCCAAACATTTGTACAACCAGATTCCTTATGCCAACCGCCAAAGGCATAACCCGAAAACGTTGGCGCTGGACTTGGCGCGGTAGCCAATCCGCCATACCCAATCCTTTGAGAATCAACGGCGCTCCCACCTTGCGAATTAAAAGCAACAGAAAACCTTTTCATCGTAAAATTGGCAGTTATATTTTTAACACCATCCACCGTTATTGGCAACGGATTTGTGATAACTATGGTTCCTCCATTAACTCTCCACCCAGCCCACGTATACCGCACATCCCCCGTTGTCGCTGCGGTGAGTGTCACTATCATAGAGCTGTCAAACACGTTGCCAGACCGATCTTGACTAATTGTGTTTCCTGTAACAGTTCCGGTGTCAGCCGCAATGCTCGTTACAAAAGAGAATTGATTGGTAGTCCTGAACGAAAAAGTATCACTCGCGGTTGTTGCCCTCCCATCATTTGCCACAATAACCCATCGATAGTTTGTCCCCGTGGCGAGGGTGGACGAATAGGAAGTCCCGCTCTGAGCTGTTGACACGCGTGTTAAAGGAGCTACTGCCCCAAAGTAAACATCATACGTCAATCCTGCTGTTCCATCGAGATCTCCGCCTATCCACGAAATCTGGGAATTGATTGGCACCGCAATAGCGCCCGCAGCAGGGCTCGGACTCGAAGGCTTGTTCGGCGCTCGATTTGAGTCTTGCACAGTTATGTCAACATAAAAAGTATCATACAGCGCAGGTGTTGCATCATCATGGGCAAGGATGCTCACATTCGCAAATTTAAGCGAACCAGCAGCCATCGTTGTCACGGCATAATCCGGCGTGCCAGAAAGCACCCCTGTAGCAAGATCAAAATTAGCCCACGTTGGTTTATTTAGGATTTGCGAAAAAACAACCGATTGCCCTGGATTGAGATCACTCTTCGTAAATGTCAGACCACATGGCGCCCCTTCCTTGATGGAAATAGTGGCGCCCTTGCTATACCCAGCAAGTGCAATTTGTGGTCGCACGGGGAAATTGCCAATAGACACAGAAATAGAAAAATCAGTCGTATCTTTCGCATCCTTTGCCTGTAGCATAATCTGGTAAGACCCGCCATCACCCAGTTGCGACGCAAAAGTGATTGTGCCGCCGCTGAGTGTTGCGCTGCGAGGGAGATTCTGGCTCTTTATCCGGATTGTCACTGCATCACCATCCGGATCTGTTGCAACAACTGGTATCGATAATTGCTGTTGTTCCGGGATCAGATACGTTGATTGTGGAGAGCCATTGGTAAAAACCGGAGCACGGTTAACATTAACGACGCGCACATCAAGCGTGACGGTATCAGTGAGCGTACCATCACTTGCTTCGATAAAAACTGTGTGCAAACCTGAATCGTTATACGTTGGAGAATAGCTCCAGATCTTATTGATAATGCTGCCTTTGGTTTGCGAACCGAGAATGGCGAAGCTCACAGAGTCGCGATCGGGATCCATGCAGGAGTCGCGCAAAGGAAGAGATACCGTTGCGTTTTCGAGAACGGAAACAGCAATATGATCATGCACGAATTTTGGGGCCTGATCTTTGACAACAGAAACTGTCACCACATAATCTTGTTTGTTCCCATTGGTTGCGGTGACCGTGTAAGTGACCGGGCTCGTGAAATTATTGGCAGTGGCTCCGCTTGTTTGTGCCGCCGTTCCGACATTGACCGATGCGCCTGTCGAAGTGAATGTTGCGGCAAGTGCTGTCACCACAGTCCCGAACGGCACGGTCACCGCAACGGTCTTTGCGGCCTCATTGATGGTGCCCGTCGCAGCAGGACT
>JBBRUX010000007.1:0-106578 GCA_038247415.1 Chitinivibrionales bacterium | reverse complement strand
TCCAAATATCAACGATGATCCAGATACCGCAAAGAACAGAGCCATCCGTGAGAAAGCCTGGGACCATAATCTACGAAGCTCAAACGCAGTGACCGGCTATCATATCCAGGCGACGGATGGTGAAATCGGCCATATTGAAGATTTCATTATCGATGAGGAGACGTGGTCGATTCGATATCTTGTTGTCGATACAAAAAACTGGTGGCCAGGAAAACACGTCTTGGTTTCACCGAAATGGATTGAACGGGTCAGTTGGGATGAAGCGAAGGTATTTGTCAACTTATCGTGCGATAATATCAAGCAAGCGCCGGAATACACGCAGGAATCTCTCACCCGGGATTATGAAACCGAATTGCACCGGCATTACAAACAAAACGGGTATTGGACAGAAGAACAGGGGACCAAGAAATGATTTTTTAAAAAAGGTAAATTAGCAAGTGGAAATGATGAATAAAAATTCGCAGTCTGTTCCCAAACGCATCGGCATAGCCGCCGATCATGGAGGTTTTGAATTAAAACAGAACCTGGTGAAGCTGTTGCGTGCGGCAGGATACAAGGTCTCAGACTTCGGCAACATACGCATGGATAAAAAAGATGATTTCCCGGATTATGTTGTTCCCATGGCCCAGGCCATAGCCCGGGGCGAAGTCGATCGCGGCGTGGCCATTTGCGGCAGCGGTGTGGGCGCGTGTGTCGCCGGCAACAAGGTGGCGGATGTAAGGGCATGTTTGATCAACGACACCTTTTCCGCTCATCAGGGTGTTGAGGACGATAACCTGAATATGATTTGTATAGGTGGACGCGTGGTTGGACCGGCGCTTGCCTGGGAGCTGGTGAAAACATTCCTTGACGCACGGTTTAACGATATGCCACGTCATCGCCGCCGTTTGACTAAAATAAATAAAATTGAAAAAAATGGAATCAAACCTATGCTTAACAAACGCAGTAACCATACGAAAAATAGAGGAGAAAATGAATCATGAACACACCATTGTCGTCCGAAGATTTGCGAAAAATAAGCGCCTATTGGCGCGCGGCCAACTATCTGTCGGTTGGCCAGCTTTATCTCCGGGACAATCCCTTGCTTCGGGAGCCGCTGCAACTATCGCATGTAAAATCGATGCTCCTTGGGCACTGGGGCACCACACCGGGGCAGAATTTTATCTATGCGCACCTCAACCGGGTCATCAGGAAGTATGACCTTGACATGATCTACATCGCGGGGCCCGGTCACGGTGGCCCGGCCTTGGTAGGTAATACTTATTTGGAAGGCACGTACAGTGAGATCTATCCAAATATCAGCCAGAATGAAGCTGGACTGAAAAAATTATTCACTCAATTTTCTTTTCCAGGTGGCATTCCAAGTCATGTCTCGCCCGATTGCCCGGGATCTATTCACGAAGGTGGGGAACTGGGGTATTCGCTCAGTCATGCCTTCGGGGCCGCATTTGATAATCCGGAGATGATAGTGGCGTGTATTATCGGTGATGGCGAAGCAGAAACCGGTCCCCTGGCGACGGCATGGCATTCCAACAAATTTCTCAACCCCATTACAGACGGAGCAGTATTACCCATTCTGCATTTGAATGGATACAAGATTGCCAATCCTGCTGTGCTGGCTCGAATTCCACATGAAGAACTGGAACAGTTGCTCTTGGGCTATGGGTGGAAGCCATACTTTGTCGAAGGGGATAATCCGCAGGAGATGCATCAACTCATGGCAGGTGTTTTAGAAGAAGTTGTGGAGGATATTCAACACATTCAAAACAATGCGCGAAATCATAACGACCCCAAAAGGCCACGCTGGCCAATGATTGTATTCAATTCGCCTAAGGGTTGGACCGGACCTAAAAAAGTAGATGGACTCCAGATAGAGGGGACATTTCGGGCACATCAAATTCCACTACTCGTTGATGTTGATCATCCGGATCACCTGGCGATTCTTGAAAACTGGATGAAAAGTTATAAGCCGGAGGAACTCTTTGACAAAGAGGGACGGCTCAATTCTGAATTGGCAGAGCTTGCGCCCAAAGGAGAACGAAGGATGGGGTCTAATCCTCATGCCAACGGGGGGTTGTTGCTGCGCGACTTGACTTTACCGGATTTTCGCGCCTATGCGGTGAACGTGCCTTCGCCGGGATCGGTCGACGCTTCCGACACGCATGAATTGGGTGTATTTCTTAGAGATGTAATCAAGCTCAACATGAAACAAAGAAATTTCCGGATTTTCGGCCCCGACGAAATCCTTTCCAACCGGTTGAATGCCGTTTTTGAAGTGACAAACCGACAGTGGGAAGCTGAAACAGTCGAAAACGATGAATTCCTTGCAAATCAGGGACGTGCCATGGAAATGTTGAGCGAGCATCAGTGTGAAGGCTGGCTTGAAGGGTATCTGCTTACCGGACGGCACGGGCTGTTTACAAGCTATGAAGCATTTATTCATATTGTCGACTCGATGTTTAATCAACATGCCAAGTGGTTGAAAATTAGCGCCAAGTTGCCTTGGAGAAAAAAAATAGCATCACTGAATTACCTGCTTGCCTCACATGTCTGGCAACAGGCACACAATGGCGACACGCATCAGGATCCGGGGTTCATTGACCATGTGGTAAACAAAAAAGCGTCGATCGCGCGGGTGTATCTGCCACCGGATGCCAACTGCTTATTGTCCGTTGCGGATCATTGCCTGAGAAGCCGCCATTATGTAAATGTGGTGATTGCCGGAAAATATCTGGCTCCTCAATGGTTAAACATGGAAGATGCCATCGCACATTGCACCCGTGGAATTAGTATCTGGCAATGGGCAAGTAATGATCAGGACTCAGAGCCTGATGTGGTCATGGCGAGTTGTGGTGACGTGCCAACACTCGAATCACTGGCAGCAGTTTCTATTCTTCGGGAACATTTTCCTGACCTGAAAATCAGGGTGGTTAATGTAGTCGATCTTATGAAACTTGAATCCAGCACAGAACATCCACACGGACTAACGGATGCTGAATTTGATACCATATTTACAAAAAACAAGCACATTGTTTTTGCCTTTCACGGATATCCAAAGCTAATACATCTTCTTACCTACCGCCGTACCAACCATGCAAACATGCATGTCCGTGGTTACAAGGAGGAAGGTACGATCACTACCTTTTTTGACAATCTGGTGCTCAACGACCTCGATCGGTTTCACCTGGTAATAGATGTAATTAATCGTCTGCCACAATTGGGGGCAAGAGGCGTTGCGTTGAAACGGACATTGGAGGATAAGCTCGTCGAACATCGGGAATACATCAACAAAAACGGTCTGGATTTGCCGGAAATCAGGGACTGGAAGTGGCCCACGTTCTCTCATCACACGCCTAACAAGGAGAAAAAATGAAATCGACACAGCAACTACACGATCTCGGCCAGAGCCTGTGGCTCGATGACATCACACGCCAATTACTCGACAGCGGTACGCTCCGGAAGTATATCGACGGGTTATCGGTTACCGGACTGACCTCCAACCCCACAATATTCGAAAAGGCGATCAAGGACGCGGGGTTCTATGACGACGCCATACATCGGAAGGCAGCCGCGGGAATGTCGGGGGAGGCGCTGTTCTTCGAGCTTGCTCTTGAGGACCTGAAACGGGCCGCGGACCTCTTTCGGCCCACCTATGACGCCACCGGAGGAGTTGACGGGTGGGTATCACTGGAAGTTTCCCCCTTTTTGTCCGACGATACGGCCGGGACAATCAAAGCCGCGAAGGAACTTCATGATCGCGCGAACCGGCCAAATCTTTTTATCAAGATTCCAGGTACGCCGCAGGGTATACATGCTATCGAGGAGACAATCTTTGCCGGGGTTTCCGTGAATGTTACCCTGTTGTTTTCCAAGGAACAATACATTGCAGCCGCAAGGGCATATATGCGAGGTATTGCACGGCGGATTGAAGCCGGTCTTGACCCAAATGTCAGTTCCGTTGCATCGATATTTGTCAGTCGCTGGGACGTGGCCATACATAAAAAAAATCCCGCAGATCATCGCAATTCTCTTGCGATTGCGGTTGCCAGGAAAACCTACAAGGCCTATCGTGAGCTGTTGGCCACGCCCCATTGGCAAGATCTCGCCAAAGGAGGCGCACAACCACAACGCCTTTTATGGGGCAGCACGGGAACCAAGGACCCACACGCCCTTGACACTCTTTATGTCGAAAAGCTGGCGGCCCCCGACACAATCAACACCATGCCCGAAAAGACGCTGCTTGCTTTTGCGGACCATGGATTGGTGACAGGCGAAATGCCTCTTGATGGCGGGGATTCCGATGCTGTGATAGCTGAATTTGCGCGAGCCGGAGTCGATGAAACTGCGCTTGCCACGCAGCTTCAGCGTGAGGGAGCGCAGTCATTCAGAAAGTCGTGGAGCGAACTCATGGACTGCATCGCGGGAAAGAGCGCGAAATTCAAGGGGTAAGAAACTATGAAAAATACAACAGACACATCGAATTCGGGCGTTGTCGTTTCGGTACGCGGTAGCGTCGTAGATATACGGTTCGACAAGCATCTTCCGCCAATTTACACCGTACTCTATACCGGCGATCAGGGAAAAATAGTCATTGAGGTGCTGGCACAGCGCGATGCGCATCATGTGCGGGGAATCGCCTTGACACCCACCCAGGGCCTTGCTCGCGGCATGACGGTAACAGACTCAGGTGGACCACTTATGGCGCCGATCGGTAAGGGAATCCTCTCGCGTATGTTCGATGTTTTCGGCAACACCATCGACCGCGAAGCAGCCTTATCGGATGTTAAATGGCGATCCGTGCATCGTGCCCCTCCCCCACTTTCACAGCGTTCTTCCAAGTCCGAAATATTTGAGACAGGTATCAAGATCATCGACGTACTTGCGCCACTGGAGAACGGTGGCAAAGCCGGACTTTTTGGCGGAGCAGGTGTGGGCAAAACAGTATTACTCACCGAGATGATTCATAATATGATCGAGAATCAGAAGGGCATCAGCATCTTTTGTGGCATCGGTGAGCGTTGTCGTGAGGGTGAGGAGCTTTACCGCGACATGAAGGAAGCAGGCGTTCTGCCGAATATGGTTATGATTTTCGGCCAGATGAACGAACCGCCGGGAGCCCGGTTTCGCGTCGGTCATGCAGCATTGACAATGGCCGAGTACTTCCGGGATGATGAGCATCGCGACGTGCTGTTACTCATCGATAATATCTTCCGGTTTATCCAGGCTGGTTCGGAAGTGTCGGGCCTTATGGGACAGATGCCATCGCGCCTGGGCTATCAGCCTACTATGGGTACTGAGCTTTCGGGGTTAGAGGAGCGTATTGCCAACACCAATTCCGGTGCTATCACCTCAATTCAGGCGGTATATGTGCCGGCAGACGATTTTACCGATCCAGCAGCGGTACATACCTTTTCGCATCTTTCCGCTTCCATCGTACTCTCGCGCAAACGGGCAAGTGAGGGTTTGTATCCGGCCATCGACCCGCTTCAATCCAGTTCAAAAATGGCCACGCAGGGCATCGTTGGAGAGCGCCATTATCGTCTGGCGCAGGAGATCCGGCGGACGCTGGCGCAATACGCGGAACTCAAGGATATCATTGCCATGCTCGGACTGGAGCAGCTTTCACCGGATGACCGTAACGTAGTTGCACGGGCCCGCCGCCTGGAACGATTTCTCACGCAACCGTTTTTTACAACAGAACAGTTTTCTGGTATTAAGGGAAAATTTGTCAGTCGCGCAGATGCGCTTGACGGGTGCGAAAGAATCCTGCGCGATGAATTCAAAGATTATCCCGAAAGTGCACTCTACATGATCGGGACAATCGACGAAGCGAAGGAAAAAAATAAACCCAAGGAAAATCCCCAACCTAAGGCCGAACATGCCATCGACACACATGCGCCTTAAAGTTCTCCTGCCATTTCAGGTCTTTACCCAGAAAACCGATGTTGTGCGTATTGTCGTGGAGACGCTTGCAGGTTCGTACGGATTCTTGCCGAATCGGCTCGATTGTGTAACCGCCCTTGAGCCGGGCATTTTGATGTACGAAACAGAAACTGAAGGAGAAGTTTTTATGGCAGTGGATGAAGGGGTACTTGTCAAGACAGGGCAGGACGTGAACGTTTCGGTACGCAGGGCAATGGGCGGAACAGATCTTGATAGTTTGCGTGCCGTCGTTGAGCAAGAATTTCTATCAATTGACAAACAAGAGCAGGCCGTACGCTCGGTTATGGCAAAATTGGAAACAGGTTTATTGCATCGTTTAGCGGACTTTCACCATGAATGACAAAATTCCGTCTCAACAAGCGAAAAACGAACCGTCACTGGTCGGCCAGGTCGGTATGAAAGTGGCACGTAAACTTAAATCGCGCCGTAATGCATCTGCGGGGGTCTGGTTTGGCCTTGGCATGATGGGACTGATTGGCTGGTCGGTGGTCGTACCCACACTCCTTGGCGCGGCGCTCGGTGTGTGGATTGACACTAGTAAACACGGCACTATCTCGTGGACCCTCACGCTGCTGCTATTCGGTCTGATCATCGGTTGCCTCAATGCATGGCATTGGGTTTCACGGCAAGATACACTCATGCGAGAGGAACAGGAGGAGAACGATGAATGAAACGCTTACCTTAATACTTTCGTTGTTGGCAGGTGGGGCGCTTGGTATAATCTTTTTTGGCGGCCTGTGGTGGACAGTTCGAAAAGGGATCTCATCAAAACGGCCAGCGCTCTGGTTCGTGGGCAGCTTGTTGCTGCGAACAAGCATCATTCTGGGAGGTTTTTACCTTGTGTCCAGCAATCATTGGGAAAGGCTGTTACTGTGTCTTGTTGGATTTTTCGTGGCGCGGCTGGTTGTGACGCGGATGACCCAACGGCCGGGAAAAAACCGCCCGGTACAGGAGGCTCGCTATGCGCCTTAGCCCCGACCAAATGGTCTTCTGGCACTACGGATTTCTCAAGCTCAACGCCACCATCGTATTCACGTGGGCGCTCATGCTTTTCTTGGCCCTAGGCTCAAAACTGATTACGCGCAAATTATCAACCGATCACAATCGTTCGCGCTGGCAGAACATGCTGGAAATCATCGTTACCGCCTTTAAGAAACAGATCGAAGAAATCGGCCTGCCAAATCCTGAAAAGTATCTCGGTTTTTTGGGGACGATTTTCCTGTTTATTGCCATGGCGAATCTCTTTACAGTCATTCCCGGCTATGAGCCACCCACCGGCTCAGTCTCGACCACCGCGGCGCTTGCCTTGTGTGTGTTTGTGGCCGTGCCACTTTTCGGCATCCGTCAACAGGGGTTGGGCAGCTACCTCAAGTCCTATGTCGAACCGACATTCATCATGCTGCCATTTAATATAATCAGCGAAATTTCCCGCACCCTTGCCCTAGCAATCCGCCTGTTCGGAAACATGATGAGCGGCGCGATGATTATCGGGATACTGCTTACCATAACGCCGTTCATTTTTCCTATTGTTATGACGGTACTCGGCCTGCTTACGGGAATGGTTCAGGCCTATATATTCGCAATACTGGCAGCGGTATATATTGCAGCCGCAACTCGCGCGAGTAAACCAAAAAAGCATACTGAAACGAAACAGAAATTGAAAAACGCCTAAAAATCAACCAAGGGAGTCTCCATGGACAGCATGACCATCATTGCAGTTGCCTCAATCGCATTCGCGGGCATTACCACCGGTTTCGGTACAATGGGACCGGCGCTCTCCGAAGGGAAAGCAGTTGCGACCGCACTTTCTTCGTTGGCACAACAGCCCGATGCTTCGGCGACTATAACCCGAACGCTTTTTGTAGGTCTGGCGATGATCGAATCAACGGCCATTTACTGTTTTGTGGTGTCAATGATTCTTATTTTTGCCAACCCATTCTGGAACTATGTTATAGCTCAAACCGTAGGGAAGTAACCTATGCTTATAGATTGGTTTACTATTGCAGCGCAAGTGCTCAACTTTGTCATTCTAATTTGGTTGATGAAGCGTTTTTTGTACAAGCCCATACTCAACGCCATCGATGCACGGGAGAAGCTGATCGTCGCCAAGATTGCGGATGCCGCCCACAAAAAGACAGAAGCCCAAAAGGAGCGTGATGAGTTTGCACACAAAAACGAAGAGTTCGAGAAACAACGTGCCATACTCTTGACTAAAGCTACAGACGATGCAAATACAGAACGGGAAAGACTTCTTGCCCAAGCGCGCACCGATGCTGAAACCTTAAACAGTAAGCACAGCGAAACGCGAGCAACCGAAGCCCATAACTTGCAGCAGGCTCTTAGTAGCCGGATCAGTCAGGAGGTATTTGTCATAGCGAGAAAGACGCTAACAGATCTCGCTCATGCGAATCTGGAAGAACGAATGGTAGACGCGTTCATTCGTAATCTGAGGGCTCTGGACGATCAGGCAAAACAGCTTTTCCTTCAAACTCAAAAAGCAACGTCCGACCCTCTCCTTTTACGCAGCGCTATCGACTTGCCTCCAGAGCAACAGACTGCACTGCACAACGCACTCAACGAAACGTTTTCCGCAGAAATCCACATCCAGTTCGAAACCTCTCCGGAGCTCGTTAGTGGAATCGAACTCACGAGTAATGGGCAGAAAGTAGCCTGGAGCATAAAAGAATATTTGACATCGATGGAAAAAAGTGTTGATGAGCTCCTTAAAGAAAGTAACAAACTCCAAGCCCCCGTACCGACTAAATCCCTTGAACCTGAGCTAGAGCAAAAAAAACAATGAATAGCAACTCTCCGAACCTTCAGACAGTTGTTGACAATGTGTTTACCGCCGTTGCTCAAGTTCGGGAAACAATTGGATCGTCATTTATACCGCGCGAAGTTGGCACAATCACCATGGTTTCCACAGGAATTGCACGGGTCTGTGGTCTTCCGGGAGTTGGTTTTGAGGAACTGGTGGTATTTCCCGGCGATACGTTCGGTATCGCGTTTGATGTAGATGAAGACGAAATAGGTGTCGTACTGCTTGGAGAATATCAACATCTCCATGCCGGTGATGAAGTTGAACGCACCGGCCGAGTCATGGATGTAGCGGTAGGAGACGGATTATTAGGTCGTATTATTGATCCGCTGGGAAGACCTCTGGATACAAAAGGAATTGTAGCAGCAAGTAAGCGTTTACCCATCGAACGACGCGCGGCGCCTATCATGGATCGCGCTCCGGTTACTGTACCGCTCCAAACTGGCCTTAAAGTTATTGATGCGCTTATTCCTGTTGGACGTGGCCAGCGGGAACTCATTCTGGGTGATCGTCAGACAGGGAAAACTGCAATTGCGATCGACACGATCCTTAACCAGCGCGGCAAGAATGTCTTGTGTGTTTACTGTGCTATCGGTCAACGTGCTTCTGCCGTGGCAAAAACAGTGGCCGTCTTGCGAGAAAAAAATGCGATGGAGTACACTGTAGTTGTGGTAACCGAAGGCAACGCGCCCCCAGGGCTCACCTATATCGCACCCTATGCAGCAACGAGTATCGCGGAACATTTCATGGAATCGGGACGGGACGTTCTTATCGTATACGATGACCTTACGCAGCATGCCCGCGCATATCGTGAGCTTTCACTGCTGCTTCGTCGACCCCCTGGACGCGAAGCGTTCCCCGGCGATATCTTTTATATACATTCGCGACTGCTCGAACGAGCAACACATCTGTCAAAAGAACGCGGCAATGGATCCCTTACTGCACTACCCATCATCGAGACCGAAGCTCAGAACATTTCAGCCTACATACCGACCAACCTGATTTCCATAACCGATGGTCAAATCTACCTTTCTCCGTCGCTCTTCGAATTAGGTGTGCTTCCCGCGGTTGACGTGGGAAAATCTGTGTCGCGTGTGGGCGGCAAGGCGCAGTTTGCAGCCTACCGATCAGTTGCAGGCGACCTCAAACTCGCCTACTCGCAGTTCGGGGAGCTCGAAACGTTCGCCCGGTTCGGCGCGCGTCTGGATGATAACACACGTATGATTATCGAGCATGGACGACGGATCCGTGCCGTCCTTAAGCAACCGGAATTCTCCCCGGTGTCGGTACCAGCCCAAATTACGATGCTTCTGGCATTGACTGAAAAGCTCTTCGATGCTGTGCCGCTAAACAAAATGGCAGAGGCCGAGCACGCGGTAATCGAGGCGGCGGTACACATTGCGGCGCCCGTGCGTACACGATTCGAAACCGCAGCGAAATTGAGTGATGAGGATCGGAATACAGTTATCGATATCGCCCGAAAAGCCCTCGCACGTTTCCTGCCGGCACCACCGGAACCTGTACCCGAGGGCAAACCAGATCCTGCTCTTAAGGAGAATCCATGAGCGATTCCATTGCCAGCCTGCGTCGAAAAATTAAGAGCGCCTCAGACCTCCAATCGGTTGTCCGCACCATGAAAGCAATGGCAGCCTCAAGCATTGGACAATATGAGAATTCCGTGCGTGCATTGGCAGACTATTACCACACTGTTGAGCGTGGACTCGGAGTCTGTTTTCGTGAACGCGGCCCGGATGTTTTGATTGATGAGATGCATACACAGGACGATGCAGGAACGTTTGGCGCGGTCGTGTTTGGTTCCGACCAGGGTCTCGTAGGCCGGTTTAATGATGTGGTGGCAGATTATGCAACGAATAGTCTTGCTAAGCTTCCCGGAAAACCGCGTATATGGGCTGTAGGAGAACGAGTTCATGTACGGCTGACGGATGCGGGACAATCGATGGCAGGACTATTTGCTGTTCCAAATTCTGTAAAGGGAATCGCCCCACTTGTAGGCAAGATTCTTATCGAAAACCAGAAGCATCGCACAAGAGGAGAAGTCGCCACACTCCATCTCTTCTACAATCGCCCGACAGCGGGATCGGCATACAAGCCAGTTTGTCAGAAATTACTGCCATTGGACAAGGCCTGGCGCGACAGACTTATAGATCTTTCATGGCCCACAGAAAATCTCCCCGAAGTCTTAAACGACAAGCGTGTAATCCTGAGCGCACTAATCCGCGAATACCTTTTCGTCTCGCTTTTTCGAGCGTGCGCCGAATCGCTAGCGAGCGAGAATGCAAGCCGGCTGGCAGCAATGGAGCGAGCCGATAAAAATATTGATGAACTGCTGGGAGAGTTCACGGGGACATTCCATCGGTTGCGTCAGGACTCGATTGACGAAGAGTTGTTCGATGTTATTGCTGGATATGAATTGATGTCGGAAAGCTCGCATTAGCCTGTCAGGATTTCCGATCAATAAACGGTGCAAAAAACCTACTTGCAATACAATCGGGAAATCTTTCATCTCCACGAAAGCCGAGTGCCTCTGGTGTTCTAGTAAGCGGCATATACGCTGTACCAAATATCCAATCCCAGCAGCTTAACACAATACCAAAGTTATATCCAACCTTGTTCGACGGGCGCTTATCATGGTGCCAGATATGCATTCGGGGAGAGTTGAAAATGTACCGCAAAGGGCCCCACGAAATGAATAAGTTGGAATGATTAAGGTGGCCTACGAACGTTGAAATAATAGCAACCCACAGCAGCACCTCCCAGCGATTACCGATAACCAGCGCTATCGGAAGAAACTTGAAGGTGTTATAGATAATCAACTCCATCCAGTGAAACCTGAAGTTTCCGATCCAGTCCATGGTATGAATGGAGTGATGTACCCGGTGAAAACTCCAGAGAAAACCAATGCGATGCAACATGTTGTGGACACACCATTCAATAAAGTCAAGGAAAATAAGGCACATAAGCACCTGTGCTATCAGGGGAAGGCTGTGCAGGATATCAAGTGTAGGTGCTACCCTAAAAACCGATTCGAAGGCGGCAAATAGAGCACTCTTTATTGGTTTTAGGATAAAGACAAAAAAACGGCCGAAGAGGTAACCGTTGAAGGCAAGCCAAAAGAAGTCCTGTAATAGTTGGGGCCGAAGGGCTCTCTGCTTCTTACGCCACGGTGCTATTCGTTCTAGCAGAAAGACGATCGCCGAAATAACCATGAGCCAGAACCAATATTGCTTGTAGAGCATTCTGTGATAGTCCTTTACTGCATAATATTTGAATATAGTCAATCGTAACAAATATAGTATATAACTCTTCAAATTTTAAAAACATTCCCGCGCTAGAACACACTCCTACCCGTTTTGGATTATCGAACATATCAAAGTGTAGAGCTTGTTTATCAGTGTAAGCAAAATATAATTTGTTATTATTATATACCAGAAATTCAATAAGCACCAAACAAATACTGGAGAGATTTATGAAAATTGCATTACCTACCAAAGGGACGAACGTCGACGACCATTTTGGTCATTGCGAAAAGTACACCCTTTTTACAATTGACGACAATAAGAAGATTACACTTTCACAAGAGTTACCGTCACCCCAAGGGTGCGGATGCAAAAGTAATATTGCCAGCATATTACAAGAACAGGGCGTATCTGTTTTACTTGCGGGAAATATGGGCGATGGAGCGCTGCGGGTATTAAACATGCATGGGATTGAGGTGTTTCGTGGTAACAGTGGGGATGCCCGACAGGTTGCCGAGGCATATTTGCAGGGAAAAGTCATTGATTCGGGTGATGGTTGCCAGGCGCATGGAAACCAGGGCGAAGAGCACAAGTGCGCTCATTGACAAGAAACGGAAAGTTTTTTCCCAACAGCACCCGAAACCAGTTTTTCGCCACATTGTTTCTGTAAATATTTAGCGGCATTTTCCCCGGTGCAGTGACAAGATACGAGCCGAGCAATTTTTTTTGACTGTAAATAATCACACGTTTTCTTCATGCGTTCCGGTGAAGCATGAAGAAGGTGAAATCCTCCAATTACTGTATGTATTTCCGAAACATCAGAAAGTTTTTCAATGTACTTTAGTGTATTGACAAGGCCAGAATGGCAGCATCCAGTTATGATAACTATCCCGGATTCAGTCCTGATCCACATTGCAAGATCATCATCGATCATGTCCGGAAGCATGGCTTCTGCGTCAAGGTAAAATGCCCCTCCTGTATCTTCAAATGCCGTTATTCTGGGTACTTGACTGGTAATACCGATGTCTGCTGAAATAAGTGTTGGGCCAGATACCCAATGAAGAAAATTATTTTTTTTATGAAGCGCATCCGATGCTTCAGGTGTCATACCAACAGGTTTCATGGTGCCGTCCGGCTGTCGGCTATAGCGCGGAACAAAAACTCCCGGATGACAGTACACGGTAATCCCTGGATTCAGGTTCAGAACTTCTACGATACCCCCGGTATGATCATAATGTCCATGAGAAAGAACGAGCGCGTCGGCAGTGCTCAGATCTATGCCTAACATTTCGGCATTCTGGATGAGACTATCGCTCTGGCCAGTGTCGAACAAAAACCGGAAATCGTCGGCTTCAATCCAGATTGACAATCCGTGCTCGCTTGCCAGTTGTGGATTAACGGAATTATTGTCAACGAGAATGGTGATGGTCAGTTTTTGAATCATGCAAGCCCATCTGCAATAATATTGACAATAGACGCATAAATCGCATTGGGCGCACCCTCTTTATTGACCGTTGTCAACACTAACGGCCCTTCGCGATTTTTCCAGGCCTGCACTACTTCATCCGGCAATGAAACGTTCATAACGCCCCCCCTTCTTTTCTTAAGTCAACATTACAGATGGGACACTTCAGGCTAGAGCAAGGATTCTTTAATAACATAAAGTCCGACGTAACTGACGACAGAGGAAACCACGTCCATGAACGAATGGGCGCCTTCCGCCATGACAGCCGCCGAGCTTGACAGTTTGCCGAGGTGCCGGCGCGGGATCATTGCGCTCGAGTTTTGTCGGATCGCTTGCGGATGGGTGTATTATACTCATTGAACCTTCTTTGAAACATTAGCGTAAAGTCAACCAGCTCGATAGTTATTCGAGTACCACTTTCCCGTTATTCTATGCCTTCGCGCAGTTTTTATCAATATGCTGGAGTGCAACCGCAAGAGCCTGTGTCACAGCGTCACTCAGCGGCAGTACGGCACTGATGTTCTGAAGGTATTTCCGCTGTTTGACCATCTCGAATGATCGCGGGAAATTGAGATCGAACACCCATCCGATCTGCAATAGCTTGAAATCGTTCAGTGTCAGCATGTCCTCCGCGCGGGCGATTTTCCCGTTCATTACATTTTGAATAATCCGGTTGGATATTTCCGGATCGTCCGGCAGGCCGAGTTCGATTGCATTATTGGTGTTGATTCCCTGATAGTGCTCGGTTACTACATGCAGGATGTCGATTTTATCCGCATCGCGAAGGAGTTTGAGAAAAAGCAGAAACCTCGGGTCACTGCTTTGCGGGAGGATTGCCTTGTTATGGTGGATAACTACGGCTTCGATAACCTCCCGGTCTGCACTATCCAGCCTGTTGAGTGCGCCTGTTTTTTTAAGAATCTCTATACCGAGTTTTGCATGGTCTTCCGATTTTTGATCGGAGTAGGTCTGGTATTTCATGTATTGCTCAAAGCGACCAATATCATGGAGAAGCGCTGTGATCTCGGCAAGGAAACAGTCACCAGCTCCAAGGTTTAAAGAATTTGAGATATCAAGAATCTCACGTGCGACATTTTTTGTATGACGGACTTTTAAGCAGATTGCCGAATCGAATCGTTCATTACCAGTGCAGAAATGATGCACGTACGTATCAAACCAATTCTTTATCCACAGAAGATCTTTTTCGCTTACCATGTAGTATTTCCTTTGATTTGCATTTTCACAATTGCACACCTCGCCCACCATGAAATCACCGGATTGACTGGTTCATTAGCCTTTCAAACCCTTTATTAAAAGTATAGTCGCAATTCCGGCCAGAATTGCGGACAAACTTGACAATAATTTGATCGGGCAGACCACCCATTTTAAGGGCCGTTGGCAACATGCCAAGAAATGCCGCGCCAAGAAGTGTTCCGGCCGCATAACTCGCCAGCATTGGTAGCAGAAAGCTCCTCATTTTTTGCGACAGTATCAAAACAACTGCCGCAAGAAAAACTGAAATTACACTCCCCAACAGACAGAAAAAAATGATTAAAATCAAGATTGTCATTGGCGACTCAACTATTCTGTGTTTTGATCAGATATTCCGCAAGCGCTTTGGTAACCGCATCCCATATGTTTTGTATGTCAATCGCAACACCCTCCGAGCAAAATTCCGTAACCGTTTCTTGTTTCCGCTGCGCTTGCGTGACAGCCTTATCGTACCGCACCAGTCCGGCAAAGCCAATGTCCTGTGACTGTGCAAACTCCTTGATTTTTTCTGTTGCGGAAACGTTGATATCCCACTTATTGACGCATACCATTGCGGGAACCCGAAGCTGTTTTGTCAGACCCGCTATTCGACGCAGGTCATGATCGCCAGACACGGTAGGTTCCGTAACAATAAGCGCGAGGCTCGCGGATGTCAACGATGCGATGACCGGACACCCGATGCCCGGGGAACCATCGATGAGCACATATTTCGCTTCTTGCTCCTGTGCAAGCCTCTTTGCCTCATTTCGAACGAGTGTCACCAGCTTTCCCGAATTTTCTGCTGCGATTCCGAGTTTGGCGTGAACCATTGAGCCGAACCGGGTAGTGGAAACAAACCATTCCCCGCAAACTTCTTCTGCAAAATCTATCGCTTTGGCGGGGCATAAACGTACGCATACACCACACCCTTCACAGGAAATCGGATCAATAAAATAGGTGACGCGGGGATACGTATCCCACGTTGTTCCGTCACGCACCGCGCCAAATCGGCATACATCGGCGCAGGTACCACAACCGGTACAGTCTTGCGCACGAATGAGCGCCTTATGCCCACTGCGAAACTCTGAGCGCAAACCGATTTGCGGTTTCAGAATAAGATGAAGGTCCGCAGCATCAACATCGCAGTCTGCCATTACTGCTTTGCCCTTTGCAAGTGCGGCGAATGAAGCCGCGATACTCGTCTTGCCGGTCCCGCCTTTGCCGCTGATAATCACGATTTCTTTCATGCCTGTACCTGCTTTCGAATCGATCGCCACAGTTCTGTAAAGCGTTCACGAATTCCGGGAACAGCGCTGATGATCATTTCGCCACGCGAGTAGCTCTCTGCAATACGGCGATCATCGGGGATCTGTGCGAGTATCTGCACCTGCCTCTTTTCACAAAACTTCTGAGCATCGGTATTCCCCTCTTCGTCCCGATTAATAACTATGCCATGAGGTACACCGAGCTCTTGAATCATATCAAGGGCAAGACCCAGATCGTTGAGTCCAAACGGCGTTGGTTCAGTAACAAGTACTACATAGTCAGCTTTCCGTATCGAAGCAATGACCGGGCATGATGTTCCCGGTGGAGCGTCGATGATATTGATCGTGTCGGGCATAGTTAGTTCAAGCACTTTGCGAATAAGAGGCGGACTCATTGCCTCGCCAATGTTGAGCCTTCCGTGCACGAAACCGATCATTCCCGATGTACCCGTCTCTACAAAGCCGATTTCCTTTGCCTGCTCAGCAATCGCCTGCTGCGGGCAAACGAGCGTGCACCCGCCGCACCCATGGCACAATTCCGGGAAAACCATAACCAGTTTACTCAGGCGAATAAGCGCTTTATATTGACAGAACCTGACGCATTCTCCGCAAGCCGTGCACTTTGATTCATCAATGAGCGGCACGGGGATGACAGCAGCATGTTTCTCCCTAATGTAGGGATTAAGAAAAAGGTGACCATTCGGCTCTTCAACGTCACAGTCAAGGTAGCGAACCGCTTCTCCCATTTCTCCAAGTAACATGGCAAGATTGGTCGAGACGGTGGTCTTGCCGGTTCCACCTTTACCGCTTGCGATTGCTATGTTCATGAGTTGTGACCTGCCTCCATCGGATAATTATCAATGCACACCCCCAAGCCAGATACCCTTATTTTACTTTAAAGAACCGACCTGTAGCTTGAACAACCAGATTCCGGTTTTGAACGATCTCGCATTTCATCGAATGCAAAAGGCCACAATTGATCGCCGTAATTGACGTTTCAAGATAAGCCATTGTGCGAATTTTAACTGGTTTGCGGTACTTGATCGACAAATTCGCTGTATATCCAACCACTCCGTGCCCCATCAGGCATTGGGCCATTGAGGCATCTATTATTGCCGCGATCACCCCGCCATGAACCATGTTGTCATAGCCTTGCTGAAATCCATTGCAGTTGAATGTGCCATGCAGTGTGCCGGCATCATCAAACGTGAATTTCAGCCCTGGCACAATTGAACGTTGACGATTGAACAAACATTGCGAATGGTGGATCTCTCTGAGCCGCATTAGATTTCCTTCGTAATAAGCACTACCTTGAGAAGTCTTGAAACTGTTAATATCCTGTATCGTGCTCTCGTTAACACTCCCGCCTTCTTCGCTCAGGGCTTGTTCAAGTGTCAATGGTCGCAACTGTTTCCTCCGGTAACAAGGGTACCATTAAGCCAATTAAGAATCACCGTCTGCGGGTGCTCAGGTGGCGCACCTACCACCACCTGGATACTATTCTGAGTAAAGAGCTGCTGCGCCCGCATACCCATGCCCCCCGCGATAATAACATTTGCGCCTTTTTCATGAAGCCACTTAGGCAGCAGCCCTGGCTCATGAGGTGGCGGAACAATTTCTTCTGTGCTGGTGATTGTTTTTGTTTGCTCGTCAACGGTTGCGATGACGAATTTCTCACAATGACCGAAATGCATGCAAAGTTTTCCATCTGCTGTTGGTATGGCAATTTTCATAAGACCTCCCCTGGTTATTTTGTTATTGACCTACACATTTTTAAATTGAAAGATCACTCACCAATGCCCATCAACATCAGCGGACTCAATTTTGGTGAGTTGCCCTTGCTTAAACGAATCGAAAGCATTTTGAACAGTTCCCCCTGATACTGTATATACGATAACACCTGCCTTGTCCAGTACTGCAAAAGCTTTTGGGCCACAATGCCCACTTATCAAGACTTCGCAACCAGCATTGACAACATTTGCAGCAGATTGAATTCCTGCGCCTTGTGCAGCTTGAAGATTCTGGGTGTTGTCGATAGATTCCCAGTTCTTAGTTACATCATCGTACATCATGAAATATTTTGCTCGACCAAATCGAGGGTCGATCAGGCTATCCGGTTTGGATTCTTCTGCAGATACTCCTATTTTCATATCTTTTTCTCCTTTAGATACGTGCAATTTTTCGATATTAATCACAACAACTTCTGTGATGGCGAAACTGTTTGCTTTTCCCGCACAATTTTCCTCGACACCCAGGCATCGAATAGCGTTCCGCCACATTGACATCATTCAAATACGCATCAATTACTTCATCGACCGACCCACGAATCCACGCAAGCACCTTGATATTCTTATCCTGCAAAATTGCGTTGCCGATATTCGAAATTGCGCCACACATCAGAACTGTCACTCCTTCCTTCGAACAAGCCTCGGCTTTATCAACCAAAGACATTCTGCGTACATCCACTACCTTGCGACTGCCATCGGTTGCAAGTATTTTTATACTGCACGCGGAATCGTAGAGCGGCGAGACGATATCATTCCAATTTGTTATTGCTATTGTTTCCATCACAACAGTTTATAAGCTATTCTTGTGCCCGTCTGCAAAAAAGCCTGTTTTTGCAGGGAAGCGAGCCTTCTGTGCAGCATTTGGACAATTCAGCCCTGCATTAATGCAAACAGTGCAATTAAACATTGCATCATTGCAAAGTCCGGGTGAATTTATTGTCGTTTTTTGCACAAAAACAAAGGCACAGCCTTTGCGTAATAAGGAAACTGACCGTATTATATAAAAGGAGCATATTTCCATGAGTCATCAAGGCGCAGATGAAAAACGATTGGCGGAAACACTCTCAACCATCAAACAGAAGTTCGTTGTTCTCTCCGGCAAAGGCGGGGTTGGTAAAAGCACTGTAGCTGTCAACCTTGCTGTTGGACTGGCACTCAAAGGCAAAAAGACCGGGCTTCTCGACACAGACCTGCATGGACCATCGGTTCCAAAGATGCTCGGGCTCGAAAACTTTGTGACTGCTGGCGATGAAACACATCTGGAACCGGCAATTCGGTATGACGGGCTTCTGAAAGTCATGTCCGTTCAATTTATGCTGCAGAATCTTCACGACTCAGTAATCTGGCGGGGGCCACTCAAACATGCGGTCATCTCGCAATTCATTGGCTACACAGTGTGGGGCGAGCTTGACTATCTCATTATTGATTCGCCTCCAGGGACAGGTGATGAGCCTCTATCGGTTGTCCAGACCGCAAAACCCGACGGCGCAATTATTGTCACAACCCCGCAGGATGTGGCCACCTTTGATGTGCGTAAGTCAATAGACTTTTGTAATAAATTGAATCTGCCGGTGTTTGGAGTTATAGAAAATATGAGCGGATTTGTCTGCCCACACTGCAATACTGAGACTGCCATATTCAGCATTGGAGGCGGTAAACGGATGGCTGATGAGCTTGGCATACCTTTTCTGGGCTCCATTCCGATTGACCCACAATTCGTTTCGCTCAGCGATCAGGGAAATGCAATGGTCGATTTAAAAACAGGTGGAAAGAGCTTTGATACCATAATGATGATAGTTGACAAAATAGCACAATGAACCGGAGGATCTCCATGAGCTATCCAATTGAGCACGATGAGAGTAAAAAACGATTTTTCTGTACCGTCGACAATCTGGAGTGTTCGGCCGATTATGACCGGAAAGACTCGACCCCTACTATTATAGATATTTACAAAACATTTGTGCATCCCGACCTTCGCGGTAAGGGCATTGCCGAAGACCTGCTTGTTGCAATTTCAGAATTTGCAACAGCTCAGGGACTAAGCATAATGTCCAGTTGTTCGTATGCCGTGGTTTTTTACCGGAGGCATCCCCAGTATGCTTCGCTGCTGGCCAAGGATGTTGATCTGGAGAATGGCGGGAGCTGCAGGTTGGGGTAGGCACTGGTCTGGTACAAATACACACACCCTTTTCAAGGAGGTTCGCACGGAATCGTCAACAGTCAATCCGATGGTTTCACCAAATACATATGGACCGACGTTTTTTTCGAATATTCAAATGCAAAGGGAAACAAATTGTATGGATCCTAAAATTCCGGCAGCCCTATCCAACGTGGAAAACGGTGCATCTCTTACCAAAGAGCAGATCATGCACCTTCTCTCTTGCCCTCCGGTTTCTGCTGAAAACTATGCCCTTATGGCTGCCGCGCGAAAACTGTCGGGTTCAGTTTGCAACGGCAAAGCCGAAGTCCATGCACAGTTTGCGGTCAATGTAGCACCCTGTTCCTGCGGATGTCTTTTTTGCTCGTTTGCAGCGGTCAACAATGTGTTCAAAAAGAGTACTCGCATAACCGTTGAAGAAGCCATACGTTGCGCCTGTCAATTTGAAGCAGATGGCGCTAATGCGGTGTTCATTATGGCAACAGCACATTTTCCAATGGGTGATTATTTTGAAGTGGCGGCCGAAGTGCGGCGCAACCTACTGCAATCTACAATTTTGATCGCCAATGTAGGGGACCAGGATAGTGCCACTGCAAAAAAACTTGCAGAATCGGGTTTCAGCGGAGTCTATCATGCCGTCCGTCTGCGGGAAGGAATTGACACAAATATCGATCCACGTCAACGGGTTGCATCAATTGCAAACTTCAAGGAAGCTGGTCTTCATGTCGGAACCTGTGTCGAACCGGTTGGACCTGAACATACCAACGAAGAACTGGCAGATGCTATCATGCTCGCGGCTTCATTCAATCCGGTGTATTCCGGGGCAGCGCGTCGAATTGCCATTCCTGGTACCGAAATGGCAAAACGGGGAATGATTTCGGAGCTGCGTATGGCCCAGATCGTGGCGGTGACCAGACTTGCAACACCCAGAGCAACCATCGGCAATTGTACCCATGAACCATGTACTCTCGGTGCACTGGCAGGTGCAAATCTTTTCTGGGCTGAGGCAGGTGCAAATCCAAGGGATATTGAGGAAAAAACAGAGGAAGGACGGGGAGATACCGTTGCTGATTGTGCTAACATTTTCAAGGAAGCGGATTGGGATGTTTTGCATGGTCCTTCGCGCTTTTACTCGGCAACGTGATCCCACGTGGGGGCGAGCAGAAGGACCCTGCCGGCCAGAGCTGCCAGCAGGGCGGGGAATGATCAAAAATAATTATTTGTAAAGATTATAAAAACTCTTGAGACCAAGATATGAAGCCTGTTTACCCAGCTCTTCTTCGATGCGAATGAGCTGGTTATATTTGGCGATACGATCGGTTCTCGATGCGGAGCCGGTTTTGATCTGGCCACAGTTGGTTGCTACGGCAATATCGGCAATCGTGACGTCTTCGGTCTCTCCCGAACGATGCGACAAAATTGCCGTGTAGCCGGCTTTCTGAGCCATCTGCACAGCATCCAGAGTCTCGGTGAGCGAGCCGATCTGATTGACTTTAACGAGAATCGAGTTGCAGCAGCCTTTGGCAATGCCTTGCGCCAGGCGCTTGGGATTGGTTACAAAGAAATCGTCGCCAACGATCTGGATCTTCGACGAGAGCGCCATGGTCATTTTGGCATACCCGTTCCAGTCGTCCTGATCGAGCGGATCTTCGATCGAGATGATCGGATACTTGTCGACCCAACCGCTGAAGAGGGCAATCATATCGTCGGTCGAGAAGAGTTTGTCGGGGTTGGACTTCCAGAATTTGTACCCTTTTTTACCGCCCTCGTCAAAGAGC
This sequence comes from Chitinivibrionales bacterium, assembly GCA_038247415.1. Taxonomy (GTDB): domain Bacteria; phylum Fibrobacterota; class Chitinivibrionia; order Chitinivibrionales; family WJKA01; genus JBBRUX01. The sequence goes on along the minus strand of JBBRUX010000007.1, from coordinate 84,856 downwards.
TCGGAGCTTGCGCAATCCAGCGCAATGGCGAAGTCTTTATCGCGGCCGGCTATATATCCCGCCTTGTCGATTGCTTCCATGATAAATTTCAGAGACTCCTCATTGTCAAGGTTCGGCGCGAATCCGCCTTCGTCGCCGACCGCGGTGTTGTGCCCGGCCTTTTTAAGAACGCTTTTAAGATTGTGGAAGACTTCGCAAACCATGCGAATCGCATCGGTCCAGGTTTTCGCGCCCACAGGCATGACCATGAACTCCTGAAAATCAATTTTATTGTCGGCATGCTTGCCGCCGTTAATGATGTTGGCCATGGGAACGGGGAGCTCTTTAGCATTGGTTCCGCCGATATAGCGATAGAGTGGTAATCCGGCTTCGGCGGCCGCTGCTTTGGCCACAGCGAGGGAGACGCCCAGGATTGCATTGGCGCCAAGCTTGCCTTTGTTTTCGGTTCCATCCAGGTCAATCATGGCCCCATCGATTTCGCGTTGGCCCGAAGCATCCATGCCGAGCACCGCCGGCGCGATTTGTTCGTTGACGTTTGCCACTGCCTTGAGAACGCCTTTGCCAAGAAAGCGCGAAGAATCGCCGTCGCGCAGCTCAACCGCTTCATAGATTCCAGTAGATGCGCCCGACGGCACCGCAGCTCGACCAATGGCGCCGCTTTGAAGCTCCACGTCGACTTCTACGGTGGGATTTCCTCGTGAATCGAGAATCTGTCTTGCGATGACCCTTTGGATGATGCTCATTATAGCGTCCTTTCGATTGATGGTTGTGGTTGATGGAGAGTAGAAAATACGATATTTCATAGGTGGGGCACCGGGGAAATGATCACGCGGGGTCGCTTTGGAAAATAGTGTAATGATTGCGTAACGGGGAATTAGCCTTTTTTAGCGAGTCCTGAGGATCTTGCCCACCTCAATTACTCTAAAAATCCATAAACCTATCTTCAATGCCCGCTATCCTTGATAAAACCAACGATTCATCGTATATTATCCTTGAAAAAACCAATGATCGTTAAGAAAATCAATGATAAAAGGCTTTTTGAGTATGAAACGGAAAATTGAAGGCTATTTAAATAATTGGCGAAATGATCCTGAAAAGAGAGTTTTGCTTCTGCGTGGTGCTCGTCAGGTGGGCAAGACCTATTCGATTCGTGCACTCGGTGCTCAATTTGAACATTTTGTTGAAATAAATTTCGAAGCAATGCGGAGCGTTCATCGGTTTTTTGAGGGTGATCTTGACGCTCCTGCGCTGTGCAGAAACCTTGGGACTTTTACAAAAACGCCTATTACTCCAGGTAAAACCTTACTTTTTTTTGATGAAATTCAAGCGTGTCCAAATGCATTGCGAGCACTCCGTTTTTTTTATGAGCAAATGCCCCAGTTGCATACGGTTGCAACTGGTTCACTCCTTGAATTTGCTTTGGCAGAAATACCGTCATTTGGTGTTGGTCGCATTGAGTCGTTGTTCATGTACCCGATGTCGTTTATCGAATTTTTATGGGCAACCGGCGAAGAAGATCTGGCTCAACTGCTGCAAAGTGCGTCTGTCAATGCGCCGGCTCATGAGGTGTTTCATAATAAATTATTAGACAGTATGAGAACGCATCAACTGGTAGGCGGAATGCCGGCAGTGGTTGAAGTGTATCGTAAACATACAGATATTCTTTTGTGTCAAAGCGTTATTGATAGTATGTTGTTATCTATTCGCGATGATTTTGGAAAGTACGCCCATCGAATTCCGGTTACCAAACTCGCCGATACTTTTGCATCGTCAGTATATCAGGCTGGTGGCAAGTTTGTGTATGCCCGAGCCGCTTTGGATACTTCAATTGATTCGTATAAAACAGCACTCGATTTGTTGGTACGTGCAGGATTGGTGTATAAAATCTATCACTCCTCGGCACACGGTATCCCTTTGGCTGCACAAATTGACGAAAAAAAATTCAAAACTCTTCCCTTAGATATTGGAATCTATCAGAGGGTACTGGGCCTTGATCTTGGAGAATATCTTACACGCAGCAATGAAAAGTTGATACATGAGGGGAAAATGGCCGAAATATATGCGGGTATTGAAATGATAGCGGGGTTTTCGGCCCGTGTTCTTCCGCAACTTTTTTATTGGCATCGTGAAGCCCGGGCAAGTAATGCCGAAGTTGATTATGTGATTGCCAAAAGTACTGCAATTATTCCTATTGAGGTAAAGGCAGGTGTCCGGGGCAGCATGAAAAGCATGAACCTCTTTCTTGATGAAGGCCGTGCCCAAAAGGGTATTCGGCTATCAAATGAGAACTTTTCTGAGTTAGACCGGATTTCTGTTGTTCCTCTGTATGCAGCAGGTAATCTTACCATTTCCCGCAATAAGTAAACATAATGCTTTAGCGATTTCAAGAGTGGAAATGAGCATTCTTGAACAAACGGGAAAGAGAGGACTGTACGATTCCGCAACCATCAGGAATCATGATTATTACATGTTTAATCGAAAGTTTAACGATGTTTAATGGTGATTCAAAATTTTTGATTATGGTTCGTAAAATGATGTATACTTATGATGCTGATTTTTATAGGAGGAACTATGCGGTCATTATCTATTCACGGTATCGATGATTCAGTTTACCAGTTGCTCAAGACACGGGCTCACAATGCCGGTTATAGCATAAACCAGATCATTAAAGAGCTCCTGGAGCAGTCGTTAGGCGTTGCCAAAAAGGTTTCTCAGCCACACCGTCATCAGTTCGAAGAGTTATGCGGAACCTGGAGTGCGAAAGAAAAACAGCAGTTTGATGCAGCAGTATCAGATTTCGAAAAAATTGACAAGGCTGATTGGCAATGAAAAAAATTCTTATAGATACGAATGCCTACTCATTTTTCAAAAACGGAAATAGTGAAGTGCTTTCTGTATTCACCAGCAAGACATCTCCACTGCGAAACGTGTTCCAAACAGCTCCCAGACTGACATGGAGAATTTCGGCTCTGGATGACAAATCAGGCAGTGTGTGCATCAGTAAATCATTCACATCTTTGTCAAGTCTATGGCATTGAATTGTTATCAATACGCCACCGGATAAACATATTCATTTTGTGGTTTGGTTGCTTTCTTCACTGATATCATCTTAAGCAACGGGATTGTTTTTTTGTCTGTATTCCAGGGAAACTTTACCGAGCGGGTTTCCAGCTTTCCTGTCAAAATAACCCAGTCATTTTCATGGATTCCAATCGTCGAATCGGTAGCACAATAAAAGCCTATGGGCATGCCATCGGCAGCGCAACAAGCAACCATCATTCGGGCAAGAAAGAAGCTCTTTCTCCCAAGGATTGTATCAGGTGCGACAAACCCTAACATCGTAATTATTTCTCCGACATGCTTTACAGGATCGGCATATAGACGGTCAAGTTGCGCGTACATTGAATCATCTTTTATCGTATAAGCAACAGGCCCAGCAGTATCTCTAACAAGACATTGGGGAAGTGGCGTGTTGCGATTTGCTGTCAATGCCATGGACGAAACGCCCTTCTGTACGGCTATCCGAGAAGAAAGGCCAGTCGGGTTCACATACAGCACTGCAAGAATCGGAAACATGAGAGCGAAATAGCGCCAATCCAATTTTATTCTGCTGTTTTGCCCCAGGAATGTTTTCAATTCATTAAGGGTCAAGGCGACAAGAACGATCCATCCGATTTTTATAAGCAGCAGTGATCGTGGATGCAGGAACAGGAGAATCTTGCCCGAGTTTATTACCGCATATAATGCAACGCACACGCATGCGAGAGTCAGAAGCCGCGCATGCTTATTGAATTCGCTGAAGTTCATGCGCCCCTCCCTAAAAGATTGATGGTGACACCCCACATCAAGCATAGAATGCTGATAATGATGACGGTGGTGACAATGAATCTTTTCTTGAAAAAACCTAACATTACCATGGTGTTTTTCAAATCAATCATTTGTCCGAATGTCATAAACGCTATTACCGCACCAGTGGTGAAAAGTCCATAAAATGATTTTGCCACAAATGCGTCTGCGTTTGCGCAAAGAGAAATCAACCAGGTAAATCCCATCATTGATGCAACCGAGGCAACCGGCGATGCGGCCACCGGATACATGATTGTGCGGGGAACGAGCATTTGGATCGCCGCTGACAGAAAGGCACCGATAACGATGAGCGATGCGCTGTCAATAAACTCGTTGGTCACATGGGCCAGGAAACCATGCACTTTATTGGATAGGCTATTCCAGCGTGTTTCTTCGGCCTTTTTATGAATAGAGTCATGATGATGGCTGCCACATGCACATCCTGCATGCACGTGTGCGTGGTCATGATGCGCTTCACCGCACGAACAGGTGTGTTGCGGCATTTTTGTGTGTGCTTCATCAAGAAGCGGGTTTACATCGCGAGTCACTTTGCTCACTATGAATCCAGCCGCGATTGCAGTACTCAATCCCACTATCATGCGAAGCCAGACTATATGCGGCTGACCTGCAAAAGCCCAATACGTTGAGGCGATGACTACTGGATTTACAATAGGTACACTGCACATGAACGCTATTGCGAGGGACGGCGGCAGTCCTTTGCGGATCAGCCGTCGCATGATGGGAATAACGGTGCAGTCGCACACTGGAAACGCGATACCCATAAAAGAAACGACAACCAGACCCGCCAACCGGTTCTTCGGGATCAACCTGTACAAAAGGTTCTCTGAGACGAACATCCCGATGGCCGCAGCGATTACAGAACCAAGTAGCACAAAAGGGAGCGCCTCCAGCAGAATGCTGAGAAAAAGAACGGTTAGGTCATTGAGGGTCGTTTGCATCCTATCTTCCCCGTATCTTTCCGCCAATAAGGGAGCATACGTAGAATATCATTGAAAAGAGTACTATCGTAGCGCCGGTGGCTGTTGACATATAGTACGATGCTATCAGCCCTGAAACACCCGCGATCACGCTTATAAGCGCGGAAAACCAGAGATATTCCTTCATGGATTTCGCCACATTGCGCGACGCAGTTGCAGGGAGAATGATGAGTGCGTTTATCACAAGGATTCCAACCCATTGAATGCTCAGGGTAACTATGAGTGCAGTGATCGATGCGAACAACCCCTGGGTAATCCAGACAGGTATTTTTCTGCTGCGTGCAAGTGACGTATTGATAGAGACGAGAAATATCCGGTTAAACAGGGTTACCCAAATAGTCAGGAAAACAACAGTAACGATACACAGCATAACGATTTCAGCGGGTGTGATGCTGAGAAGGTCTCCAATTAAATATCTCGAATACCGGTTGAAACCGCCGCCACGAGACAAAATGACAATACCCAGCGCAACAGTGAAGGACATGACAATCCCGATTACCGTATCACTTGATGCGGCACTGTAGCGGCGTAGAATGGTGATTCCTACCGCAAGCAGTAAAGCAAACAGCGCCATTGCCCAAAGAGGGTTGGCAAGACCAACAATCACTCCAATCGCTATACCGGTAAGCGCGGAATGCCCGATCGCATCCGAGAAGAATGCCATCTGATTGTTGATAACCATGCAACCAAGGAATGCGAAAAGTGGTGTAACAATAAGCACAGCCAGCAATGCGTTTTGCATAAATCCGAATTGTGCCCACTCAAAGGGAAGCGTCGACACCAGCGATGTCCATACCAGCATGCTTATACCTCCTTGCCAGTTATATCGCAGACAGGAGACGGCTCGTTAGTTCGTGGAAGATCCGTTACTGCAATCGATCCAAATGTCTTCACAACGATATCGTTGCGTAGAACATCTGCTGGCTTCCCGTCGCAGAGTACTGCTTGATTAAGAAAAAGCATTCGGTCTGCATAGCGGCCGGCGATTGCGCAGTCGTGTGAAATAAGGAGCACTGCCAGATGATAGGTTCGCCTGAGTTCCGACACCATGCGATAGAACAGTTCTATGCCCGACGGGTCAACGCCCGAAACCGGCTCATCCAGCAGCAACAGGTCTGGAATTGGCGTAAGTGCCAGGGCAAGAAGCACCCGTTGAAGTTGCCCACCGGAAAGAGTCCCCAGCCGGGCATGAATAAGGTGTTTTGCATCTACACTTTCCAAAGCGTGAATTGCCTGGTTTTTTACAATTGAACTATGGCCCAACCAGACAGGACGGGATGAGAGTGATGCCGAAAACAGGTCGAGTACCGACACCGGGGACGATGCATCGAAATCCAGCCGCTGCGGCACATACCCCATCGTCAATTTACGCATGCTTTTAACATCAGACAATTCATTGTGGATAGTTCCGGTGTATGGAATTTCGCCAAGGATAGCTCGGAACAACGTTGTTTTTCCCGCGCCATTTGGCCCAATGATCGCCGCGAGTTGCCCGCAGTGGATATGCAGATTAATCCCCTTAAGCACCTCATTCTTTCCAAATGATACCCCGACGTTTTCAAGACGAGTGCAGCATGCGCCGCACACGAGACCAGGGTTGGCATTTTGATTATTGTCTTTCATCATTAAACCTCTATTTCAGGGCTTCCTGCAGCACAGCAAGATTCGATTCCATTATCCGGATGTAAGCGTCGGGCGTGGCAGAACCTGTCACTGCCGGATCAAGGACATGGAGCTTTGCGCCTGTCTCGCGCGCAATGGTCTGTGCCGCCTTTGCAGGATATTGCGGTTCTGCAAAGAGGGCTTTAACCTTATGCGATTTGACAATCTTTACTGTTTCGGCAAGTTCTCCTGCGCTCGGTTCGGAACCGGGCTCACGCTCAATTACCGCTACGATAGTAAGATTGAACTCTTTCGCGAAATAGGGAAAAGCCTCGTGAAAAGTGATAATGTCGCGAGAAGAGATACTCGCGAGACCTTCATGCATTTTCTTCCGGAGCTCTTGCAACCTGACAATATAGACGTCGGCGTTGACACGGTATTTTGCGGCATTTGCAGTATCAATTACCGACAATCCCTCTGCCACATTTTTTACCTGGTCAATTGCCGACGAGACTGATACCCATACATGCGGATTATCCCCTTCTTCACCATCACCTTTTATCAACTCGATTCCTTTACTCGCATCAATGACGTTCAGCTGTGGTGACTGCTTAACAGCTTTGTCAATGAACGATTCCATGCCTGCGCCATTTGCAACAAATGCCCATGCAGTGGAAATTGTCTTCATATCCTGAGGCGTCACTTGATAATCATGCAGACAACCGGTTTGCGGTTTTGTCATATTGACAACATTGACACCAGGCACGCCCTGCGCTACGTTGAGAGTAGTGATGTACATAGGATAAAACGAGGCAAGGATAATGCGATCATTTTGTTTTGCTGCATCATTTGCCCATAGTGCTGCGGCAATAGTCATTACGAGCAACCCGAAACGAAAAATCCGATTCATGAAAATATCCTTTTAAAAGTGTTGATTGTGATACATAATGCTTCCCAAGCCTCATTTACCCCCAGCCCGAATTCTTCTCATCATTGGACTGATAGCGGCGACCAGCAGCATTATCGCCAGCAACGTCGTGATGATCGATGGCCCTGCCGCAGAGTCAATCCGGAGGGAAAGTTCTAATCCAAGCATGCATCCAGCAAGACCAAAAATCCAACCCAATACAATACGCCGAATCGTACCTGCGCTGCAGATCATGGCCGTAACCGCCGGGATAGTCAGCAAAGAAAAAATGAGCACAACACCGGCAATCTTGACAGATGACGTCACGACAATGCCGAAGGTCGCATAAAAGATAATGTCCCACAACAGGATTCCCGCTTGCCCTTTGCCGGTAGAATCAGCATTTTCCGATAAATGAAGAAATCGTTTAAAGAACACGGCATGAATTATCCCTACAACCAGAACAATCGCACCAAGCTGGATGACATCATACCAAGAAACCGTGAGAATGGTTCCCACCAACATCTCCTTGATATGTTCCGTTCCGGTTGCTGATTTTTCCAACAAAAGCAGCGATACGGCAATCGCTCCGGCGTAGGCAATACCGATGAGCGCTTCCATTGGAACAATTTTCTGACTTCTTCTCAGTAATGCGAATAGGACTGCACCACCAAAAGTAAAGGCCAAACTCATAACAAACGCTTTGCCTGGATCGTTTTCTCCCCATCCCAGCAGCAGGGCAACGCATGCGCCAAGGGCTGCGATTTGTGATAACGAGAGATCAACAAAGATAACCCCTCGACGCACGATATGATACCCGAAATAGGTATGAATCCCGGCCAAAATAAGGCAGACAACAAGCGCAGGCAGCATGAATGAGTAGTGGAACAGCATCATTTTATTTGTCTCCGGCAACGGTCGATAGTTGACTAATAATTTCGTTAAAATGCATTAGATACGCCGAAGGTTTAACATCAGAGCAGGATGGAGCGCACTTGAATATTTTGATACCTGTTTGACGATTCAGAAATTTCGGAGCATCATCCGGAAAGTAAGGTTCTTGAAGAATTAATGCGACATTCTCCTTTTTGATTACATCGACAAGTTGAGCAAGATGATTTCCCGTAGGAGGAATGCCGGGGAACGGTTCAATATGCTCGATAATAGATAACTGAAATGCATTGGCAAAATAGGCCCATGAGGAATGGTAGGTAATGATTTTTCTGCCTGCGAGTGGTTTCATGGTCGTTTGCCATCCTGAAAATTTTCTTTCGCATTCTGTTTTAAATGTTGCGAAATTACTTTCGTAAAGGGATGCATTGGAAGGGTCTGCGGACTTCAGCGCACCGAGGATATTCTGACCGGCAATAATGCCGTTTCGCGGATCGAGCCAGTAATGTGGATTGCCAAATGGATGAACATCGCCCATGGATGCGTCAACTTTGGTCGGCTTCTCAAGAACAGCAACACCGTTTGCGCAATCAACGACTCGCAGTTTATTGTTTCGGGAACCGTCGATTATAGCATCGGACCACTGATCAAGCCCCAAACCAGATTTGAGGTAGATAGCGGCCTGAGATACTTTCGCCATGAATGAGGGGAATACTTCAACAGAGTGCGGGTTGGAGTTTGCCTTGGCAATCGACGAAACCTCCACTTTGTCAGCCCCAATGTATGCCGCAATCGATCCGAGATCGGGTGTTGCTGCAACGACACGAATCGCGGCACTGCCGCTCGAAACGATCAGAAGCAAAGCCCCGATAGCACGTGACCATACGTTTCTTGAAAATGATTTCATGATATTCTCTCCTATTGATGAATGTTAAAAATGGTGCGCTTTATGGGGACCCATGCTGAACAGCAGTTGCACTTCAACGGTACTTGTCTTCTGAGCATTACCTGCAATAAAGTATTCGTAGGAAGCCCTCAGCAGAGTACTTTCCTCAAGCACAGCGAATCCCACGAACGGTTTGATCGACCGATCGATCACGTTGCGATCATCGGGATTCTGATACTGTTCGTAAAGGACTCCGACATTATACCGGGTAAAAAACTGGTTGTTGACATATGCGTAAACCCCGTAGCGATCATCTCGGCTTTTAACACCCGCAGTATCCGCGATCTCCGCCAGCTTGTAGAGATACTCACTTCCAAAAGTCAACGAATAGGCAGGTGTCACCGCTATTTTTGCTTTTGCATCGAGACCGATCACCGTCGTCTGAGTTTTTGCGGCAGCATTGTTTATACCCTGGGTAGCCGATGCGCCAATATCGAAATTCGCCGGATCAATACTGAATGTATTTGACACATGCGCAAGCCATCCTTGAGCGATCGCTGGTTCTTCGGGGTGAAACGATCCACCTCCGAGGAAATCCGCTGACAATATGGTTGCCCAGCTCCCAACAACCGGAATCAACGCAGATGCCTCAACTGCAATGTCATTGAAACTTTCTTCGCCGGGTAAGAGCTTTGCACCATCAGGAGCAAGTATCCGTGGCGCCCGGAGGAATGGATATGCGTGCGGATGTACCTGATTAAGTTTGCCGAAATTCAAACGATATTTACCCGCTTTAAGAGCAAGGTTTAATGGAAGTCCCCGAATCATTGAAGCATACGCCTCTTCGACTTCAATACCTTCCTCGCCAATAGAAAGCACGAATGCGCCATTGAAATAGGGATTGAGTGACGCATCGAGAACAATTTCGGCTTCGCCGAGTGTGAGTGCGAATTTATCGTGCGCTTCGACAAAGGTATCATTTGTATACGTTCCAATAACCTGACCGATTGCGGAAAGATCCGGATTTGTTACACCAGCCTTGACCTCAAACGGCAACAATTGACACATGAATATTAAAATAGCAAGTACGTTCAAATATTTTGAAAACATATCAATCCTCCACTATGTAAATAGATAGAAACGTCGCGCTCTCCTCGAAGAAAGGCGGCACTGCATTAGGAATCATAGATTGAAAACTTACAGAAGTGGCGGCGCGCGGGATTGAAACGAAACGGGGGTTTGGCAGAAAAAAATTGTTACAGGAAGAACAAATCTGATGATAAGGAGACTAACTATAATGGCCAGAGCAATGGCTATGGCAACCAGCGCAGGTTGATTGGCGATTATGCAAACCACGCAATCAGCGTGTTCTGTATTGTCCTGGTGGTGGTGATTGGGCATTACTATTGCAAATAGAAGAGCCAGATAAAAGGCCAGCCCTATTTTTGCGATACTATTTATGTGTTTTTTCATGCATTGCACTCTTCACACAACCCTTCAACCTGAACAAAATTAGCCGACACTACTGCTCCTAATTTCGATTTGACATGGGCTGTTATTTGCTCATTGATACGGCATTCAACTTCTTGAACTTCTTTGCACCGAGTACAAATAAAATGCAGATGGTTGACATTGCCGGGATTGCCACAGATAAAATAACGCATGATTCCGTCTGAGCTGTGCATTGAGCAAAGCACGCCGCTTTTAGCCAATCGTTCGCAAATTCTGTATACCGTGGGACTACCCACTTCATAACCCAGACTGCTACTGATTTCAAGCTGAAGCTCACTTGCAGTCCGAACCTTGTGATTCCCGCATAAATGATTGAGAACCGCAGTTACAATAGGGGTAATCCTGCAGCCTTGATTTCGTAAAATTGAAAGGTGGTTTTCTATGAAATTCGGATCGGCAGTCATAAGAAATTCTCCTGCATAATAAAATAATTGCTGCTGAGTTGCTAATGCAATTTATTTGCAATAGCCTCGAGCTTGTAAATATCAGATGTTCAACTCAGCACACCTTCAATCAATTTGAATGTTTTTTAAGCAGATGAACTTCTGCATTTCCTATTTTCCATACATCGCAAATACGCAGCGCTTAGGCTCATGCTCCTCTGCCTTTTTCGTTGATTTTAGGCATCACAACAGTTATTTTCTAGAAAGTGGTGTGGCCGGAAGAGCCCGTCAGCAGAGGACGGCAGAGCAAAATGGGCGTAAATTTATCCCGCCGCAACGAATTTTGAATGAGCCTCAAATAATGGAGTTATTTGAAACAACAGTATTACCAAATTGCTTTTATTGTTCTCTTTTTAATGCCGTTTTAATTTTTAACGTGTACCGAGAAGGATGATCTTGTCAACCCCCGATCGACCGATACCATTCCAACCAGTCCGGTTATCGAAACCACCCCTTCGATACTACTTTCGACAACTTCAATTGACGTAACAGGGGGAAATATTACCGTTGCCCAAGCTGCAAACCCGCTTCGTGGATTAAATATATGTCCCGGCCAACTCATTCGCCCAGACACAAACATTTACCGTCTCCTATTCCGAAATTATCAAACATACTCTCGGGCCAAACGTTACTTTTCTTACACCGCTTATTTCGGTGACCTACGGGGGTGAGTATGCAGCCAATGATATGAGCATAAAAATTCCCATAAAGCTTCCGGCTGGTCATTTTGCCATGGGTTTTTTCTGCGATCCAAAAACCGGGGCTCTTGAAGGGATCCCTGTTGAGTCTCTGGACAGTAATTCCATTACCCTGAGCACCCGATGCTTTACAGGAGCACGTGCGACGCTCAAGAAAAGTGCACGATTGACAGATGCGGGTAGCTCTGACGACACCAGGCTACTGCTTTTATAGCAATGATGGCGCAGCAAACGAGGCCACGTTTGGCGCTTTGTACAACTCCATTGACAGGCACTACTACGACAAGTTTTGCGGTTTCTCGGTTCGACTGGTGCGAGATAAATAATCGCCCGGTGCCTACGAGCAGCCGGTACCGGCGCGGCCAGTCAAATATTGGCCGTTGGCAAGTGAATGATTCCGACGCTTCAGCCATTTTCCTGAAACGAATTTGCAACTCCACAGGAGGATTCGCCAATAAAATCTTTTGTTCGCGAAAGGGAAATGACAATCTAAGTCACTTGATCATGCAGTAATTCCGCTTCAATGGTATCCGGAGCAATATCAATCTCTCCAGGCCACACCAATGTCCCATAATCCACGCGAACTGACCGGAAAACTTGTTCATCTTGAAGTTGCCTAAACACGCCTTCTTCAAGATAGGGCGTACAATCGAAAATCCCATGGGCACCATTTTTGAATACTACTTCAACGCGATGGTGAGGCAATGGTTTTGCTGATATGATTTTATTGGTGATCATGGTTATCGCAACGGGTCAATTTTAAATGGAAGTTCTCCGACTATCAGTTCACCGGTGGTAATATCAAACACCCCCTCAAATTCTCCATATTCTGCATGGATATGTGGTGTATGATGCTTTTTATTGTCTTTGTAATAGAGGTAGATGATGATTCCAAAAAACATTGATATGGCTGGCATTTTTTCTCCATGATCCAGTTTATGAAATGGGTAGACTTTACCCAACCATTACAAAATACATACATAGTTCTCTTGTTTGCGCCAATGAGCAAATGGATAAGTGCTACAATCCATCCTACCAGCCTTTTCCGACATCCTGCCTTCATCCTTTAATTCTGCAGAAACCGGATGGGTTTTCCTTCGCTCAAACTCCTACTTTGCCATAGAAGCACCCACGACTTCCAACAATTCTTTAAAATCAAGGGGTAATATCTCGATAGTACGGCTTCTTCCCGTAAGAAGCGCCTTTTGCTGTCTGAGCATGGACGCGCTCGATGATGATGCGTAAATCTTTACATTTTGACTATCGTACAGCGTTTTGAGTTGCTGCTCAAATCTTGGATGATAGGTGATTTCATCTATGCAAATAAGAAGCCGGGTATCGTAGGAATGACGATGAATTCTACGAAAAAGATCGATAAGCTCCAGTATAGACTGATGTCCCAGAATGTAATCATCGCAACTGATGTACAGCACTTGACGTGATGTAAATATCTCGTTTTCGATGCAATGCCGTATAAGCATACGCATAAGCGTGGTCTTGCCGATCCTGCGAAGCCCGGTAAGTATTGTTACGACTTGTCCTGTAGCTGATTGAGCAATCGATCGAGCATCCCTTTGCGAGGAAAGAGTTCGGGGAAGGAGTCGGATTCCCACCAAGGGTTGATTCGATGTAACTGAGATTCAAGCGCAGATTCTTCGACTAGAAACATAGTATATCTTTGTAAGTGTCTGTATTATTTAAAAATACAAAATTTATTTTCTGTAGGCTTGATTAGATAGTCTAATATACATTATTGTATCGTATACCTTTTATACTATTTATACGATTCAATCGTATAGTTTACCGATCTATCTCATTAGCTTAAAATTGATACCACAGAACCCTTTGTAAAGAATATTGAGATGCAATTCTTAAAATAAAACTCGAATTTGATACCGATCCGCCATCTTGCCCTCAATGATATTTTAGACTTAAAAAAACTTATTGAACTTCTGCAATCTCGTTTTAACGAAGTTGACATCATAAAGGTTAAGGAAGATGTTGCTCCGTTTGTGACAGACAAAATGTCCCTTGACTTTTGGTCGAGGGAGTTCTTTATGGGGCTGGCGGAAAAGATAACTGCTGTGTAACAAAGAGGAGATTGCAGAGCCCACCCTCGGCCCTAATTCCATGGCACCGCATTGGAGCTGCACGTCGACTTCCACTGTGGGATTTCCTCGTAAATCGAGAACCTGTCTTCCGATGATTCTTTGCATGCTGCTCATTATAACGTCTTTTCGATTGAACGTGACGGTAGATTAAGGGTAGAAAATTCAATGTTGCAGGCAGGTCATACCCGAATTCCATATTTCTTCATCTTCCGCCACAGCGTAGCGACGTGTATCCCGAGTTCACGGGCAGTCTCAGTCCTGTTGAATTTATTTTCGACAAGCGACTCCTCGATTCTACGCTTGTCAAACGCTTCGATTGACCGTTCATCCTTCGAAGCCTGCATGGGTTTTGCGGGCGCAAAAAGATACACGGGAAGGTGTTTCCGCTCAATAACGCTTCCTTGACACAATATAAATGCATGCTGCAAAATGTTTTCCAGTTCCCTGATGTTGCCGGGATACCGGTGTGCAAGCACAACGCTCATCGCATCGGCGGAGAGTCGCTCGATGGATCTTCCATGCACCCTATTGAAGTGCGCAAGAAAATGATCGACCAAAAGCGGTATATCAGTCTGTCTGTCACGTAACGGAGGAAGGGTTATGGGGATCACATGTATCCGGTAATACAGATCCTGCCGAAATTCTCCCGACTCGACCATCTGCTCGAGGTTGCGGTTGGTCGCCGCGATAATGCGGGCCTCGGATTTGACAGACTCAGTGGCCCCCAGCGGTTCGTACACCTTCTCCTGAAGCACCCGCAACAACTTCACCTGGACACTCTTGGGCATATCGCCGATTTCGTCAAGAAACAGGGAGCCATTCTTTGCACGTTCAAACCGTCCGGGCTTGTCGACTTTTGCATCTGTAAATGCGCCTTTTTTGTAGCCAAATAGCTCGGATTCAAGAAGATTTTCCGGCAGCGCTCCGCAGTTGACTGCAATAAAAGGCTCTTTGCCCCTGCCGCTCTGATTATGGATCGCTTTTGCAAGCAGTTCTTTGCCGGTGCCACTTTCTCCCAGAATCAGGACGGGAGATTCGCTCCGGGCGATCACGGGAAGCGTGTTGAACAGATCAAGAAGCCGATGGTCACGGGTGATAATGTCGGCATACGTAAATTTACCAAGGACTTCTTTGCGCAGTTCTTCAATTTCACTGAGATCGCGAAAAGTCTCGACCCCACCGATCACGTTGCCCGTTGAATCCTTTAGAATTGCAGTTGAAATACTGATGGGTATCGTCGATCCCTGTTTATTGACGATATGTACCGTTTTGTTGACACATTGGCGATTGGTTTTGAGCGTTTTCTTAAGCAGGCAATCCCGCTCGCAAACATCGGCATGAAATACTTCCCAACACTTGCGTCCAATTGCATCGATTCGCTGCGTTCCTGTGATCTGCTCCGCAGCTCTGTTGAAGGTTGTAACATTCCAATCCTTGTCAACGGTAAATACACCATCGGCAATCGAGTCGAGAATGGGGTCGTAGATGCTGCTAGGTTCAGGATTGGTTTTTGTTTTATGCATTAGGATATTCTCTTATTTTCACCGCTACCGTAACAGACGACAGGCGCAATTGCCGAACAGCGCATTGCGCACGTGCAGTTAAGATATACCGATCTTGATTATGTAGTACGCGGCCCAATCGCTTGTTGTTCTACAAGGCAAAATATAATTTGTTGCTAGCATATGCCAGAAATTGCAGATTTTCTGATCAGTTCAAAACATTATTCCGTTTGCGGTGGCACAATTCTTTTTTATTTCAAAAGGTTGATTGATGACAAAATGCATTACACTCTTCTCAGGTGGTCTGGATAGCGTCATTGCCATTCATCTTCTGCAGCAACAGGGTATCGAAGTTGAAGCGCTGCATTTTGTCTTACCCTTCGACCAGGCCAACCAGAACAAACTTTCGGTAATCTCCCGGTCGGCAGAAGCACTGGGCGTATCACTTCACATTGAGGAAGACGGCGATGAATTTTTAAGCATGCTCAAGAATCCTATTTTCGGCTTTGGCAAGCATGCCAATCCTTGCATCGACTGCCGGATCAGAAGACTAGTTCGTGCAAAAAAATATCTTGACCAACGGCAGGCAGATTTTATCGCCACGGGCGAGGTTGTTGGACAGCGGCCCATGTCTCAGCGACGAGATCGTCTCTATGTAATTGCAAAACAAGCAGGCCTTGAAGGATATGTGCTCCGTCCGCTATCCGCTGGTCTACTCTTTCCAACTGTTTCTGAATTAAATGGCCTCGTCGATCGAAACAAGCTTTTTTCAATTCAGGGTCGTTGTAGAAAAACACAGCTCGAGTACGCAGCCACATACGGTCTTTCGTATCTGCCACCCGCAGGCGGATGTTTGTTGACTTTTGACAGTGCGGTTGAGCGGATCAGGGATCTCTCCTTGTATAACAGCGAATACACCCTGAACGATTTGCGTCTTATTTCCATCGGCCGCCACTTTCGAATTTCTAAGAAACTCCTACTTATTGTCGCCAGGGACGAAGCTGAAAACATTCTGCTTGAGAGCATGCTCCTTCCCATCGATTATCGACTTGAAATCGTTGGGATGAGTGGTCCTCTATGTTGTGCGAGAGGTACGGTGGAAAAGGACGGTGATATTATTCTATGCTGCCGAATTCTTGCAAGGTATTGCAGGGCTGCTCGGGAACATGCGCAATCGAAAGTCAAGGTCACATGGCATAACCAGACCGCTATCTACGATATATCCTCGCTTCCTCCCGATAAATGCGATCCATGGCGAGTTGGCCAATAGCGTGGAAGTAAGCGCGGATACGATTTCACGTATCCTTTTTTTGCCTTGCGAATGATCCAGTTTCTACCAAAGATGTTGATATTCAAGTGCACCGCCGATTACGGTACCCGTTCCATGATCTTTGGAAAAGAGTGCCACATAAAAAGGTTTGATCCCGACGATATTTTTGATCGAACCATTTTCATCCTTCAAACCTAATCCCACGTGAATTCCCGCAATAGGCCCAGCCGCATAAAATGAGGGGGAACGGTTTGTACGATCAGATTTATAATCGGGTCCATAGTGCAAACTAATCCCCAATGATGGCGACGATACAAATGCAAGTTTGTCATTGATCTGCGATCGGAGATCCACCACCATTTCCGGTTCAAACTGAAGCATCTTAAATGCAAGGCCAAACAGAATCGGACGCATTACGGGAAGGTTAACACCAAACCCTACATTATCGTTGACACCATATCTTCCGGTCAACATAATGTCGGCTATAGGTCCGCCTTTGGTGCCACTTGGGGAGGCGACACACATTCGCATGTTGTCGTACCGGCCCCCAACCATCGCTAAAACACCCATTTTCATATCACCCTTGCTTTGGGCAAAAGACGCCGACGCCAGAGTGAGAAGAACTATCAATGAAGCAATAATTTTTGAAGACTCTTTTTTTCTCATTGGTTGCCTTTTTGTTTAATTTTTAAAAATAATATTATTTACAAATACACATTTCCACAAGTCTATTGACTCAAGAACCTATCAGGTTGCTACTACCCTACCTCATGGAATTTTCCGTGTGGAGGATTTGTTCTTCTGCCTTTATTGAATGAAATAGATTTTGTCGGACACGCTTCAATACAGATGCCACAAGGAAAGCAATCAGGAATTATTCTGTCACGCTTCAAAATAGCTCCCATCACACTCGACGGACAAGATTGTTCACATTTACGACAGGCAATGCAGGTGTCGTAATTCACCTGAATTTTAAAGATGCTTATTTTTTCTAGCAGCCAGCCGACAAGACCAAACGGGCAAAAAAAGTGGCACCAGGGTCGATAGATAAAAACGCTCATTACCAGTATCAGTCCCGCGAATATGGCTCCTAGGATGCCAAGTTTTGCAGGATTGAACACTTTAAACGGGTCTATGGGGTTGACAATGTCTACTGCAATGAAAAGAGCAGCAGCCGACAGAAGAACGAAAAAGACGACACGAATCGTATTGGTGACAACAAACGGTACTTTGAATTGAGGAATAAAGACCTTCCCGTTTCGCTCCTTTTTTCGCCCAAGTTGAAACAACAGATCCTGCAGAGTACCAAATTGACATGCCCAAGAGCAAATGAATTTATTTGCCAGGAGTACCATTAAAAGAAACAGTGTCAAGGCCACCATTCGGGGCGGAAAAATAACATGCTTTGTTCCAAACAGGACAATCGCATCTTTTACTGTTCCCATTGGATTAGGGTCAGATCCCAGAAGTACCCCAAACACAAAAACTGAGCTACCGAGAAAAATTATGCGGTTGGTAGTGGTTATTTTTCTTTTGCGAAGGAAGATAAACACCAACACGAGCACACCTATTGTCAATATAAACTTCAAAGGGATCTTAATCCAGTTACGCGATTCGTATTCGGCTTTGAGAGTTAAATCCTTAGTAAACCTTTGTATCAACTGTTCGCGCGTGAGCCCTGCTTGAAGAATGTTTTTATTGAGATCGTTTTTGCTTTCCAGTTGTAAAACTTTTTTAAGATGCGGATTGGCAATACCATTCACTTCTCCAAATTGGCCGATGGTCATGGATTCATTGACAACTATCGCCTTCGTTCCCGAATTTTCTTCCTTATGCCCCTGAACCTTAACTGAAATCAACGACAAAAAGATAACAGCAACAACCACGACAACAATCGTTGCGAGCGACTTAATCATGTAATTTTCCCCTCAAAAAAAACTGAATATTCTAAGTTGTTCACATTACTAAAAAATACACGATTCTCTCAGTGATTATTAGGAAAATGAGCCGATGTAAAATTTTCAATGCGGCGACCAATATCCGTAGCAGCAACAAATGTCATAGCATGCGTTGCACCAGGAACAATTTGAATTTGGGCTGCAGGAATATTTGCCCTAACGGCAATGGTGTCACCGGGTGGAAAAATCTCATCTTTTGATCCTACAAGAACGAGTACTGGACATTTAAGACTTCTCGCATCTATACTGGCATCGTATCCCCCAGTTGATGCAACAACCTGTCGATAAAATGTTGGGTGCTTGAGGCGCAAAATAGATGATATCGCTTTGGCATCATTTTTTGACAGATTCCTCATAAATGATGTGGTGATCTTTTCCATTACCCAATAGACCTGGTAATCTTTGAGACTAGCCACCCAAGCGCCCATATTTTTATTTCGTTTACGCTCCTGCTCATTTGTCCCCACAACACCACTTGACGCAAGAACAAGAGAACGTATGTTCAGCGCCGGTGAATTTGCTGCCAAGCGCAGCGCTACAACGCCGCCGAAAGATACCCCCGCTATATGGAGGTCACGCACGTCAAGTTTCTGGAGAAACTCCTGCAATAGCAAAGTAAAACCATCGAGGGATCCATTATAAAATGGGCTTTGATCTGGAAAGTCGTACGCAAGCAATTGGTACTTTTTTGCAAGCGATCCAAGATGTAGAAAATTTCGCGCGTCAAGATTCATCCCATGAATAAGCAGAAATACCGGGGCGTCAATCGAAGGTCCGGGATGATAGAGATAGCGGTGCATCATTCCGGGTTTCGATGATGCGATGGTGCGATACTCCCAACCTTGCAGGTCCATAGCCGCAAACTGGCTCTCGATCGAAGGAATATTTTTAATCTTTTCAACATAGGGGCCCTGTGGCACAAAAGCCACCCCTATCTTGATAAAAAAGAATGCGAGCTGCAAAAGAATGTGTCCCATAGCGAGCGCTCCTGTTTAATGACCAGATAACTCCACGGGGAGCTAATTGATTTTTTGATACTCATGAGAATTCCTCAATGAGTATGAACTACAATAAAGCTCCCTCTTCAAATCTCGAGCAAACACTCTTGTTAATTTATCAACACAAGAGCACCCCTCGGGCAAAAGCGTGCACATTTTCCACACCCCGTGCACTTGGCAAGATCGATCGTTGGCGCATCATAACCATTCTGTGAAAGTGCCCCCACCGGACACACACTTATTGACGGACACGGATGATTTTGTGGACATCGGTTTTTTAAAACTGATATGGTCATAGGATCCCTCCTTAAGTTTATACATGTGGCTAATTATATGATATTCTCCTAAGATTGCGGGTTAAGTCACAATGCAATCCCAGGGGCTTTTTGTTGACCATTCGGATTGATAGTGCCAATAATAATTTTCTCATACTCTTTCGAAGGGTTTACACCAACTAGGGATTCTATTGCCTTACGATCTTTTACGAATACAACATAAGGGATTCCATTTGTACCAAACGCTGCCGCTATCTTTGGATTTGCATCCACATTTACACGATAAAAACTTGCTTTTCCTGCATACTTGTTTGCCAGTGCTAAAAGCGTTGGATGCAATACCCGGCATGGTCCGCACCAGTCTGCGTAGAGATCAAGAACAATCAGCCTTGAGCCAGCATTCTCAATGATCGAATCGAACTCCCGCTCCGTGGCTATCCTCGTGAAATTTGTCGATTCTGGGACTGAACCTTTCATGGATGCGAATAGTGGCTGGGCAACAAAATAAGCCGCAACCAAAATTACAAGACCTACAAAAACCTGAGTTTTATTTATTTTCATTGTATACATCCTTTCCATAATAATGGGTGCAGTTTTCATCGCTCATGCTAATTAACAGCAACGGCTTCTTCAACACCCAAAACGTCTCTAATCATCTTTTTCAAAGTGTTCTTTGGCAAAGCCCCTGCCGACATCTGCGGCTGCCCAGTCACGGGAATGAAAAGAATGCTCGGAATGCTCGAAATCCCGAATGAGCCTGCGAGTTGACGTTCGGTCTCAGTATTTACTTTGTAAATATTCAATCGTCCTTCATATTCTTTGGAGAGTTGTTCAAGGATTGGAGAAACCATTTTGCACGGTCCGCACCAATCAGCGTAAAAATCGATTATTGCGGGAATCGATCCCTTGAATTTCCACTCTGTAGTGCTCTTTCCATCAAGACCGCATTCGCATACCTTTTCCTTAAAGCTCTCTACAGTGAGATGTTCCATAGCTCGACTCCTTTTGTTTATGAACCATTTGTTTATCTTGCTTAGTATTATAGCAATTGATGTGCCATCGAATTAGTTAACTCGGTCTATTCCTTGGATCGCTCCTTTTAAGAGCAGGCTTTTAGAGATAGTGGCTTCAATTGAGGCGAATTTCAATCCCTTTCATTGATTTTATTGATTTTATTGACAAGTGGAATATCTAATTTGAGAGCAAATGGGAATAATTTCATCTCATTGCGGATATGAGGTATATTCAAGTTACGAAAAGTTCATCACGGTTATCATTAACCATTAACAGTTACTGCAAACAGCGTCATCTTTTTTGGGTCGAAATAAGAGAGTAATTCAGATTATTCATATGCAGGTCAACGCACTTTACCGATTTTAAAAATCGGATACGGCACTAACGTCTCTATGCAAGAAAACTATACGTTTATTGGGATGTCCGCAGTCATATATAGATAACTAATTATAAAGGAATCAAATGCACACAATTCTATTTCATATTTTCGGTTTTCCTATTCATTCATATGGCGCAATGCTTGCAACGTCTTTCCTGGTTGGAATCTGGCTTGCGACAGTACGAGCAAAAAGAGCAGGGCTAAAGCCAGAAATTATTTCAGACGTATCTTTCTGGCTGATTATTTCTGCAATTGTCGGAGCGCGACTTTACTATGTGCTTCTAAAGCCGGGCGAATTTAGTGGCAATCTTCTCAATATCATAAATCCATTTCAAGACGGAGCTGTGGGACTTGGTGGGTTAGTGATGTACGGCGGTTTTATCGGTGCAATTGCCGCGAGTATCTTTTTCTTCAAGATTAAAAAACTTCCTTTTTTGCCGTATGCAGATGCTCTTGCTCCAAGTCTTGGTATAGGAATATTTTTCACGCGCATTGGTTGTTATCTCAATGGATGCTGTTACGGAGCGGCCTCTGATATATGTTCGGTAAACTTTCCTGTAAATAGCCCTGCCGGAGCATATCAGGCTTCTTTACATGCGACAGGTTTACTGCCTTCCCAGGTATTTGAATCTGTGGGTGGACTTGTCATTGCGGGAATTGTGCTGCTTGCCGGCCGTAAAAAAACGTTTCATGGATTTCAGTTCTATCTTGTCGGGCTGCTCTATGCTGTTCTCAGATTTATCATCGACCTAACCAGATTTTATCCGCCCAGCGAGCGACTTGGTCCATTGAGTCATAATCAGGTACTCTGTATTGGACTGTTTGCGTTGTTCTTAACCTTTATTTTTGTGGGCAGAAAAAAGTTTCTCTTGCAAACAATGAGAGTACAGGACGACGGAACATCCAACCAATCGACTTGACAATTAATTAATTTTCATTTTTCCTACCGTCGATTAACACCCAACCTCCCCGAGCCAATGAGATTGTTCCTAATTTGCACCACCACATTAGACCCTGGCCCGGTTGCTTGCGTATCATCGATAATCAAGTTCCCTTGGCTATCAAGTAAGATATCCCTATTATCAAGACTCTCTTTCAGATTCATCCCAGCAAACCAGTCGCGACAGTCAAAAACCACCGACAGATCTGTGGTGTCCCCTTGTGAGACCGTAAACCCAGAATCTGCACTTCTGAAAGGAATGGCCATATTCAGTGAGCACCGGACAAAAAACGACCTGAGTGTATCGAGGTATGTAAATGAACCATGCACGAAAATTGGCCATGCGGAATCGGCCGCACTTGTCGTGGACTGAATTCCTGGCTGGGTCGTGTCGATGCTAATATGAAATACAACGCCTGTATAGCTGGCAATCGGAAGCTTGACAAAACCAAGAGCCGGAACAGATGAACGCGCGAGGCAATTAAATTGTATTGGGCCCTTAATGCTCATGCCAGAATAGCCACAATGAAGCGATGTATCAAAACCTGCCAGCAATGAGTCGCACGACAACAAGTAATCGAGTGCAAAGGACACATGCTGTGCTATAATGACAACAGAGTCGATGGTAAGGACCATGCCAGATGCATCATGGACAGAATAGCGCTGACGTCCGGTTTGAGGACCACCAGTTGAGGGTTGTGCTGGTGCTTGCGCAATTGTTTTTTGTAAATTGCCTGTGGCGGATGTGTCTACGAAAAGTGAGAGCGTTGTGTATCCACCACCTGGATTTCCACTACCCGAACCACCTGCAAGCGGGTCGCCACTGCCTGAGGTACATTTAAGAAATGCACACAAAAGCAGTGCACAGCAAAAGACGGTACTCTTTGTTCTGATTATCATGCTTTAAATTCCTTGTCTTTTGTCAACGGAAAAAGCTGCATGTTGACCTGCACGACCCGGGTGGGAGTTTTCTGCGTATCAGCAAATTCTAGAAGCTCCTTCCAAAACCTTTCGAGGCGTTGTTTAACTTCCAGGAATCCGTCGGCATCAACACCCAGCGTTACTGCGCGAATGTCGCGATCCTGCGCAGGAAACTTTTCGATTGCCTCTGCCGCAAGCGCAATCACGTCTTTGTGGTAGTGAGTTACTGCCAGCGAGATAACCTCGGAAGGCGTACTTAAAACTGCATTTGATAGTATATAGCGGTCTGGATCTTTTTGTATAAGTCCCAACGATTCCAATAGTGCAATTCCTTTTTTAACTTTGCTCGCAGATACAGGCGGGACAATACGATCACCAAGCGCGGTCATATTTCCTGTAAAGTCCGATGCAACAACCAATTCACGAATAACCGGCAGATACCATTTGGAAAAATAGGAGTATTGTTCCTTTTGCAATTGCCTTATTGAGCTATATTCACGCGTTAAAAGCATTCTGCGGTAGTATTTGTTTTTTTCTTCATGCGTTTTGGCATGGTCAAAGGCAACAATGGTTTCTAAAAAACCTTCCTCTTTTTTGGAAAGCACTATCGATTCAGCAAGAGCTCTGATATGCGATTGCCCAATGTTAAGTTTGCGCTGGATGATGAGCTGTAAAAAATTAGGCGAACTTGAACCGGCCATTTTTGCAAACATGCGGTACGATAATCCCTCATCTCCTTTTTTCAGCGCTTCAAAAAGGTCCTTGAGATAATGTCGGTAATCGAGATAGGTAAAAAGCTCTGGTTTCATACTATGATAATATACAAAACTGACGAACACTTCAACACATATAAATATTTTATAAAATATTTTATTCACTAATATTATGCAACTTATTGATTTTAATAGGCTAAATACTTAATTAAGAAAAAAAATAAAAATTAATTGAATTAATTCTATTCACATTTAATTTTAAAAATGCTATATTTCAAGAGACACACCCATACAGACATGCAGGAAACTTAAAATTTTCAGGAGGGTTTTATGGCTATCAGTGATCTGGCCGAGTATCAGGTAGTTATTCTGTGCGGCGGACAGGGAACACGGATAAAGGGGGTTTCGGAATCGCTCCCAAAGCCGCTCATCGATGTTGGCGGTAAGCCAATTCTCTGGCATATCATGAAGACGTATTCGACCTATGGCATTAAAAAATTTGTTTTGTGCCTTGGCTATAAAGGCGAAACAATCATCGATTACTTTGCAAATTACCACAAACGCAATCACGATTTTACCATGAAAATTAGCAGCTCTCCTTTTACCAGAAATCTTAATCCACAAGGTCCCGGAGAAAGAAGTGATTTAAATAAAATGAGCCCAGCCACCGACGCAGACGTTGATGAATGGGAAATCACCTTTGCCCTTACCGGCGAAAACACTATGACCGGCGGCCGAATAAAACGAATCGAAAAGTATATCACCGAAGACCTCTTTTTTTGTACCTATGGTGATGGCGTTTCAGACGTAGATATCAGTGCTCTGCTGGCTTTTCACAAAAAAAAATGTAAAACCGCAACACTTACCGGAGTGCATCTTCCAACAACCTTTGGAATCGTTGAAGCTGATGCCGAAGATATGGTGACATCATTCCGGGAAAAGCCAGTTATGTCAGGTCTTATCAATGGCGGTTTTTTTGTTTTCAATCGGGGTATATTCGACATAATAACTGGTGACGATTGTGTTCTTGAGGAGATGCCTTTCAAGCGATTAGCACGCAGCAGTCAATTGGGAATGTTCAAGCACGAAGGTTTCTGGCACTGCATGGACACGTATAAAGACTACATGGCCCTCAACGCGATGTGGAATGATAAAAAAGCACCCTGGAAAATCTGGTAAAGGAGCACACGATGCAATTTCGAAATTTGTTTAATGGAGTTTACGCAGGTAAAAAAGTTTTTGTAACAGGTCACACGGGCTTCAAGGGGTCATGGTTGGTATATTGGCTCAAAAAAATGGGAGCCGAGGTCACCGGATACTCCTTGCAGCCACAATCTGAACCTAATCACTTTAGCAGCCTATTCTTAGATATCAATTCAATCATCGGTGATATTCGCGACACTGAATTGCTCGGTAAAACAATAGCAGAAAAAAAACCTGAAATTGTGTTTCACCTTGCAGCGCAAGCCCTTGTGCGCGATTCATATGTCGATCCGGTGGGTACCTACAGCACAAATGTTATTGGCACAATGAATGTATTGGAAGCGTGTCGCGCATCCGAATCGGTGCGCGCTATTGTGGCAATCACCACAGACAAAGTCTATCAGAATCGGGAATGGTGGTGGGGATATCGGGAAGTTGATGAACTCGGAGGATATGACCCATACAGCTCCTCTAAAGCATGCGCAGAGATAATGATTGCAAGCTATCGCAATTCATTTTTTAATCTTGCAGAATATGGCAAATCCCACAACATCCTTTTGTCAAGTGTGCGTGCAGGCAATGTGATTGGTGGCGGAGACTGGGCGCGAGATAGGCTTATTCCCGACATCATGCGATCGTGTTCCCACAAGGAAACAGTTGTCATTCGCAGTCCCCATGCTACACGCCCATGGCAGCATGTTCTGGAATGTTTAAGCGGCTATTTAACAGTAGGTCAACACCTACTGCTGGAGCAGCGCGACTTTGCAACTGCGTTTAATTTCGGTCCACCACCCGAAGGTTCGCTGTGCGTCGAAGAGGTTGTACGCAAAGTCAAAAAATACTGGGCTGCCATCGCATACGAAATCCAATCGTCGGAAAAAAACCCCCACGAAGCGCGCTTCCTCAGTCTTGATTGCTCAAAGGCGCATTCAATGCTAAAGTGGCATCCAACATGGGATCTCGAAACTACGTTTGAACGGACAGTTCAGTGGTACAAAAACTTTTATACCATCAATACTGTTTCCACAGCAGAAGATTTGGCACTCTATGTGGAAAAAGCTGCACAAGGAGGTTTACCATGGACAATGTAATTCTTGTTACCGGCGCAAACGGCTTTGTGGGTCGCAATCTCATCAATTTTCTTGTCAATCGGCCAAAAACGAATATTGTCGCCGTTGATGTTCACGAAAACTTTATTCCATTGAACGAAAACCTTCACGCAGGTATAGAATATCATAAAGGGGATTTATCAAGCCGACCGTGTATCGAAAAACTTTCTCTAATGTATAGGTTTGACACTATCATACATCTTGCAGCAATCATTTCCCAAGCATCAGACACGAACACCTACTTTGCTATTATGAATTCAAATATTCAGGCAACGTTTCTCCTCCTCGAAATGGCACAAGAGCACAAGGCGCGTATAGTCTTTCCGTCAACAGCACTGGTATATGGCAGTCAAAAAGGTCCATTCACCGAAGCGATGCAGACTGATCCGGGCGATTTTTACGCCTTATCAAAACTTATGAGTGAGCAGCTTATCCGATTTTATGGCAACAGATACGCTCTTTCGTGGGTGATTTTCAGAATAGGTATACTCTATGGTGCTGGTCAGACAAACGCAATGTTTATTCCAACGCTGGTTTCATCGCTGCTGGATGGAAAGGAATTTCCCATGACAAAAGGCGAACAGACCCGAGACTTTATTTATATCGATGACCTGGTCAATGCCATTGAGATTGTTCTTGATCAGCCCGAAATTTCCGGTCTTTTCAACCTTGGAACCGGACATGCTCCCATGCTGCGAGATGTTGCTGTCATGGTAGAAAAATTGGTTGGTGAAAAGAATAAAGTACGGCCAGGTGCGATTCCTTATCGCGACAAAGAGTCGTGGGAGTATTGCGTTGACGGCACAAAAGCTAAAAAAATTCTCAACTGGCAACCGAGTACAAGTCTGGATGCTGGAATAAATAAAACCATTGACTTTGAACGCAAAAGGAGAGTTGCTGTATGCGAACCATGACCATTGCTCATTGGTCGATTCTGATGCTGTTCTACGTGACTATGCCATTGCAGGCACAAGATGCCTGTCAGAAAAAAGCGATGCAGGCCATTAGTAAACAAAATTATGACACAGCGCTTGTAATTCTGGCAGAATGCACACACAACAACGAAACATTCCGGCTTAAAGGGGAAGCATTTTATCATATTTACAAAGCAGATTCGGCTGTTTTGTATCTAGAAATGGTAGTTGCATCAGGGAAGGCCGATGATCCTGTGCTTATACATTACTCAGAAGTATTGCTGTGGAAAAAAGAATTCAAAAAAGCCGGCAGTTTGCTCGACAAAGTAACTAACAAAACCCAACATGCCTATAAAAATGTTTTTGCCATGCGTTTGGAAATGCTGGGAAAATTCGATGAAGCCATTGCATGTTACGACAGCATGATCGCAAAAGAAAAGCAACCTTGGGCAACAATGAACCATAAAGCCGAGGTTCTTTCCTGGAAAAAGAAGTTTGACGAATCGATAGCGCTTTTTACCAGAGTTGTCGATGACCCAAGTGCCCCTCGTACCCTTCGTATGCACGCTAAAATCCGTCGTGCGGAAGTAACTGCATGGAAGGGCCAGTCGCTCGCGGCATTAAGTGAACTGGACAGTGTCATTGCAATGGATCGAAAGCCGGCAAGCGCTCCTCCAGAAGTACGTGATCGCATTCTTGACGCATTGCAACTCAAGGGCCAGATACTTGAGTGGACGGGTAAATTTAGTGAAGCGCGGGATGCATATAAAAACATGATAATTATAGCTCCCGACAACAAACGTGCCAAACTAAGTCTGGAAAAACTCTTATGGGTAAAATAATGTACTCTACAGGGCAGACAACCATAAGGATTGGCTGGTGGGACAGAATACTGTTTGCCATACTCACGATACTTGCTATCGAAGCAGCACTGTACTGGGCCGACTACTGGTTTTTTGGAGGCCATCGCGTCAATATTTTTCTGTTTATACTCCTCAGTTATGCTGTTTTTCGTGGCGTTGTTAGATCAGTAATAAGTTGGATCTTTTTCCAGTTTATTGCCATCCCGTCACTACACACCTCAACAACGCACCGGACAGTCGATATTTTTACAACTGCCATGCCGGGCGAGCCATGTGATATGTTCCGGACAACCCTGATTGCAATGCAAAAGATTACACATCCACACACATCCTACCTTCTTGATGGAAGCGATGATCCGCAACTTAAATCGCTGTGCTCAGAATTGGGAGTTGGGCATATAAATTGTAAAGGGGTGCCCGGAGCAAAGGCGGGGAAAATAAACTACTGCCTTAAAAACTTCTCGAAGGCTGAGCTTGTTCTGGTGCTTGACCCCGACCACATACCCGAACCGGATTTTCTTGACAGAACACTGCCATATTTCAACGATGAAAAAGTGGGATTTGTTCAGGTTGTTCAGGCATATTATAACGCTGATAAAAATGTGGTTGCACACGCCGCTGCCGAGCAGGGGTTTGGATTTTACGGGCCACTGCAAATGGGACTTTCTGGCCTTGATTCAGCAATTGCCATTGGTGCTAATTGTACTTTTCGTCGCGCGGCACTTGATTCTATTGATGGCCATGCAGTCCATTTGGCCGAAGATGCCTGCACATCCCTTCGATTGCATGCTGCCGGATGGAAAGGACGATACGTGCCGTATCGTGCATCATACGGACTCGTACCCGAAGACCTTGCGTCATTCTTTAAACAGCAGATCAAATGGGCCAAAGGAATGTTTGATCTTTTGCTGCACGAATATCCAAAGGCATTTTTTAATCTCAATATTCAACAAAAAATCTACTACCTGTTTGCCGGGACATTTTATCTGAATGGAGCTGTTACTTTATTAACAATTATTCTGCCTGTCATTTTTATCTTTTTCAAGATATATGCAATAGAAATGCCTATAAGCGGATATTTCCTGCACATAACGCCGTATGTGATCGCTTCGCTTATGCTCAGTATGTATATCCAGCGCTGGTATTCGGCGCCGCAGGAAAAAGGCTTCCCCTGGCGTTCGATGTTTTTGGAAAAAGGGACATGGCACATCTATACGCTGGCTCTTTTTTATTCATTAACAGGAAAGAATATTGTCTGGATTCCCACGCCTAAATCGGGATCCGAAAAAACAAGCATAACGCTTGTGCTCCCGCATATAATCGCCATCCTTTTGTCGTGTATGTCAATCGCATTTGTCCTAACAACATATCCTCGGATCGATAGCGGCACGCAGCTTATGATGGTATTTGCAGTAATGAATGTTGTGTCATTAGCCCCTGTGGTATTCTGGGGCTTGTTTCCAAAAAAGGGGTGTGGTGCATGAAAAGCATTTTTATCATGCTAAAAATTGCTCTAATATCTGGTATTATTGTTGCAGCCTATATCTATGCGATAAAACCATTTGAGCGTGTGGGGCTCGAAGTCTATTATCAGCGTGTTACAAAAAACCTGGTCCAAGACAAGATTGCATTGACACAAGAAAGTGAATTTTTTCTTGGACTTTACCGGCCCGAATTACCCTATGAATTCGGAATGCTGTTTGTGGTTCAGGAAGGGTTAAGTGCGCAGGTCTCAATCGTCTCCTATTACCAGGCTTGGGGAGACCAGAAAGAGCATGCTTTTTTAACCGATGTCAATCGTAATCTTGTCAATGGCGGTTACACTCCCTTGATAACCTGGGAGCCTTGGGTATCGGCCTTTAAAAAATTTAGGGATAGTCAGGTAGACTCGTCCCTGAATATCATCAGTCAAGGTCAATTTGATTTGTTTATACATGCCTGGGCACGGGAGGCGGCGAAGCTTAAAAAGCCTTTTTTCCTTCGACCCGGGCACGAGATGTCCAACCCGTGGTACTCTTGGAGTACCTCACACGGAAATTCGCCAGAATCATACAAGAGGTTCTGGCGCCATGTGCACGACATCTTTGCCCAGGAAGGAGCGCGTAATGTCGCTTTTGTTTGGAATCCCTATATCCCAGCAGACACGGCAAACTACCCTGGCGATAAATATGTCGATTGGATCGGACTCGACATATTTAACTTTGGTTCGCTGGCCGAAAACGGTTTGTGGATGGATTTTTATACGGTAACAAAAATCCTCTACGATGCTGTTAAGGGCTATAATAAGCCCATTATAATCGCCGAGGCTGGGTGTGGGCAAGGCGGCGGCAACAAGAACGACTGGTACCGCGATATGTTTCACTCGCTTGCCACCAAAAACTTCCCTCTTGTTAAAGGCCTTATAATATTCGATGCGCCCCAGGCACAGACACCGTCAGGATTACCGGTTGACCTGAGTTTCACAAGCGATGCGGAGGTGTATACAAAAATAGACAAAAAAGAAATTACAGATCACATAAAAATCAAAACCTATCACAAAGGAGAAAATCTATGAATCGCATACTCAAAATACTAACGGTAAGCTTTCCACTACTCATTGCTGCGGTTTCTTCCGAGGAAGTATTGACATCGGTAAGCACCGATACCTGGGGGGTCATGTCTCAGGGAAAAATGGCCTGTTTTGACTACCATTATGCCACGTCCTCTCTCTACTGGGCCCAGGTTTCACTCGTAACACTTGCTACAAAAGCTAAAACCGTTGCTGTCCCAAGCGACAACTCAATGCCCTATTACATCACTTATGGCTATGCGAATAACCGATTGGTGTATGTTCCATACCTTGCATCTGGAACGCCTGGTTCTGGTGGTGGAGCAGGTAGCGGAGGCCGTACCTGTTATCTCTATGAAAAAAATATTAGTACCAATGTTACTCGACAATTGACCACAAACAGCAGTTGGAAAGAAGCTGTCTGGGTTGGGGGGAACTATGCTATTTGGGTGGATTACCGCTATTGGGATTCTACCTCAGTCGACAGTCTCAATAGCGAAATCTTCATGTATGATCTTTCTGCAAACCAAGAGCGTCGAATAACCAATGATCATGCATACCAAGGCAAACCGTTTACCGACGGTAGTTCGATTGTCTGGATAGATAATGCACAGTCTTTTGGGCGGCTTTTTTCGTATACTCCAGTCACCTCATCAGGTATCGAAATTGCCCCTTTTTCTGCTGGGAAAGATGATCCACGCATCGATGGTAATGTCGCTGTCTGGGTAGATTATCGTAATGCCACAGTAGATCATAAAAACGGAGACATCTATTCATACAATTTGACAAATGGAGTAACAACTCCGATTTGTATAGCCTCAAAATATCAAGGAAACCCCTTTGTTCGAGGGAACTGGATTGTATGGGAAGACTTTCGCAACGCAACATCAACCGACAGTACCAATGCAGACATCTATGGGTATAATACCGTGTCCGGCACTACCGTTCCGCTTGTTGTTGCGCCAGGATACCAGGGACATCCAACACTACATAGCGACACGCTGTGCTGGTTCGACAAGAGCGGAACGTCAATGACGCTCAAAATAGCTCCGATGTCGCTTTTTACCGATGTTCGCGATGTAAAAAATTTGATTCCATCGATACGCAGAACCGCCTTATCGCCCACACTTACCCGTTCCAGCCTTGCTATGGGCGCAATGACCGGCTTGCTAGGTGCAATGGTGCGGATACACACACCCGACGGAAAACTGTTGCTCCAAATGCCGGTAGAGCACAACACTACATCTATCAACTTTTCAAAGCCTATCGTCAAGGGAATGTATGTAGTAACTATCAGCAATAATCTAGACGTTTTTACATTTAAGAATAGGGTTATACGATGAAAATTCTGTTGAGCATACTTATGCTCACCGTATCCATCGTTTCAAGTCGGGAGATCTCTGGAATGTACAGCTATCTTTTTGACAACACATACTTCCATGCCACAGACGTAGAAGCGAAATTGAAAAATTTTAAAGCTGGTCTTGGACTTATTTCTGCATCGGTTGATTATCAGGAATCTAAAATATCCCATTCCATCAGCGGATTTGCACCCATTGCAGACAAAAGGATTTCTGCGGGGTGCAGTTATTTTTTAACGATTGGCGCCTTTGAGGCCACACCCACATATCAGCAGGTCTGGTATCCAACAGGAAAATCTGGTCGCATGCGTTTCAGTGGTTCGCTACCACTGTCATTTACACTACCTGCGGCACCGGCCGTTCGATGGTCACCCCACGTGCGATTTGATTATGGCGTTACTGCCGAAAATCCTTTTGCACAATATATCGGCGTTACAAAACGCTCCATTGGCGCCGATGTCGCCGCACAGGTTGCACAGTGGGAGTTCCACTGCGATTACCAGAATGATCAGTATAAGAGTGTTGACAGAAAAGACCTGAATACGATTTTAAATGACACTCTGTTTTTCAAGACATTTTTTGACGTGGTAAATCCACTGAGAAATTTTATTGATGATGCTACAAACCCACTCCCCGAAAATACACTTCACAACTTTTCATTTTACACATTCGGCCCCATTACTCCTGTTTTGTATGGTGGCTTGTCAATCGCTTACCGTACAACCCAAGAAAATTTTTATCTACCATTAGCAGAAACTGATTCTGGCGAAATTCTATACGGCTATGCACCTTATACAACACCACAAGATGAATGGTCTGCTCATTGCATTCTAGCATTTGAAAAGAAATGGGCCAGTAACGAAGCGCTAATCAATAATTTGTTTAGTAAAATTACCATGCCTCTTGTTTCTGGCGGAACGTATCGGGGATACTATCAATCTGTCCCCAAAAATATCCTTGCTGGCTTTGGAGATTTTTACTACTTCTATAATGGCTTGGCTCCGTTGACTTTTACAGCTTCAATGGCAAAAAACCTTTGGTGGAATACCTCCCTTGGTGTCGAGTATAAGATTTATTCACAACCTTATAGTGCTTATTCTTTTTTTGGAAAAAATTCTTATACGTATCACACCATTGATATGTCGATAACGAAAAAGTTTTAGGCCGGGTAATAAAGCTTCCGCAATGATTTCGTCGCCATTGAAATTTGCTCTCGACAAAATGGTACGACTAATTTTCATAGGCAACATGATAATTGCGGCAAAAGCTAGTGCCGCTTAGTCACCTATTGTCGATCTAGCGGCGACCAATCTCTTGATTGACAGCAGCATATCATCTCAACGTATCATTGCAATCTCATCCCCCACGACTGGCGTATGCAGCTATGACTTCCACAAAGTTAAAAAATTGGGCTGCAAATTGGCTGAACTTCAAATAAGGATAATTACTATTTGATTTCCTTTTCACCTTGCAATATATTTAGAAAGTAGTCTTGCAAAAATTGAGCATCTTTATGCTTCCTGGAACTTACAGCGCGAATATCCTCTCAGTAAAGAGCTTCTCGCAATGTCGCGCGTGTGGACTTCCGAATCGGGTGATTAATTGGTAATTGCAGCCAAAGGCGCACCAGAAGCAAGTGCGGACTTATGCCACTTCGACAAGACACAAACACAGTGGCTCGAAACTCGAAGCTCTGAGTGATGATGAACTTGCTGTGCAGATCAAAGAAGTTATATATTCGCTCGCATGGTACCGGAACAGAAACTACGTATTGTCAATGCTCTAAAGATTAACAAGGAAATAGTCGCCACAACCGGCGATGGTGTCAACGGTGCCCCCGCACTTAAGGCTGCGCATATCGGCATAGCCATGGGTGGTCGTAGTACCGATGTTGCCCGCGAAGCTGCATCTCTTGTTCTTCCTGATGACGATTTTAATTCTATTGTGACAGCAGTTCGCATGGGACGACGCATCTATGACAACCTCAAAAAAGCTATGATGTATATTCTCTCGGTTCATATACCAATTACAGGACTCTCATGGATACCAGGCCTTTTTAAATGGCCTCTTATTCTATTTCCCGTTCATATTGTTTTTCTTGAACTGATTATCGATCCCGTCTGCACGCTGAAAAGAATGCTGCGTTCAGATGGCTAATGGACGGAACAACAGTCCTGATGAGCCTAATTTTCACACTGCCTTTTCTTAAAAATATTTTTCAGTTTGGAAATGTTTCTATAACAGATGTACTTTTGGCACTTTCCGGTGGGGTTATCGCAATTGCATTTATGGAACTTTTAAAATTAATTCCATCAATCGCAGGATCCGATTTGACCAAAGAAAACAGATAAAGGATTTTATAATGGCATCCATTTTAAATTGCTTCCTTGGTATCCCCAGCCACGTTTGCCATTGTGGATCTATTAAGCAATGGATTGTGCACCGACGTCATAATAGGGCCGGCTCAATTCAAAACAATTTATTCCTTGGACAATCGAAATAAATATATGGACAAATTTCTTCAGCTCATTTCTGTCTTGTTTGTGATTTTTGTTCTGGCTCTTGGTGCGGAAAGCCCTTGCACTATTTCTTTAAACCACTCAGATTGTTCAAAATCCAGCTCTGAAAATAATCGGGAATACTCCTCAGAAGATGTCACCGGTCGCATCGCTCAATCATTTACTATCAAAAATACTCATCAAATTAGAATATCAAAACAATCAGCAAGGAGGCTATTCCAAAACAATCAGAATCTTTCTGATAAAAACGACTTAATTTTCCGCGATAATAATCCTCTCCCAAACATTTCTCTTGTAGCACTCTCCTCTACGGTTCTTCGCCTTTAAAAACATCCCTGTTTAAGCGGTACTTGGGCTCAAAAGTCTCATTCTCGATTCGATGATCCAAAAATGTTTTGACGCGTAGGCATGACTATCATGTAATTTAGTAAGCAATAAGAAACGAATTACTCATGGCTTTAATCACAGTCTATTGACATTTATTAATTCACCATTCAGTGCAAGGAGTTACGTGTATGGCTAGCGATAATTTCAATGATGTTACTCGAGAGATAAAAAAAATGCCGCGTTGGGTATTTGTTGTTGGTGGGATATTATTCATTCTCATTTTCTTCCGTCCGTTTGTTCAAATCGGAGCTGGACAACGTGGCGTTGTACTCAATTTCGGGGCAGTTCAGCAAACAGTCCTTGGAGAAGGGCTTCATTTCCTTATCCCCGTTATGCAAAAGGTGGCAGTGATAAATGTCCAGATTCAGAAGGCAACCACAGAAACTGTTGCGGCTTCATCCGACCTGCAAGACGTAACTTCGACTCTTGCACTCAATTACCATGTTTTGCCAGAAAAAGCTAATGTCATATACCAGAATATTGGTATTGAATACAAGGAACGTATTATCGATCCAGCAATTCTTGAAGTCGTTAAAGCTGTTTCAGCCAGATACACTGCAGAGGAACTGATTACAAAAAGATCAAAGGTCGGCGAAGAAATGAGACAAACATTAGCCGAAAGACTTGCAACCAACAATATCACTGTCGATGCCTTTTCTATTGTAGCGTTCAATTTTTCAAGGATATTTGGAGAAGCGATTGAATCGAAACAGGCAGCAGAACAGTTGGCTCAAAAGGCAACAAGAGATCTTGACAGAATTAAAATTGAGGCGGAACAAAAAATCACCGCAGCTCAGGCCGAAGCCGAAGCCCTGCGACTTCAAAGAGCAAATATTTCAAGTGATCTTCTCGAGCTTAGGAAAATCGAAGCAAACCTTAAGGCTATCGAGAAATGGAATGGCATCCTTCCCCAAGTCACCGGTAACGGCGGAATGCCCTTTGTAAATATTAACAAATAGCAGCCGCTTTTGCTTCGCATAAAAATCACGAGAATTTATGCGGAGCAAAAAAAAGCATGGTTTGCGCGCCTGGGTTCTTCCGGGCGCCCGCTAACTTCCTCCGTATCAATTAACTTTCATTTGAAAACTGTTCTTTCGGTACGACATTTATAGAGAACAGTTTAATCATCGGAAAGTGCTTTTAAAAAATCTACAAGTTCACTTTTTTCTTTATCTGTCAAATTGATGGGTTTAATGAGGCCACTCTTGTTAGGATGAGCATATCCACCCCGTGCATAATGATCTACCGCCAATTCTAGCGTAACAATAGAGCCATTATGCATATAAGGAGCTGTGCGCGCAATATTTCGTAACGATGGAACCTTAAATTTGCCAACATCACTACGCGATAACGTAATGCGTGCTCTGCCTGAATCTGCATATATTTCAGAGAGCCCATTGTTTTTGAAACTATAATCGGTAAAGTTGTATTCTCCATGACAATGAAAGCACTCTCCTCGTTCACCAAAAAAGAGATCTTTTCCTTTTTTTTCAGATTGTGTTAATGCGGTAGTATCTTTCTCATAAAGAAATCTATCGTATCGGGAACCAGTACTCAAAAGTGAACGTTCGTAGCATGCAATAGCCCGAGTAAGGGTATATACTGAGGGACCTTGTTGGTAAGCACTCTTAAACAAACTCACATAATTTCGATCTCTTTTAAGCCTCTCCACAACCTTATTAATATCAAAGCCCATTTCTAAAGGATTTGCTATGGGAACAAGAACCTGTTGCTCAAGTGTTGGTACCCCTCCATCCCAGGTAGTATACGGCAGGTATGCACAATTAATTATAGTTGGGGCATTACGCAAAGCAAAGTTCCCATTAATACCTTTACTTTTAGGCAAACCATCAGCAAACGCAGCCGATTCTTTATGGCAGGATGCGCACGAAATAGTTGAATCTTTTGAGAGGATAGGATCCAAAAAAAGCTGCTTACCCAATGCGATACGATTCTTGGTAGGCTGATTATCAACAGGAATTAGAGGATACGGAAAACCTCGGGGTATTTTATAGTGTACAATCTGATTGCTCTGATCCAAGAAGGGAGAAAAGTAGAAATACACGCCAATTAAGCCAATGCCAATACCTGCTCCACATACACAAAGAACAAATACTACAAATCGGGTTTGTTTTTCCACAAATTGCACCTCTCAGCCAAATCTGCACACTATCACTGAATTGCAGGATGTATATTGACAACAGCAAACGAATTGATTATGCGATCCATAATCCTTTGCGCCAAGGGAAGATTATCAAAAGTATGGGTCGATCTCTCTTTTAAAAAATCGATATGCGCTATAATCGAATCGATCCCGCAGCGTACGTCCAGTGAGCAGGCACCAGAAGACGGCACTGAAAATGCTATGGGGATATCAACCGCTCGCAGCATAGTATCGAGGCCAATATGGTAAAAATATTCCGTATTTATTGGGCCATTTGCCTGTACCGTAGTATCAACCAACCCTTCTAATTTCAAAAAGAGATACCCGCTGTTCCAATCCCAATGCATGCTCGGAGTCTGAATAGCCAATGGATGAGGCAAAGCGTATACGGTGGGATCTCCATGATTTTTGAGTGAATCTAAACCGATTGTAAATTGTAAG
This sequence comes from Chitinivibrionales bacterium, assembly GCA_038247415.1. Taxonomy (GTDB): domain Bacteria; phylum Fibrobacterota; class Chitinivibrionia; order Chitinivibrionales; family WJKA01; genus JBBRUX01. The sequence continues at coordinate 47,483 of JBBRUX010000007.1, read as the reverse complement.
GATTTATACGCCCCTTGTAAAACAGGGACACGAAGATAGGAACTTTGTAAATCTGGAGAAATAAGGATAACAGAATCAAACGGGGCGTTTTGAGTTCCATCGGAACGGGTAGCGCCGATTCTCGTGAGGTAATAACGAAAATCTGAAATCCTAAATTGTCGACCAGAGCTGGTTTTATAAACCGAACCATACTTCAAATCTTCCCCATTTACCGTTGCTTGCACACGAACAAAGAGTGCCGAAGTCTTTCCAGATACATTATTTTTGCTGGCGCTACACCCGGCCATGCTAAAAAGACCCACAGTAACCAATATCCAGCTTAAGCAGGAAAAAAAAATTCTCTTCATATACAACCTCTTCGCGCAAAGAAAAGAGAGACACTATCTAATACTGTAAAATATACTGCTCCCCAAGGAACCAAAGCAATCGGAGAACCATTTCGTGATATCAACGACACGCATTAGCCATGGAACACGGTCGATATGTGGGTGGATTTAATTCGACGGGGATGAACACCAAAAGGATTAGTGCTACAAGAAAAAAGCATTTTTAAATCAAGTTCCTTTACGGAGCCCACAATAAAAATGCTTTCATCCTGTGAATCAAACCTCTTCAACTACCTTTTTTCGATTTTCAAACCACCCATACAGGGAAGGAATTAAGAAAAGCGTCAAAAGCGTTGATGTCACCAGACCCCCAACAACAACTACGGCCAATGGCTTTTGTATTTCCGAGCCGGTTCCGCTTGCATACAGCATCGGAATGAGACTGAAAATTGCAATGGATGCTGTCATGAGCACTGGACGCAGCCTGTTTGCGCATCCTGTTTCAAGCGCATTTTGCAAATCCATTCCTTCTTCACGCAGTTGTGCAATATGCGAAACAAGAACTACGCCATTCAATACGGCAACACCAAACAGTACAATAAAACCCACCGCAGCCGGTACCGAAAGATACAGCCCCGATATCCAGAGCGAAAACATTCCACCAATAAGCGCAAACGGTAAATTGGAAATAACAAGAAGCGAAAGCCTAATAGTACGAAATGTCAAAAAGAGTAATATAAGGATAAGTCCGATGGCAATCGGTCCCACCATAACAAGTTTTGCCATTGCTCGCTGCTGGTTTTCAAATTGCCCACCCCACATTATGTAGTAGCCCTCGGGAAGTTTTGCCTTCTCCATAATTTTCTGTTTAGCCTCTGCAACAAAGCTCCCTATATCTCTTCCAGAAATATTAAGCTCAATACCAATTCGGCGCAATCCATCATCACGACTTATCTGCACAGGCCCAACAGATATGGCAATCGTTGAAATTTGACTAAGAGGAATATTGGAACCAGTTGGGGTTGGTACCAGAATATTCCCAATTGTTTCTACAGACGTCCGATGCTCTTGTGGAAGACGAACAGAAATATCAAAGCTCTTGTTTGCTTCATAGAGTTGCGATGCAATCTTTCCCGCAAGGGCAATTTCGATGATTTCCTGAACATCTCGTATCGCAAGCCCATAGCGGGCAATTTTTAATCTGTCAATTTCGATAGTTAGATAGGGTTGCCCTGATATGCTCTCGGTAACAAGATCTGTGCATCCTTCTATAGACGAGAGGATTTTTTCGATATCTGTTGCTTTTTCTTTTAAAACTTCCAAATTGTCACCAAAAAGCTTTAAAATCAACTGTGCCTTGGTTCCCGCAACCAATTCATCAATGCGGCATTGAATGGGCTGACTAAAGCTAAAGGCGATCCCCGGAATGGATGAAAGGGAATCTCTCATTGCTTCTGTCAATTGTTCATGGGTGCGTTTAATTTTCCATTGTTTTTTAGGATACAGAACGCCAACATATCCTGTTTTATCAACTCCACGGGTATCAAGAGCAACTCCGGTTTGTCCTGTGCGGGAAACAACAGTCTTGAGTTCGGGAAACTTTTTCATTTTTTCCCCGATAAGCATATTAATTTCCATGGCTTTGTCAAGGGATACACCGGGTAAAAGCGAAACATCCAGATCAAAAGCGCTCTCATCCATAATCGGAAGAAATTCTGTACCAATTTTAGTAAATAATCCCAAAGATACACCAAGAGCTGCAATTGCAATACCAATCATCACTTTTTTCTTACGAATACTTTTTCGAAGAAGGGGCATATATACTTTTTTAATGCCATTCATAATTCCGCCAGGCTTTTCTGTTTGCGGCTTCAAAAACAAAAGACATAAACCTGGAGTAATGAGAATCGATACTACCAGTGACGCAAGAAGAGCTATAGCAACCGTTATAGCAAGGGGAGCAAACATTTTGCCTTCGATCCCTTCAAGCGACAAAATAGGAATAAAAGTAATAGCAATAATAAGAACCCCAAAAATACTCGGCTTCTGCACTTCCAGCACAGCTTTGAGAATAGTCGACATTCTGTGCGCAGAAGCCTTGGCTTCATTGAGTTTACGCTGAACATTTTCAACCTGGATGATGGTAGAATCCATGATCATTCCGATAGAAATGGCAAGCCCACCCAGAGACATCAAGTTTGCGCTTATACCCCATGCTTTCATTACGATAAAAGTTACAAGAAGAGAAAGCGGCAAACCCATAAGGACCACGCATGAACCTCGCATGCTTCGCAGCAACAAATAAAGAACAACCAATACCAGCAGAGCCCCTTCTAAAAGAGCCTTGTTTACCGTTCCTATCGAGGCATTGATTATATCTGATCTATCGTAATACGGAACAATTTGTATTCCTTTTGGCAAGGCATTATTCCCGTTGATTTCCTTAACTTTAGCTTTGACGCGGTTTACAACATCGCGGCTATTTTCACCTCGCAGCATCATGACAATTCCACCAACCACTTCATCTTTACCGTTTATCATTGATGCTCCCTGGCGAACTGCCTCACCAAGCTGTATCTGCGCAACATCTTTGATAAGCGTTGGGATTCCATCAATACTTTTCAGGACAATATTCCCAATATCCGTAGTGTCTTTAATAAGCCCGATTCCTCTAACAATGTATTGATCGGAATATTTTTCTAGAATATTTCCGCCCGCATTCTGATTATTGTTTTCTATTGCCGCAAACACATCAGAAAGGGCAATGTTATACTTAAGTAGTTTTTCTGGAGATACTATAACATCGTATTGTTTAAAATACCCCCCAAAGGAATTGATCTCATTGACACCGGGGACACTTTTGAGCAACGGGTTAATGACCCACTCCTGCAAAGTTCTTAGTTGTGTAAGATATTCTTTCTTTTTTTGTGCATCATCGGGCATTTTCCCATCGAGCGTAAATTGATAGATCTCTCCCATTGCAGTAGCAATAGGACCCATAGAAAGCTCCACACCAGGCGGCACGCTTTCTTTTGCTTGGGCCAGCCGCTCAAATACTAGTTGACGGGCAAAATAAATATCAACATTATCCTCAAAAACTATCGTAACAAGCGACAAACCAAATTTTGTTACGGAACGTAATTGCTTAACTTTAGGCAAACCTCGCATCGACATCTCAACCGGATAGGTTACAGAACGCTCTATTTCAACTGCCGAGAGTCCATCTGCATAGCTCACCACATCAACCTGAATATTGGTTACATCTGGAAAGGCATCGATAGTCAGTTTGTAATACGAATAGGTTCCGATGCCAATGATGAGCGCAATAATGAGCAAGACGCCTGCACGTTGTTTCAGAAGCGATGAAATAATTTTTTCCAACATATTATTCGCCTCCTAAAGACGATTTTAAGAGTTCACTTTTAAGATAAAAGGCACCCTTGACAACTACTTTTTCTCCATCGCGGATTCCTTGGAGAATTTCCACCATTTCGCGCGGAGCTGGATTGGCCATAACAACTCGCTTTTCAAACGTTGAATCGGAAGTTTGGATAAAGACACAATCTGCATTATCGATTTTTAAAAGGGCTTCGGCAGGAACAATAAGTGCAGTTTTTTTATTATCAACGGGAAGCGTTAATTCTCCAAACATAGAAGGCTTCAACTTTGCAAACGGATTTTTTAATTCGGCACGAATGCGCAGAGTGTGCGTCTGTTCGTCCACAATTTGACCAATTGAGGTAACAATGCCTGCAAAAACTTCTGCTGGGTATGCCGATACCGAAAATGTTGCACTGCTTTTAAGAACACACTTATCAAGATCCTTTTCGTACACCTGCGCATCGACGCATACAGACGACAAATTTACAATTCTAAATGCATTTACTCCTCCGTCAACCAATTGACCAATAACAACATTTCGTTCTACGACAATGCCACTCAGAGGAGATTTGATGGCCAAAGTCCCACTGCACCGGTCTTCCGAAAAAACAGCCTGGGTTGCTGCATCGCTTTCCGAAAGCCCAATTGCTTTTATCCTGCTCTTTTCTGCACCAAATAATGCCATTGCTTTATCATAGTGCATCTGAGCTTCCAAAAGACTCCTCTGTGAAGAAACATTGCTTTCTAACAACTTTTTTTGCCTATCAAGGTTCGATTTTGCAAATTCGAATTCGGCCGATGCGGTTGCATACCGGGCCTTGATTTCGCCAATCTCCAGTCCTTCCACAAACATGAGAGTTTGTCCTGCTGCTACCCTGTCACCAAGCTTTACAACTACATTGCATACACGTCCCGATATAAGAGATCCCACAAAAGCATCATTATCCTGCGCTACCACAACCTTCGCAGGAAGGGTTAGGAACCGGGTATGTTTTTTGAGCGCCACCGGCTCAGAAACAAGGCCAATTGCCTTTCCTGTCAAAGAAGTAACCGTAACTATTTGAGCAGTATCTATAACGATAGACTCCTCTTTTTGTGCGCTCTCTCTCTTAGAACATCCTACCGACAGTATTGACACCACAAAAAACAGTGGTGTGTATATCATGCTTTTTGAAACCATTATATTCTCCTTGTATTTATTTTGAAAACTATGAGTTCTTATAGCAATTATTCGATTATTCCTGCTGCTTCATCCATTGCGCAGAGCGCTCGATTGCACGAAAGCAAGACGTCAATATATTCCCCCCGTGAAAGAGCGAGCGTTTGCTGGGCCAACAGAAATTCGGAATAAGAATTTTCTCCGGATTCATATCCTACTTTGGCACACCGCAGCATTTCTTCGGCTTGCGGCAGAATTTCTGTGGCATACAATACCCTCTGCGCATCTGTAGATTTGTATTGTGCAAAAGCCTTTTGTAAATTTGTCACGAGCGAATTTTGAGCATTTCTCAGCTGCACGGTGGCTACATTCAAATTCGCCGACGCTTCTGTAACTTTTCCTCTATAATCTAACATGCCATAGAGGGGCACCGAAAATCCAATTGAAGCGCCATATACCGTTTTTTTATCACCGGCATTTACGATCTGTTTGGAATAATAGCCCAAAGCGATCTCGGGGACAAACGATGCAATAGCCCTGGATTTTTCTAGTGAAGAAATATCTACCTGCAGTGTTCGATTTTGTATTTCACCATTTTTCTTATCTGCCTTGTCAATAAGATCCCGCAATGATGGAGCATGCAAAAAGGTGCCAAGGGAATCTGTTAATGCATACATAGTTTCGTTATTTGATGGTAAGCCCATTGCCTGTTTAAGTTCATACAGCGCAATCTTTTGTTGATACTCTGCAACAGTCAAAGTATTTTTTGCGGTTGCATACCCAACATGCGCAGCAAGAGCTTCCAATGCAGTTGCTTCTCCTGCTAAAGCTCTCGCTTCGGCATGTTTTTCAAAATCATGGGCAATAGTACAATTCTCCTCTGCAATTTGGATCTGCTTATTTCGTGCGAGCAACTCGAAATATGCAGACTTTATTTGTTGTGTTATCCGTATTTTTGCCACGCCAAAATCGATTTGAGCCATCTTCTTTTCTTTTTTTCCCTGAGTTGCCCGCATTACATATATCGCTGGAAATTCAAAGGCTTGACTCACTTCAAAAGATTTTTCATCATACGCTCTGAGTCCTTCTCGTAAAGGTACATTATCATAGGTAAACGCCACTTGAGGTGGAGGCAAAGATACTCCCGCAACAAACCGACCGTGCGCAGCATTTACATTTTGAAGTGCTGCTGCAATTTCGGAATTATTCTTGATACCGATCTCAAGCGCATCGGCAAGCGAGAGAGAACTTGCATGTTGACTATACGCGATTGTTGTCAATGCCATGCAATGAACTATGCAAAGCAGTGCAATTTTTTGTATCACCAAAACCTCCTACAAATTTAAATAGATAGGATATGCATATGGTTCAGAATGCACAAACCGGGCATTCTGAACTTTCTCGAACATTAGATACTAGTAAACTTTGATCAGGATTTTTTCAAGAAATCAGATGCGCAGAAAGAGAAGTTTTGGCGCAGAAGAATCTACTCTGGAGGAGGAAAGACATTTCGAGAAGGATGTGTTGGAGGCATATCGATCGGGAAGTAATGAATGGAGAGCTAGAATAAGAATGGGGTTCGTTCTTGTATGTTGAGCACGTTGCACAACGGGAACTTCTTTTGAATCGAGTGGGTCTTGATGACATTCACAATCACATGAAGGCGCATGCCCACCAGAGAGATCTGAACTTGAGCAGGTATCTTTACAAAGAATAAGAAGACCAGGGGCTTTTTCCGGAAGCATGTGTTCGGATGCTTGGGCAATCCCAGCCGCACTCATCAAACAGATACAGAGAATACTCAAACGAATAGCCACAATAATTACTCCTTAAAGAATTGAACTAAATACGATGATTCATTAACATTATTGTTTTATCCTCCATAAGAACTAAAATTTAACAATTTTAGCAAAAAAGTGTATATTTAATTAGTTTGTACTAACAAATCAAAAGGAAACTTTCAATGTATACCCTATCTGAAATAATAGAGCGCTTATCAAAGAGAATCCGGGATCATGAAGTTAAAGTGACTCAAAAAAGCGCTTTTTCAAATTTATCTGTTACTCAAATTCACTATCTCGAAGCAATCAGACATTTAAAAGCGGCACCCCCAATAAGTGACCTGGCAACCCTTCTCAAGGTTACGAAACCAACTGCCACGGTAGCATTAGACAAACTCGAAAAAAGTGGCTATATTACAAAAACGCAATCATCTGATGATCGCCGAAAATCCTATGTCCATTTGACGAACAAAGGCCTAAAAATTTCAGAGCTTCATGATGAGATTCATCGAGGGTACGCAAAATATTTTGAAAAAGCATTGGAAAAAAATGAGCTCGATCATCTGGTTGAGCTCCTCAATAAAGTTTTAACCCATCTCGATGAATAGTTCTGCTATTGGGCTTGCAAATATCGCAAAAATGACGGATAATTCAGCACATGAGCAGCATTTTTAATCGTGCGAGCTTAACGCGCACTCTCACGATCTTTCGGCATTGAAGGATTACATGAAAACAAATACCCACAGGCCAGCTATTTTTCTTGATAGAGATGGTACTATCATCGAAGATAAAGGTAACTTGTCAAACATTAACGATGTTGACATTTTCCCCTTTAGTATAGAAGCTCTTAAAATTCTTCAAACTAAGTATCAACTCTTTATTGTAACCAATCAATCGGCTGTGGGCCTTGGCAGAATTACACTTTCGCAAGCGCAAGAAATTAATCGCCATGTTGTAGACACACTCTTATCACACGGTGTTACCATTCAAGAAGTATATTGTTGTGCCCATACCAGAAACGACAACTGTGACTGTATCAAACCAAAACCATATTTTATAAAAAAAGCCCAAGAAAAGTATTCTCTGGATATACCAAATTCTTTTTCTATTGGAGATCATCCTCACGATGTACAATTTGCTCAAAACGCAGGAGGAAGAGGACTGTATGTATTAACAGGGCATGGCCAAAAGCATTTTAACGACCTCGACCCACAAAGCCTTACATTCAACAATCTTTTAGAAGCTGCTCAGTGGATAACCAGCATTTCAACACCTCATTAAAACTTGCTATAATCCTTCCACAATCAGCAACCCATCGTATATTTTCTTACTAGCATAACTTATATTGAAAATATTTTTCACGCCCACTTTTCGAAGGCTTCCTGATAATGGGGAAACTGCGGTTTTTATCATGTTCATTTTTTTATTCCTCAATAGTACTTCTCTTTTCTTTAGCATATTCTCAATCAAACGAAATTGATCAGGTACCGCGCTGTCCTGGCTATACTCCTATGGTCGATACCCTTCAAGATGGAGAATACGATAGCCAAAAGTTTTTAATTCTTCATGATATTATTATTGACAAAGAGAAAACAATGACCCTCGCTGCTGGAACCGAATGTCTTATGGCACAAAATGCAGCTATTCGTATTCGAGGCACCTTGGTATGCAGCGGAACAGAATCAAAAAGCATTCTCTTTAGACAACTTCTTGCGAAGGAATGCCCGTGGACAACCAAACCCGATGGCAAACGTTGGGCAGGAATTTATGTAGAGCAGGGCGGAATAGTGCGATTTAAACATACCATTATTCGCGGTTCAGATTATGGCATTGTTATCGACTCAAACAATACCGAAGTGCACTTAGATACTGTCGCCTTTGCAGATAACAATATCGGCAAAATAACCCTCAACTCAAAGCCTCTAGATATTCCTCGCGAAGGGATTGTCCAAAAACTTACTATTCACAGAACCACGGTGACAAGTCCTGATATACATGCCTCTCCGCAAAAAAATCTGACAACCCCAAAAGTCAAGACATGGTTGCGGCCACCACGCGTAGCAACCGCAGTATTTGGATCTGTATCACTCGGAATTGCAGCGGGATCCCTTATTGCCTCAGCTGTTTACAATACCCAATACCAAAAAGCCACTCCCACAGTAACCTCCCTTGGCGACAAGCGAGATCGTGCAGCTTTAATCGGAAATGCATGTCTGATGTCTGGGGCTGTTGGTTTTACAGCGTTCTCGTTAACATTCCTGTTTTAGGCGGGAAGGAATACCTCTATGAAATATGAAACAAACACTAAACGTCGTTACGGTTTTAAGAAAACTATCACGGGAGATGTTTTGTGGCGGATAAGCCTTAAAGATCCACGGGGAAGTGTAACGCAGTCGATGACAAATTCTTTTACAATTCCGTAGTTTTTTTGGGGAATTAGAGCTCTATCCAAAGCGTTTTTTGGGTCAAGTCCCCCTCTCTCTTGGAGAGAGGGGCCAGGCGTTGCACTGAGCCCGTCGAAGGGTCGAAGTGGGAGGGGTCATGATCTATTCGATAATCCCTCACGCCCGTGGGCAAGGGAAGTAAAAAAAATATGGAACCAAGGACTATCACAATGCGAAAACATCTCATTACACTGCTAACACTTCTCTTTTTTGCATCCCATCTTCATGCAGCAGAGACCAAACCTGTCAACCGCATAATCCTCACATCATTCTACCCCATGTATATCACCACGCTTAATGTTGCCCAAAACGTATCAGGGATTACTGTTGTCAACATGACAAAACCGCAATCGGGCTGTTTGCATGATTACCAACTTACCCCCACCGACATGAAAACACTTTCAACCGCATGGGTCATGGTAATAAATGGTGGCGGTATGGAGTCGTTTATGAGCAAAGCTATGAGCTCACGCCCAAACCTCACCATCATAAATGCAAGCAAGGATTTACAATTTATTATGGGTGAAGGCAATACCGGCGAAAATCCTCATATATTTGTGTCAATAGCAGGCGCCATTGCACAAACAAAAAACATTGCATCCGCACTCTCGCGGCTTGACCCTGTCAATGCAACACGCTATGCAGCAAACTGCGACATCTATGTGTTGAAACTCAAAACGCTTCAGCAAAAAATGCATGAGGCACTTGCGCCTCTCTCAAACCGCTCAATAATTACCTTTCATGAGGCTTTTCCGTATTTTGCGCAGGAATTTAACCTCACCGTAGCTGCTGTTATCGAGCGCGAACCAGGCTCAGAACCCAGCGCACGGGATCTGGCCCAAACTATTCGAATAATCCGCGCATCAAAAATCAAAGCTCTTTTTGCCGAACCCCAATACTCCCTTAAGGCAGCTCAAACCATTGCACAAGAAACAGGTGCAACCATTTGGACTCTCGATCCTGCTGTAAGTGGGCCTAATTCTCCTAATGCTTACTTACAAATAATGGAATCTAACCTTGTGGTTCTTCGCAAAGCCCTATTGTAATAAAAGCATAGTTCACCAAATCGCTTGCCATCCTCCCGCAGAAATGACAGGTATGGAAGGACAAGATCTTTTGGGTCTTAAAGATTCGAATGGCAAACGCTTTTTTTGTTGATATGATTGCCATATGCAAAGAAAAAGGATCTGGCTGGATCGATTATATGTGGCCTAAACCTGGTGCAACCGAACGTTCTCTCAAAGTATCGTATGTTAAAAAAGCAACTATAGATGGCATCCCCGTAGTCGTAGGCTGCGGCGTGTATGATATGACCCTCGAAGAAATCCAAAAGACCACAGCACAATGACGAATGCTTCAATGCCTACTTTTCTTACGAAATTTGTTGCCCTATCGGCGCGATACTCTTTACGAGCGCGCCTGATTGTTTTTGCAGCATCCGGCCTAGCGGCGCTACTTATTGGAGTAGGGCTGCAAGCTCTTGCAACAAACTCTTTAGAAAATGCAATACGATTACGTGAGCATGCTTTGGAAATGGACGCAAATGTATTTAAGCGTCAAGCAGCTGCTCAGGGCTATTTAAGAACCTACGATTCGAGCCTCATTACTTTTTATCCTTTTGGCAATTTCAATAATAGCATCTATTACCATGCCGATACGCGCTTTGTTAAAAGATATGGAACAAATTGGTAATGGCGACCTTACGGTGCAGGTTACCACCACAGGCAACGACGAAGTTGCCCACATTTCACGTGCTTTACAAACTACTACAACAAATTTAGGGAACATGGTACGCCGCATAAAAGAAGGCGCCATAGCACTCTCCAAAAACACCACTGAAGTGCGCGAAGCAACCACTACTTTAACCGCAACTGCACAACGTATGAATCAGGAATCTTCCTCGGTTTCGTCGTCGGCTAGCCTTGTTGAAACTAATGTCAACCAAATTGCGGTTGCAAGCGAAAGCATTTCTTCTAATGTCAACACCGTTGCATCGGCCATCGAAGAAATGAGTGCATCCCTTGCAGAAGTTCAAAAAGCATGTCGCGATGAATCGAATATTGCTGCAGAAGCAGATGTCCAGTCTCGTGAGGCCAAAGAACTTGTAGGAAATCTAGAGAGCGCAGCCAATCAAACGATTTGGCCAAACTTGGCGATGAGCTTAACGCTGTGGCAGCTACTTTTAAAACCTCTCCGTGATGGACTCACAGATTGTCAATCATTTACTCAAAAGAAACGTGTCGTTGAATCGAAAAACCGAAGTACACATTTTTGGAATTCGTGCCAAGCATTGCATGCCGTTGACCAAGCTCTGTGGAATTTGCAACCGACAATTTAAAATGATGTCCGTAGGTATCGTATTTAATACCTGCCGAAAAACATGGTTTTGACCCAATATTTACATTGGAGGCGTTTGGAATTAATGGGAAAAGTTCTCCCACAAGCGCAACTTTTTCTATAATTTGTACTGTAGTTCCAAGACCTAATCCTACATGAGCATTATAGCCATCATAATTCATGCCTGCATTGAGGACGAGATGATCAAAGAGCAATGGTTTCGATTGAAGCGCAATATCATACGCAGCGTTTGTTGCCCTGAAATTGTTCCATTCACTTTTTTGATACGTAAATGCATGTATCGAACCCAATATATCTAATTGCAAAAAATCTACACTTTGAGAATAGGTAACAGCTCCATCAAATTCATTATTCCGATAGGTATAGTAAAAGGTCGCACCAATCCCCTTCCAGATTTCTCCTCGCATACCAAGCCCGATATTTGCGCCTCCCATAATGCTGCCACCATGTGCCGACATGCCAAGAGCACGCCCAAATCGATGCTCAAATGTAGCTTCTAGGCTCGGAGATTCAATTGTTGACGGAACAACAAGATTATTAAGCGATGATTCGTAGGCAAACAGCGACGAGAGCATAGAACATACAAGTATCCCAGTCTTTAAGGAAGCACTGCGTTGAACAAACATAGTTTGAACCTCTTTTCAAGGCGGTTTTAAGTGGTAGTACGTTGTATGAAGCGCCAAAATTCTTAAACCATTAGATAACGCATTATTTAATGTATATCCAGACGCATCTTTTTGCCAGATATTGAGGATGCCAAGCTGCCGAAGTATTGTACGCTATGCTTATTTTTGAGGAAGGGCGAGCAGTGGGGAAAAATTGGATATCCATTAGAACTGACATACCAGAACCAGCCAAGGGCGAAAAAAAAGGTGCCCACGAGAAATTCTAGTGGACACCCTTTACAAAAACATTTCAAACTCAAACCAAAAAAAAACAAAAAACTATTCTGGCTTAAGCGGTTCCCACGACTGAGAATAATTATACAAATCGCGAGCTACCATCATGTAAATAACCAGGCGCTTCTGCCCGAGAGCTGTAGAACGAGCACGAAGCATCTTGTTGCGAACACCAGGGCCACCGCCCCAGCTGGTGATGATATCAACACCAACACCAGAGTTAGCTGCAATATGAGCACCAACGCCAGCGCTCTTGCAGTCGACCGATTCAAAAACGCCCGTAAAACTATCACCCATTAGAATGATTGGGTCTGTTGCAGCACCCTTATAGGGCTTTCCATCGGCAGCGCGGACCATTGCACCCTTAAGATTGACAGGTGCATATTTAGACTTAAGCGCATCGGGCAATTTATCAACAATATCACCCTGACGATCAAAAGTGGTATCGACAATCGAATATTTAGCAGGCGTAATGGAACTATACCAGCCATACTGTTTTACGCGGTCTGCAATAGCTGTTGCAGCAATCTCCAATCCCCTATCTGTCCAATGGGTATCATGTAACTGATACACCTTTTCTTTTGAGTCCTTGTCTTTTGCTTTTGCTGCAAGAAACAGTGGAAGCAAGTCAATTACTTCGATACCAGCATCCTGAGCATCCTTGATAAACTTGCGAGAATAAGGATTATACACTGCCGCAGCGTCGGGGATCGTGGTACAAGGAAGCTTATCGTAGTAAACTTCTTCTTTATTGGGTACGGGAACAAACAAAAGATTTACACCCTTTGATGCAAGGAACTTTTTAAGCTCAACAAGCGAAGGTATGGGATTTTTATCTTTTGCCTGAGCATTCAGATCGCCACCCAAAATATAGTCACATGATTTACGAAAGAATACCCAATTGTCTTTACCTTCAAAACCCATCTGCTCTGCTGGAATAGTTCCTAAAAAGGTTTTAAGATTACCAAGCCCGGCAGCATTTTGTTTTGCCCAAGCCTCATAGGTTATAAATGGCTTAATTTCGGCAGCAAGGCGCGTAGAATTAGCCTTCATATTCGCAGAAACTGCGGTATCTGCCCTTTTGTCAATAATTGCAGCAACGGGCGCAGCTGCGGCTTGCTCGTGGACAACAGGGGCAACTGCTCCATCTTGTTCCTTAACAACATACACATTATACATGAGCTTGCCAAAAGGATTTCCCTTTACAACTGCAGTTGGATTCTTAACGCTAAAACCTTTAAGTGCTTTAGCTACGTCTTTATCGGTATCTTTTATGGGCCATGCAGTTTCATTGGTCATATCAATGATATCTGTGTTAAAAGCAGGATACCAATACGATGCAAGAATTGTAACCCAATCGGTAATTTCGTCTTTAGAAAGAACCTTTACACAATAATCTTGTTCGATATAAGCAAGAGCTTTTGCCCATACTTCTTTATCAAGTTTATCAAGAGAAAGCTTTCCGTACACTTCGCAAAAACCGTCCTTATTTTCATCGGCGCCACGGGGCGCCAAAAATTTTGACCAAGCAGGAAAATCGATGCGTACCCAAAGTTCAACACCGGCGGTTGTTTTATGCACATAGGCAACTGCAATTTCCTGATACGGTTTTGGTATCGCAGGATCTGCCCATTTCTTACCTTCGATCTTGCCGGTAACTTCGGCAAAGAATGGATTTTTTATTGCTTTCCAGAGCCTTTCACTTAATGGCTTCCATGCAAGAGGATTAGAGAGTTCTGCTTCGGTAAGAGGTGTTTTTCCAACGCTGTCAACAACATCAGAAAGTGCGCCATCGTAGCCTAGGTCTGCAAAGGTAACCTTTGCAGCAGGCATCTTTGGCTTTTGAGCTTTAAAATCGAGGCGCACAGGATTTTTATCGTATGCAGTAAAATCGAGATTTGCCATAGTTGGCTTAGCAATTTCGCGAACCGTTGCTCGCGACTTGTTAAGAATAAATTTAGGTGCAAGTTCAGTATACACCGGTGTAACAGCTGCAGTTGCAACGGTTGCATATATACCAATGCCAAGAACCAGATTCCGATGAAGTCCCATAGTTACTCCTTTTGGTAAAAAAGCAAAGCGCGCAATCTTTTAAAAAGATTGCGCGCAGTTATTCAGATGTTCAGAAAATATATCATACGAAACCTCTTACGCATCATTTTCCACATGCACAAAGCATGTGAAGAACAAAAGAGCTGTTATTCTGCAGATGCAGTCTGCTTCAGATCGAGCTTAATATCTTTCCAACCTTCGGCACCATATCTGAAATCGCGTTCTACAAATTCCCATACAACCACTTTCTTATTGCGTAATACATTTACCTTACGGGCAAGTGTCTCACGAACAAGTGTCGATGCTCCACCATCCGAAACGATAGAGGCAATTGGTTGCTCAAGTTCAGCAGCAATATGAGAAATCCATCCTGCGCTCATAGGAGCATCTGTTTGATAGATACGCGAGAAGCTATCGCCCAAAAGCAATACTTGGGAGCGAGCATAATCATCTCTATACAAAGCACGGGAAATCTGATTACCTGCTGAATCATTTTCAACTTTGTAAACCTGATAGCATTTAGTAGCTTCAACGGGGAAAATTGTGCGAAGGTCATGAAACTTGACATCAGTGATTTTTGTCATAGATCCAATATCTCCAACACGGTCTACCATAATGGTATCGATCTCAAAAGTAGTTGTTCCGGGAGTATACCAAGAATACTGCTTTATTCGATCTGCAACAGCCTTAGCAGCGCAACGCACACCGCGCCCACGCCAGTGAGTGTCTTTTGCCAAATAAAGCGAGTCTCCCGCACGTTCATCGTTCTGGCGTTCCTTTGCAAATTCGGAAAAGAGATCGACGCATTCTACACCCATCGCACGTAATTCTGCAATTGATTTTGTAGAGTGGCTCAATTTCCCCGACAGATCCTTTGAAATTTTAGGATTAAGCACTTCTGGATACACTGACGCCTTAGTAGGAAGAACAACAACGATAAGATCTATTCCCAGTCTCTTTAATTCATCGCGGAAGAGGGCGATCTTTTTAATTGGCTCCTCTTTAACAGATAAGAGGTTAGGATCCGCAACGTTGCTGTGTTCTGGCAAATAATTGCGCGCAGCAAGGATATAAGGCTTAGAAAGGAACTGAACGTCTGGCTTATAAAAGAACCAGTTTTTCTGTCCTAAAAGAGCCTTATCACCCAAATCCTGAAAAATTGCATAGCGCGTAAAAAGCATGACCGGCCGCGCGGCAACTGCGAAAATAGAAGTATTTTCCATTTCCTTTTCGTAGGGACGCAAATACACCGCATCCCAAAACATATTTGGCAAATTCTTTACTATAAGAGGAAATGCCGATGCTGTGGTTGGCTTGGGATGTTTTGCAACCAGTGCCTTTGCACGCACTTCATATGCAGTTGATACTGCTAGAGCCTCTTGTGCTGTTGAAGCATTTGAGATTGCCTTCGATAGGGAATCGAGTCCTTTTTGAAGAACTATAATCTCATGCATCTCTGGAGTAGTTGCTTTTTCTTTTACATAACGATTGATCGTTTCAGCACTCTTTTGGAGTTCACCCAGTGCGAACCCGATTTCGTCGGTTTGCGTAGAAAAGGCACTTCCATCAAACACCGAATCGCCAGCAGCTTTTGTTACCGCAGCAGAGAGTGCCTGCGCTTGTACGTCAAGACGCTGGGCTGCAGCAGCCATTGTTTTAGCTCGCTGATACGGAACAACGGTCGCATCTTCGATCATTTCGAATGCCTGGATGCGCTTGATCTTTTTAAGTTCGTATACTGCTTGCGCAATAGGCACAAAGCCCATTACGAAGCAAAAGAACACTACGAATATTATTTGAGCTTTTCTTTCCATGACGAAAAATCCTTATGTTAGAACTGAAAGTAAAGGAATGGGTTATATGTCTGAGTAAACATCACAATGATTGAATACAAAAACAATAGACTGCAAACCACAAGTTTTGGCTTTGACAGATTTTTAACCCAATCATGCGCCTGTATAGGCTGAAATGTTGCCAATGCGCACACTGCGATTTCAAAAATATGCCGTGGCGAAAAGATTTCAGACGACAAAATAGGCGCTGCTACCGAGGCTTGAACCATTCCAACCATTGACCCCCAATAGGCTAATGCCTGATCGATAGAAGGAGCCCGGAACATGACCCATCCAAACATCACTATAATATTCGTTATTATAATTTGCATGAAGTTTGGAAGAAAACCATACACGGTCTTCTTGCCGCTGAGACGTTCAAGGATAAGGAACACACCCTGATACACACCCCAAATGACAAACGTCATTTTAGCACCATGCCACAAACCGCAGAGGAAAAAGGTAAGCACCAAATTGAAATAGGTACGCGTTGTGCCAAACCGGTTTCCACCGAGTGGGATATAGAGATAATCCCGAATAAACGCAGAAAGCGATATGTGCCACCTTCGCCAGAACACCGTAATATTTGTTGCCATATACGGTGCATTGAAGTTTTTAATAAACTCAATACCCAGCATGCGAGCCAACCCTACGGCCATATCTGAGTAGCCGCAAAAATCGAAATAAATCTGGAAGTGATACCCTAAAATACCCCACCATGCATTGAGAACACCCGGGTTATCTGCTGTAAACACAGCATCGGCAATTTGACCTGCAGAGTTTGCCAAAATAATTTTCTTGGCCATACCCAAACAAAATATTGCAGCACCACTGGTAAACTTATCAATAGTATGAGTACGTTCGCCAAGCTGATCGGCAACCGATTGATACCGGATAATAGGACCAGCAATAAGATGCGGGAACAATCCAATAAAGCAACTGAATGTTGGAAAATTTCGAGATTGTTTTGCATCGCCACGATAAAGGTCGATCGTATAGGATAGCGCAACAAAGGTATAAAAAGAAATACCAGATGGAAGCATAACATTCATAATAGGGAACATATCGGGACCCATGCCCAAAAGCCCAAGCATGGCATTGACATTTTCCATTGTGAACATGTAGTACTTGTAAAATACAAGAAGTCCCATATCACCAATAATTGCTGTAAGCAGCGCAGCTTTTCGTTTCCACTGGACTTGTCCCGGCTTGGTGATAACTAAGCCGCAAAAATAATCCCACGTAGTAGACAAAAGCATAAGCACAACAAACCAAGGAACAAGCCAGCCGTAGAAAATATAACTTGATATGGTGATAAAACTGTTCTTGAGATAGAACCCTTTCCAATTAAACGGCAAGAGATAATAAATCAAGAAGAAAATCGGCATGAAGTAGAAGATGAATATGTGTGACGAAAAAACCATTTGACATCATCCTTTCGGGTTACTGAGCGATATCCGCTTTAAGTGCAAAATATTTGTCTCCAGTTGCATCAAAGTATTCATCTTCGATAGCATCCTGCCATACTGTGCCAATAGACTTGATAAGAGTGAGTTTGTGCTTGGCACCAACTTCAAACTTTTCTACATTACCTGCAACATACTTTTTCATTTTTGCGTCTTTAACCTGAGACCGTGGAATGAGCGGATTATAGTGCCCAACAAGAATATCCTTTTCGGCATATACTCCTTTGACAACTTTAATAACTCGATACTTCATGATGTACACATAGTTGTACAAGTCGTTTGGTGGAAACTTCCCTGGAATCTCAAGCACCCGGCCCTCGATAACAAGCGTATCGGCCACTTTTGCAGCGGCAGGCTTTACCGCCGTCTTGGCTGCTGGCTTTGCTGCTGCATCTGCGGCAAACGCCGAAAACACACAGGCCCCTGTGAGCATGGCGACTCCAAGAATTAACCTGGATTTAATCATACACAACCCCCTGAAAAATTGAAAAAGTTACTACAACACTACAACAGCAAAAAATCATTTTATTACGATATTTTCCGTGGAAAACAGTGTGGAAGCATATCAGTTACGCGGGTGGGCGAATAACCACAATCTTTGATAGCACTTCCGGGATCTAAGTCGGCATCCTGAATTATCCCCGCAATCATTTGCTTGGAAAGTGGAGGATTCTTATATACCAGCTGCATCACGCACGCAATCAATCTGCACACAAAAACGGGCAACGATACAATTGGTTTATTTCCAGAGCCTGCTACCTGTAAACAGAGGCGAGCAAATTGCTTAATTGAAAGAGCTTGCGCGCCAGAAAAATTATACACTTTATTATTCGCATGTTCCGAGGTCGCTACTGCAGCAAGCCCATTAATAATCTCATTGACATGCACAGGTCGCTTGAGTGCTTTGCCAGAACCAATAAAAGGAACAATTGGATACTTTAGCAAATACGCCAGAAACCGATTAAATTCCTCACCTCCGCGATCATCGTACACAAGCGTTGGCCTTATTATGGTATAGGTCAAGCCACTTTTCACCACGGCTTCCTCGCCTGCAATTTTTGAACGTGCGTAGGCTGTTGGAAACGTATACGTTACGGAAGCAGATGAAACATACACAAAACGACTTACACCTGATTGAATCGCAATATCCACAACATTTCGTGTTCCCTGCGCATTTATACTTTCAAAGAGCAATTCGTTTTTTGTTAAGATGATAGCCGCAAGGTGATACACCAGAGTTATCCCATTGCAAATTCCCGAAAGCGACTCTTTATTGCTAATATCTGCAAAACGAATATCCACCGTAAGACCATCCAACCGCGTTACAAAAGGATCACCCGCAAGCGTAACAACTCGTACCGCATGACCCTTATTGCACAGAAGCTTTACCAATGCGCTCCCCATAATTCCGCAACCACCCGTTACAAGGATCATGGTTTGTACTTCCCACGAAGGTATTTAACCATAACACCCAGAACCCTAAAACCGTATTGAATCGAAGGCACATGGGATTTTTCTCCTGCATACCGTGTTGGGACGGGAACTTCGCCTATACGTAAACCATGCGAACGCGCCGTAGCAATTACTTCAACATCAAATTCAAACGTTGAACTAAATCTTTCGAAGGGAAGTATTTCGAGCGCTTTACGTGAATAGGCAAGATATCCACTATGATAATCGGTTAATCGTAAACCGTAAACACAATTTTCAAAGAACGTTAAAATTCTATTCGCAACAAATTTATAGAGTGGCATCCCACCCGACAAGGCAGTACCCGATGCTATACGGGACCCTTGAACAATATCGTACGTATCTTCGCGAATTCCTCTAAGCAGATCAACAAGAGCTTCGGGCGCATACTGACCATCTGCATGCAAACATATCACTGCAAAACAATCGTGAACGCGGCATTTTAACAACCCTTCACGCACTGCAGCACCGTATCCGCGATTTTCATGAAAATGAACCGTGTGTATACAGTCGCGTCCCACTTTACATTCTTCGATAATCGCGGCGGTATCATCGCTCGACCCGTCATTTACAATTACAAAAAAGCGAATCTGCTTCCAGAGTGTTTCGGGTATCCGGGCTAAAACCCCTGGTATCAGCTTACCGGCATTATAAGCCGGCATGACAATACCAAGATCACCTAGCATTAAGTGCCTTTTTTTCGGTCATTGCCAAGGCATAATGGTTAACATACCACGCAACTGTTTCTGCAAGCGCTTCGTCGAGTCCACGGCAGGGATTCCACCCAAGCTTTATTCGTGCATTTTTAATATCTGCTAAACGTCTATCGGAATCTTCGTAGCCAACACCATAAAATTCTTCCGACGATACCTGCACAGCGCCCATAGGCAGCGGCATATCTGGTCTGCGTACTTTTTCGTAAGCGTAAATCATTTTTTCGGCAAGTGCCGAGATACTTATCTCGTTTGCAGGATTTGCTATATTGAAAATCTCGTTGCGAGCATGTGCAGGTTTGGCAAGGATAAGCATCAGAGCATCTATTGCGTCATCTATTGCTGTAAAGGTACGCTTATTCATGCCACCATCAACAAGCTGCAAAGGCGTTCCGCTCATAAGAGCATCCATAAAACAAGCGATTACGCGCGGTACCCCTTCTCCGTCAATACCCGGGATATAATCCATGCGAGGGCCAATAAAATTAAACGGTCTGACTATAGTATAAGCAAGATCCTGCTCAAAACCATACGCAAAAATAGTGCGCTCAAGCAACTGCTTAGCAGTTGCATAGCACCATCGTTGCGCAGAAACAGGACCCATAATAAGCGGTGTTGAATATTCCGACAAAAGAGTATTTTCCTGCGTTTGCACATCGGCATTGCTCACATGAGCAACCGTTTTCCCATATACTTCACAGGTAGAATAATGTATTAACCATTTTTTCTCTTCGGCACACATACGAACAATATCGATAGGCCGGGTGAAATTCGATTCGATGACAGCCAAGGGTGTTGTATTGTAAAGCGAGGGGTTGCACAGCGCTGCCAAAGAAACAACAGCGTCCGCACCTTTGATAAAGGCGCGGACTTTTTCTGCATCGTAAATATCTAGATTAACATACGTAAATCTGCTATCCGCAAGATACTCCCCCACCTTTGCCACATTAACATCTATCCCCACAACAGAAACAGACGTTTCTGACAATAACCGCTCCACCAGGTGCGATCCGATAAAGCCGGATGCACCGAGGATGAGGAGGGAGTGTTGAGGAAGAGCTTGCATGGTTGATTTTACTATGGAATGATTTTTATCTGCAAATCTTCAGAAACCAAGTTCTGTTGCTGATAATCTTTGACTCTAAGATAGCAAACATCGCCAACTAGAGAATCTACGATTGTCAATGAAAAGCTTCTGGTTGGGTAGACGACGGGCTCTTGATTAAGTTGATATACATTTTTTCCTATTGCCAACAAAACATTAACCCGCTTTGCACCCAAAGAATCGACAGAAGCTGGCACACACCACTCAATATTAACAGTTTGGCCAACTTTTAATGTTGTACCAGCCATAGGGTTTTTTATAACCCATGTATCACATGAAGGTGGTGGTGGTGGTGGTTCCTTGCATCCAGAAGCCATAAGACCTATACTCAAACCAACAGCACACAATACAGCAAAACCAAAACGTTTTTTCATGAGACCTCCATTGATAATAGTTAAAGAAGTAGTTAGAACATGGTTGATTTAACGCCTACAAAAAAGCTCCACTGTTGGCCAAAATCTTTCCAATCAGGAGCAAATTCGGAACCTGGAGCCTTCTTATCCGCAGCAACTGCACTTTTTGCATGAAATGGAAGCGATACAGCCGCAAAAAGAGGATACTTTGCACTGCTGAATTCTATACCATAGTTAAACGTAGCAGACCATGTTTTATGATCTGTATCGGGTCGAGGATTATAGTTTACAACGGTTCCAAGTACACTCTCATCATGAACCCACGCTATACCCAAAGGAGCCCCAAGAGTTACACCCCAAGAATGCATATAATTTGCTACTCCTTTATAGCCAAAATAGCAACTTAAACTGACGCTTGGAGGAGTATAATCCCCAAGGTCGTTCTCGCCATAAGGCTTAAAACGATAGAAAAATCGTTTATCATCCTTTAATGTTGAATCTGCTGCATAGCTATACTTAAACCAAGTTTTATTGAATTCATTTTCACCAGTAAACAAACGCATCGCCATCGGATGACTATACCCTGCATCTACAAGCCAGATGCCATCTTTTACGTCTTTAGTGTACCCAAGCGCCAATGATACACCGTAAAGGCCAGATCCTTTTTGAAGACCAGAAGGCAGAATGGTGCTTACTTTATCTGACCCACGCTTAATATTGTATTGAGCTGTTGGTAGGCTTACTGCAAGGCCAACAGAATACTGACCTTCCATACCCAAGCTTTGAGATATATCAAGGCCAAGATCGCCCATACCACCTGTTGTCACAGAAAATTTTGGATCAAGAAGTGTTGTTGGCTGAACTTCACCACTTTTTGACACAACAGGAATTGAAAGCCCAATTTGAGTATCCCAGCGTGGCTTCATGCTCAGCCGTGTTGACACGGATGAATTATGGAAATTTTGACCGACACTTAAGGGGGTTGTCATAATCTGAACATCAACCAAACCACCTGCAACACCCTTACCAACCCATTTTGCACCGCCGCCACCACCACCAGAACCGCCGGCACCACAACCGCCAACGGTTGCCCATGGTGTAAGCATTAAACCAGCATTGGAAAGTTTTGTTTGTGCCGAAGGAATAAGCGAAACAGCACAGAATAAGCCTGCCACCACTAAACTGGCTGCACCGATTCCGCCAAGCGCTTTCTTTTGTAAAACATTAAATTTCATGATTTATAGCTCCTAATAAATTTAATTGCTTAGATGATATATATAACCGAACTGATAGCCAGTGCACAAAAAGCCACCATCTGCTGTTATCCCTCCCCGGAATGGCATTCCAATAAGTACCCGCTCTTCTTTTAATCTATTAAAGGTGACTGCGCTATTAAGGTTTAGGGAGCGAATATAGGTAGTTCCTAATGAATTGTCTGCTATTTCAAGCCCCAAATCTTTATCGATGGCATCAAAAACATTGCAATATACTGCAAATAATTCGTTTGTTTCAGGATCTTTAAAAAATCGTGGTTCTGCACTTCGTGGCAGATTGCTCAAAGCAGCGGGCTTAGAGTTCGGCTCAAGCTTTTGATAATAAGCAACTGGATCATTCACGCCCTTGTAGCAATTATAAATAATCCAATCCCCCTTTACATCAGGTGATATTTGAGCGCTCTCACAATTGTAGATTTCCTTTTGAAGTGGCTTTGCGAGTGCACGTTCTGTTGGAGTCGCCTCAGAATAATCGGTATAATACAGTGCGAATTTAGTATTGATAACCTTTGAGTAAACTATTTTAACGTTCCGTGTTCCAAAAAAGCTCTTAATGCTTGTTGTATCTGCCATACCCGTTTCAGAATCATAGGTAACAGTTGCGGGAAAAGCAGAGGGATCTACATTTAACATTGCTCCAGAAGGAACCGCTGGATCGACCCAGATATGGGCGGCTGATCCTCCATTAAATTTGCCATTATTAAATTTAAAAACTTTTTTATCAGATATGCGAATTGCATACCCATTTGCTTCATCGACTTCGCCATTAAAAGAAATAAAATCTGGATGGGTAGACCAACGGGGCTTTTGAATTGCATCTTCAGAAATATAGTCTTTCCCAACTTTCATATACCAACGTACAACATTGCCCGTATCAACAATAGTTAAGCGATCATGCTCTCCTGCATCGGGTCCATAATCCGCTGCCCAGACTGGATCCACAAAGCTTAATTTCATTGGACCAATTAGGTTCAAGAAAAGCATACATGCTTTAAAATTAACGGGATCGTTTGAAGCGTTGGCATTACAAATTTGGCGCCCAGAATTAATGGGGTGCAAGCCAACGAGAGCTGCAGGTTTTATAACAACACCAGGCTGCGTCTGAACTACTGGCTTATATGGGAAATCACATCCCGCCACAAAACACGATAGCACAACAGCGCCTTGTACAATCAAAGATCGCTTAGTCATAAGCGCATTCCTTTCGGTAAAAAAATAAATTAACACACATAAATTTAAGAGAATTCAATTTAAGCCTTTAAATAACCAACCCCAAATCCCAATTCGATCGAGGCATAGTCTCTTAAAATAGTGTTTTTTAAAAAGAAAGTGAAGAAAGCTTTTAAAAATATTTTGACCACATTGCATTGGTAGTATAAATCCAGCACATGAGCTACATTTCATCAATAAAAATATACCCATGAACGCGGAAAAATGCACGCATTATAAGGAAAAGGAGGAATAAAGTGTTGCGCAGCAGGCAACAGTGATGGCGTTATGCATTTGACTGCGAGGGGAGATTGAGGAGCCCCATTATTTTAAGCCCGAGATCCTGATCGGTGATTTTCTCCCGGATAAAACTAGTTACGCCAAGTGACACAAGCGGCAGCAGCTCGCTCTTTTCAGCAGATTCGAAGGTTATCAGATATTTTGCACGTTTATGACCAGGCAGCATCTTGATACTTTTTACTACTTCGGCACACGATACAATTGGAATATGCACATCGATAATTACCAGAGCAATTTCACGCGTGGCAGTTTTGGCAAGATTTTGGGCTTTTAATCCATCATTGGCAATTTCGACCCGATATGTAGGAGCCGAGGCAACAACCTGAGTGCACTGTTTTTGAAATGAGCTGTGATCATTTACTATAAGAATGGTTCTCATATCGACCGGGGCTCCGCCTACCGTGATAGTCCGCATGGGTTTGAAGGCACCGAACTTGTTATGTGGCGAAATAAGGGGCTGATCATAAATCATACACGCAAGAACCATATCAATAGCTCGCAAATCGACCGGAAAGCACGACACAACAGAATTTTCGCCAAGTAAGGTGGTATCGATTTCTTTTTTGGTATCAAAAAGCATCATCTTAGCATCGTGCAAAACCGCCTCTTCTTTATCTTTTGCATAGAGCATGGTTTTAAGCGAGGCCAATTGGCCAATATCTCCGATTACTGCATTGCTCGCATCGGTGAGAACATACAAATGGAATTTCTTTTCGCTATGATAAAAGTCGTCGAGACTTTTTGCAAGCGTAACACTATACCGATGCGATTGCAGGTAAGTGATTACAGGATTGTATTGCTCACTTGAAAATGAATAACACAACAACTGAACAGTTGGCGCATCTATAATAGAATCGTTGACTATAGGGAATAGGTTCTTATCGATATGCAAAATTCCATTAAACACATTGATTTCATCAAATACAGAGGCTACAAATTCTTTAAGTAAACCATATGGCATACCCAATCTTTCCAGAACTCCAGCGGGAATAGGGTCTACGCAACAATCGGCCTCTCTGCCGATAACGAGGCTTTTTGCAATAATATCTGCCACGGTAACAATCACGGCTGTAGGACGTTCTGCGAGGGCTTTTTCGTTAAGTATCGAAGCCATGCAGAAATATTCTATATCTGCTACAAACTCTTCTGGAAAATTCCAGGCACTAAGCATGCGCGCAACAAGTTGATTATGAGTAAATCCAACCTTTTCCATTTGACAATCTGAAAAGCGCACACCATCGGTTGTTGTTGTATCAAGCATGTCAAGAAAAATAGCATTAAAATATTCGTTATAGAGCATTATCCCCAGATCATGCACAAGCCCTGCCATGAAGGCCTGATCGGGTGAAACAAGCCTGGAGCTTTTAGCGAGCTTTTCTGCAATAATTGCAACGCCCACAGCATGAAGCCAGAATTCGGTATGATTAAAGCCTGTGGCATAATTCTTATCCTGCATGATCTTAAAAACAGATAACGACATTGCCACGCTTTTTGTTTGCAAAAAGCCAATGCGTACAACCGCATCTTTAATTTCCACGAGACGTTTTCCACCCCGTCCAAAATGAACCGAGTTAGCGACTTTTAAGATTTCCGTTGACACAGAGGGATCGGACTTGATAACTTGCGCTAGATCATAAGCTCCACTCTTTTCATCCTGCGATATCTTGAGAATGGCTGCGACCGTTGCCGGAAAAGCAAGCAAATTTTCGATATGCGCTGCCATGATATCGAGCTTTGCAGGAACCGAAACGCTTTTAGACAGAAGTTTTTTGAGCTCCTCGTCGGCAACCTGATTTTTATTAATTTCGGCTTTTTTCTTCTGTTTTTTTGCTTGAATTAAAGCAAAAGCAGCTTTAATCATTTCTTTTATATCAAAAGGCCGTTTAAAATAGGTAGTAAGCCCCAAAGCCCCTAAAAACTCACACACGCGAGGATCCTGTTCGGGGCCAAAAAGAACAAAAGGAATTTGAGCGATACCTTTATTAGACCGAATAACTTTAAGAAAGTTAAGATGCATTTTGCTGTTAGCTGACATTTCCATGAGCACAACATCGGGAGCATATTGCAGTGTTTTAAGGTAGCTCGCATAGGTTGGAAGGCACGTAACCACATTAATCGAGAGCTTTAGAAATACTTGACGTAGGAGAACGGACTCTTTGGGGTCATGCGCAATAATCATCACCGTAGCCATTATATACTCCGCATCTGCAATTTAAACGCTTAAATGATTTTTTTCGAGCAAAGGTCCTGTTTCCTAAACTTATCTGCGTGCTTATTATCCGGCTATTTTATGAATAATACAAGGAGAAATTTTAAAAAATAAAGTGATTAATCTTGGTAAACATGGGGGCATGGGTGCTCTAAAAATGTAGCTCAACTTTCGCACACCTAAGGGTAAGTCCAGATTTTTTCGATTAGGAAAGTATTTGAAATAGTGTGAAATTTGGGGTTTTGGATAAAACATCCCCTTGTTTTGTCTGTTTTTAGTATAAATCAAGGCCTTAAAAAATACTATTATTGACAAAACATCCCCTTGTTTTGTATATTATGTCTATGAAACGAAAATACCAGCACGATTTGGCACTATGGTATCATAGTGATAAGCGCAAACCGCTCATCATTCGTGGTGCACGACAGGTTGGAAAATCAACATTGGTGCGCAATTTTGCTGCCGACAATAGCCTGAAACTCTTTGAGATAAATCTTGAAAAAGCAATTCGTCTCGAAAAGATTTTTGCCACACTTTCGGTACATGATATTCTTTTTGAACTTGAACTTTTATGTAACCAAGGGCCGGTATCGACAGAGGGAACGCTCCTCTTTCTGGATGAAATACAGGCAACGCCTTCGGCACTTGCAGCATTGCGATATTTGTATGAAGAAAAACCGGATCTGGCAATAATTGCAGCTGGATCGCTCCTTGAATTTGCTCTTGCCGATCACTCCTTTTCCATGCCGGTTGGCAGAGTGGAATATTTACACATTGGCCCAGTAACCTTTTTTGAATTTTTATCGGCACATAACGAAGATCAGTTAATTTCTTATTTGAAAAGTTATCAATTGAGCGCTGGTTTTTCTTCCGGGGCACACGAAAAATCCCTAATATTTTTGCGTGAATACTTGTTGTGTGGTGGTATGCCTGAAGCGACAGCTGCTTTTATTCAAAACAGGGATGTCGAAGAGGTTGTACGAATACATGAAAGGATTGCCGAAACATTCAGAGATGATTTTGGCACGTACGCCTCCGGTGTTCGGCTTGCACGTTTGCAAAGGGTATTTGATTTTCTGCCGACATCCATAGGGAACAAATTCAAATATACTCAGATTGATCGTGATGCAAAAGCGGCAGATATTCGCGAAGCATTCGATTTGCTGGCCAAAGCACGTGTTGTTATGCCGGCGTATCATACCTCATGCGCCGGAATTCCTATAGACGGGTTGCGTGATGAAAAAGTGTATAAACCATATGCACTTGACATTGGATTATCCAATACCATGCGTGGTATTAGGGGGGTAACTATCGAGGAATTTACCTCTACCCAATTTATCAACGAAGGAGCTATGGCAGAGCAGTTCGTTGCGCAGCATCTGCAATTTGTGCAGGGTCCATTTTTTCGCCCCTCGCTTTTTTATTGGTTGAGGGAATTACGCACCTCCAATGCGGAAGTTGATTTTGTAATACAATCAGGCACCCGAATCATCCCTATAGAAGTAAAATCCGGCAACAGCGGTTCCCTAAAGTCGCTGCAGCAGGTTGTGGCGGACAGGAATCTGAATCTGGCAATTCGTTTCGATCTTAATCCCCCATCCAAGCAGGAAGTTGCAGTTTCGCTCACCAGCAATGGGAAAAGCGTTGCGTTTACTCTTGTATCATTGCCTATTTACATGGTGGAACAAGTACTGGAAATAGTAACGATGGTGTGATGAGTTTGGTGTCACGCATGCTTTTTCAAATTGGGGATCAATATCCAAGCTGGTCGGGGGATTTTCCAGTTTGGCACGTCTCTGATAGCATATTTATGTAGAGCAATTATTGTTGCAGCTGAAGTCTTTTTTATTTTTTGCCCTAGAATTATTTTAATATACTGGGCTATTTACAATACTCTGCTCCACCACCCTATACACCGCAAATCACAACTTCAGATGGCTCTTATATTGGACAAAACATGACCCCAAACCCCTCACCCCAATGGACCGGAACCTCAAAAGGTCCCAGCCGTGGCATTGCAGCCTTTCTATTTCTCATTCGTCATGTGGGTGTGCTTCCAGCATATATACTTTTAATTCCTGTCAGTTTTGTATATTGTCTTATTGACAAATCTTTAAAAACAGGAATCGATGCCCTCAGCCACCATTTGAATCTCAAATGCACTTTTTCTTCGCGCTGGGGCCACTGCTATACTTTTGGTATGGCGCTCTTAGATCGCCTCGCGTTTTTGGTAATGGATAAACCGCCCTTTCGATTTACCTGCATTCACGAAGAGAGAATTTCGGCTGCGTTGCAAGAAGGCAAAGGAGTTATTCTTATTTCTGCACATATCGGCAGTACAGAAATAGCAGGAAATCTTTTAGCAGATAAACTTAAGGTACCTGTTAGGCCGGTTATGCTTGATAACGAACGCGATGATATGCGCAAAATTTACAAAAAAGCATTTGACAAAAGAAGTATTCACCCGATTTTTTTAGATCCAACTGGGTTTGGATCTTCTGTAGAACTCATGAATGCGCTGCGAAATAATGAGATTGTATGCATGCTTGCCGATAGAACCGCTGGTGGACAAACTCAAAAGGTAGCGTTTCTTGGAGAAGAGGCCAGCTTTCCCAAAGGCCCTTTTGCACTTGCACGGGCTACGGGTGCAGTAATAATCCCGATATTTATTGTAAAAACAGGATTGTTACACTACACCCTTTCGGCGTCTTTGCAACAACACATCCGCTCGCGCGATCCCCTTGAAACGAATGCTGCGCTGCAATCATTTGTAAAGGCATTGGAAGCAACCGTCCAGAAGCACCCGTTCCAATGGTTCAATTTCTACAATTTCTGGTCGGTATAAGGCCCTAAATCATCAAATATCGGCGTTGAGAAAAGTAGCTTCCGAAATTTTACAAGATCGGGATGCATGATGCGCTGATTATCGTATACTGTAAAGTGCTTGGAGAGCAGCTCGTGAATCTTTTGGGTACCCGTGCCCAGTTTATCGCTATTGCGGAACGATAACGCCTGCATGAGCACCAGTGTTTCGAGGGTTAAAACGTGCTTGGCGTTAGATGCCGAGCGAGCTGCTTTACGTGCTGCAATAGTTCCCATGCTCACAACATCCTGATTTTCTGCATTGCAAGGAATGCTATGCGTACTAACGGGATTTGCAAGCTGGCGGTTTTCGGCTGTGGTTGACGTTGCCAAATACTGCGCGCCCATGAATCCCATGCATAACCCCGGGGTTCCTGCAATAAGATGTTCTGGCAGCCCTTCGTTGAGATTCTTATCGAGCAATTTATTAATGCGCCGTTCCGAAAGCGTACAGAGTTGGGCAATGGCTATTGCAAGGGCATCCATGACATACCCGATCGATTGTCCATGAAAATTTCCACCATGAATAACCTTTTTCTTTTCGGGAATAATTACGGGGTTATCGTTGGTGGAATTTGCTTCTGTCTCAACGGTGACAAGCGCGCTCTTAAAAGCATCGTAGACAGGAGCCAAAATTTGAGGCGTGCATCGGATAGAATATACATCTTGCACATTAATTGACGTTTCAAAAACAAGGCCATTTTTGGGATCTTGCTTGCGAATTTTTTCGTGCATGATTGCTCGTGGAGTAATATTGCCACTCCCCTGGAAAAGACTTGCTACCACAGCAGCAATTCGTTGTTGACCAACATGAGGCTTAACAGTATGCAAATCGGGGTCGAAAGCGTCATCGATACCACCAAACACTTCCATGGTAAATGCGGCATTGACACATGCAATATTGAGCAATTTCTGCATGGTAAAGAGTGCAAAGGCCGCAAGCGCTGTCATGGCAGAGGTTCCATTCATGAGGGCGATACCTTCTTTGAACTTAAGCGTGAGCGGCGTAAGGCCAACTTTTTTATACGCATCAGAAGCGCTCATAAGCTCTTTGCCGAGATACACATCGCCTTCGCCAATCACCGCAAGAGCCGCATGCGCTAAATGAATTAGATCGCCCGAAGCGCCGACACTGCCACATTCTGGGATATACGGAGCAATACCGTAATTAATAAGCGACACCAGATGTTCCAGCAACTCGATACGCACCCCCGAATAACCTTTAACAAGGCTATTAAGTCTTACGACCAAAACTGCCCTGGCCATATAGGGCTTGATGGGATCGCCTAACCCTGCGGCATGGGATCGAATGAGGTTTACCTGCAAAGCTTCGAGTTCTGGCACGGCAATAATTTTATTGCACATAGGGCCAAACGAGGTGTTAACACCATAGATAATGCGTCCTGCTGCAACTTCTTCTTCGAGAAATGTTCGCGACGCACGACAGCGAACCAGTGACTCTACATCGAGGGCAACGTGTTTATCGCCAATGCCTATGGCGACGATATCTGCAATGGTAAGCGAGTTACCGCTTAATACAACGAGTGGTTTTGTGTTCATAGGTATTAAAAATAAGCTTTGACCTCAAAAGCCACCACATGAGTTCCATTCGTAGGATACCCAGGAGCGTTTTCTGGTGGCAAATCGCCTCGGTAACTGCCGGTAAGCGTGACGTTTTTGGAGACATCTACATTAGCGAGAATCGAGAATGCCTGCGTAAAACCGAAAGCGTATCCGCGCGCTAATCTGAAATCGGTTATGCCGCGAGCTCCATTTGATGCAAAGGTATACGACCCAATTATCGAACTTTTATCGTTAGGACGCACAACAAGTTCTGGATCGATTGCCACATATAAACCAGATGCGCTTGCGAATTCTGTTTTTTGTTCTGCGTACCCTAGTGCTTCTTTGAATGACACAGTTACCACTGAGCGTATTGGAATGCTCTGCGTAAATTGAAGCGATCTGTCAAGAGCCGAAAACACTTGCCCATATACTGTTTTTGGATCGTGCTGTACATAAAACAAACGGGAATTAACGCCAAGCGTTAGATGCGGCTTTGATTGCAAGCCGGATAACCCAAGCTCCCAGCCATGTTCACGAAAAAGCGGCTGCGCCATCACAAAGGGGCGCACAGAAAATAATACTCTTACATCTTTGGATTTAGAAGGTTCGAAAATTATTTCTTGCCTAAAAGAGACACTCCCATAACGAAGCCATGCACTCAGTGAGGTGTCGATTGATGCGACACCGGGGATAAAGGTTAAACTAGACAAAGAAGAATCGGTCACTTGTTCCGAAACAGTATACGTACCTTTATAGGAAAGATCCGATAAAATACCCTGCGATATAATGCTATCGGGCACATCAAGCGAATACGAAAGAGACGCGTTTATTTTGCGTACGCGCGTTGGAACGGCACTCGAATCGAACCATTCCCGATTCGTAATGCTATACGATCCACCGCTTTTAGGAACATACGGGGCCAAGGCTTGCAGAGTATCGAGTGTATAATCCCCAAAACCTGCACCAACATACCGTCCTTCCTGTACAAATAGTGAAGCCCGTTCGAACGTAATCGCATATTCCTGATGCGTGGTTAATCCTAGAGCCGCACGAGATAGGTCGCTTGTTATATCGATAAGTGTTGTGGGAACAGCTGGCGAGCCTATTCCATTTTTCTGGACAGTATGCGATGCAAAAAGGGAGGTGTTCCACTCACGCGTGATGTTTTTATCAAAGCGCTGTTCAAAACCAACTCTATACCCTGTGTCAACAAGCGCTCCATACCCAAGCTTTCCCCGCATCGCCCGCTCTGCGCTTATACTCTGGGATAATCCAATGCGTGGAAGCACTATGTTCAACGAACCAACAAAATGCCCGCCCCCAAAAGTATCAACAACTCGCCATTCATCGCCAAGTGTCACTATTGATTGGATCTTACGAGCACCAATCCGCGTTGAAAGCGTAAAACTTTGCATACGCGAAGGAACCGGCACATCCTTGTGCCAGAACTCTTTAAAATCACCAGAAAACGAAAGAGAATCTAACGGAGTATACAAACAGTACGCGCCCAACCGATCGGTAGCGACACTATTATTGCGATACAATCTACCGCCATCAACTTCTCCCAAAATAATTCTTCCAAAACTGCTCCCCGCATAACCCGACATACCCATGGATTTTCCTTGTTGACCTGCGATAGAAGTATCATCCCAAACACTTTTTCGCTGACTTGGGCTTTGAGCCGTGCGCACAAAACCCTCCGAAATAACTGAGCCCTCTATGCCTGCCCAACTCCCGGTAGTTTGTGCCCGTCGAGATCCGGCACCAAGAACAATGATCCCTGCACCCGCTGTTGTTGATGCATCTGAACGTGATGAGAATAGGTTTTCCGATTTTTCTTGCCCTGCAACATCGATGTCGGCCACAAGAAACGAGCGTGGCCTATACCTAATGCGAACCTCTCCGTTAACAGTTCGAGCCGGGGTTGGAAAGACCGAAAGGGCAGTGTAATCGCCGAGTCCCGATCCCACAAATTCGTACACATCGTAGCAGACACCCGAAGATGCAGCGGGGCAATCGCGACGCAACAACGCATAATCCCCTTTGCCAGCAGTAATTTTTCGAAAGGTCACCTGATAATAGGTACTGTCGGGGGCAAATCGAATATTTGACGGATGATACACAAAAATTTGAATACCAGCAGAGTCTCGTTTCGCATATAATGCATTGACCGATGCAACAGAATCGGCTTTCATGCCGCGTATTGGTATTCCCATTACCTTATACCAGGGTTTAGTCCCATACAAGCCCAGACTATCTTTATCGGCCGCAGAGATTTCAAGATCGAGGGGATGGTTAGCATCATCGGATTCGTACCACAGCACGCCCTGAGTAGAAATCGTTGAATCGGGCATGGTGCCGCCAAGCGTTGTCCCTGCAAGCAACCGCCGGTAATTTGAGGTTTTATATTCGTATTGGATACTAATAAGATCTTTGTCTGCAATAGGAATGCGCGGACTAAACGATATAAAGCCTTGCTCATAGTCAACCCTATAATCTGCAATTTCACCTTCTATAAGCTTTTTACCATTGAGAGTAACATTGACAGTTCCAGATAGAATTACAATGGGTTCGCCTGTATTACCACGAACAAAATAAGGGCCTTGCAGCCCTGTACGGCCCACAATAGTTGTCACCGTAGACACGCCACCCGAAAGGGCTCCAAAAATCGTACCGTTTAAAAATTCGTTTTTTCCGGACACCGACAAACCTTTTATTTTTTTCTCACCCATAAGAAGTCCACCGCTAGGCCACCGTGCATACTGATCCCCCACGGTCACCCCAAAGTTTGGGTGAGCCAATGTTATGTAGATCATATCGAGCTCACCAATTTCCCGTGTTACGCCGTCAAGCGATGATCCCTGATCTGAAAGGTGGGCAGACAAGAGCGTTTGTGGGGCAATTTCTCCAAAAATCGAAACATCAAGCGCCTGGGTAAGATTGGATTGCCCAGAATTGCCAAGTGCAATTCCAATGCTTTTATAACCAGAAATTTGCAGATTTTCTGCTGCATCGGCATTGTAGTGTTGCAGAGTGGTATCGCGCAGGAAGGTGTTCAGCGTAGCGGTATCAAGAGTTTGATAGCGATACCGGTAATGGGTTCGCACGAGCGATCCAAGCAATGTCTGATAGGTAATCGGAATACTTTTTAGAGAATCCTGGGGGATCGAAAAAATAAGTGAATTTGTCAAGGGGTCAAAAAGATAATCGATGCGCGAGCCAAGATCACCTTGGGCGACCCTAATACTTGACGAATCGATATTATCAGACCCAAGAAGATAGGGCCCATTGGTACCATTGCCCACAATCACGGTATCGACGGTACGACCACTGCTTGGTATACAATACACCACAAGAATTAGAAGGATCGAAAAAGCATACGAATTTTGTTGCATACTCAGGAATTTTTTTAGAAATTTTTGCATTACAGTATCGCTTTACGGTGAAACCAAACACAGCATGTGATGTACGTGCAAGCCAGCACCAAAGGTTCTCGAGAGTCTTAAAAGCTGACAAGTCCAGATATCGCGATACGTGCACGTATCGGCTGAGTAACAAGTTGCTATCCCTATAAATTATATTCTTTATAAGTATATAATCTATTTTGTGTTAAAATGATGAATTCTATCAGTTACGGACTAGTGTGCAATGAATCAAGGATTATTCGAAAGCCTTATTGGTCAATTTCTCGATAAAACGCCCATTGAGGCTATCGCGCCTCAGTCTCGGCGAATTATTTCAATCATGGATCATCTATCGCGCATGTTCAATACCCGGTCGGGCTCAATTCCCCACCTTAAAGGCTACGGGTTGCCCGACATTTCGGAAATCTACCGAAAAATGCCTGATGGGCTCGAAGAACTGAAAAAAGCTATTGAGACAACCATAGAAAAGTACGAACCCCGCCTCAAAAAAGTTAAAGTTGTCAAAAGAGATAATGATCCCACTAAAAAATTCTCTCTCGAATTCATCCTAACCGGCGAATTGCGAGAAGGTGGGCTGGTTCGTTTTCAAACAACGTTTACGAGTATGGGCAATTCAACCATATCTCCATGGAAGAAAGTCGATTGAGAGCCCTATGATAGAAAAATATTACGAAGAAGAACTCCGATACCTCTACGAGTCTGGAAGAGAATTTGCCACGGCACATCCAGATCGCGCTCGATTTCTCAATATCGATGCTGTTGGCGACCGAGACCCTTATGTAGAACGCCTCTTTGAAGGCTTCGCTTTTTTAGCAGGCCGAATCCGCGAAAAAATAGACGATTCCTTTCCCGAAATTACCGAAGGTCTGCTCGATCTTATGTGGCCAGCACTTATGGAAGAAGTTCCTTCCATGTGCATTATGGAATTCGCCCCGCGCGATGGCATTATTAATGAAACCCGCACGATCCAGCAGGGTGCAGAAATTCTTTCGGAGCCTTTGGGCGCCGAATCTATCATGTGCAAATTTACAACTGCCTTTGATGTACCAATACATCCCATGCGCCTGACAAACGTGAGTCAATCTCACGATAACCGTGGGAAAAGTTCTTTGACTTTCACCTTCGATCTGAGTGAAACCGCAGCGCTTGCGCGTTGCAACCTCGATCCGTTGCGAATCTATCTCCATGCCGAAATGCCCATTGCACTTATGCTGCATGAATTTCTTACACAGCGAGTCGAAAAAGTTTCCCTTTCTACCGATACTGGCATTTCATGTGAAATCCCTGCCTCAACTGCTGTTTCTCCTGCAGGCTTAACTGCAGAAGAATCGCTTTTGCCCACAGATACCCGAACCTACTGGGGATTTGGTTTACTACGCGAGTACTTTATTAATCTAGAGAAATTTCTCTTTATCGATATTCATGGGCTATCGGCTATTCAGTCGAGCACAACCGTACCAAAAACCATTACCTATACCGTCACCTTTAAGAGTGGTTTTCCTGCAGACAAACCATTTACAGCACGAAACTTTCGACTGTACTGTGTGCCTGCGGTAAACTTATTTACTGCCGATGCCGAACCAATCTTGCACGAAGGACATAAGCCCGAATATACCGTAATTGCCAATGCCTCTGCTCCACACTCAATGCGCATTGCGCGTATTGTAAATGTGACCGGCGCCGACAATGTAACCGGCGAACGATTTACCTACGAACCGTTTACATCATTTAAAAATATTGGCATAAAAAATCGGCGTCTGTTTGCAGCGCGATTTCGGTACAATGCAGCAGGACAGCGAATCTGCTCACTCTCCCCTACCACTCCCTCTACGCAGGGCGTTATGCGACCAGAAAGCCTTTCGATTGTGGCACTCATGAGCAACGGGCCGCTGCCACGAGAAGAGATCCGCGAAAATGGTCTCACACGCCCAGGGAGCGGCATAGGCGATTATGTCCGCATCACCAATATAACCCGGCCAACATATCCAACGACCCCGCCGGCCCAAGAAGATTTCTTATGGATGTTTCTTGCGCACACCGGAGCAACCTATTCGTCGCTTGCAGATAAAGACACGCTTAAAACATGTCTTCGTTTATACGACTGGTCTCGTAATGTTGGGCGCGCGGCCCGTATCGAAGCAATCTACGAAGTTTTGGCTAAGCCACAAGATGCAGTTGTCAAGGGATCCATTGTCAGAGGAGTCCGGTTTTCAATTACCCTCACCGAATCACACTTTGCTGATATGAACGATATGCATCTCTTTGGATTGGTACTGCGTGAATTTTTAGCACATTATGTCTCGCTCAATTCTTTTGTTGAAGTTGCGCTCATTGGTAGACCATCAGGAGATACCATGGTTTTTTCATCGCTTGAGGGGCGGCAATGGCTAATCTAATAGAACGTCTACAAACCGAAGCTCCACAGTTTAATTTTTTTGCGCTGCTTTTCCAGCTCGAAGAATATTTTGCCGAAAAAGGGATTCCAAACCCACTGGATTCTGGTGCCATTCGATTATCTCCCGATGTCGGTCTTGCATTTCCATCGTCTGATATTCGTAAAGCAGAATGGAGAGAGGACAGTATAACGCTGTTTTCGACATTCATGGGATTATGCGGTTCGGTTTCGCCATTACCTGTTTACTTTTCTGAATATTGCGCGCGCCACACGGGTACCGATGATGCGCTCTACGATTTTCTCAATATGTTTAATCACCGTATGTATGTGCTCTTTTACCGAGCCTGGAAAAAATACCGTCTTGTTAATAATCTTATTGGCCCAAACACTACGTTTCTTTCGCGCATTGGGGCATTGGCAGGAATCTCTCCGTCGGCAACAAAAAGTCAAGCACAGCTCTCGATGCTCTCTTGTTGTGGACTTTTAGCTTCCCGCAACCGTGGAGAAGCAGGATTATGCACCATGCTCTCGTTTCTTTTTGAAAACCTTCCGGTAGCACTAGAGCAATTTACACCACGCTATGCTGAAATAGCTGGCGTTGCACCTCTAGGAAGCGGAAAACTTGGACAAACAACCATGCTCGGAACACGAATTCCCGATTGTTCAGGAAAATTCCGATTGGTAATTGGGCCCCTCCCCCGGCAGCAATTCGAAACATTTCTTCCTGGCACCCAAAATATTTCCCGCATGCAGGAACTGGTTAAGGCCTACTGTGCCGATCCCTTAGATTTCGACATTAAAGTTACCCTCAAGCCCATGCAGCTTATACCAATTATTCTTGGCGACGACACTGCGCCACTTGGTTTTGCAAGCAGTTTGGGCGAAGCACATATAAGTACCGATATTCAATCTGTAGTAATCGAAAATAACTAACCAGGAGTTTAGAATGCTTCTTCCCGATTTACGTAAACATCTGCAAGGCCTTAATGGATATTGCACACGCCTTTTGGAAACTGCTATAGGTTCATGTGTCAACCGAGGTCACTACGAACTCCGATTCGAACACCTTCTATCGGTAAGCCTCGATGCGAACGATGGAGATATTACCGAAATTCTTATTCATTTTGGTATTAACCCCGGCGAACTTAAAAAAGCGCTTGAGATCGACCTCGAGACATTACAAAATGGTAATACTGGCAAGCCCGCATTTTCTCCACCGCTCCTCGAAACAATCGAGCGTGCATGGACACTCGCCACACTTGGTTTTTCATTTGCCTCAATATCGTCGGGAACGCTCTTTGCGGCCTACCTCGAACGAAATGCATCGGCAGGCACAGCGGTATCACAGGTTTTGCGAGCGATTAATTTGCAGCTGCTTCTCGCTGAATATACCCATATAGTAAAGCTTTCAACAGAACAAACAGAAATTTCTTCGGGCACTGCTTCCCCGGCTCATCGTGCCGAAGGCAAGAGCCCAACCGATACGCTATCCGCTTATTGCGTCAATTTTACGCAGCAAGCTCGCGACGGAAAAATCGACGAAATTCTCGGACGCGATGACGAAATTCGTCAGGCGATTGATATTTTAAGCAGACGCCGTAAAAACAATCCCATTTTTGTTGGTGAAGCAGGTGTTGGAAAAACAGCCGTGATAGAAGGTCTTGCACTCCGTATTGCAAAAAACGATGTTCCCGAATCTATTCGTAATGTTGACATTTGGGGTCTTGATCTTGGACTTTTGCAAGCGGGAGCTTCTGTAAAGGGAGAATTCGAAAAGCGCTTAAAAGGTGTTATTGAGGCAATAAAAACGAGCGCAACACCGGTTATACTCTTTATCGACGAAGCGCATACGCTCATTGGTGCAGGCGGGAATGCAGGGATGGGCGATGCTGCAAATCTGCTCAAGCCTGCACTGGCCCGTGGTGAAATGAAAACCATGGCTGCTACCACCTGGTCGGAATATCGCAAATATTTCGAAAAAGATCCTGCGCTTGCCCGACGATTTCAGCTCGTGCACGTAGAAGAACCCGATGTTGAACGTGCATGCGCAATGCTTCGCGGTGTTGCCAACGCATTTGAGAAATATCATGGCGTACGCATCACCGACGATGGTGTTAAAGCTGCGGTAAATTATTCGCATCGGTATATTTCTGGACGTCAACTACCAGACAAAGCAGTCGACGTACTAGATACTGCATGCGCACGGGTAAAAATGAGCCAACAAGCAAAGCCGGGAATTATCGATCACGAAGAACGTGCCCTGATAAATGCCAATCTTGCAAAAAACCGCTTAGCAAACGACAGTGCTGCAGGTATTCTCACAAACTCCGATGAAACCGAACTTCTCGATGAAAAGATCAAAACAATTTCGGCTACCATTTCAAAACTCACAACACAGTGGGAAGAGGAAAAGATTGGAGTTGCCGATCTTCTGGCAGCTCAGGAAGAATTTAGAAAACTTCCCAAAAACGATTCCAACGCCGCTGCTGCAACTAAAAAAATCACTGATGCGCAAGCATGCCTTACGACCATTGCCGGCGAATCCCCCATGGTATTTCCGTATGTAAATAGCGCGGTATGTGCGAGGGTTATTGCAGACTGGACTGCAATACCAATTGGCTCCATGATGAAAGATGAAGCAAAAACGTTGCTCGATCTGGAGAATATTCTTACCTCCCGCGTTATTGGCCAAGATGGCGCACTTGCAACATTATCGGATTGCATCCGATCTTCAAAAACGGGCATGGGAAACCCCGATGCTCCTCTTGGGGTATTTCTTTTTTCGGGGCCATCGGGCGTTGGCAAAACAGAGAGCGCGCTAGCGCTTGCCGATGCACTCTTTGGCGGTGAGAAATTTACAACAATTATAAACATGTCGGAATATCAGGAAAAGCATACCGTTAGCCAGCTTAAGGGAGCTCCTCCGGGATATGTAGGATACGGTGAAGGCGGGATCTTGACAGAAGCTGTTCGCATGAAGCCTTATTCGGTTGTTATTCTCGACGAAGTAGAAAAAGCGCATTTGGAAGTTATGAATCTTTTTTATCAGGTATTTGATAAAGGATTTATGCGCGATGGGGAAGGCCGTGAAATTAATTTCCGCAATACCATTATCATCATGACTTCTAATTTGGCCACCGATACCATTATGGATCTCGCTACCAAAGAAGAGCCCATTTCCGATGAAGCTCTTGTTGACGCAATACGTCCAGAATTATCAGCGCATTTTAGGCCAGCCCTTCTTGCACGATGCACGATTATCCCCTATCGTCCGCTCTCAGCAGAGATTTTGGGCGGTATTATTCGCATGAAGCTTGATAAAATTGCAAAACGAATTAAAGCTACTCACCACATTGCCTTTACTTACTCAGATAGCCTTGTTTCAAACCTTGCACTGGGCTGTACCGCATCCGAAGCTGGGGCTCGTAATGCAGAAGCTATTATTAAAAGTCAACTTTTGCCGGCAATTTCGCGGCAGCTTTTGGCAAATCTTGCCGATGAAACCGTAACGTATACTACGCTCTATGTTGGCGAAAATGAACAGGGCGAGTTTTCGATTGTCTTTTCCGAAGACGATGGAACATCAACACCACCCGAAGCAGATACCGTTGCACTAGAAAGTCTCTGAGGATGCACAATGGCTATGCCCGATAACCGGTCGTGTCCTATTGGAATCTTTGATTCAGGATACGGCGGGCTTACCGTATTTAAAGAAATTGTAGCACTTTTGCCGCAGTACGACTTTATTTATCTGGGCGATAATGCGCGGTCGCCCTATGGGTCTCGGTCGTTTGAGACGGTCTATTCGTATACTAAAGAAGCTGTGTCGTGGCTCTTTAAACAAAAATGCCCGCTTGTCATTTTAGCATGCAATACGGCATCAGCCAAAGCACTCAGATCTATTCAGCAACGGGATCTCCCCATTCTTGGGCTAGAAAAGAGGGTGCTCGGGGTTATACGGCCTGTTACAGAAGCTATCGGTAACTATACTACAACCGGGCATGTTGGCATCTTTGCCACCTCGGGAACGGTTCGATCGGATTCATACACCATCGAAATCAATAAGTTTTTCCCGCATGTATGCGTTACACTCGAGGCCTGTCCTCTTTTTGTTCCCTTAGTAGAAAATAGCGAGATTGACACGATCGGATCGGAATATTTTGTCAAAAAACACATCAATGCGCTTTTAAGTAAAGATCCGCTTATCGACACGGTTATACTTGGATGCACCCATTATCCACTCCTCATTAACCAGATCCGGGAACATCTTCCGCAAGGCTCAACAATAATAAACCAAGGGGCACTGGTAGCAAAAAGCCTCAAAGAATATCTTATGCGTCATGAGGAAATAGAATTGAAGCTTGGCTTAGGCGAGTCGCGAACTTTTTTCACAACAGAACAGCCCGCTCAATTTAATGAACTGGCAACGATGTTTTGCGGGCATCCTATAGATTCAATCCATGCTACAATAGATTGACAAATGATGTAAAGCCACCGCTATTTCTTTTTAGAAACAGCGGAACCATATTTCTTGTCGGTCCCCATAATATGCTGAATAAGCCAATCTTTTAGAAAAATCATGATATCGGATCCAACCATTGCTTTGCCCGCAAGAAAAGCGTTCTGGAGAGAAACCACTTTGTCAACAAAACTGATATGAATGGGCTTATGCGCATTCAAATCGGGGTATCCTGCATCTTGCATGAGCTTTTCTTCTTCGGCAAAATGTACAGCTGCGTAATCGATAAGTTTTTGAAGCGTTTGTTCTACTGCAGTTTTGTTATTCCCTGCACTCACTGCACTATTGAGCTCGTTGATTAGTACAATAAGCTTTTTATGCTGTTCGTCCATTAAGGGAACTTTAACCGAATACTCTTCTGACCATGCAATAAAGGCGGCTTGAATTTTAAATGTCGACACAATAGAACGCAACTCGAGGCCCAATGCTGCAAGCTTGGCAACATCTGGTGCAGCTGCTGTTATTGCATCTGCAACCGAACCCGTTTCACTATTGACATTCTGAATATTCTTGCTCACCTCTTTTACGCCAAGAGAAATTTCGCTTACATTTCCCGATATTTCGGTTGCAGCAATAGATGATTCTGAAACGTTACGAGCGATTTCGCTGATAGTAGCCGACTGTTCTTCGACAGCCGACGTGATGACTATGGAAATATCGTTGACATCTGAAATGACTTTGGAAATGGCTTTCATCGATTCGACCGAGGCTTTGGTGTCGGTTTGCATAGCCTCAATCTGTTCGGTAATTTCGGAGGTTGCCTTGCTTGTTAGACGAGCCAGCTCTTTTACTTCATTTGCCACAACAGCAAAACCTTTTCCCGCATCACCTGCGCTTGCAGCTTCAATGGTCGCATTAAGTGCCAGTAAATTTGTTTGATCGGCGATATCATTAATAACGCTAATGATTCGCCCAATCTCCTGTGCCGAAAAGCCAAGGCGTTCCATTGCCTCACCTGTTTCTGCGCTCTGTTTAGCTGCTTTTTGCGCTATATTCGATTCTTCCTGGCAATTTTTAGATATCTCATTGACCGTCGCACTCATCTCTTCCATTGCTGCAGCAATACTATTTATGGTAGAGCTCAGCTCTTCGGTTGACGCTACAATAGAGCTCACATTAGCAGATGCCTCCTCCGATGCTGCTGCCACGGTAAAACTCTGATTGCGTACACTCGTCGCATTGTTTGCAATTTTATCGAAAGTTTTATTGACTTCCTGAGAAACACTGACAAGCGTAGCATTTGCAGAATATATTTGAGATACGATTCCTGCGATATTTTCTCCGAGTTTATTTACATTTGCTAGCGAGCCATCAAGCTCATCGACAATTTGGGGTACAAGCATGCGTTGCGTGAGATCGCCAGAAGAAAATTCTTGTGTCAGAGTATCAGCTTTGCGAATTTTAGTAAGAACTGCTTTCACAACAAGTATAGTCCAAATAATTGCCGCAATCCCAAGACACAAACCAATAAGCTGAATGATAATAAGCAATTGAACGCGCGATTCGGAATTCTTTTGAACGTGTGCAACCACAGCCTCGGAAGCTTTAAAAACGACCATATTTTCGGCATCAATCTTGTCCCAAACTTCTCCAGCTGCAAAATTTGATTGTACCGCACCAGTAAGATCTGCCTCAAATGATTTCCACTCCGACAAAGCTTTTTGTAGCAATAGTTTAGTTTCTTCGTCGGGCTTTGGGCACTTTACAAGAGCAGTTGTTTTTAGATCTGTGGTAACAGGAGCATCTTCTCCGTCAAGAAGCGCCGAAAGCGAGGCCGAAAATACCTTCATCGTATTTTCAAGAGATGCTTTGCATGCAGCACCATCTTTTCCTGCGGCAATCTTGCTTTGACACTGATACACTTCCTTGGTCATTTTCTGGGACAAGGCTCTTTGACGCCCTGCAATATTAATAACCAGCCCATCAGATTTTTGCTGGAGCGTAACAATTTGTGTTGCGATAAAAATTGCTCCAATAATACCACCCAAAAAAAGGGCGATGAGGGGAAGCTTCACGGAAAGTTTCATCGTAGTGCCTCATTGGAATATATAAAATGTTACAAGGTCAATAAGAATTAGAATTATTATTGTACACCAATGCGGTTATAATTGCAAAAACAAAATTATAAAAAGCAGACAATGAGAATAGCATTTTTAGAAGGAAGCTTGCATGAAGACTTATCTCGAAGCCGTTGCGCTTATTGTTTGCGTCTTTGGATTAATCATAAGAACGACGCTATCGAGCCGTTTAACAATTGCTAGTTGTTCATTTTTTATTTTAATATGTGTATTGGGAAAACAGGAATTTCGGACTTTTATGGTACAAGGGTCTTTTTCAAGGGATTCTTGCGTAAGTTCCATCCGACGGGCAACCAGGATATTCATCCGCTTTTCTAAATCTTTTTTCTTTTCTAACGCCTTTAAGAGCACTTCCTTCTTGCTACTTAAGAACTCTATATCTTTTTTAAATGTTAGCGAAACGGTGCGCAACATGCCAACAATTTTTTGATGGCTACTCTTAATCATCTGCATAACACTGTCAATCTCATGAATTTTTCGTGTCACCAAAAAATCGGTACCGCATTCGACATGAGTTTTTGTCCCTCCCTCAGATCCTATAGTTTTAACTTCAATGCTGTGGCGAATATACACTTCCCCGCCCAAGAGCATGCCCCGCTTCCCGAAAACATGCAAATTTTTTGATGCGTATAAATAGCTATTTAAAGCAAA
The DNA here is from genome assembly GCA_038247415.1 of Chitinivibrionales bacterium. Lineage (GTDB taxonomy): Bacteria > Fibrobacterota > Chitinivibrionia > Chitinivibrionales > WJKA01 > JBBRUX01. The sequence goes on along the minus strand of JBBRUX010000007.1, from coordinate 3,656 downwards.
ATTTTCTATGGTGATAGAGCCTTGTGCTTCAACTTTTCCATTTTGTACAAAATCTATGGTAACATTTCGACCCGCAGAAATAAGCCCTTTCCCTTTTCCCTGAACCCCTCCCCGAATCAGGATATCCCGACCAGCTTCAATTTTAGCCGATTCGACATTGCGACCTATTACAATATCGCCTCCAGCTTTTATTTCGAATCCGTCAAGAACTGAGCCATGCACGATGACCGTTCCGTTAAAATCGATATTCCCCGTTGAATAATCGACATCCCCTTCAACAACAAATGAATCGACTACCTCAATGAGCGCACCGGTGAGTATAATCATTCCATCAATTTCCGACACATATTCTTGACGCTCTTTCAAAAGCGTAACACCCTTGCCTGCAAACGATACTGCAGGTTTACCTTCTTCCTGCGCTACAACCTCCCCACATACGGTGAGCCCTGCTTTACCAATGCCGGGGGGATACAAATGAGCCAGCACATCTCCTTTGCGCGCCCGCAAGATTCCTGCATGGTTTTTGTAATCGATTCTTCCATCTGGCAAAATTTTAAACTCGGGCGCTTTTCCCGAAGCGTCAAAAAGGTATTCAACAGTTCCATTGTGGCCTGCGATCGGCAATTCTCCTAAAGCTGCAACAATATCTGTTTGAACTATTTTTTGAGTTTCTGCAATTGCAATTGCTTTTTCGATATTTTCTTGAACTACCCCAAAACGTACTTTCATTTTTGATAATTCGCCAATTACTTTTACAAGCGTCGCAGCAGCCCCATTCCCAAAGGATGGTGAAATGGTGACCAATGCAGAAAACTGATCCGGCGCAATGGTAACTGTTACCTTTGAGTCAACATCTGCAGGTATGAGGCCAATGGTACTACCGCAAATAACCACCCTCCCATTTATTGCTGCATACAACTTTGTAATAGAATTTACCGTTTTGGCTTCGATATTTTGCCCAAGTACAAGTTTGCGAGTATCCTTGGCATCACGTGATGCAATACAGGCTTGAGCAGCTACCGGGCTAATATCCAATATCATTTCCATTGACACTTGCCCTATTTCCTTTTTGTCGCGGGAACGATAGTAATCAACATGGGATTCAAAAACAAGGCCTTCTTTTTCTGTGGGAAGCGCGTTGTTTTTTTTCTGTATATCGACTTTATTCATAAATCCCTTACCCTCAAGCGATTCGAGGGAGAGATCTTTTAAAATTTCATCGGTTTCTATCGACATTAATTGCTCTTCGAGCCGCTCAAAAAAGCGATCTTCTGCATTAAAGTCTGAAAGTGTGTCTTCCATAACAATTCCTAGAGAGGCGATAGTATTTAACGAGCGAACCATTCTCGCATAATAACCTTGACTTCTTTTTCGATACCTGCAAATACTTCATCGAGCATTGTTTGCGAAATGCTAAAACGGCGCATCGCTTCGGCGGAACACGCCGATGCTGGACACGCTATTCCCATCCCTATCCCATGCACAATCGCCTGGTAATCGGCAATATGTACCATTGCAATTTTATCCAGACTCGCTGAAAGTTCGGGATTTTGAAATAAAGGCACATGATGATGACGCATTGACTGACTCAAAAACAAGGGAATTTTCCATTTGCTGGCCAGAATTTCACCAATTTCGCCGTGAGTAATCCCCATTACTTCTTTCTCTACAGCAGAATAATCACGTTTGCCGCGGATTGCCTTTTGTAAAATGTCAACGAACTCATGATGTGCATATTGATCCAGTATAAGCACCCCAATATCATGGAGCAATCCGGCAAGGAAATAATCTTCGGGCTCTTCTAGTCCTAACCTTTTTGCTAAAGCCTTTGCTCCCATTGCGCATGCGAAGCAGTGCATCCAGAATTTTTCTCGATCGAAAAGAGACGCAGTACCAGCCTTATCGAATGTCTTAACAATAGACACACCCACAACAAGATTTTTAACGGTTGTGAGCCCGAGCAAGACAATTGCTTGCTGAATAGACGATACCGGTTGTCCCAAACCATAAAAAGCAGAATTAATAAGCCTCACAACTTTTGTGCTAATCGCCTGATCACGGGCAATAACAGTTGCTATTTGCGCCATGCTTGATCGTGGACTTGCCAGAAGACTTTGAATTTGTTGCACGATTACGGGAAGCGTTGGTAAATTATCAACTTCTTCGAGCTGTGCAATCAGCTGCTCCCGACCCATAGTTATCTCCCTTGTACTGCGGGCAATGAGATATGAAAAACAGTACCTTCGACTCCGCGGCTTTCGAAATACAGATGTCCCCCCATATCGGTAACAAAGGATCGGGCGATAAAAAGTCCCAAACCATTACCTTCTATCGAACGTGTTATTTCGTTATCTTCGCGAAAAAACTTTTCACCTATTACATCGAGGCTATTGGGTTGAATTCCTATTCCTTTATCAACAACTGAAATATCGATACTATCCCCAACATCTTCACACATAATACTAATAGGTTTTTCACACAATGAAAATTGCAGGGCATTTTTAATAAGAATTGTTAGGGCAATTTTGGTTTTTTCAAAATCGGCATGCAATTGGGGAAGCTTTACATCTGTTAACGTTATAAGCTCGCAACCAGAGGGATACTTTCCACCGAGTTTTTTGATATCCTCGATGCAACGTCGCAGCACAAACGATACTTCAAAATTTTCGAGCTCAAGGTCATCTTTAGAAATGCCCGTTTCTATAGAAAAAAGGGCTCTCAAATCACTCAGGAGCGCATGTAAACGATTGGCCTCATGAGAGCACATGTTCAGGAGTTCATTTTCATCGGAATTTTTCGGGAATTCGGCAATTGTACCAAGATGGCTCAGCCCTGTTTTAAGGCTCGAGAGAGGAGTGCGAAGGCGATACAGAATATTTGACAAAAACTCTTTTTTGATCTCTTCCATTTTACGTAATGCAGTCACATCTTCAACTGCAACCAACAGATCACTCTCATCACCGTTTACAGAATACACTTGCACCGAACATTTAAGAGTCCTCTTATTGCGGGTTATAAGTACCTGCGAAAGACTAGCTCCTTCATATTTAATTTGTAAGATTGTCTCGGTTAATTTTTTATCATCCACAACCTGAACAAACGATTTGTCAATAAGATCCTCGATGCCTATGCCAAACAATTGCAAAGCCAAACGATTTCCTGATTGGTATCGCCCGGTTGAATTGAGAATAATTATCCCGATTGGCAATTTATCCATCAACACGCCGTTTGATGCGTCCCTAAGCATGGGATGCCTCCTTTTTACCATATCGCGTTAGTATATCAATCAGAAAATCGGTCTCGAATGGTTTTGGGATAAAATCTACAGCCCCGCATTTCTGAGCTTTTTGCCTGCCATCGGAGTATTCACGTGCGCTGAAGATAACGACCGGGATATTTTTTGTTTGGCTGCTTTCCTTAAGCTCTCGTAATACCTGCCACCCATCTTTACCTGGCATCATAATATCGAGGAGAATAATATCGGGTTGCAAAGACAATGCATCGCTAATGCCTTGATTGCCATCGAGAGTGCCATGTGCATCAAACCCCTTGTACTTAAGTACCATGCAGGTAGATTTCATCATGAGTACCTCATCATCAATAACGAGAACTTTTATAGCTGACATGGCTCTCTACCTTTCTGATTATCTATCAGG
>JBBRUX010000006.1:0-122729 GCA_038247415.1 Chitinivibrionales bacterium | reverse complement strand
GGGATTATGGCACAATACTCTGAACTACCGGTTTATAAAGCGACGTATGACTTATTGCTTGCCATTTTCCAGTTCACCAAGGATTTCAGCAGAGTACAAGTATACTGTCGGCGAAAGCCTGGACAGGGGCAATTGTCTGAACCGCTGATTAGACAGCAGATGCCTCAGATCTCGCAGATAAGAGTGATAAGAGAAGAAAATGATAAGAGAGAAAGTTGCCCTGCCTTAATCAGCGTTATCTGGGTAATCAGCGATTATCTGTGGTTCAGACAGGGTTTTGTTCGACCTGCCAGCGTGGCTTACCGGGACTACGTCAATCCGAACTACCAGAACTTCAATATTGGTTTCCGGGTTGTCCGCCCCTGAGTTCTGCAGAAAATAGCAGGACCGCGAGGCCCTTTCCAACCGAAGGCGTTAAGCCGAAGGGAGCATATAGAAGTCATTCGTCTGCTCATACGACTCATGCACGATATGCACCAAATAAGCCTCAATCGGTTTGTATCTGTAAACCAGCAGGCAGAAAATGTCCCAAAGCAGCTTGCCGGCTGGCAGCGCAGTCGGGTCATGAAATAATGTTTCCTAAGCCAGAGTCGCGTGCGCTACGGTGTACGCGAGCGTGCATTTTAAATCCGGTAACCCGCTGGAGCGTAAACATTGATGTCGCCCCCTCAATGCCAATTTTAGAGATGTGTTAAAAAACTGCCCAGCAAGGGGAATTCAAACACGCAATGCACAAAAAAAATGACGCAAACATATTTATGTTACGTCATTTTAATAATGCACCTGCATATTAAGAAGCTTGATTAAATAGCTCCTTTTAATGTTAATTAAGTTTACTTAATGCTAATAACTTTTTGCACGCCAATCCCATTCGCAGCTTGCACAATTCCTGCTCCGCGTAACGATGCTTGATCTATACGACGGCCTTGTATCGAGTATACGAGAGCATTTTTAGCGGTATTCATTGATACACTCTTTGCAATATCATGCTTGATCTTTGGAGAAGTGGCGCCAATAAACACCGCATCCATGTCGCCCACAAAGTTGCAGTCAAGACTATCCTCGATATACACGGGCTTCATATCAGGCAACCTTGACAATATGGGGTTAGCCTTGGAGTTTGAGAGAAAAAATGTGACATAATCTGGATGCTGGGTAAAACGGGTCCCTTCCTGTGTGATGCCATCACCATTATTGCATGGTCCATAAAGGTTCTTTGACTTGATATAGGTAGTTGCCGTATCTGCTGTCCTATATGCCATGAAGGCCGTTCCATCCGGGTTATTGATTCCCATTGAGTGATGCCCGCTGATATTGACATTATATTGATTTGAGCTACCCGCCCGCATGGAGGGTTGACATCCGCCGGGGCCAGCTTTGTACTTTTTCGCGACTATGTCCCACAACCCAAACGTAGAGCTCACCGTGTTTTGAAGGAGCAAATATTTCCCATCATCCGACATGTTTACCGGTGCGCTTCCATTATCGACCTGGGGAGAAGCGGAACCCAGAGAATACGTGACAACAGCTTTGCTATCGATATTAATACGCTCGACATCGGTACCACCCTTGCTATTAATTGCCCAGTCGCTGCCATCGGGTGCATGCCAGTATTCGGTGATCGTTCCACTGATGTTGTAAGTTTGTGCATTCGTGCCGTCCCAGTTGACAACAACCATCTGTCCACGCCCATTGTTCCAGATGATAACCCTCTTTCCATCGGCTGTAAGGTTGACATTGAAGCAGTTCGCCGATCCAACTGTAGGATAGATTCGGCGCGGTTTTGGCTCATCGATACTCACTACCCAGACAACCGCGCCTTGTGTCGACATAGCAAATTCCTGAAAGCCATTTGTCGCTTTGATATACACCATTTTGATATTGGTACACCCGGCTGGCTTGATCGCATTCAGGTCGGCTTTGAGCTCAGCTGGAACCCGCCCTGAAACCGTTGACACACAAGCAGCAATCAAAAAATACCCTATAATACGTTTCATAACCCCCCCTTTGATCAAAATATCTTACATGAATGGTGTGTGTAACTCAAGTGTTCTGTTGGAATTGTAACAATGAAAAGTGCACACAAATAGCGCTGATGCACGTAACAAGATGATGAGATTAATATAAGGTCTCTTAGTGAAGAATCTTAATTAAATAGTATCGTTTATTTGCTTTTTGGACTGATGGGTAGGACGAATATGAGAGGGAAAGATACCTCAGAATAGAGGTGTGCGAATTTCATTTATCCTGAAGTGGGGCTATTAGCCGAAAGGCTTCTAAGGAACAAATAACTCGGCCAAACCGCACTTAACCGTACGAACAAGGGTAACAGGTGGAAAAAAAACGATTGCCATTACTATTGTGCGATCTTAGTTAATTAAGCCTTTCAATGTCTGCATTAAAGTTTAGGCTGCACTGTTTTTGCTTGCTTAATAACCCTATCTCACCTTCAGCCAAGGAACCCTCGCAACTGTCTTTGCATCTCGCCCACGAATTTCTGCAAGATACATCCCAGCAGGCACCTTACCATTATCAAGCGAAATAGTCTTTACATCTTGCATAATAGGAATAGTATAAAGCAAACGGCCACTAGTTGACATAATGCTTACAGACTTCAATGCTCCCGTAGTGGGCAAAACAAACATATTCTTTTTGATATGATACGACTGTGCCGAAAGAGATGACCCCTGACGACTCGACGAAATCCCCGTTATTGAAGGCAATTCAATAGATATGCGCGCTTCGGTAGTATCATTCCAGGCGTATGCAACCAAGCGCATATCATAATCTCTTGACTGCGTCGCAATGCTGAAAGTGGAACTTGTTACAGTTCCTTCTCCCAGAGCTATACTACTATCGCGTTAATATGATCTATTTATGTCCCCCATGGGATGCACAATCTCGCTTTTAATCCATTGATACCCATAATGGCTTCCAACAACCATAGCTCCCGCTTCACATAAAACATAGTTTTCTGAAATTTGATAACCTAATGTATCGTGCTTGGGATAGGGACGCAATGCAGGATCGCCAAGGAAATTATAATTCCAATCGTTATTGTATAGAGCATTCATAAACATGCGCCCGAAGCTTAGTGCATTTAAGCTATCCCGGTTGGTAAATAATACTTGGGCAAGATTTGTATTTGAACCTGCATAGCTAACAGTTGTTGCTACAATATACCCAATATAGCCGCCCTTGGGCGCAAACAAGAATTGTTTGCACATTGATTGCTCAAACGGATAATTAAATGCGCCATTTGAACAGGAAAATGAACAAAACATCCCTCGCATATTCCCATTGCGCAATCGGTTTGTTTCATCGGCTCTTACAACTTTCTCATCGCTCAGAAAAGTTTCATGCCCATGGCCAAAACAGGTTGTCCACATTGCCCCCTTGTCTACCAAACTATAAAAGTCATCTTTTGCAAGGGGATTTTCATACTCAAGATTTCTGGAATAATTGGCCAGATAAACCTTCGTACAAAAATAAGACCCAAAGAGATTGCGGCAGATTTAATCAGAGCTTTCTATATGAGAAATTGGATCGAACTGTATCAATTGGAAAGCATCATCTGTGATGAAAATTGCATTGTTACGCCACATACCTCTAAAGGGCGAAGTATCATATTGAATTGCGCGATCTACATATACACTGCATTGTTCTATTGTCTCGCATGGAATTCGACCAATAGCAACAGGAAACCGCTCTGATTGGTACTCTGGAGCAGTGTCCAACATGCTGACATAGTGTATGTCCGAGAATGTAAATGTACTATCCAGCCCAATACTGTCATATTGACCTGTGCTTTGATTATAAAAGCTTCTCGTCGAAACAGCCATGCATGCATATGATGGCATTGGCCCTCGATTCCATTGCGCAGGATTTGCACGTTGGGCACCAATAGAATCATCCCCCATCAAGACAATATATCGAGGAGCAATCTTCCAATTTTGGAAAGCCCATTTAAATGCTTTATGAATAGTCATGAATACTTTAGTGGTATCTGTCTCATAAAATTCTTTGTAAATCAGGTCAAGATCTACAACGCGCCCATATAAAACATCATCGTAGGCAAATGCATTATGATGCGCAGCCAAGGTCTGTGCTTTTGGAACAAAGGCCTTTGATGCAACAACTAGATAATCGCACCTGATAGAAGCGTTCTTGAATTGATGGATTTGTATATCAGCATCGGCCGCGCTAGAAACCGAAGCCAAGCCAAAAAAAACAACACCTATTACTTGACTCATCACACTATGTATCTTTAGTGCGGTACGGCTATGCTTGTGCTCCATGTGCCATCCTTTCTGATAATGCTAACCTGCGGTTTTATTTGATAGCCATGTATATGCCCGACAAGCTTCCGACCTTTAAAATCATAAACTTCTCCTACTTTGGATGCTGCAAGATTTGTCCTGTATACAAGCTTATTCTTGAGTGCTAAAGGATAGAGAGGCAATTGACTAAAAGGCATTGCAGCACCAGGATTGAGATATGCCACAAACATATCAAAGCACGTGGCTGGTTGGCCTCCCAAAAAGATTGATCCTGTCTGTATAGAACCGCTAAAATAGCCCGCAACTGCTACCTTGTTTCCATTGCATGAAATGGCAAGCCCTTCATCAAATGTTGGGCTGCCCAAAAGTGAGGTTGAAAGCGGTGCACCATTCTTATCGAATGAAAATGCAAATGCATCGCATGATCCTGCGGTTCGAATCCATCGATTATCCAAAACCGTTGAGTCCCCCGTTTTTCCTGTAAGCCAGAGCGTGCCGTGTGAATCGATCTCTTATCCATTGCAGGCATCGTCATAGGCAGGACTTCCAAAAGTCTTTACAAAGATCAATGTTCCATTGTTATTAAAACTGGCAAGAAGAATATCGGTACTCCCTTGCGCATGGAGAACTTGATTATCAAGCACAGCGCCATCCCTAAATGATCCTGTAATAAAAAATTGCGTGGGGCCGAAGCTTTTAGCAGCAAAAAAATCTACTCGATTAGATTCAAAAACCTTTTGCCAGAGAAAAGTTCCGTTTGAATCAAGACATAGTACAATGTTTGCTGAATCGGTTTTCGGGAGAATCTTTTGATTAAAAATTTCAAGAGAATCTCCATCGCCATTGGTTTGCCATTCACCAAATCCAAGAATTCTCCCATTTTCCAAGATAGAGACTGAATAAATACGCAAAGATGGAAATAACCCTATTTCTTTTTTCCAAAGGATTTTTCCACTATTGTCTATTTTTGCAATTTCAGAAACTGTCCTACTCGAGTTCAAGGTATCTCTTTCAAGAGCGCCAATAACAATTTCCGATCCAGTAGCATCGAACCCCAAAACATATATAGTGGAAAAATCTATTATGCCAATTGAATCACCTGAAAAAGAAAACTTCTGAATCTGATTCGATGGCTCCGGTATATAATAAACTTTTGTTTCTGTAACATTAATTATTGGTTTTAATTGGGATACAAGATTATCTTTCTTCCACTTTACTAAGCCAGATGATGAATACATTCCAAATACAGAATGAAAAGTCCCCTCTTGCACCGAGTCAAATCCAAATGCCCCTTCCCTACCCAATGAACCTGTGAAAAGGACATCACCCGAAGGAGTAATTTTAACCGAGGTGCCAAAATTGCCATAGTATCCTGGTGTACCTCCAGCCTGGGCAGCCCATTCCCACGGATAAGCTAGTACGACACCTTGTAAAGCTACTGCAAAACACATACTATGTTGTACTAGTCGTTTCAGAGTCATTATTCTCCCTGATTTAATCGTCAGCCCAGAAGTTTTAATTCTCTCTGGGCACGTGTGTATCTGTTAAAAGTATCGCTTACTATGATAATATAGCTACTTCGTTCCGGGTAGTCAAGAAAAAATGTTCAAAATTCATTTAATCAAAATAAAACTAAGGGGAATTCAGGATATGCAAGAACACGTTAGTGGTAATTTACGCAGGAAGGATCGCTAACCGCCTCAATTGGCTATTATCAACCCCCAATTTAGCGGACAGAGCAGCAATGAATTTACACATACTCAGTCCAAGGAAAGATACTTGCTCTTACACCTGAAAAGCGCTTGGCCCTTCATTTTCCAACGATTCCTTATTCTTCTCACCAAACATCTTCGCATTATCAAACTGTGCAAGAACCACTCTCCCAGGGTTTCCGCTCACTAAGGCATTATCGGGGACATCGCGCGATAAAACCGTTCCGGGCATGATAGTAACATTATTGCCAACAATTATAGCACCGGTTATTATTGCCCCGGTGCCAATCCAGACGTTATCTCCGATGGTTGGCAAACCTTCTTTGCCGCTAGAGTGCCCAACTCCAATGGTGACATTATGGGTTATACTCGCATTTGCGCCAATGGTAGCGCGGCCAATATAAATTGACCCCACATGGCCTATATAAAGCCCCGGGCCAAAAGTTGCAGCCTCTATATTGACATGATGAAAAAACTTGACAAGAAAGTTAAGCTTCGACCACACCAAAAATGGAAAGAGGCCACGCAGAGGGTTTTTCTTGAATAGCACATATGAATCGTGATGTTTGCGATAAATCCATACGCACTGCAATCCGAAATTATTAACCCATACATCAACCTTCTTGCGAAAAGAAGGCTTGCTTGTACCGCAATCGATTTGATAAAATTTCACAAGGTCTATGCGAAAAAGAGATGCTATTTTTTCCATACAGGAATGTATTTCTCTTTAGTTAAAAGTTACGGGCAAGAAATGACAGTAACGCTATCGCACAATGTATCTGACCAGCGCTATTTAAATGCCCACCATCAGAACTATATAATGGAATAAGGCCATATGCTTTGACCCCATTGCGTGTAAATGACTCTCGCGAACCATCGGGATAGGTCGATTCGAAAGCCGCAAGGTCAAATACTGTATTCTGTGCGCCATAGGTTGACCGAATAAGTTGGTTAAATTCTTCACGCTTTATAGTTGCCTCGTTGCCAGAGGATTTTCCCAGCATTTTTTTTAAAAGTGGCTTAATTCCTCGGGAGATTGTAGTTAAAGGGACAGTACAGTGAAATAAGCGCATTGAAGGATTGTGGTGAGCAATAGTATCCATAACTTCTTTATACTGCTTAAAAAGAGCGTTCACATCGGTGGCTGCATTGAAATCGATAAAACAAAATTTAAAAAAGGCAGCGCCCAAAGTATCGCCCGCAGCGCGATCGATTTGTTTTTTGAAATCTTCTATTTTTGTAAATGGCTTTTCGTTTTCACCAACGTAACAATGATACAATCCCGGCCCGGATACACGCGTTGAATCTTCGAGATGAATAATGTTGAGTGTGCGCTCTGGAAACGAATCGGTGCAGGCTACAATTCCTTTGAGGATATTACCCCCAACCGATTGGTGCCCCAAGAGTATCGTGGCCGTTTTTAAACGAACCCAAGATTCGTGCGAAATATTTTTTAGCATAGCCCTATCCAACGGTAAAGATATTTCTCGAGGCTGATTGCTGCAGGATACTCCAATTATACCAATGTACAGTGCAAGCAGCCACAATCGTAGTAATAAACCCTTAGTCATACATTATGCGACCTCAGAAACAGGCTCAACCAAAATGGGACTGGTATGCAGATAGCGTGTTGCTTTTCTTTTAGTGTCAATATCCACAAACGTGTGTTCTACTTGTTCTAAACTAATACCTGCATCGCGGGCTATGTCTTTTTTATCGAGCCCGTTATTTTTTCCGTATAAACAAATGTCCATTATATTGTAGGGAAGCGAAAAATAAAACTCATCTTGACCTTGAGGCAATGCGTAGGTATCGGTAGTGGGAGGTCGGCTGACAATGATATCGGGAACCCCTAAATATTTCGCAAGCTCGTATACTTGAGTTTTATACAAATGCGCGATAGGCTTAATATCCGCAGCACCATCGCCAAGCTTTACAAAAAAGCCCTGATCATATTCAAGTCTATTAGGCGTTCCGATTACGCAATAATTATGCTTATCGGCGTAATAGTACTCGAGCATTTTGCGTATGCGCTGTTTGAAATTGGTGGCAGCAAGCACGCCAAGATAGGCATCGAGCGAAAGCCTCTCTTTATGCATTGTGCCCTGGGGATCTTGGGCAATGATATAAAAAAAGGGGATGGCTGTGGCGTCTGGATTATGTGACAAAACTACTTTGGATTTCCACTCACGGGTATACCCGGGAATAGCCTGCGAAATAGCCTGCGCATAGCGCTCATAAAAGCCAAACGATTCTAATTGACTTGTGATATCTTCGATAACTGTGGGAAGCAAAAAGTGTTCTGCCACCAGACCACTCAGTTCAAGTGTTTTGGATTCTGAGTGCGTTTCGGGCATTTGCAGCGTTACCATGCGCTGCGTTCCCACTGCTTCTACTCCGAGTGCTGCGCACACAGAGCTATCTACCCCGCCCGAAATCCCCAGGACAAAACCACGGCGGCGAAAGTGGGTGGCAGTCTGTCGCATTGAAGCAACGATATGCTCTACTTCTTTTTTAGGATCGAGAGCAAGATATGAAGGAATCATAGATTCTCCTTAGTTCTAAACTCGACTTCGGTGATCGATAAATACTGTTGGAACACGTGAAGACTCTTTCGGATTCAATGACGATGCACAAAAATGGTGATAGATAATTTGTGTTGACAAAATTGCACAGAGTGCCATAGTATCAACCTCGCTCCCCTGATCGGCATGCACAAGCTTTTTAACCAGAAAACCCACTCTTTCGGGGTCAAACAATCCGCTCGTCGCTACGGCATTGGCTGTGAGCAAACGTTCTCCTTCGGGGGTAGCCAAGAGGGATTTCATACTCGCATGAATTGGTGCTCTATACGGATGTTTGGTACGCGCGACAATGCTTTGTGGAAGATACGGCGCAAGCGCTTTCTTGAGAATATGCTTCTCGTTCAAACCACATATTTTTAGAAAAGGAGGAATTCTCCCCATGTAATCGATAAGTCGGTGGTCTAAAAACGGCATGCGCCCTTCTACCGAATGTGCCATTGCAACACGATCGCCTTGTGACGAAAGTAGATAGGTAGAAAGAAAAATATCCGATTCCAAAAATTGCGCTTTATGCAATGGATGCCACGATGCAAAGCTTTTGGGTAGCGATTGTCGGTACTCATCAAGGGGATTATACTGAGTCAATGCAGCGGTTACCTCAGAAGAAAAAAACGCTTTCAGTTTTTTTGCATTATTCCACCTAAGCATATGCGAGAAGAACATATCGGAATGTTGATCCAGTCCCTGCATAAAAAAGCTTGATGACGCCTTTTTGCTTCGATCATCTCTAAAAATATCGGGGTATAATCGCTCCAGTAATTTAGGACGAAGCGTCGAATGGGGAGCACGTGCAATACATTGTCTGACAAGCGCCTCTTTGAAAATATCATATCCACCGCATATTTCATCGGCCCCCTCGCCTGTAAGAACTACTTTAACACCCTTAGATGCCACTTTTTTGGAAAGCATATATAATGGAACCGGGGATGTACGCAGTAAAGGCTTCTCGCAATGCTTAACAACTTCCCCAAAAGAAGCGGCTATGCTTTGATGCGTAGCAACTATTTCTGTATGGTCAACGCCAAGGCTTTTTACCATTTTGTGTTGATGAAGACCCTCATCAAAAGCTGCATCTTCAAACCTGATACCAAAAGTTTTAACAGCAGGGTTAAAATCTTTCGCAACAATAGCGGTTACACCCGAAGAATCGAGTCCCCCACTCAAATACGTTCCCACGGGGACATCTGCGGCTTCTAGGCGAACCCGCACGGAATCAACCAACAAATCCCGCACATTCAATTCAATAACTTTTGGCGAATCGGATATCTGTGCATCCCGAGGATAAAGGGGCATTTCCCAATAACGCTGAATATGCATTCCTTCTTGACTATATATAAGAAAATGCCCAGCTGGTAATTCTTGTATACCCTTAAAAAGGGTTCTACCGGGCAACGTAGTCCAGAAAGTAAATACCTGATCTAAAGATTGCACATTAATTGAAGGCACAAGAAGGCCCGATGCAAAAAGTGATTTTATTTCTGACGCAAAAAGAAATGTACTCTTGTGTTGTGCATAATGTAAAGGTCGTACACCCAATCGATCGCGGGCCATAAAAAGTGTTTTTTTTGATACGTCCCAAAGTGCAAATGCCCATTGGCCATTGAGGTATTCTAGAGCTCTGGTACCATATTCTTCGTAAAGATGAACAATAACTTCGGTATCGGAGTTGGTATAAAACGAATGTCCGAGAGCTACCAGTCGCGAACGCAATTCTTTGTAATTATATATTTCACCATTATAGGTTATAAACATTGTGCGCGTTTCATTATGAATTGGTTGAGCCCCCCCTGCCACATCGATAATACTTAGCCGCGCGTGTGCCAATCCAGCAGAATCGTCGAGATACAATCCCATTTCATCGGGACCGCGGTACGGCGCAGCCTCGATCATGTGGGTTAGTCGTTGTGGAGTAACAGATTGATTGGAAGAAAAATCAACTATGCCAGCAATTCCACACATATCGTATAGTTTCTATAGCCTGTCAGGTTCAGGCCTCGCCTTTTTTCCGCTTGAGATAGGAGACTATAGTATCAACGCTATCGAGATTTTCGGGTAATAATTCATTATCCGCAACTGCAATGCCAAAGGTGGTTTCTAAAAACATCACCACCTCGAGAATTCCCGTCGAGTCAAATATGCCACCCTCAAGCAATGATCCATTATCAACAAGCCTTGCACTATCGCCAAAAAGAAAATTTTCGATAATAAATTTCCTTACAGCTTCCTTGTATTCCACTGTTGCCCCCTTTGTATATTTCTATTACAAATATACTTTAATACTTGTCAATAATATTACTCTTTTTTTTGATATAGATCAGAGCTTTAGCGGATCTGCAAAGCTAACCCGAAAAATTGTGCTAGCTCTAAAGTTTTGCACATGGTCGTAGATAATAAACGTTTTTAACAGGGCAAAAATTGTATGGATACACCAATCCGATTGCTTCAAGAGATGCTCTTTCGCTCATTTCAAACAAAGCCAGGCTCCATTGCACTTGTTATAGCCGGAGAATCGTATACCTACGAAAAGTTAACACGGCATGCTCTTCAATGTGCAGGAATGCTCAAACAACAGGGTATCATTAAAGGAGATCGTGTTGCACTGTATTTAGATAATACCTATGCAACCGTTGTTGCCGTGTACGGTATACTCGCAGCTGGAGGTGTATTTGTTATAATTAACCCACAAACCAAAACCCAAAAACTCGAATACATTCTCAAAAATGCCGATGCAAAAGTATGTATCTCTGATACGCACTTGGCACATATTTACGAGGCAATAATTCCCTCAATTAAAAGCCTTGTGGCATTTTTTTATACCGGCACTAAAACTTCTGTCGAGCCACAAGGGTATGCAATCCCCGTACTCCCTTTCTTTGACACCTTGAATTGTGCACGTCCCTTGGAAACAACATCAGATACAATTTCGATTGATCTAGCAGCGCTTATTTATACATCAGGCTCAACAGGAGACCCCAAAGGTGTCGCGATGACACATCACTCTATGGTATTTACTGTCCAAAGCCTTGTTGAATATCTTAAGCTCGATTCAGATTCCGTAATTATCAATGTTTTGCCTTTGGCATTCGATTACGGCCTCTATCAGATGCTCATGGCTATTTTCTTGGGCGCAACGCTTATTCTCGAAAAATCGTTTACCTACCCCGCTGCTGCGCTTGCGCTTATGCGAACACATAAAGTGTCGGTTTTTCCTGGAGTTCCAACAATGTACACGACCCTCATTGGAATGCACAGACGTTCTTCTCTTGTATTCCCTGATGTCAGGCGCATCACGAGTACTGCTGCCGCGCTTCCCGCAGATTGCAATACCGCTTTGCATGAGATATTTCCTAACGCCACAATTTTTAGGATGTATGGCCTTACCGAATGTAAAAGAGTATGCTATCTCGATCCGTCACTTGCAGACAGCAAACCAGATTCGGTAGGCAAAGCAATCCCGGGAACACAAACATTTCTTCTTTCACCAGTTGGATTACCCACGCCCCTTGGCGAACCTGGTATCCTTCATGTACGCGGTGCGCATATTATGCAAGGCTACTGGAAAGATACAGAACTCACCGCAAAAATGCTTAAACCTGTTATCGGCCGAACAGAAAACATCCTGTGCACGGGGGACTGGTTCAAGCAAGATTCCGACGGCGATTTATACTTTCTGGGGCGTAGTGATGATATTATTAAAACTCGGGGCGAAAAAGTGAGCCCCATCGAGATTGAACGTGTACTTCTTTCGCTCAAAGGCATTCGTGAAGCTGCCGTTATTGGCATACCAGATGCGCTTCTTGGCCAATCGATTAAAGCATTCGTATCTCTTGACGATAAAGGAGTAACCAAGCAAGACATCTTAAAGCATTGTAGTGGGAAGCTTGAAAACTTCATGATTCCAAAAGAGGTCGAAATTCTCGACTCGCTTCCTAAAACCGATACGGGAAAAATTACAAAAAAGAATTTACACTAACAGTTGCGCATGCAAGGTGCAATCAATGAAACACTATGATGTAGTGCTAGCAAAACTCGAACAAGATCTGCAGATCGCCCCCGACTTTCCCAAAGAAACTCCGCACGTCACACTTGCAGCGCTGTGGCACAAAGCATCGGGCAAAGAGCTTTCTCCCGTTGAAGCAGTCAATACCCCTTTGTCGGAATTAAACGATTTAGAATATGCCACCCTCGAATCACTCATTAAAAAACGACTGGCAGGAGCAAGACTCTCACATATTACTGGTCGCATGCATTTTATGGGATTAAGCCTCTTCTCAGATCCCGAGGTGCTTAGTGCCCGACCAGAAACGGAACTTCTTGGTGAAACAGTTCTTGCACATCTTAACGATCTCCCTGCGCAAACTGAACCAATCATTATTGATATTGGGTGTGGCAGCGGTAATCTGACGTGCGGTATTGCCCACGCATCTCCCACGGCCCGTATTTTTTCTGCAGATATTTCTTCTTCATGCGTCAATCTTACTAAAAAAAATGTTGAAGCACTCAACCTTTCACACAGGGTTACTGTAGCTACGGGAGATTTATTTGATCCACTTGATTCTTTTAATCTCCAAGGAACGGTAGATATTATTGTTTCGAATCCCCCTTATATCCCGAGTAAAAAACTTGGCACTGATCTTGCTTTCTTAACTGATCATGAACCTTCGTTTGCGTTCGATGGTGGCCCTTTTGGTTTTGCGATACACCAGAGAATCATTAAAGAGGCTCCGGGTTTTCTCAAAAAGGGAGGATTTCTCATTTTTGAATTCGGCGTTTCTCAAGAAAAGCAAATTGAGCTCCTTTTTATCCGGAGCAAAGCATTTCGGAATATTAGTTTTAAAAAAGATAACCAAGACCGGCCACGGGTTGCAATTGCAACGATCTAACGATCGACTTAAGGAAAATCTGTGAATCAAAAAAATAGCTCCCAGAGGGCTGCAATTGCAGTTGAAAATCCTGCGCATAACTCTGAGAGCACTTCCATTCCGCTCTCTTTTACGCAAGAGCGCTATTGGCTGCTTTCTCTGGTAGAATGTGATTCCGAAGCATATCACAATACCTTTACCATAACAATTACAGGTGCACTTGATAAAAAGATCCTCGATTCTGCGCTTAGTACCTTAGCCCATCGACATTCTGCTTTAGGTGCTTATTATGAATCTTCCCCAGAATCCTGTGTCCAGCATATCAAGAGCACATCATCACTTACACTTGCGTCTATCTCGATGGATGATGTAAATGACCCTGCGCACGATAAAAAGATCCAGAGTTTTATCTATGAGCATCACAAAAAGATATTTACTTTATCAGAAACGCCCCTTATTCGATTGACACTTATAGCAACTAGTTCCACTATCCATATTCTTGTCATAACTGCACATCGCATAATAGCAGACAAACAATCGCTGGCTATAATTGCATCCGATATCAGCCGCTGCTATACTGCGCTACTCAATAAAAAAGCTATTCCATCTGTAACATCGCCCCATGGCTACCAAGACCAGATTGCATCTCAATACCGTGAAAGTATGGCACCTTCTTGGGCCGACCATAAAGCATTCTGGATGAAACAGTTTGTGCTCCCCTTGCCAATTCTGCAATTGTATAGTGAAACGGCTCGCCCTGCTCGGGCAACCTATTCTGCAGCCGAAACCTCCCTTGACATTAGCTCCATGCTTGTTGCACAAGCAGAATCATGTGCGCAGAGCGTTGGAGCATCACTTTTAGATTTTTTTATGGCAGTTTTTGCAATAACACTCTTTAGACATACTGGCCATAGCGATATAATGCTTGGGGTTGCACAAACAGGACGAAAAACAGCCGAGGCACATTCTCTTGTCGGATGCTATGCAACTATGCTTCCGCAACGGGTCGATGTAAGCAACCATCCTTCATTTAAAAAATTACTAAAAGCAGTTCACGAAACCTACGCTACCTCACTAGAACACGACGTGTTTTCTCTGGAAAAGATCATTGCAGCGCTTTCGCTTCCTCCCGACCCAAGCCGTCACCCGCTCTTCCAGGCAGCTCTAACTTTTGACACTTTTCTGGAAGATGATTTACACTTTGGTAGCAGTGGCGCATATACTCAGCATTTTCCAGATGCAACTATTCTCTTTGATATTTCGCTTCTCTTGACGTATACAAACAAGAGTTTGCGCGGAACTATCCGCTATAACAGCACGCTCTTTTCACAAGCCTTTATGTCGTGCTTCGCCGAACATTTTTTAGCCCTCTGCAATCAATTAAATAAGCTTCCCGACGACCCACTTGATACTATCCCGTTCCTCTCAGAGAGGGAAGTACATACGCTCACCACGCTACGCAATCCGCTCAATTCTGAATTGAGCTCAAAACTGCCTGTGCACCAGTGGTTTGAACTAACCGCAGAAAGGACACCCACTGCTATTGCGCTCGTTTTTGGTGATCATATCATACCGTATGAAGACCTTAACAAGCGCGCAAATCAGCTTGCTCATTATCTTATCGCTTTTGGGGTGCAAAGCAATGCAAAGGTTGCGCTGTGTCTTCCCCGATCGATCGAGCTTATTATTGGCATGCTAGGGATACTCAAAGCGTCGGCAACCTATGTTCCTATCGACCCTGCATACCCTCTTGAACGTCAAGAATTCATGATCACCGATGCGCACGCAGTTCTTATTGTATCCGACAAGGCATTTTCTGGATCTACTCCACACCTCGATATTGTTAATCATGCGCAGCTTTTTAACACCTTTGATGATTCAAACCCCTCTGTGCCTCTGCAAGAAGATCAGCTTATCTACATGATTTACACATCAGGATCTACAGGAAAACCCAAAGGCTCGGGCGTGTATCACACTGGCTTTTCTAATCTTATTGCATGGTATACCTCACTATGCCACTGTACCCCAAACAGTAAGTTTCTCATAATAAGCTCCTTAAGCTTCGATCTTACTCAAAAGAATATTTTTGCGCCTTTAGTAAGTGGTGGAACACTTGTTTTGCTCGATACTCCCCACTACGATCCGTCTCGTATAAGAAACCTTATTCTTACGCACGGCATTACAGGCATAAATTGTACACCGAGTGCTTTTTATGCACTCGTTGACAACACTCAAGAATCCGATCTCAAAAAAATGCTCTCACTTACTTCTATCTTTTTGGGTGGCGAATCTATTATTGCATCGCGACTCAGGCCTTTTATAGCAACGCCTGGGTTCAAAGCGCAATTTGTTAATTCTTATGGGCCAACCGAATGCACCGATGTATGTGCCTATTATTGTTTGCTGTTCCCTGCCGATTTCGACGCAACAACCATTCCCCTTGGACAGACTGTTCCCAATACCCGAATGTATGTCCTCGACGAGAACAGAGCATTGGTTCCCGACGGCACGCCCGGAGAATTATATATTGGCGGAATAGGCGTGGGCAGTGGCTACCATAATCGCGACGAACTCACTCACGAAAAATTTGTACCAGACCCATTCTTCATAGATGCTCATGCGCGTATGTATAAATCGGGGGATAGGGTATGCTATCGATCAGATGGCCTCCTCGATTTCCTGGGAAGAGCAGATCGACAAGTAAAAGTTAATGGCTTTCGCATTGAACTTGACGAAATAAATGCAGCTTTACAAAAACAATCTGGTGTTAAAGATTCGGTTATAACCACCACAACGTCGCCGCTTGGGGAGC
Source organism: Chitinivibrionales bacterium (assembly GCA_038247415.1). Lineage (GTDB taxonomy): Bacteria > Fibrobacterota > Chitinivibrionia > Chitinivibrionales > WJKA01 > JBBRUX01. Next base: position 106,478 of record JBBRUX010000006.1, on the reverse strand, counting down.
ATGAACTAATCGCCTATGTAGTAGCTCAAGCCCCAATGCCTACCGAAGCAACCCTACGAACGGCACTATCTGTACAATTGCCAACATTTATGATTCCTTCTCTCTGGGTGTTTCTGGATACCCTTCCCTTATCACCTAATGGCAAGGTTGATATTAACACATTGCCTGCCCCACACAAAGAATCAAAACCAAAAACTTTTTCTCAAACAAATCTCTCGAGTGATCCCCTCATATCGCTTATTAGATTAACATGGAAAGAAGTTCTTTCGGCAGAGACGATTTCAGATACCGACCGTTTTTTTGATTGTGGAGGCACATCGCTTAAAGCAATTCAATGCGTAAGCCGCATAAGCAAAGAGCTTGGAATTTCTATCCCTGTCGTATCATTTTTTTCTGCACCCACTATTGCGCACTTTAGCGCATTGCTTAAAACAACCTATCCTGATGCACTAGCGTCCCGATTCCAAACAAATAGCAGAGCCTCAAGCTGTTCAAGTACTGATCAGATCCCCATTGCTGCATCAGGAACCAAATCAGAATCTGACACAAACCATTCCGAGGCCATTGCCATTATTGGAATGTCTCTACGATATCCTGGAGCCGATACTATCGATGAATTTTGGCACAATCTTCGAAACGGCGTTGAGTCGATTAGGTCGCTTTCCGACCAAGAATTAATTGACAAAGGCGTTTCGAGAAACGAATTTTCAAATCCATCGTATGTCAAAGCGTGTGCTTTTATGCGCGATGTAGAAATGTTTGATGCGGCATTTTTTGGTATAAACCCGCGCGAAGCGCAGCTTATGGACCCACAACAGCGCATCTTGCTCGAATGCGCATGGTCTGCACTCGAACATGCGGGCTATCCCCCACACAATGATGCTCAAAATATTGGCGTTTTTGCCGGCGTTGCCCGAGATGCCTACTTAACAAGTGCGTTTGCAGCTCACTCCGATCTGCTCAAATCTGCTGGCGAATACACGATGATGATTGGAAACGAAAAGGATTTTCCAGCAACCCGAGTCGCCTACAAGCTTAATTTAACCGGACCGGCTCTTACGGTGCAAACAGCCTGTTCATCTTCGGGGGTTGGGATTCATTATGCCGTGCATAGCTTGCGTGCAAGGGAATGTTCAATGGCGCTTGTTGGTGGTAGCCGTATGCTTATTCCGCATGATGTTGGCTATACCCATGTCGATGGGGGAACTCTTTCGCCCGATGGACACGTACGAGCATTTGACGAAAAGGCAGCCGGCATGGTTCGGGGGAATGGGGCGGGTTTTATACTTCTCAAAAGGCTTTCTGATGCAGTGGCCGATGGAGATACGGTTTACGCAACAATACTATCTACAGCAGTCAATAACGATGGCAATGCCAAAGTTGGTTTTACTGCACCAAGCGTGCCCGGTCAAGCTGCGGTGATAACTGCTGCGCTGCATAAAGCTGGAATTAGCGCAGAAACAATTACTTCCATTGAAGCTCACGGCACGGGAACAGCCTTAGGCGACCCCATTGAAGTTGCTGCACTTACCCAAGCATTTTCTGCACACACTGCTAAAAAAGGTTATTGTGCACTTGGTTCGGTTAAAACTAATATTGGACATCTCGATGCAGGATCATGCGTTGCTGGGGTAATTAAAACAGTTCTTTCGCTTTATCATAAGGAACTTTTTCCTTCGTTACACTATACAGCGCCAAATCCACAAATCAATTTTCTTGAAAGTCCGTTTTTTGTAAACACAAAATTAACACCCTGGGAATCACCCAATGCTTCCAGGCGCGCAGGAGTGAGCTCTTTTGGTTTAGGTGGAACCAATGTGCATCTTATTCTCGAAGAAGCACCATGTGCAGCAGAAACCAAAACCACACGCGCTCTGCAAGTATTTCCTCTTTCTGCAAAGTCTCCTCTTGGTCTTGACATATCCATACAAGCACTCGCCCGCCATATGCACGCACATCCCGAAATACCATTAAGCGATAATGCTCATACACTACAAATTGGGCGAACGCCCTTTGCATACAGAAGTGTCTTTGTAGCAAATACCCATGAATCTGCACGCGAAGGTTTCCAAACCAAAAAGATTTCTGCTACTCTCGCAAAACCTTTTTCTGCAGGTTCGGTTGCATTCATGTTCCCAGGACAAGGTTCGCAACATCCTTTTATGGCGCATGAACTTTACACATCAGAATTCGTTTTCAAGAATACCGTCGATGAAGCGTGCGATATTCTCAAACCGTTATTAGATCTTGATCTGCGTGATTATTTGTATCCCAAAGATTTAAATGCAGAAGACTATTCAAAAAAGCTCAATCAAACAGGCCTTGCGCAACCTGCCCTCTTTACTATTCAGTATGCACTTGCAAAACTATTTGAAAGCTTTGGGATAATTCCTGATTGCCTTATAGGCCATAGCGTTGGCGAATATGTTGCAGCATGTTATGCGGGAGTATTCTCGCTTAAAGACGCACTCACTGTTTTGGCACATAGAGCACGACTGATGCAATCGATGCCTGGTGGTGCAATGCGGGCTATCAGACTTTCCCACGATGCCCTCATGCCCTATCTTGGCAACGGCGTAACACTCGCTGCTTCCAATGCCCCCGGAATGTGCATAGTCTCTGGCAGTTACGTTGCTATTGCAGAATTTGAGAAAAAATGTACCTAAGAAAAAATAGAAGTATTGGTTGTACACACTTCACATGCATTTCATTCGCCCATGATGTACCCCATGCTAGAACCCTTTAAAAAGATTGTGGCCTCAGTAGAACGTAAAAAACCTCAAATACCTATAATGTCAACATGGTCAGCATCTCCTCTTACCACTGAAATGGCAACTTCGGTAGATTATTGGGCGTCTCAATTAGCCGAACCAGTTCGATTCAGCGAAGCATTTACATCCTTGACAACCCAAAAAGACCTCATTTTTATCGAATGCGGCCCAGGCACCATTTTGTCAAATGCTGCAAAACAACATCTTTCTAAAGATGAAGGTTTCAGAATAATTAATGCACAACCACATGCAGCCGAAAAAGCGTCGAGCGCGGCAACCTTCTTTCTTGCTCTTGGTCGCGCATGGATCTGTGGAATTTCTCCCGATTGGGCCTCGCTTCACAACCACGAACCGCGTAAACGAGTAGGTCTGCCCACGTATCCCTTCGAGCGCAAACGCTTCTGGATCGATCCGCCTGTTTCATTGCCGGTAATAAACGAACCGATACTAACCATGCCACCAGATCTCGAATTCATTAACGAAAAGGATACAGCTATGCCATCTGCTGCTGGCAGTCAAGCCCAACCACGACTTTCTAGAATTCTTGCCAAACTGAGCGATATTATCAATGGGCTCGCAGGCATAGAACTTTCCGAAAACGATTATCCTCAATCATTTCTTGAGCTCGGGCTCGACTCGCTCTTGCTTACACAAGCTGCAACAAAAATCCAAAACGATTGTGGTGTTGCTATTAAGTTTCGTCAACTCGTTGATGAGCTCTCTTCCCCCCTGCTTGTTGCAGGATATCTTGACGAACATCTTCCACCAGACGCACTGCCTGCTCAAGTTCAATCACGAGCTCAACCAATTCAGCAAACGGGTACTGCACAGCGTCTTGCGCCATCCAACGTCTTATCTACGCTTACGTCAAGTCTTTCGGCTTCATCTACCACAACCTCAGAGGTTGCAGCTCTGATAGCGGAACAATTAAAACTCATGTCCCAACAACTCGAAATTCTAACCAGCGTATCTGCATCTCAACCTGTTTCATCAAGCGTTGCAGCTTCTCCTCCAACCATAAACGTATCGGTGCCTCCTGTTGCAAAATCGGAACAAACAACTTCTTTGCCAATTCCTGAATCCGATGAACAGAAAAAATTTGTAGGGCCTGCTTTACGCATTAATAAATCGGCTCAGGACTCGCTCTCGCCCAAACAAAAAAGGCATCTTGAAGATCTGATCACTCGCTATACTAAAAAAACTGCTTCATCAAAAGAATTTACAAAAAAACATCGTCCACATCTCGCCGATCCTCGCGCAGTTTCCGGATTTAGACCATTGCTCAAAGAAGCCATATATCCTATTGTTGTAAACAAATCCGAGGGATCGAAGCTCTGGGATATCGATAATAACGAATACATCGATATCACCAATGGATTTGGCTCAAACTTTTTTGGACATAGAGCACCGTTTGTTATCGAAGCTCTAAAAATGCAGCTTGACGAGGGCATCGAAATCGGGCCACAGCATCCGCTTGCTGGCAAGCTATCAGAAAAGCTATCAGCATTTTTAGGGCATGAACGCGTTGCTTTCTGCAACACCGGATCGGAAGCAGTTCTTGGCGCCATGCGCATTGCGCGTACCGTAACTGGCCGAAATCTCATTGTAATGTTCGTTGGTGCATACCATGGGATATTCGATGAAGTAATAGTTCGTGGAACCAAAAAACTTAAATCGCTTCCCGCGGCTCCGGGAATTCAACCTGGTGCTGTAGAAAATATTCTTGTTCTCGATTATGGCACCCCAGAAACACTGGAAATTATTCGTTCCAAGGCCAATGAACTTGCAGCAATTCTTGTGGAGCCAGTACAAAGCCGTTTGCCAGAATTCCAACCAGTTGCCTTTCTCAAAGAACTAAGAACCCTTACGAAACAGTCGGGAACTGTACTCATATTCGATGAAGTGGTAACAGGATTTCGAGCTGCTCAACGCGGTGCACAAGAAATTTTTGATATTAAGGCAGATATAGCAACCTATGGAAAAGTATTAGGCGGCGGCATGAATATTGGCGTTATTGCAGGCGCCCCTCAATTCCTTGATGCTCTTGACGGAGGCGCATGGAACTATGGTGATGATTCTATTCCAGAAGTAGGCGTCACCTATTTTGCAGGCACTTTCGTGAGACATCCACCGGCCCTGGTTGCTGCACATGCAGTGATCGACTATCTGATAGCGCAAGGACCATCTCTCCAAAAGAACATAAACGATAAAACATCCGCATTTGTTAAAAAGCTCAACGATTTTTGCGCCAAGGTTGGAGCACCAATAATCGTAACGAATTTTGCAACCGTGGTTAGAATTGCCTACACTACCGAAGTAGCCTATGGAGAATTGCTTTACATGCACATGCGGGAAAAAGGCGTTCATGTGTGGGATCATCGCCCAGTATATTTAACGGTAGCTCATACCGATGCAGATTTCGAATTTGTACTAGAAGCATTCAAGCAGAGCGTAAAAGCTCTGCAAGCAGGAGATTTTCTGCCGTCAATACAGAGCAATTCCTATTCATTAGATGCAAATCAGCCTCCCCTAGAGGGTGCCCGTTTGGGCAGAGATCAGGATGGCAATCCGGCATGGTTTATCCCCGACCCCACTCGCCCCGGGAAATTTATACAATTGGAGAACAAAGCATGAGTCAAGAATCAAAGAGCTCTATAAGCCCCCAAGGGACTGCCGTCGATTTTGACCCCTTCGCGTTAGACACCATCACCGCTTCGGTACCATCTACCGAAGCGCAAAAAGAAATGTGGTCATCGGTGCAACTTGGCGACGATGCTAACTGTGCGTTCAATGAATCTATCTCATTAAAGCTGCAAGGTTCTTTATCCATTGACAATTTTAAAATAGCGCTTGCTAAGCTTTATGGGCTACACGATTCGTTACGCAGCGTCTTTGGGCCCGATGGCGCAACCATGATTATAACGGCTCCATCAGACAAAACTCATTGTACCTACCTTGATATATCATCCGAATCCTCCGAAAGCAGGATAGATAGAATTAAAGAATTTCTTGACGATGCAGTAAATACTCCCTTCGATTTAATTGCAGGCCCTTTAACTGCGCCATTGCTTATAAAAATAGCCGACACCGAGCATCTATTTGTGCTTACTGCCCACCATAGCATCTGCGATGGCTTTTCTACTGCAATTCTTTTACCCGAGCTTGGCCAATTGTATACTGCCGAATGCAAAGGAGTTGCGGCTCCAATAACTTCCCCCTTTCAATTCGCATCTTATGCGCGTAACGAAATTGCTTTTCATCAATCGGCAGAGTATAAAACAACACTAGCATTTTGGAAAAAACAGTTTGACGATATCCCCTCACCGCTAGATTTGCCGCTCGATTACAAGCGCCCAGCCTCGCGCACTTTCGAATCGTTGCGTGAAGACATTCTCATTCCCGCAGACCTCATCCGCAAAGTCAAGCAGGTAGGAACAGCACAGGGCGCCAGTTTTTTTGTAACCATGCTCGCATCATTTTCTGGTTTATTACACCACATAACGAACCAGGACGATATCGTAATTGGAATTCCCGCAGCAGGCCAAAATGCAGTAGGCCAAAAAGACCTTGTGGGTCACTGTGTCAACCTACTTCCTCTGCGTACCAAGCCCCAAAGCATGCTCTCTTTTAAAGAGCTGCTTAAAAGTGTTAAATCTACCATGCTCGATGCTTTCGAAAACCAACAATTTACGTTTGGTACTCTTTTGCAATCGCTCCAGATTAAACGCGACAATTCCCGAATACCGCTTGTATCGGTTCTCTTTAATGTCGATCAAACGATCGACAATGCAAAACTTGGATTTGAATCTTTAGTTCCCGAGTTCATTTCCAATCCTCGGCACTTCGAAAATTTCGAGCTCTTTATTAACGCCATGGAAACACACGGAGACCTCCGTATCGAGTGCCAATATAACACAAACCTGTTTTCGCAAGAAACCATCACGCGGTGGTTTGCGCAATTCACTTTATTTCTTGAGCAGATTGTAGAAGATCCTTCAAAAACGCTTGGAACTATTTCACTTCTTACCCAAGGCGAAAAAGATCTTTATACATCTATCAATGCTACGAACGTTAGTGTTCCTACAGTATGCTTGCACGAGCTCATACATGCCCAGGCACTAAAAAGCCCAATGCGCATTGCGGTTTCTGCACTAAACGGCTCGTTAACATACCAGGAACTCGACGAAAAATCTAATCAGCTTGCCCATTCTCTCATTAAAAAAGGTGTGCTGCCCGGCACACTCATTGGACTCTGTGTAGAACGAACCACAGACCTTTTAGTAGGCATTCTTGGTATTCTTAAAAGTGGTGCAGCATATGTTCCCATCGACCCCTTGTATCCTCAAGAGCGCATTGGCTACATGATTGAAGATGCCGAATTAACATTAATACTTGCGCACAAGTCAACACAAGCAGTATGCGAACAATCCGGAATTAGTAAAATCCTTCTCGATGACTCAGATGCAATATCGCATTCCGAACCAAAAACACTACCAACAATTTCTATGAGTCCAGAATCGCCCGCGTATGTCATATTTACTTCTGGTTCCACAGGAAGACCCAAAGGAGTTATTGTTCCCCATAGGAGTGTTGTAAACTTTCTTTTTTCCATGCAACAAAAACCTGGCATTGCCGAAAACGATAGCATACTTGCCATCACAACACTTTCTTTCGATATAGCAGTTCTCGAGATTTTTCTGCCCCTTACCTGTGGGGCCAAAACTATTCTGGTTGACAAACAAACAGCAGGAGATGGCAATCTCTTGCTCGATACACTGATCAAATCAAAAGCCACCATTATGCAGGCAACACCAACCACGTGGCGTTTTCTTATTGCGGCAGGGTGGCAAAAAAGCCCTTCGCTTGTTGCGCTGTGTGGTGGAGAGCCATTCCCGCCCGACCTTGCTATTGAATTATGCACGCGAGCTGCAAAAGTATTCAACATGTATGGGCCAACCGAGACCACGGTGTGGTCTACGTGCTGTATAATTACCAATCCTTCTGCCCCCATTCACATTGGATTACCAATTGCAAACACCACGATCTCTATTGTTAACGAACAAGGCCACAAGGTGCCGCTTGGAGTTGCTGGCGAATTATGTATTGGTGGATTAGGGGTAACGCTTGGCTACCTTAAAAAGCCCGACATTACTGCAGAAGCTTTTATTTCCGATTCCACCAATCCGGGCACCATTATTTACAAAACAGGGGATCTGGCACGTATCCTTCCCAATGGCACTATCGAACATCTAGGGCGAATAGATGGCCAGGTAAAAATACGCGGGTATCGGATTGAACCGGGGGAAATTGAGGCGGTGCTCGCTCGTTTTTCGGGGATCGCTCACGCGGCCGTCGTTAAAGTTGAGCCTCATCCAAACGATGTCCGATTAGTTGCTTATATTGTTTACACACAAGAGCCAGCGGAACAAGCAGCTTTACGGACTTTTTTAAAAGCACGGCTCCCCGAATACATGATTCCGCAGCATTTTATTGGCATTGGGCATATTCCCCTTACACCTGCAGGCAAGATCGATCGCAAAAAACTTGCTGGCTTATTTTCGCTTGATATACAAATAGGAAAAGGTGGAGACCCCCCAAAAACACCAACCGAAGAAGCAGTTGCGCTAATCTGGAGAGAGGTTCTGGGCCTTGGGACTCTTGGCCGTACCGACAACTTTTTTGATCTTGGGGGGCATTCTCTTCTCGTAACACAAGTGATTTCACGCTTACGCAAGATCATGGGGTTTGAACTCTCTATGCGTCAATTTTTTGAAATGCCCACAATCGAGCTCTGCGCTACCCACTTTGAAGCTGTGCAAAAAATTCGTAATTCCAGCACCAAACAGGCAACATCCAACGAGTCTCTTGAAGAGGTTGAAATATGACCACAGCCCAATTCATTAATTATTTAGATACTCTTGGGATCTCTTTAAAACTCGATAATGACAAACTAAAATGTTTAGCATTGCCAGGAGTACTAAAAAGTGACATTCAGGCTCACATTAAAGATCGTAAGTCAGAGCTCATAGATTTTTTACGTGAAGCACTCACTCACGATGATATTCTGTATTCTCCCATAGAGATTCAACCACGGACTCAACCATTGCCACTTACCGTATGTCAAAAAAGCCTTTGGTTTATCGATCAGCTCATACCAAATTTATTAGGATACAATCTCCCCTGTGTAATTCGTCTCACTGGCACACTTTCACGTTCTGTTTTAGAGAAGTGCTTTACAGAGTTTACTACTCGACATGAAATACTGCGCACTACCTACAAGCTTCAAGACAATGAACCAGTTCAGGTCATTACACCTGCATCACCTGTAAAGATCCACGTGACAGACATGAGTATGCATGTGCCAAAAAATGATGAAACGTTTTTTACCTATCTTCGTCAACAAGTTAAAGTACCTTTTAATCTTGCATCGGGTCCGCTGTTTAGAGTAGAACTCATTACTCTAAGCGAAACCGAGCATATCCTTTTTTGGATGAGTCATCATATGGTATGGGATGGCTGGTCGTTTGACATCATGCTCGAAGAAATTTCGGCATTATATCCTGCTTTTGTACGCAATGAACCATCACCATTGCCACCACTTCCCATTCAATATGGCGATTACGCAGCATGGCAAAAAAAAGGGCTTTCCGAAACCAGTGAAGATGCCCATATTGCATACTGGCGAAAAAAACTAGGTGGAGGGACAGTACAATCGCTACAACTACCTACCGATAAACCACGCCCTCAGAAACGAAGTTATACGGGAGGACGGGTTCGACTCGATTTACCGCGCGATATTGTTGACAAACTAAAGTCCCTGGGAGCCAAACATGATGCAACCCTATTTATGGTTATCCTTGCCGGATTTGCTACAATTCTTCATCGCTATTCTGGACATCCTCACATTAATATAGGCAGTCCTATGTGGGGTAGGTTTCGACCCGAAACCGAAAAAATAATCGGTTTTTTTACTAACACTGTTGTTCTACGAGCCGACTGCTCGGGCAACCCCTCATTTTCAGAATTAATATCTCGTGTCAAGATCGTCAGTCTCGAAGCAGCATCTCATCAGAATGTTCCCTTCGAGCACATAGTCGAAAAGCTTCCCGAAATTAGCACAAAGCCTCTCTTTCAAACTCTCTTTACATTCCAAGATGCGCGAACTCGCCCGCAAAAGCTCGGCGATGTTGAAATTGTTCAACTCCCAGCTCCGCAAACGGACGTTTCTTCATTTGATATTTCTTTGTGGTTTAAAGAAACCAGTTCTGAGCTCATGGGAAGACTCGATTATAATAGCGATATTTTCAATCATGGAACAATAGAGCGCTTTATATACCATCTTAAAAACATTCTTATAAGCGCACTTGAAGACCCAAGCCTTCCATTATCAAAAATTGCAATGCTCGATCCTGGGGAAAGCTTCACACAAGCGGAAACATCAACAGCTCTTGTGCTTTCTGATGCCCAATGCAAAGAAATTGCTCAAACTTTGAAGCAACATCCATCAATAGAAAATGCGCTCGTTAAACTCATACCAATCTCAGATGAAGAAAACAGACTTGTCGCATGGTTTGTATTGCGTGAAGAAGGGAGCATGACAGGCACCGAAATTAGAAAATTTGCCCGAACAGTTCTGAGCGGAGAACTTCTCCCTCGACATTTTGTAGAAATTGAAACATTAATCAAAACCGCAGACGGATTATTTGACGATAGCGCATTACCCATGCCAAGCGAGATGCCTCTTAAACAGCAACGCGAAATCATACTGCCTACCACGCCAACACAACACTATCTTGCATCGCTCTGGAAAGAGCTTCTTGCCAAAGATGTAATTGGCATTCATGACAACTTCTTTGAACTTGGTGGCTATTCACTTTTATCAATGATAGTTGTTGAACGCATTGAACGGGAAAAGAAAGTGCGCATCAATCCTCGAGTTTTGCTTTTAAACAACTTAGAGCAGATATGCCATGAATTTTTTTCAGATGATAGCCCTTCAACACTAATCGAAGAACAAGCCATACACCCTGCTGAAACTAAAAAAGCGGGATTTTTTGCATTCCTTGCTAAAAAGGTATTATCTTAATTTCATATGGCACATCCATTTTTTTTTAGCTCCTCACAATACCCGCTGTATGGGGTATATCACCCACCAATAGGCACAGTAGCCTTGCAAAGTAATGCAGTTTTGCTCTGCACACCCATTTTCCATGAATATATTCGAGCTCACCTTATCGTCAAACAACTCGCAAATTTACTTGCCAATAGCGGCTACGCTGTATTGCGGTTCGACTATTCTGGAAACGGCGATTCCAATGGCAAAAGCCGTGAGAGCTCCATTGCGCAATGGATCGCAGATATTGCCACGGCAACCGAAGAATTATGCGATCGGGCAGAGGTCACAACAATAAATATCATCGGAATGCGGCTTGGAGCAACACTTGCTGCACAAGCGATTGACAAAGGACTTTCTTGCGACAATCTTTTTGTATGGGATCCTATTGTGCGTGGAACCACCTATCTCGACGAAATTTCGCTCTTGCATGCAAAGCTTCTTGGAGCACCCCCTATTCATGGAGATTTTGTTGAATGTTCTGGTTTTGAATATTCCAAAGAGCTTTGGAATGAGATTAGTCAATTAAATTTGCTTGATGCAGCGCTAGACAAAGTAAAATTTGTTTGTGTTGCAGCGCCTGAAACAGATATAGATGCCGATGCATTTCTTCATAAGCACTCAACGCATCCTGCGCACACGAAACGGATTTTTACCACAACATCAATAGACACTACCAATCACAAAGCTATTGACAAAATGATTCTTAATCTCGAGGCAGCAAAAAGCGTGGCTCAAACATTTTTGGAGTCTGCCTCATGATTGAACGCCTTTTTACCTACGGAGACAACCAGAGTCTTTGTGGCATTATTACCGAACCGGTTTCTACACCGAAACGTGAAAATGCACCCATTTTTATTATTATCAATGCAGGCATTTTGCCCCATTGTGGGCCCTATCGTGAACACGTTGACCTTGCCCGATTTCTGGCAGAAGAAGGTTTTACAAGTTTCCGGTTTGATATGCACGGCATCGGCGACAGCATGCAGGCGTATGGAAAAGCCTCGGAAGACGAACGCATTCTCCTTGACATAATTCAGTCGATGGATTACTTGCAACAAAAACGCAATGCAACAACATTTGTAGTATACGGACTTTGCCGAGGTGCCCTTATTGCTCATGATATAGCATTAAAGGATCCGCGCATTGTAGGAACTGTTCAAGTAGATTCATTTGCGTATCTCACCCTAAAGTTTCATTGTATCGATCGGGTTCTTCCCCTTTTCTCGCTTAAAAAATGGGGTACGTATATATCACGTACATGGAAAGCCTTGTTTCGCTCTGCAAAGAGCAACATTTCTGCTTCCAAGCCCACAATTCAGCTCATACAATTCGAACCAAAAACAATAATCATGAATGAGCTTGCTACCATTATATCCCGAAAAACAACATTACTCTATATATATACAGGTGGGATACCGGTAATTTATAACTATGAAAATCAATTTTGGGACATGTTCAAAAAAGTTGATTTTAAAAATCAGGCCGAACTTTTGTACTTTAAAAATTCCGACCATTTATTTGTGCAACTAAGCGAGCGCGCTGCAATGTTTGCAGCAGTTGCAGACTGGATGAAGCGAAAATTTTGCTAAACCAAAGTATTATTTGTCAGCATAAAAAAATAGTGGGTCTGGCCACACAATGTCAAACCGAAAGTAAGTCTTCATGAGTATACTTGATCGTGCTGCAAAAGCAGCTAAGCACAGTATCGTAATCTTTAGAAAACTACTTTTAAGTAAGCACTATATAAAGAATTTTTTTGCATTTAAAGGTACTTATTTCGGAATATATCCTAATTTCAATGCTGCTACAAAAGCTATCCCGATAAACCTACCTGTAAGCTATGATTCCGCTCTGGCTGCGCATAAGCACTACGATCTTATCAATCAAATTAATCCGCGCGATTATGCTATCATGTTTTGGTTATCTCGGCTCATTTCAAAAGGGCATACAACACTATTTGATTTTGGAGGGCATATTGGCGTCAAATATTATGCTTATACACGTTATCTCAACTACCCCAATAATTTTACCTGGAAGGTGTGTGATTTACCTGCAATAATTGCAGAAGGTAAAATCTATGCTCAAGGAACACAAGGTGTATCACATCTATCTTTTACACCATCTCTTGCCGATGCATCCGGAGCATCAATTTTTTTTGCAGCAGGTTCATTACAATATCTTCAATCATCGCTTGCCGAAATGATAAGTACCTTGTCAAACAAACCAAAATGGATTCTTATTTCGGGAGTCCCGTTAACCGATTTACAACACTTTGTAACGCTACAAAACATTGGTGTCGCAATCTGCCCGTATTCCATTCAAAACAGAACCACTTTTATAAATGATATTAAAGCTCAAGGCTACACATTGATAGATGATTGGCTTAACCCAGAAAAGCAATGTAAAATTCCATTTTGCCCCGACTACGATGTCGTAGCTTACTCAGGGTTTTTATTTGAGCTCAATGCTTCAGAATAATTCGCTTTTGTTATGCACTACACGGGGAATGATACGATATCTCTACAGATGCATTATTTGTAGCCAGGTAAGCAGCGTAGCCTTGCTCTAAAGTCAACGGATAAAGAAACCACTTCTTTGAAGCAAAGATTGCATGCCCATCGGCAAGCTCAATATCTTTAAGAGAAGCACTAAGCCCAGCACCATCAGCCTTGAGAACACTTTCACATTGCGTCCAGAGATCATACAATGCACGGGCGGGATTGATTGCGGAATCGATCTTTTTTTTCTGCGATAATGAGAGTTGGCTCCCCAAATCATCGCTTTTTAATTTCCCTATTTTTTCTATGTCTACCCCAACCCGGCCGTCCTGACAAAACGCGCACACAACAATATCCCCAGAATGCGAGATATTAAAATCGCCTATTCCTGGAATGTAAGGTCGACCATTGCTATCGAGAACAAGATTTTTAAGATGATCCGAAGAAATCCCACAATGACCCAAGCAATGCTTAAGGAGATATTTCCCAACCGTTGATGCTAATTGATCATTTAAAATTTGTTTTTTAGAGATAGGTACAAGGAATGATTGAGGAAGACATTCAAGTACTCGCTTTAATTCGGCAGAAAACTCATTTTTGGGGATAAAGGACCAATATACATATGCTTTCATGTAAAAGAAACTACTACGAAGTGCAAATTAGATGCAAATCTTAAACAGTTTTCGTTTCTTTATGCTTTCCGATCCAACCAAATGAAACCATAACAACAATTACTCCAAAAAAAGTAAATAACGATAGTAACATACAAGCTCCTTTTTCTAATGGTATTACATTTATTCTAGCTTTAAAAACTCTACGTATATACTAATGCAATATCTGTGCCACGCCCAGAAACGAATTTTCAAGCCAGAAACACGAGTTAGGAACCCATCCAAAGGGTCTGGCTTAAAAAAAATGTCGAATTTGGAATTGAAACCCGAATATGACTAAGAAAACAATACGAAATTGAGAAAAAATATCAAATTGAGACAATGCCATCCAACAATTTATAAGCTCATACACAGTTTTTGATATTAATCGCTGCTAAATAGACCTGATAAACCTCATGGCACAATAATTGCGCAATAGTTTTGGATGAGAGCATATTACATCAAAAACAAAAAAATGCATAAAATTATTTGTATAATTGTATTAAAAAAGGAACATTTTGCATTGTGTAAAAAGCTACTATAAATCAATAACTTAAGAGTACCCTTATTTACTCGGCGCGAAAAGATAGATTAAAGGTTTTTATTTATGGGAACGATTTCTCCTTCTACTCAATTTTTATTAGTAATACCTACTGCCGCGATCGCTGTTTCATATTTCCTCCTCCTCTTTCTTATCAAAAGCCCTCTCTGCAAATTTTTCTGCGATTCCCCAGGGCATCGGAAAGTTCATCAGAGAGTTGTACCTCGGATTGGGGGACTTGCCGTTATAACCTCGTTTCTTCTTATTTTGTGGCTCTGGCGGTTTCTCTTTCCTCATCTTTTTTCACTTGTTGACATATCAGTACTTCGGTCTATACTATTTGCGACAGTTTGTATTGCTACCGTCGGTACAATAGATGATATTCATCTTCTTGAGATTAATAACAAAGCAAAATTTCTGCTAGAAATTCTGATCGCATTTGAAATTGCTGTTCTTTATCGAATTTACTTTACAGAAATAGGCATCGCCGGCCATATGTTTCAGCTTGGGTGGATTGGTATTCCTATCTCGGTTTTATGGATGGTTGGCATTACCAATGCATCCAATATTATAGACGGCGTCGATAGCCTTGCCAGCGGGGTGTTGGCAATTGGATTTATCGCTGTTGGCGTTTTGGCTTACAATGCGGGCGCATTTGGCGTAGTTTACATTTGCATGATTCTTGTAGGCGTTATCATTGGTTTTATGTTTCACAACAACTCCCCTGCTCGAGCATTTTTGGGAGATACGGGCTCACTCTTTTTGGGTATGATCCTGTCTATTCTCGCAGTACACGTTACTCGACTTCCCGATTCGTATTCATCTTTTGTTGTTGTATTGCTGGTTGCAGGATTTCCCATTCTCGATGTTTTTGCAGCCATGACACGCCGTTTTGTTCGCGCTGTGCGCCAAGGATATTCCTGGCCCAAAGCACTTGGCAGAATGGGATTGCCCGATAACGAACATATCCACCACCGGCTTATTTATAGAGGAATGGGACATCAGCAAACCTCATTTTTATTGCATGGTATTGCTGCCACATTTTGTGCTTCTGCAATTATTGTATCTCGCGTTCCTGCCCTTCTTGGCTCATTGGTGATTGGCTATCTATGCATCATGATATTTTTCATTCTCTACCGTCTCAATTTTTATGACAGTATATTCAAAATGTTTCGACGCGTACCCTTGCACCATGGATCAGATGCGTTACGCCGTATTAAAGTTGCAGTTGTCAACACCGATGAAATTTTGCGTCATGCACTCTTAAGTTTTAAACAAGCTTCTTTTGCTTTTTCCTTTGTCGATTCTAACGCAGAGCCCAAGTGCCTCGAAGACTGTGCTGTTGCAATTATTGTAAATCAAGACGAAACATTGTTTGTGAATAGCTTCAAACAAGCATCCGAATATGCTCAAAAACACAAGTGTTTTGTCGTACTTATTTCAGATGTCATAAACGGTGAAAGCGTACCTAATGAAACGCACACACTCTCGCGTGTAACATTCTACAGGCGCCCTGTGTATATTCCAATTCTTATGGAAAAGCTCTATACCCTTGCCCGAGTACCCAAGTCAATGCGCGAACCATTTGCTCAACAACCAAAGGAACATCACCGTGTCGCTGCAGGATGATTTCAGAAAACACCGAACTCGGCTACTTGTCATAAGTAAAGACGGTAGGCTCCGTAATGACCTGGTTACCTTGCTTACCGGGTACGGTTATTTTGTCGACTATGTCGACTCGCGCATTGGTGGTTTACGCAAATTTCGTGAGACTAAACATGCTATTGTAATCATCGACGTTCCAACGCTACCTCGCGAACCAAGCCATTTTTTTCGCTCATTTCGAGTATATAGCCGTAATCCCATATTTCTCATTGCAGCTAAAGACGAAGAGATGATAAAAGTTGAGCCGTATCTTAAAAAAGAAGTATACGATATTGTGAACATACCTCTGAAAATGGTCTATCTCAACTTCAGCTTAAAGCGCCTTGTCGATCATATGGAACGTATGCGCAGCAATGAATTTCTTAAAACAGCCATAATTCTTGCAGCACTTGCAACACCAATCTGGCTTGTTCTTATGTATGTATTGTTTCTGTGGTGGAATCGCTAACGATATGCCTATCCCAACAACTATCCTTACCTTCGATATAGAAGACTGGTTTCACCTCCTGGATCTTGCGCAAACAAAAACAGCATCGTCCTGGGAGACATTTCCTTCTCGCATTATCAACAACACACAACGCATTCTGGACCTTCTCGACCAAAAGAATATAAAAGCAACATTTTTTTGTCTTGGGTGGGTTGGCAAAAAATACCCCGATCTTATTAAAGCAATCCATACCCGTGGATTTGAAATTGGTTCGCACACAAACCTGCATCAGCTCGTATACGAGCAAACACCTGACGTTTTTGCAGCAGATGTAGCCAAATCCCTTGCAATTCTGCAAGATATCACGGGAACCAAAATTCGCTGTTTTAGGTCTCCGGGGTTTTCGCTCACACGGAAGTGCACGTGGGCACTTGACATTCTTATAGAAAACGGTATCGAAATAGATAGCTCGATTTTTCCTGCCCACCGCTCTCATGGAGGCTTCCCCGATTTTGGGGCTGCAGGACCAGTAATTATAAAAACACCACACGGGGCCCTCAAAGAATTTCCCATAAATCTTGGAAGTCTGGCGTCTAAAAAAATTGTATTCTCGGGTGGAGGATATTTCAGATTATTTCCATACTGGCTCATTAAGCACTTTATGTATCAATCCCCGTATGTCATGACCTATTTTCATCCACGTGATTTCGACCCAAAGCAACCGCTCATTCCCGGGTTATCGCTTACACGGCGTTTTAAGGCTTATTATGGTCTTGGGAGTGGTTTTTCTAAACTCGCAAAACTTATTTCCGACTTCCCCTGCACCGATATTGCAACAGTCAACAATTCGTTCGACTGGAAAAATAGTCGCGTGATTGAAATCGGATAATTATTAATTTACTAAAAGGCAGCATGCGTAAACTCCTCTTACCCAAACTTACTATATCAATCCTTGGAAGCGCTGCAGGAATTGCCATACTTCTTTTTCTGTATGCCCAATTTATTGAACCCAGGCAATTACATTGTAGCAATTTGACCATTGCCTCGGCAAAAATTCATAACCCCCTCTCAATAGTTCTTGTAAGCGACATGCACCTCCGTTCCGATTCTACGCTCCCCACAAAAGTGCTTGACAAAATAACAGCGCTTAAGCCTACTTACATTTGCCTTGCTGGAGATCTCGAAAATCATCATACACAAGACCATCGCCAAGCACTAACCTTTATAAAGAGATGCGCAGCAATTGCCCCTGTTATTTGTATTATTGGCAATTCGGATATGTGCGAAGAAAACCGGCAATGTCTCTACTGTTCACTTGTATATAGGCCCGCCACAGACTCCTTTCCCAAAACTGTTTCATATCTGCGCAATAATGGCGCACTTTTTACTAATGACAACCTCCAATTTTATGGTTTCGATGAAGCAACGCGGGGAGGGACCGGAACCTTCAAGCTCAATGCGCCCGATACAACACGATTCTCAATCCTGCTAGTACATAACACTCTTTTCATGTCCGATGATATACTTGCTTCATATAATCTCGTTTTTGCAGGCCATACTCACGGTGCACAAATTGCCTTTCTCAAACCATTTTTAAACCTATACGCTTCCACCATAGATCCGCGCTATGTTCACAATAAGTTGCCTAAGCATGTCATCACCTCCACAGGTATTGGACTGAGCTTTTTTCCCATTCGGTTTCTCGTTCCGCCCACACTCTATGACATTAAGCTTTTGCCAATTGTGCGCAGGATGGCTTTATGAGATATGCCTCATGTAAATTAGTTATTCTACTTCTACTCATTTCGTTTATGAGTGGATGTCAAATTATGCAACCACAAAAATCTACCACTAAAGGCCTTCCGATACCTCGTTACCTCATATATCATTGTCACCAGAATTTTTCATTTGTTCTCGATTCACTGTGTAAAGACACCGTGCTCGAGGTCCGCGGGTTTCCCTTACAGGAATATCCAGGGCTCGAAATAAACTGGCTCCCTAAAACCGTTTGGAAACATAACCAAATCAAAATTGCCGTACGTCAAATGAATCCACAGCAACTCGAATTTGAACTCTTTATTTATGATGGAAAAGGGTCAATGGATTATGTAAATCGCTATCAACAATCATTGGCATCAACAGGGGGATGGGACACCCTGGTGGTCGATCTTTCAAAACCCCTAACCACCGTCAATGGAAGACTCATGCATCTAGGCAAGAGGACTCGCAGCTGTCTTTATATCAATAACAAACATGCAGATACGATAGATTTTCGGCTTGGTGCAATCTTAATGCAATAAGCAATCAGCTCCTGCCCGTAGTATCGATATAAGGCATGAGTGCTTTTTCCAGATGAGGTAGGCAGAAACCTACAGATGCAGTCCATCATTAATTAAACTTGAATCAAGATTTCCTTGAGAATCAAGCATAAAAAGTGGATGAAGATCAATACAAGTGAGCTGTTTGCGGTTGGCCTTAAGACCTAGCTGAATAATCTGCAAAAATATGTTTCAGAATTTTTATAAGCAATGGGAAAAGATTATTTTGTATCGTAGTGGTAAATTTAAAAAATTAATATGGTCTGTTTTCGACCAAGCGCGCACAGCGTCGTCACAACTACTCTAAGAGGCAATGCATAATGCTCAAATTGCTTATGGCCTTTAAAAATTCTTTCGCACTCTGGCGCTTTCGAAAATATGTACAAACTCACATTCATGCTGGCATGCACGTTGGCAAAAATGTAACAATCACACCCGGTGTTCGATTCGATCCGCCACACTCTTTTCTTACGTCAATTGGCAATAATTCCATTATCGCCCCTGATGTTCGGTTTTTAAATCACGATGCAAGCATGTTTGGAATTGCCGGCTACGCACGTCTTGGAACAATTACCATCCACGACAACTGCTTTATAGGAGCTGGTAGTATTCTGCTTCCCTCAATAAGCATAGGACCTAATGCCATTGTGGCAGCGGGATCGGTAGTCACCAAAGATGTTCCTCCAAATTCAATTTATGGTGGCAATCCTGCTAAACTCATAAAACCGCTCGATATATTTCTTGCCGAAAACAAAGAACAAAAGGAAGCAAGCTCAATTCCTTCGTATCCTTGTGAGGAATTTTATCCACACCTGCACGATCCCCAATTTCGTAGCTCCGTTCTTAAAGCCATGAGTCAAGACGTTGCGTTTACTATTGGCAGTGATGGTGATACAAACTATCTTTTCAATCCTTCTTCGCAGCAAGCCAACAAATGAGTAAGAATCCATTACCACCTCCAAAACATAAAGTCATGCTTATTACGCATGACCTTGCCATTGGGGGGCTTCAGCGCGTTGTTGCCACCCTGTGCCAAACAATTAATCAGGATTTTTTTGAATGTTGTGTAGTGTGCTTACGAGACAAAGGTGACTTTACGCAAGATATACTCGATTGTGGTATTCCCGTTTATCTTATCGAGCAAAAACAAAATGGTGTAGACTATTTCTCTTTTCTTAAAGTTGCTGCGCTGATACGTCGTTTCAAACCAAATACGATTCATACACATAATACGCAGCCCTTTATGGATGGTGTTATGGGAGCCTTATGCGCTGGCATATTACCCACCATCATACATACCGACCATGCGCGCGAATTTCCTGACAAATGGCGATATATGGTTATTGAGCGCATACTTTCATGGTTTACCTATAAGGTAGTTGGTGTTTCCGACCACACATCAAAAAACCTCGTTGCGTACGAAAAAATAGCACCTAAAAAAGTAGTAACTATTCCTAATGGTATTTGTGGCGACATTTACGAAAAAATATTTGATAATCAAGCTCTGCGAGCATCTCTTTCTATCCCCCCAGAGTGTTTGCTTTTTGGTATAGGGGTACGATTATGCGAACAAAAAGCTATTGGAATTCTTTTGCAGGCGTTTAAACAAGTAGCTGAATCGAGCGCACCCTGCATGCTGCTTATTGCAGGCACTGGACCATTAGATGCACAATTGCAGCAACAAGCAAAAAGCTTGGGAATTGATACAAAGGTAAAATTTTTAGGCCCTCGACTCGATATCGGTGCGCTGCTCTCTCTTTTTGATATCTATGTTCTTCCCTCATTATGGGAAGGATTACCCATGGTACTTTTAGAAGCACTCGCAGCAGGATGCCCTATAATAGCTTCTCGAGTAGGCGGTATTTCTACTGCCATAACTAACGAAGAAAATGGCCTTTTGGTTGCGCCAAACGATGTACACGAACTCGCAAAGGCAATGAAACGGCTTATGAGCGATTCAATCCTTCGTAAACAGTTTGCCCAACAAGGTAAACAAACATTCAAAACTCATTTTAGCGCACAAGCAATGACTCGTAAATACGAAAAACTCTATCTGCATCAATCAGGTACAAGCAAGGCGGTAGCATGATCAATGTTTTAATCCCCGAACCAATCACCTCTCTTAACAAAGGAGAAACTGCTATTTTGCGGGGGATTCAACAAGCTCTTAAAGAATTTGCTGTGCCAGTAAAACTTTCACTTTTCTCCCCCTGGGTAAAAGATGACACTGCGCGTTATAGCCCGCTCATTTCTATTGTTGGCGGCACCGATTTTTTTGATGTTTTTAATAAATATCAGAGCTCGCCCATTAAGCGGCGCGCAATCCATTCGTATACAATGTGGGCCACCATGATTTTGTACGCGCTCATTGCCCGCATTTCCAAAAAACTTGCTTATGCTATTATTCGCGACGATCTTTACAATGCGATTGCTCGTACCGATTTTCTTATTATTGGACACAACGGATTTTTAGGCTACGAACTTTTTTGGTTTGTGTTCATGGCCAAAATTTTGCATAAACCTGTAGCAATTTACGGCGCCGGAGTAGATGGCAATAAAGGCCGAATTTCGTCAATCAAATCACGTACTTTGCTGCAATTAGCTATTAAACATGCATCGTTGTGCATTGTTCGGGACCAAGGGTCAAAACAATTTCTTATTGATAATACTATTCCTGAAAACAAAATAAAGCTTTTTCCCGATCCTGCAGTGCTTATGCCAGCGTGTACCAAAGATCGTGCCCACGAGATACTAAAAACCGAAAATATCCCACTGGATAAACCGATTATTGCATTAGTCCCAGTTCAGGGTGGAGTAGTGTTCGAAAACACCTTTTCAGAATTGGGATCTTTCTCACCAGAACAGAGACATTTGAAGAGGGTTGACCTTTGGGTAGACCTGGTATCATTCCTCTGTAAAAATATCGATGCCCATTTTGTCTTTTTGCCTCATTGTATTGGGCCAACCAGCAATAACGACGACCGCATCACTAATCAAGCAATTTTCAATGCTCTTGACACAACTACCAAACAAAATTTTTCGAGCATTACCACAGAGTACGAGGCAGAAGAACTGAAAGGTATCATGAGCATATGCACCTTTGTTCTTGGCGAACGTACCCACGCGCTTATTGGTGCAGCAAGTGCTAAAACTCCTTGCATGGCTCTTACTGTGAGGCAAGATGGTCGCATGCACAATATTATCGAGCACAATTTTAAATGTCCAACCTACGATTTAAACAACCCCGACATCCACAATCTCAAGGTTACTGTGCTTCAGGCAATACAAAATCGTAATGAGCTTTCGAAAACATTAGCCCAAACTCAATGTAACGTGCAGGCAAGCGCTCTCGAAAGTGCGCGGACATTATGCAACACTTACTATAAACATTTGAAACCATCATAAAAACTAAACTGCCTTAATCGGTACAACCATGATTTTATCTTATGAGTAAACCTAGAAATTTATAAACTAATGACCTCTCAAAAACCTCAGCTTCTTTTTATAGCTCCCGGTCCAGCAATGCCAAAGGCATCGCTTTCTTATTGCCTCCGATTCGAATGGCTCAGCAAGCAATTCGGCGGCGACATTATAGCCCCCGTACTAAAAAGCAGTAGTGGTTTTACTCAGGCTGGATCATTTACATTCCACGAACTTCCATACTATGCGGGTAATGGATTTATTCGGAATACTACAACTTTTTTTTCAACACTATCTCTATTTATTCGCTTGCGTTACAAAGAAAAAAAGAAATATGCTGCGGTTATTTCGCCTAATCCATTAGTAACAGGCTTAACAGCACTTATTATCACTCGAATAAGTGGAATCAAAAATATCATCGAAGTAAATGGCAATTTTAAAGAAGCCCTTAAATTTAATCGTAAGGGGGAAATTACCCTCACCTTTTCGGAAAAAATCAAAGACTCTATGGCGCTCTGGTTTACAAAAATGGTCCTTACCAGATGCAATGCAATAAAGACCCTTTACCCAGAACAATTCTCAACACTATCTTTGCAAAAAAAACATCAATCTAAAGTTTTTTCCTTTCACGACTTTGTCCCTATTCAACATTTTGTCAATCATCCAAAAGAGGATAAAAAGTTTTTGCTACTCATGGGATTTCCCTGGTACCTTAAGGGGGTCGACCTTTTAATAGAAGCCTTCAAAAAAATATCCCCAGAATTTCCAGAATATTCTATGAAGGTGGTGGGCTGGAATCCAGATGGCCGGGAATATTTTGAAAAAATGGCAGATGGGAACCTCCGTATCGAACTCTGCAATTCTGTTGAATACGAAGAAGTTATTTCGCTTATGACATCATGCTCGGTTTATGTTCTTGCGTCACGCACCGAAGGCTTAGCCCGCGTTATTATCGAGGCAATGGCAAGCTGTAAACCAATTATTGCTGCAAATGTTGGCGGAACTGCAACCATGATTCGCCACGAAGAAACCGGATTGCTTTTTGAAAAAGAAAATGTAGATCAGCTAACTGCTTGTATCAGACGAATGCTTGGCGACAAACAATTTGCAGACTCCTGTGCACAAAAAGCTCACGTGGAGGCTCTTGCACGCCTCTCGGAAGAAATCTATGTAAAAGGCTTTAGCACTATGGTTAAGGAGCTGAATCGTGATTAAGGTACTGCATGTCATGAAATGGATGGGCCATGGTGGTGCAGAAGCATGGCTTATGAACGTTATGCGCACGATCGATCGATCACGCTTTTCTCTCGACTTTTTGGTTGAAACCGATTTTCCTGGTGTTTACGATAACGAAATAAAAGCATTAGGTGGTAAAATCATCTACTGCAAAGGACTTCCAAACCTCTTTGCCTTCTCTTGGAATTTTGCCAAACTGCTTAAAGAGCATGGTCCATACAATGTAGTGCATTCACACCTACATCACTTTAGTGGTTTTATTCTTGCTCTTGCGGCATTAAAAAAGGTTCCAATTCGCATTGCTCATAGTCACATCGACGGAAGACTGCAGCGTACACAGAATAGCAAACGTAAACTATACGAAGGTTTCACGCAACTTTTAATACATCAATTCGCAACCTGTGGGATTTCTTGCTCCCAGGATGCAGCCTACGACCTCTTTGGCACATCATGGCGTTCCAACAAGAAATGGCAAGTTTTACATTGCGGAATCGATTTATCAACCTTTGCACAACCTAAAGATTCAGGTGAAATGAGAAAATCTTTTGGCATTGCACCAATTCAAAAAATTATAGGCCATGTTGGACGCTTTACACCACAAAAAAACCATGCTCTCATTGCAGAAATAGCCAAAAGCCTTATTCCTGCAAACCCTCACTTTACCTTTTTACTAATTGGCTCTGGAGATCTGCTTCTCTCCTTTAAATCATTTGTTAACAAATCAGGCCTGCAAAATAACTTTATTTTTTTTGATAACAGGACAGACATCCCCGATCTCATGCTTAATGTAATGGACATTTTTCTATTTCCTTCGCTTTTTGAGGGACTGGGGCTTGCTTTTATAGAAGCGCAAGCTGCAGGGCTGCCGTGTGTTGTATCAACCACTATCCCTGCAGAAGCAGATGTATGCACCAATCTTATCGAACGGGTAAATCCTTTAGCACCCATCGAATCTTGGGTACGTGCGCTGCAACGCGCATCAAAAAAACAAAGAGATCCCAAGACTCCCTCCACAACGATACAAAGCAGTTCGTTTACTATCGAGCAAAGTACTCAAAGCCTTGCAGCACTCTATTCTCAAAAAAAGGATCTCATCTGTCATTAGAAAAACAAGCTGCAAAAAGTGGAGCTTGGTTTGCATCCCTCACCATTGTTTCTCAAACACTCTCGTGGGTGTTTACTATGGTGGTGCTACGGTTGCTTAAACCCGAAGACTATGGGCTTATGACCATGGCTGCAATATTAACAGCGTATATGGAAATATTCAGCGAATTTGGCTTAGGATCGGCAATTGTTCAAAAAAAAGAGATCACACAAAAAAACCTCTCTAGCATTTTCTGGTTTTCATTAGGGACAGGCCTCCTCTTAAGCATCTCCTGCTTTGCACTTGCGTACCCTACTTCGTATATCATGAAAGAACCACGCACAATCCCCGTGACATTTTTAATTGCACCCCTTTTTATCATTGGCTCGACAATGACGGTGCCCTTTAATTTACTTAAGAGAGATTTTGGCTTTAAAAAAATTGGTATCATCAATATAATCAGTATGCTCGTTTCAAATGCGGTTATTATTCCTCTAGCACTCAATGGATTTGGTGTTTATACGCTTATCATTGGTGTAATAACCCTTCGCATCACCAAAGTGCTCGGAATGTTCATTGCTTCAAAATGGCGGCCCTCATTGCATTATTCATTTCAGGAAGCAAAACCATTCCTGCGTTTTGGTATTAATCTTGCAGGTTCATCCTCATTACTTAAAATATTCGAAACTCTCGATAAAGTTATTGTTGGACGATTTTTCAATGCGACATTTGTTGGATTTTATGGATATGCAGTAACCTTTGCAAGTTTTCCTCTCGATAAAATATGGCCTATATTTCAGCAGATCCTTTTTCCGCTCTTCTCACGCTATCAAGATAACGAAGAACGGTGTCACACACTTTTCCTGCAAGTGACTCGATATTATTCTCTTATTATGATACCTCTTTTTATTAGCTGCTTCTTTTTTGGGGCCGAAATAGTATTGACTATTGGGGGACCAACCTGGGCGCCGGCAATTCCATTTTTTAAAGCTTTTAGTATTGCCAAGCTTTTTGACTCTCTCTGCGAAATGGCAAATTTACTTCATACTGCCAAAGGCAGGACATACCTACTTTTTCGCCTCAGCATTGTGAAAACAATTCTCATGCCTCTGGCAATTTTCTTTGCCGCTCGGCACAGTTTTGCAGCTCTCACAATCCCCTGGATGTACTTATACAGTTTGATATGCTTGAGTTGGATTATATTCACACTCCATCGGAATGTTATCCCTATTCGTGAATATTTTAGTAAAATTTCAAGTTCACTTTTTGTTTCAGTGGCTATTATTGCTGCTATTTATGTAGTACGGTTTCTTATTGGAGCAATTCATCCTACACAGCATTCGTATCATTCAGATTTTTTTCAAATGCTTATAACAGGCAGCATCATATTTGGAGCCTACATTTTTCTGTTTGAAAAACAATCGTTTCGTGACCTTAAAAAGCTTATGGGGAAATAAATGGCAAAGGCAACAACTCACCTAAAGTTTGGTATTCTCATTCTTTTAGTGTCAGCCTCAATAATTTGTGGCAAAGCTCAATATGTATCGCCAAGCGGAGCAAATTCCAATCCTGGAACCTTAGCAAAGCCCTGGCAATCTATAGCTTTTGCAACGTGTGGTGGAACTGCGGGTTGTAAAGTTTCTTCTACAAATCCATCCCCGATTAAAGCTGGTGACACTCTCTATTTACGAGGAGGGGAATATCATGAGAACGATATTCGTATTGGGAATAGTGGAACAACTGCTGCCCCTATTGTCATTCGCTCATATCCGGGAGAAATGGCTACCATTAATGGCGATACCGCTATGGGAATAGGTAATTTAGGAGGGATTTTTAACCTAGGTCTTGGTGGACCGGATTCAAACATAGTCATAGATAGCATCCGCTTTATCAATGCATATAGAACTAGCATCTGGCTTGGGAGCGATTATCCTACCAAAAACATTACTATCAGCAATTGCCGTTTCGAATACCTCAAACAGCGCATCTCTCCAGATAATTCTGCATGCGTAATGATAAACGAATCGGCCCGAGGAAAAATTATTATTCGGGGCTGCACCATGATAGGCCGCGGTACCGACAATCTTAATTATTGCGGGATCCTGATTTTCTACGGCGATGGCAACTACGAAATTTACAACAATGATATCAGCTTGTTCTCGAGTGGCATTTTTTACAAGCACCGCGGTACGGCCCAGTACCAATGTCAAATTCACGACAATTATATTCATGGCTGTAAAACTTCTGCTTTAATGCTTTCAACAGACCGCATTTATGCCTATAATAATCTTATTGTCAATATTCCACCTTCAAATCAGGAAAGCGTTTATGGCATTAACATTTGGGAAGACGCTGGTGGAACTGGCGGAAGCAATTGCAGGATCGAACACAACACAATCTACAACTTTACAAATAGCATTGTTATTAATTGGGGTGGCCAACTGGGCATGTCTGGTGAACAAGGGGCAATGGCCGACACTCTCATCAATAATATAACCGCAGGCGTTAATAATGAACTTGGAGAAGCGGCAATCTGGCCTCATATTAATCTAGGCGGAGCGACCCAAGGCCTTGTCCATAAGACTATTTCAAATTATAATTCATATTTTAATACCGATGGAACAACCATTTTCCGCGAATTTGATCAAACCTATTCGCTCTCTCAATGGAAAGCACATGCACCCACACAAGATAAAAACTCCATTCAGGAAAGTCCACGCTTTGCAAATTATTCTAAAAGATTCACTTCCATAGAAGATTTCGAAATTATTGGCGGAGGTGCTTTAAAAGGAGCAAGCGACGGTCGTGATATGGGTGCAGATGTATATCGCATATCAAAAGCGAAACCACTCATTACAAGCCAGTCAAAAGCCTTTGGAATCAAGGATCTTGCATTCTCTTATGCCATTATCGCTTCATGTAAGCCCACTCGTTTTTCTTCTTCAGCGCTTCCTAAAGGACTCATTCTTGACACAATCCTAGGAAAAATTACTGGAACCCCCACAGATACTGGCATCTTTGTAATAACTACAAGTGCCTACAACAGAAACGGTGCATCGGCTCCTTTTGCCCTAACTATAAAAATCACCCAATCTACAGTACCCGTCATTATTGGAAAACCCATGGTTATTGCACCCCTTGGCAACTTTTTTTTTATCAGATTGAGGCAATCGGCAACCCGATTTCATACTCAGCACCAGATTCACCTGCTGGCCTAGTCCTTGACACGAATACAGGAATTATAACGGGAAAGCTCTTATCACTATCTACTGATAGCATCGTTGTTTTTGCACGAGGACCTAATGGCCTTTCAGATCCTTTTACTGTGTCAATATTCTCTTTCGAGATTCCAGCAACCAATCAGGAATCCAAAGCAATAAATGCTTCAACTGATTGGCTTGATACCCTTATAGTCAACAAAAATTCCGCAGAAATTGCTTTACGTTTGTTTGCTGGAACCGGTTCGCAAAAACCTGAAGAAATCTCTGGTGCTGGGGCACAATTTATCTCACTACCCAACAATCAGAATGCGATCCAGATCCACGTGCCTGCGGTATTAATGAGCGAATGCTCTGGCTTTGGGGCATTTCTTATACTAACCAACAGCACCGATTCAGATACGCTAAAGTTTTCCCGACCCGTCAAACGTACTGCTACTAATTGTGATGATATTGCTATTCCCGAATTAACCTGGACTCCGATAAGTGTTACAGCTAAACCAGATTCTACAAGAGCTCTCTTTGCCCTTTCTTCTGTCTTTAGCAATGGCTCGTACGATAAAAAAGAAGGGCGATTGCTAAAGTGGAATTCATACCCCACCCAAACAAGCCCGCAAGTAGAGTATGCCGAATATAGCACGAGTGCAGATTCACAATTTAATCTCGTTCCCGGCCAGGTTTTATGGCTTAAATCGGCCCACGCCAGAAGTGCGCATTTTGGGCCCGCCATTACACCATCTCTCACCGACACTTTTGCGCAAAAAATTGCAGCCTCCGATTGGACAGATTTCTCACTGCCATTTAATTTCCCCATATCATTAAAAAGCATCGCGTTGGCAAGCGGTAAACAAATTCAACAAACTATCTTCGATTCACTGAATGTTTACAAGTGGAATAAAATTGGGCAAAGTTACATAACAGAACCACTATTTCTCCCCAACATGCCAGGGAAAAATAGTCTCGATACAACTATGCTGGCAGGGAGTTCTAATCCTTATGCGTTTTTCTACGAGGGGCACTCTCCTGTAACACTTTATATCCCGCCAACGTGCACTACCCAAGGTGGGCTGCAAAAAAGGCTCTCAGCAGACAATCAAAAATCAGGGTGGAATGTTAAGGTTCTCTGTTCTGTGAGCGATAACAAACCATTATCCACACTGTACCTAGGTGGAGGGGATGAAGCACTGCAAAAACGAGAATACCCCCCACCACCCTCTCTTGGGCCACTTTCTGTTACATTTTTTGATTTACAATCCAAGCATGCATGTGGGAATCTTTTTACAGAAAAAAGATTAAAGGATGGTCTGTTTGCGTGCATAAAGATTGTCAATAATGGATCAACCACCCAACAAATTAATCTTTCAACACCAGATCGGTATAACTTTCCACAAGGTTACTCCACGGCATTATTTACTCAGAAGGAATCAGGTCTCATGACCCTCATCAAATCGGCTTACCAATGTATTGCCCCACAAGAAGAACAATTTGTATTTCTAGCTGCAGGATCCACATCCTACCTTACATCCTTTTCATCGATATTGAGGCAACCACCCGGTCTTAGTCATGTTTACCCAAATCCCTTTGTTAATCATATTACCGTCCATTATAACGTCCCATTCATCCCCGTACACAAAGTAACCCTTATGTTGCTTAACACCAAAGGGCAAATGGTCTATCGGTTTGTACAAGATGCACCTGCCCCGGGCATGTATAAGCATACGATTATGCTACATAACCTTCATGGAACTCAAGTGTCCGCTGGCACCTATTTTCTTTCGTATCGTATCGAAGAAACAACGAAGAAAGTTCTTATTTTTACCAAACAACTGGTTTGCCTATGAAAACCAAAACACGGATATTTTGCTTAAGCATCTTTGCGTTCTTAGTGCTTTTTGTAGATTTAGTGAATGCCCAAAATGTACTCGCCGTTTCTGACCTGGTAAACTCGAAGACACTTTCAAAGAAAGAAACAATTGCACTTTCGGAACAAATAAGAACCACAGTCAAATCCGATCAGCGGTGGATCCTTTTAGACAAAGCATTGACAGACCAGATTTTAGCAGCTCAGTATATCGCTTCTTTTAAGCCCTGTTCAACGCTCTCGTGTCTTGTGGATTACGGAAACTATCTCTATGCCCAAATCACAATCGGAGGGTACGCAAACAAAACTCAGAATTCCATTGTCCTATCGCTTCTTCTTGTTGATGTTGTCAACAAGAAGATTCTTAAATCTACCACCAGCCGAATGAGTGCTATTCCAAGTATGCAACAATCCCAAGCGCTTGCTGCAATGGTAAAGAATCTTTTAGAAACATCTATTTCCCTTGCATCCCCGAATGTTGCCATTATACCACCAAGCATAAAACCTAGTGCCAAAACCTCAGGGAAGATAGATCGAGGGGCAGCCGACACCCAACGGGAATCTACAACAAATACATCGGAGAAAAAGCAATTGATGCAATCTTCCATTGCCTGGATTTGTGCGACAGCGGTAGTTGTAGGAGGGTTTACCGCATACTTTCTCGCAAAAAAATCAGTTGGAGAAGGAACTCCAACAGATATTTCTATTGACAATGCGCCCATACATCAGAAATAAAACAGGGGTGTTTCATTGTAAGCTTGGGCGCTTAGCAGTAAGCCATTTCTTGGCAGGCTTTTCCACATAGGTATAGAGCAACCAACTTCCTGCAAAAATCATAACGAGCGAAATAAGCGCGAATCCAATATCAACTGCTACCCCATCACGAACTAAAAATTTTTTAAGAATACTTCTGTTAATGCTTAATATGAAATAATGGATAAGGTATAGAGTAAATGATAAGGTACCGATTTTTTGCATGATCGGGTTAGAAAACAGCTTTGTAAATAAAACCCCAGGTTGCGCTGCAGACAAAATAATAATCCCAAAAAAGATCAGGTATAAAAATCGCCAGAATGGATGAACGACCACTACCGACATAATGACAATAACCCCAAGAGAAACGAGGCCTGCCCAATTCCGCATAAAAGGATTTTCCAACCATGTTTTTGATGCGGTTGATTTTTGGCTAAAAATTTTATAGAGCAAGCATCCCATAATGAATTCGGAAAATGCCCGTATAAGCGTATATTGCCGCGCTAGCATAAATTTGTTTCCATGATAAAGAACCAATGCAATCCCGATAACAGTTGCAAGCACGAGTGCGAGGTGGACCCACAAAACCACTTTGCTTTTTAAGCGTACAATGTACAAAGCGATAAAAGGAAAACCACAATATAAAACAAACTCGGAACTCAGTGCCCACGAAGGTCCATTCCACCCGCCTCCATCAATAAAACCTAAACCATTTAAAAGCAACACCTGCAAAATAAAGCCTTGCTTTGTGATAATTTCAGGGTCAATATCAAAATGTAAATATTTAAGGGTTAAAAAGCATGGCAGCCAAAGACAACATAGAACAACCACTGTTGCAGGATAAATTCTAATAAATCGAGCCCATAAAAAAGACCCCATATTCTTTAAACTCTGTGGAGTTGCAAACCGTTCTAGATATACATAAGAAATAACAAAACCACTCAGCATGAAAAAGAAATCTACGGCAAGCCACCCATGCCACATCAGATGGCGAATACCGGGATTCGTGCTTGTCAATGTAATTTGCATGTGGCTTGCAACAACCCATAATGCACCTACACCCCTAAGCCCCGCAAGTGCAGGCATCAAAGGCTTTTTTGGAAGTTGATCCATGGTATACCAGTCTTTATAAAAAGTGTCGTTTACGCAGATTGGCTCAAATAGAACAAAACAAATAAATGCCTCAAGCATCCGCTTACTACCACTACGGATACCTTAGTACAGACATTTTCAAAACCATATGCTTTTCAGACAAGGGAAAATGTGCTGCGAGAACCACAGCACATTGTAACAAAGAATATTCAAAGAGAGGTGCTCTTTATCACCTTACAGTCTACCGCGTGGTACTCTATTATTCTGGGACAACAAGGAGCATTGTAGTCCCTATCGGTGCCATGGACGATTCTGCTTGAGAACGTTCAAAAGACCTTCCTAAAATATTATAGAGTGGCTTCGATAACGGCATCGCATTGAACACTGACATATTTTTTCTTATTGACATAAAGCGCACATCAGAACTTCCACCATTTTGTTTTTTCGATTCTATCCCATTGCGTAAATATTCGATAGTTGTTGCCTTTAAACTATCAGGCCCAACCTTAAGAATATTTGCTCCTATATCAAGTCCATCCGACCCTGCTTTACGGCCAGGAGAGGTTCCCGCAAGAACAAACCCTGCAATAGATGTTGGCGCTGCGCCACCAATAAAACTAACCGCCGACGAAACAGAATGCGTGTCGGTCTTTGCCTTTGTTCGCCAAGTATTTAATGTGTAATAGGCCCTATTTTCGGCAAAGATATTGCCCACAGGGTAATAGTTATAATCTGATGTAGTTTTGTGAGAAACCGAAGCGTAGCGATGAGCACCCGTTTCCTTTATAAAAATATTGCTACGCAGGATATTTCCAATTGCCCCAGGAACGCTATCCCCCGGACTTGTGTCGTACAAAAGCTCTAAAACCCCTCCATAGAATGTATTATGGCTAAAGATGTTCCCATCTCCACCGGGAACCCCATTAGCTTCGTTGGTTTCAATGGGGGCATTAGACGCACCAAATAGGTTATCATGAATTGTTGCATGATTGCAATTAAGCATCATAGCAAAACGATCTGTGCCATGTATGTAATTATAAGCTATCTCGATTCCTGGATTGACTTTGCTCTGAATATTTGCATGCTTATAATAAATTCCAATTGGCACATTCGATATATCATTATTGAGAAGTTTAACTCCTTCTGTTTGAAATACAATAATTCCTGCGGTATTACCATGCACTCCTTTACTATATAATCCCGGACCAACAATTACGCACCTGTCAACAATTGCATTTAATGAGTTATTGCCATACCCATGTATAAACCCCTTATTGTCTCCGCCCACTCTCATCTTATAGGAACAGCGTCTAAGAATAAAATTATTTGCCGGAGCATCTTCCCCCAAGAAAAAACCATTTCCATCACCCACAAACGACATTCCATAGACGGTTACAAAATTATTTTCGAGTTTTACCAAAGGGTCAACCCCGGTTCCGCCGGTAATTGTCACAGTCTCTGATTTATAAGGCAAGAAGGTAATTCGTTTTGAAGCAGTACCATCAGCACCGATAGTATGCATATCGATTATTGCAGCTACAGGATAATTGCCCGCTCGAAAGAATACACTGTCCCCGGTTTTGACATTTTTAAGCGCCTTATCAAAGGTTAACCAAGGATGAGTAAGATCATTCGCTGCGTAGGTAACCGCGTCGTTGCCTGTTGTTGCTACATAGAGGACTTTTGGAACTCTTAACGTATCCACTATACCGCTACGAGCAAAAGACAACATCGGAAGTGCTGCTATTAAAGCGCTTAAATAAAGCGCTCGCAGAGAATTACCCATACTAACCCCTTTAAAAGAGTGTAAAGAAAATGTAGCGCAACAAAAATGGATAAACAGAAACTACCGCTGTTGTTTTAAATCTTTAATTAATAGTATAGCTATTTTATTATAAAATGCAAGGAAAAAATGAGTTAAATTATAGAAAATTAGCAAGTTAGGACGATGTTTATAAGGTTATAAAAGAAATAGACATTATTCGTTTTCTCAATTATTAACCTTTATTTTACATCGCTCATCATCATGTGGGTAGTTTTATCGGGAGTATTAAACCAGAAGAATACCTGATTACCTTCGAGCGTAAAGCACTCCTCAAGATTCCCTTTTGTGGTACAAGGGAATATATCTGCATAAGCTTCCCGTGCTTTACGTATCATATTCAATTTTAATTCATTCATACCCGCCTCCTGGTTACACGCTTAATAATTAAGCGCTCTATATACTATATCGACCAAAAAGTTGCGGGAGTTTAATTTATTTGCAGAGGATGGTAGCGTTGGAAAGAAATGCGATTTTTATGAGGAGGGAAAACACAACGAATTAACGCCACTGATTAATTTGATGTTGCTTTTCGAAAATATACTTGATAATTTTTTCGCGTTGAGGCTCTTCTATCTCAATAAATTGCACATGGTGCCGATAGAGCTCTTTTTCGCTTTTCTGCCGGCCAATGCGTAAAACCTTTGCTTTCAGACCATTCATAAGGCTCTGCTCGCCTGCAGAGAATGAAAGAGAAAGAATGTCGCCTGACTTTTGAGCTTTTTCGGAGATAAAACTTAATCCACCCCCAGAAATATCGGCGATTTTTGCAGAAAACGGTTGTTCCCCCAATGATTGAGTATGCACAGCATCAATGGGGCGAATAACACGAAATCGTAAGGGGAGATTAACCTCAAGGCGAACATCTTTGCGCATCTGGTGTCGTTTGAGCTCTAGCGTATGGTAAACTTCAATAACGCCACTTACGGCCATAGCAACTGGGACTTCAATGCCGTATACTCCATCGTTCTGACGTGTAAATGCAATACGGATCATTTCTCCCGGAGCAACGAGCAAACTCATTTTAGGATCGAATTCAAGTGCACAATAAAACTCATGATTTCGCGTTACGCGTGCACGCGGGATGAGGGGCTGCCGACTATTCTTGGTATAAATTGCAACAATTTGCCCAGGCGAAATATTTCTTGTTGACACGAGAGGGTGTTCAAGCTCAAGAAAATTAAATTTAAGCTTTTTCCTAATTTCGCTGAGAATTTTTTCTTCTAAAAGCCGTGTTTCTGGGCGAATTCCCCGTGATAAAAAGGATGTAACTTCCTTGTCGATGCTTCTTTCGAATACTGCAATCTGTTCAAACACATCATTGATTTGCGGAACCTGGGCGCTTTCAGCAATGTGGTAAAGCCGGGTTGCTTCTTCATCGGTTAATCCAACCCGCTGAGCATTGATTTCAAAAATCGAGTGCGCTACTTTAGTTTCATCTTTGACTTGCCGTCGCCTGCGCGAAATCTCGTAAACTACAAAACCACCAATGATAAGAATAATGATTGAACCCAAAATAATAACAGCAGCTAAATTTACACGTGGAAAATTAAGGACAGAAATATCAGATTGAGCCCACGCGGCACCAAAGAGCATACCCACTAACAATGCGGTTCTCAAAAACCTCATAGATTAATGTTCTCCCTTTAATGCCTGTTGATCTGCGGACGTTTTTTCTTGTGGCACAATCCAGGAATTAATCTCCCCCGAAGCCGCTTCGCGGGCAGAAGTTATTGAATCGAGTTTTTCTAAAGGACTTTTTACATCTTCGGTTCCAAGCGTATCAGTCTGACCTGGCTCAAACCTATTGAATTCCTCCGAGAGTACAACGATATCTACACGCCTATTTATTGCCCTATTATATTCTGTTGAATTATCCGCTATTGGTCGATATTGACCATATCCCGCAGCAGATAGTCTATCAGGTACAATGAGATCATCTTGGGCTAGAAACTGCAACACATTAGTTGCTCGAGCAGTAGAAAGTTCCCAGTTTGAAAAAAATTGACTTGTATGAATAGGTATATTATCGGTGTGGCCTTCAATGCGAATTGCGTTGGGAATGCTTGTGAGTACTTGTGCTAACCTACCCATAACAGCTTTCGCCTCTGGTCCAAGCTCAGCATTCCCGAGCTTAAAGAGCACCGTATCGTGCATGCTTATTACAAGCCCACGTTCCTGAAGTGTTGCCTGAATTTTTCCTTCGAGTCCCATTTTAGCAATCAACTTATTGATTCGATTCTTGGTATTTGTAATTTCGCGAGGCTGTTTGTGTGTTTTGGGATCGGGAAGTACAGTGCGGCCTCCGTCAAGAACGCCGCTGCGCCCTGTTTGGCCAAACATAATTGAAAGTGATTCTGAAAGTTCCGAAAATTTTTGGGCGTTCACAGAACTCATGCTGTAAAGCACCACAAAAAACACCATAAGCAAGGTAATCAGATCGGCATAGGTAAGAAGCCAACGCTCGGCATTTTCCTTTTCGGCAGCTGGCGGTTTCTTTTTTGGCATACGAAAAGCGCTCTATTGTTTATTAACGCTCTCGATTTTTTTGGCGTCTCCAGTAGAGAGGAAAGCCTTGAGCTTTTGTTCTACCATGCGAGGATTATCACCCGATTGAAGGCACAAAATACCTTCCAGCAAGATCTCTTTGTAAACTTGTTCGGCCTTATGCTTATGTTTGAGCTTAACGGCCATTGGGAGATAAAGAATATTTGCTGACAAAATTCCATACAATGTCGCAATAAAGGCAAGTGCAATAGCTGCTCCCAACGTTTCGGGTTGCGACAAATTGGAAAGCACATTGATAAGACCAAGAACAGTCCCAATAATTCCCATAGTAGGGGCAAATCCGCCCGCCGCTTCAAATACACCAATTCCATGATGATGCCGTTCTTCTATGTAAGCAATTTTAGTTTCGAGCGTATCGCGAACAAGCGTTGGATCTGTGCCATCGATAACAAGCTGAACGCCTTGACGCAAAAAATCATCTTTGATATTTGAAAGCTCTGCTTCAAGACTTAAAATTCCCTCACGTCGAGCTTTTTCAGAAAAGCCGACAAGCATTTTTATTGCACCAGGAATATCGTAATGACGCTCAGTAATAATAATTATAATATACTGAGGAATTTTCATGAGCACATGCAGAGGTGTGGCGATCATAACCGCGCCGATAGTTCCACCTCCGATGATCGCTGCGGCGGAAATCCCCACGTACATCATGACGTTTCCGCCTTCCAGCACGATACCTGCAAAAAAGCCGCCGAAAGCGATGGCTAAACCGAGGATAATTGATAAATCCATAATTCCTTACACATCTGTTAAGCGAAGGTGCAACAGAATCCTGGGATTTACAAATTACGAATGAGAAGAAGCTATTTTCAGGCGATTAAGAGATCTTTTAAGCCTTAATTCTGCTTCTTTTTTATCGTAATCGTTTCCGGTTTCTGCCTGGTGCATTGCTGATTCTTGTGCTTTTTGGGCGCGCGCAACATCGATCTCGGAAGCCGCTTCAACGGTGTCTGCAACAACCGTAGCGCTATTGTCTCGCACTTCAAGAAATCCGCCAGATATCGCAAAGACTTTTTTAGTAGCGCCTATGGTCACAGCAATTGCCCCAATAGCAAGCTCCGAAAGCAATGCTGCATGATGAGGCAACACACCAAGATCCCCATCTGCACCTGGAAAAATAGCATAATTTACATTTTCGGAAAATGCAATTTTTTCAGGGGTCACAATTTGCAATTGAAAAGTACTCTGCTCAATCATGGTTATGCACCTATACGTCTTACAGATTAGTGTACGATAAATACGAACCTTTTACAAGGTTTTTACACGCTCTATCACATCGTCAATAGAACCAGCCATAGAAAATGCACCTTCAGGCACCATATCATGCTTGCCTTCGATGATTTCTTTAAATCCTGCCACCGTTTTCTTAACAGGCACGTATACACCGGGAGTTCCGGTAAAATCCTGAGCAACAAAAAATGGCTGCGATAGAAACTTCTGAATTTTTCGTGCCCGTTGCACCAAAACTTTATCTTCTTCAGAAAGCTCTTCCATACCTAAAATTGCTATGATATCTTGCAATTCGCGGTAGCGCTGGAGAATACGTTGAACTTCACGAGCAACAAAATAATGCTCTTCGCCAACAATTTTGGGATCGAGAATTCGTGATGTCGAATCGAGAGGATCCACCGCGGGATAAATTCCCAATTCGGCAATAGCTCTTGACAACACAGTTGTTGCATCCAGATGGGCAAACGACGCAGCAGGTGCTGGGTCTGTAAGGTCATCGGCCGGCACATAAATAGCCTGAACCGAAGTGATAGATCCTTGTTTTGTAGAAGTAATACGTTCTTGTAAAGAAGCCATTTCTGTGGCAAGGTTAGGTTGGTACCCAACGGCCGACGGCATACGACCAAGCAATGCCGAAACTTCGGCCCCGGCCTGAACAAAACGGAATATATTATCGATAAACAAAAGCACGTCTTGTTTGCCAACATCGCGAAAATACTCTGCCATGGTTAACCCAGTAAGCGCAATACGCAAACGAGTTCCTGGCGGTTCGTTCATCTGCCCAAATACCAGCGCTGTTTTAACAATAACATTAGATTCCTTCATTTCCATCCAGAGATCGTTACCCTCACGAGTACGTTCTCCAACTCCCGCAAATACCGAAAACCCACCATGCTCTGTTGCTATATTGCGAATGAGTTCCATAATAAGAACAGTTTTTCCAACTCCCGCGCCACCAAAGAGTCCAATCTTTCCGCCCTTTGGATATGGAGTTAGGAGATCGATAACCTTAATACCGGTTTCAAGAACTTCCCATTCTGTTTGCTGGTCGTCAAGAGCCGGGGCTTTACGATGAATAGGCCAATGATCTGTTGCGACAACAGGCCCTAATTCGTCGATAGGTTCACCCAACACATTCATGAGGCGCCCTAAGGTTTGATTGCCAACCGGAACTTTAATACAATCCCCGGTATCGGTAACTTTTGCGCCGCGGGCCAGGCCATCGGTTGAGGCCAGCGCGATTGCGCGGACCCGGTTATCACCAATATGTTGTTGGATTTCAGCAATAAAATCCAGTTCCTTAACATTTCCAACAGCATCCTGATGCACTTTTAAGGCATTATAAATAGCAGGGAGTTTTCCCGGAGGAAATTCTGCATCGATAACAACCCCGAGTACTTGCACAATCTTACCAACAAGACCTTCAGTTGTGCTTACCATTGCTTCAACATTAGACATAATAGATCCCTTCCGCCAGTCGTTCTATCGAACACTTCGTGAATTCACAGTTATTTAAGCGCTTCTGCTCCGCTTACTACTTCCAACAATTCTTTAGTAATTGCAGATTGTCGCGCTTTATTATAATACAAAGTCAATTTCTCGATAAGTTCACCTGCATTTTTTGTTGCTCCATGCATAGCAGTCATACGTGAACTTTGTTCAGACGCAAATGACTCAAGAATAATCCGCCATAATTGGCCAGTAAAATATCTCGACAAAAGGACATCGATACACTCTTCGGGTTGTGGTTCAAAAAGATAATCGGTTTTCGTCTGGTGAGTTTTAGCATCTAATGCAGGAACAGGCAAAAGTTTTTCCAGACATACGCGTGAAGAACCAACACTCTTAAATTCGTTGTAGGCAACATATACGCAGTCAATTTCTCCCGCCAGAAATGCATGAAGCAATTTAGAACCAATAGATTCGGCCATTGCATAAGCAGGCTTGAAAAAAACATCATTATAAGAACTTTGCAGCGGAATTTTTCTACGCGAAAAAAAGTCTGTTCCTTTTTTTCCGATGGTTGTAATACGCACAGGCGCAGCTTCTGATTCTTTAATAAAAGCTATGGCCTTTCGTATCGAATTAGAATTAAACCCCCCACACATACCCTTATC
The DNA here is from genome assembly GCA_038247415.1 of Chitinivibrionales bacterium. GTDB lineage: Bacteria > Fibrobacterota > Chitinivibrionia > Chitinivibrionales > WJKA01 > JBBRUX01. The sequence continues at coordinate 67,091 of JBBRUX010000006.1, read as the reverse complement.
GGATGTCAATACTACAAGACCAATATTTTTAAGAGGACGATCGGATAAGAGTTGCGAGGCAGTACCTGTTAAACTTTCCCGCATATGCGCTGCCATTTCAGCAAGCTTTTCGGCGTAAGGACGTGCTGCAGTAATTTGGGCTCGCGCCTTTCGCAGCTTTACAGAAGAAACCATTTCCATTGCTTTGGTTATCTTCTGCGTATTCTTTACGCTGACTATACGACGCTTTATCTCGCGCGTTGTAGCCATGTCTCTTACATCCGTTCCTTTTTGAATGTCTCTATCACAGCAGAAAGCTTAGCTTTAAGCTCGTCGGTAATTTCTTTCTTTTCGCGCAAATCAACAAGAATCGACGCTTCGGATCTTTTGATGTGGGCGAGAAAATCTGCTTCGAACTTCCGGATTTTTGCAACAGGAATATCGTCGAGAAACCCGTTGGAACCAGCAAAAATGACGGCTACTTGCTCTTCGAAAGGCATTGGTTCCTGCTCGTTTTGCTTAAGCAATTCAACCATACGTTCTCCACGAGCTATTTGTGCGAGAGCAGACTTGTCGAGTTCGGATCCAAACTGCGCAAAGGCAGCAAGTTCACGATATTGTGCCAAATCCATACGAAGCTTGCCCGCAACTTGACGCATAGCTTTTGTCTGAGCTTTTCCTCCAACACGGGATACCGAAATACCCGCATTAATAGCAGGTCGTACACCAGAATAAAACAAATTACTTTCGAGATATATTTGTCCATCGGTGATGGAAATAACATTCGTTGGAATATATGCAGAAACGTCACCTGCTTGAGTTTCGATAATAGGAAGTGCTGTGAGCGATCCACCACCCAACGCCGCAGATAATTTAGCAGAGCGTTCGAGCAACCGTGAATGCAAATTAAACACATCGCCGGGATACGCTTCGCGCCCTGGAGGCCGACGCAGAAGAAGCGAAAGTTGACGATAAGCCACAGCATGCTTAGACAAATCATCGTAAATTATAAGACCATGTCCACCATTATCTCTAATTTCTTCACCAATCGCCGTACCAGCATAGGGAGCTATATATTGCAGAGCCGCAGAATCGGAAGCCGATGCAGCAACGATAATGGTATATTCCATTGCGCCACGATCTTCGAGAACTTTATGAATACGAGCAATTGTCGATTGTTTCTGTCCAATAGCAACATAGATGCAAATGACACCAGCACCCTTTTGATTAATAATAGTATCAACTGCAACCGATGTTTTTCCGGTGCCGCGGTCTCCAATAATAAGTTCGCGCTGACCACGACCAATGGGAATCATGGAGTCGATAGCTTTAAGCCCTGTTTGCAAAGGCTCTTTAACTGACCCGCGTTCAACAACTCCCTTTGCTTTTTCTTCGAGCATACGAAATTTTGTTGTAGCAATTGGCCCTTTGCCATCGAGAGGTTGACCAATAGGATCTACAATACGACCTATAATTTCCTTGCCAACAGGAACTTCCATAACGCGCCCAGTGCAACGAACCGTATCGCCTTCTTTAACAAACTTGTCTTCGCCCAAAAGCACTACACCCACGTTATCGGGTTCGAGGTTAAGTGCCATGCCGAATCCACCGTTTTCGAATTCGAGTAGTTCGGCATACATGCAACGATCGATACCATATACACGTGCGATACCGTCACCAACCTGAATAACAGTTCCGGTTGAAACCATCTCCAATTTCGATTGGTACGACTGAATGCGATTCTGGATAATCTGGGTAATCTCTTCGGGATTGATCTTCATGGTCCCCTGTTCCTTTCGAGCGTAGAATGCTGTGAACTCCTAAAGTGGAATCACTAGCGCATTACGAAACTAACGATTCGGTCATTTTTTGCAATTTATAAGCAACACTGCCATCAATCAATTTATCACCAATTTGTATAGAAATTCCGCCAATGAGTTCTGCATCTTCTTGTATCGACATATCTACTGCTACGCCTGTATAGCGAAGAAGAGCTTGCTCAATTTTGGTTTTAAGCTCAGGTGAGAGCGGACGAGCTGTGCGAACGAGAGCTGTTACACGATTGTTTTCGCGTAGAGCACGCTTTATAAAAAGATCCACAATCAGAGAAAGATATTGTATTCTTTTTGAATCGAGCAAAACGTCAATAAAATTGTGTACACTGGGGGAAATAGATTTTCCAAGCAGCTCGCTGCAAAAAGTCTTTTTTTCGGTTACCGGAATAGCCGGATGAAAGAGGATTCTCTTTACATCGGTGTTTCCTACCAGTTGAGCAACAACGGCCTCAAGCTCCTGTTGAGCCGTTTGCACAGATCCAGCGCTAGAAACGGCATTATATAAGGCATCGGCGTATCGATTTGCAAGCGAGTTATCAAGCATACGAAATAGCGCCCTTATCTCTGTGGTTGTGAAGCATTGAGATCAGCCAGGAAATCTTCGACTAATTTTTTGCTTGTTGCTTCATCCAATTGTTTGCCAATTATTTGACGAGCTGCAAGCATTGAAAGTTGAGCAACTTCTTTTTGAATTGAATTAAGAGCCTTTTGCCGTTCATGATCGATTTCTCCGCGAGCCTTTTCAACAAGGGCTGCAGCATCTTTTTCTGATTTGGCTACAATCTCTTCGCGAATTTTGTTACCTTCTTCGATTGCTTTGTCAATTTCTGCTTTTGCAGTTTGACGCATCTGGGCAACCTGATTAGTGTAATCTTGCTTTAGCGATTCGATATCTTTTTTCTGCACTTCGATTTGATCGAAGGAAGATTTGATATCGTCTGCTCGTTTCTTCATGAAAGGACGAATAAACTTGTTGAAAATAATCGACAAAATTACCATAAGAATGGCAAAATTGACAATCTGATAAATAAATAATTTTAAACTAAATTCCATAGCGTCCTCTTAGGAAAAAAAGCTCTCTACCTTACTATAATGCTCAACAATCAATTCGCCAACAAAACAACTATCTCTTATTTAGATTTTAAAGAAGAGCAAGAAGGAAATTGTAAGCGCATACAATGCTGTTGTTTCGCACAATACGGCACCAAGCATAAACCAAGGAAAAAGCTTGCCTTGCATTTCTGGTTGACGAGCGCATGACTCTAGATATTTGCCGGTTGCATTACCGATACCAATACCAGCACCAATAGCACCAAGGCCAATTGCAAGTCCGGCTCCAAGAGCTGCCATTGCAGAAATCAATGTTTTTCCTTCAGCAAGTCCTTCCATAGAATCCTCCTTCGTTAAAAAAAAGACGAATTATCGTTACTATAATAAATGAATATTAATGCTCTTCATCGCTACCAATTGCACCACCGATATACACCATAGTGAGCAAAGAGAAAACAAATGCCTGAATTGGGGCTGTTATTATGCTTTCCCAGAGCATCCAAAACGAAGGCACAAAAAACAAAAACGATCCAAGCGCTACCGAAAATAATAATTTTATAATTGTTTCACCAGCAAGCAAATTAGCAAAAAGTCGAAAGGAAAGAGAAAGTGGTCGTGCAAACTGAGAAATTATCTCAACCACAAAAACTACTGGCGCCATCCACCAGATTGGCCCAAAGAAATGCTTTATATATCCAATAAAACCGTGCTTCTGAAAACCTAAAAAATTATAAAATACAAAAACAATTATTGCCCAAGCAGCATTTGTTGTTAATGCGCCAGTTGGTGCCAGACATCCTGGAACCAAACCAAGATAATTAGCTGCGGCAATAAAGAAAAATACCGATGCAATAAGCGTGAAATATTTGAGGCCAGCAGTTCCAACAATTGTTACGATATAGCCCTCTAAGGCACCAATTAAACTTTCAACAACATTTTGATACCCTCTTGGGACGCGCTTAAGATTAGCCGCAACAAATGCCAAAGGCACTATTACAAGAAGAATAGCGATCCAGGTGTACTCGACAACCATTGTTTGTGCATGCGTTAAACCTGGAAGGGTAAAATGCAAAAACGAAAGGAGAACTGCTTCGGTATGATCCATAATTTATTGAGTCTTTCTAAGAATCAGAAAGAATTTTCCGCCAAATGAAAATGCAATTGCACAACCAAGAACTACATAAATCGACAAATTTAGATTACTTCTTAGCAGCGTTACAAGAATAACACCACATGCAATCAATCGGCCAATTTCAAGAAAACTAAACAGAAACGGATTTTTAATAGTCTTATTGACAAAAAGAAACTTAACCGTGTAAAAGAAACCGAGACAATCTAGCAAGCCTATCGCAGTCCCAATAAAAAAACTATTCAATGTTATTCCGAACTATGCGATACATGCTGTAAAAGCCACTTATAATTCCAAGCACAAAAAAAATAATTGAAAGAACAGGGGAAGTGTGAAAATATTTATCGAGCACCCACCCTAAACCGCCCCCAAGTATGGTTGAAATAACAAGCGAAAATCCGGCACTAGAAATATTAGCTGCCCGGATAAAATCGGTTCGATACTTTTTTGTATCCGGTTTGTTTTTTTCAGTCATACGTTCAAAGCACTACCACATTGCCAAGTACGAATTATACGATGTATATAACATATTTTGCAAGACATATTTTCGCAATAGCTAATTTGTCAATTTTCAAGATATTTTTTATCAATTTCCATTATAAAGCATATCCGCTGTTCTTTTTCGAGTGCGGAGAACCATAAACCTCTTGATGCAATAAATTCAACATATCCAGTTTGCAATGCTGCAGACTCATCGGTCGGTTGTGCCCACCATTCATTCCCAAGCGATTCATCCCTCCAGCGAAATCGATGTGACCTCTGATCAATTGGAATCGCCATCCCAATTCCGGAATAAGTCTCGCACAATGAGGCTACATATATTCGCAACTCCTTAAAAGCTTTTTCACCTTCAGGAGCATACAGGCTGCCACCATGACGTTTACACCATTCATTCGCTTCGGCATGAGTTAGGAGCAAGGGGATTCCTACAACATGCCTTCCATTAATGGGTTTCCCTAAGGTGGCTAATTTTTGAGCGTACTCTTTCACATTATTTTCACTTTTTAAAGCGTCAATATGCTTTTGCACAAATAACATTGAGAAATGATTAATAAACGAAAGGTGTTTTTGTTGGACAATCATTTTTTGGGCATTCTGTGTTTGCCAATCAATCTCAAGGGAACTTAGAGTTAATTTTCCCAACACGGCTATCATTGAATCAGGTACGGGAAGTCCAAAGATTCCTAAATCATTAATATTCATTCCTCTTAATGGCGAAAGGTCTTTTACCTGTGTATTGCTGATATTAATCTTAGTCAATTTTTTTCCACAAAGAGGATTCAACGAAGTAATATTGGTCTCGAATGCGATTAACTCATTAAGTGGAAGCGTTTCAAGAAAGCTTATATCAGAAATCTTAGTTCGACTAATATCTAAAATGCGCAAAGGCATTCCCTTAAGAGCCGTAATCGATTGAATGCTTGTTTCTTTGAGATACAACTTTACAAGAGGCATATGTGTCAAGGGGCTTAGGTCCGCTATACGTTTATCCCGGTTAACATTCAATATCAAAAGCTTCATATTCTGCAAAGGGCTCAAATCTGCTACATCACAATTTGACAATAACATTTCCTCTAAAGGCAAGCCTTGTAAGGGGGAGAGATCCACTACCAAATTATTGGCTAATTCTAAAACTTTAAGATTTGTTTCTTTTAAAGCCGAAATATCGGAGATACTACAATTATTTGCCCGCAATTCGGTAAGCGAAGGGTTTGAAATTGGTTCAATAGAGGCAATTTGGCGCGAATAGCTAATATCAACACCTTCCAACGGCATCCCTCGCAATGGCTCAAGAGTAACGACAACCATATTTCGCATCATGATATTTACAAGAGTCATACCACGAAGAGGTTCAAGCGATTTAATGGGTAGCCCATCAAATTCAAATTTCCCTAACGGAATACCAATAAGCGGTGCTAAATCCGTTATCGATTGAGTAGCGGTTGTCAAATCGAGATACAACCCGTAATCCATAACATCGAGCTGCGGATTATCAATTCCCCATTTTTTTGTTAAAATATCACGATACCCCGGAACCATCTGCTTGATTTTTAGCAAGCGCAATGTTTTTGCGAGTTCAACTTTTGCTGTTTCTCTACGAGACGGATCAAAACTTGCAGAAGCAATATCATCAAACAAATCACGCGCTGTTTCAAAATTGCCTTGCTTCAGATTATATCGTGCCACTTCCAACAAATCATCTTTAAGAGGAACCCCCATGCGATATATTCGTATTGGCCCATATAAACACTCAGAACGATATCCGTAAATTCCAATCCGGGAATGATCGGCGCCATAGAGAGGACGAGAATCAACGATACTCCCAATTGTATCGCCATTGACTATAAATCGAAGAACCTCCCCTACTCGCTCTGCCCGCACCGTGTATCGTGCACCCTGCTCAATAGGTTTTCCATATTGTTGCCAGAGTGTTACATCGGCTCGACGTATGAGGTTTCTTGTATTGTCAAAACCACCACATTGAAACAAATATCCGGTATAGGGCATATTCTCGGAATACGATGATCCCATTGCACCAATAAAACAGCTGATATCATTACGATATATTCCGGGCTGAATACAATCAAATTCTATGGCACAATCACCACGAATAGGTACTTTCAGTGTGAGACACTGCGGCAATCCACCAGTGAGATGAAGCATCCGATTATCAACTTTAATGGGGACTTTTAAATTTGAAAATCCCTGATGGGCACGATCAACATTAAATGCCCCATACGATACATCCCATCGATCGCGAACATTTGTATCCGAAAAATCTTCTGAAAACACACAGACCCATTGGCGTTGACATTCATAAAAATCACGAGCGATAAGAGATTCGCGGGCCTTTTGCTCAACCTTATAGTTTACAAAAGCTTTTTCGGTTAAAGACCGCTGATGCATATTAACAAAAAGTGAAAAAACTACGATCCCAAAAATAGCGATTGCGGAACCTGAAAGAATTTTATTTCTCTTTACAAATTTAACTACTCGTTCATATGCCGAGTCTGTTTTAGCACTTACCGAACGGCCCTCAAGATAGCGCTGAACATCTTCTCTGAGTTCATTTACTGTTATATATCTGAATTTTTTTTTGCACGCCAAAGCTTTAAGGGCAATTGCCGAGAGCTCTGGGGATACCCCGGGCTTTTTAATATGAGGAGGGACGATACATCCATTTATAACGGTCGACATAAGCTCGGTGATAGTAGTTCCATCAACCGCTCTGGACAAAGTTAGGATTTCGTAGAGTATTGCACCAAGCGAATAGATATCACTCTGTTCATCTACTTCATCTATCTTGCCTCTCGCTTGCTCGGGTGCCATATACGCGGGAGTTCCAATAACTGCGCCATCCATGGTGAGCTCAACCCCAGTATCTTCACGCATGCTTCGAATGGACGATTCTTGGCTATGGAGTATTTGAGAAGAGTCATCAAGATTCGTTGGGCCTTCTTGCGTAGAATCTTTGGGAGAAAACCGTTCAACCGTACCCTTAATTTTAGCCAAACCCCAATCCATAACCAGAACTTCCCCAAATTTGCCCATCATTATGTTAGCAGGTTTAAGATCGCGATGCACAACACCCTTTGCGTGCGCAAACGCCATAGCATTGCATACATTAATAAAGGCAAGCAAAAGAGAGCTTTCAGAATACTCTGGGGGTCTATGAGTAGGACCGGCTTGTATCTCGTCAATAACTTCCTTAAGGCTTTTCCCATTAACCAGTTTCATGGTAAAAAAGAAATTTCCATCCGCAGCTACACCAATCTCATGAACAGGGACAATTCCGGGATGTTCAAGCTGACCGGTAATCTGCGCCTCCTCAATGAGACGCAGCCGTTCTCGTGCCCCGCCCGTTTGACACACTTTAACCGCCACATCACGCTTTAGGTCACAATCAAACGCGTCGTAAACAACGCTCATCCCGCCACGGGCAATTTTTTCAAGAAGCGTATACCGAGGCATCGTAGGTTGATTTGGATCTAATTCGTGCGTTGCGATAAATTGCGTTGGGAGTCGAATACCAGATATTTCCCCTGCATCGCGCAAAGTCGCAGACACTGCTTCTGCCCCAGAAAGCGAGGCTGGGGGCCCAAACAACAAAGGAAGCTCATATTCCTTATTGCGCGAATTATTTTTTTTCCCATCCTTTTTAGGAGGAAAATCTGATGCCATCATGTGCCCTCATCCATAGCTATTTATATGCATCCTGCTAGAAGCAAGCTATTATTAGCGTACTTTATACACTATTACGGTAACATAGGGAATTAAAAAATTCTAGAAAAGCTTAAAAGAAAATTCCACCTCACCTCAGTACCAACTACCTTGCTTGATTGCTTCGCCCTATGCAATGGTTTATATTTATTTTTTAAGTGGTTTATTTTTAGATAGATGCAGAAAGTCTTTTTATTCAAACTCTCATTTTACAATTTTTACATATACATTCAAAGGAGATTGGATTTGTCGATAGAATTTTTAGCTGAATTGGAAACTAAAGTAGAGCAATTAATAGGCGCATTCAACGCCAAAAAAATTGATATTGACAAATTAAACCAAGAATTGCAGAATAAAAACAATCATATTTCGGAGCTGGAAGGTCAAATTCAGACACTGAGAACCGATTTTAGTAGTATTCAATCCAGCAACGACGATCGTCAGATGAAGCTTGACCTTGCTGCTGAAAAGATTCAGGAAATGCTTAAAAAACTAGATTTTGCATCCTGATTCACGGCAAGAAACGCCTTTGGGCGGGAGATGTATGGCACATATGGATGAGGGTATACGCGTCTGGATTTTTGGGGACGAATATACTGTTAAGAGTGATGTAGATCAGGAAACAACAAAACGGGTGGCCGATTACGTCGGCCTCAAAATAGCCGAAACGCAAAAACATACTGTTTCGCGTGATAAAGTAAAAGTTGCAGTGCTTTCTGCAATGAATATTACAGGTGAGTATTTCGAGGCGAAAAAAGAATCTGAAACGAATCGCCACATGACACGTGAACTAACTGAAATTGCCGAGAGAATTTCTCGTCGGATTGATTCTCAGTTATCTCTGTAATACCACTTTTGTTGTTTTCCCACTAGTCTATGCTGCTCTTATTTTGATCCCCCTGGGGATGCCCCATCCATGATTGATTCAATTGTATTGTAGTGTACTACTGTATTTGATTCTAAATAACAAAGCTATCTGCTTTGACACGTTGTATTCTGCCTATTTTACACCTTGTTTGGAGGACTCATGTTGATAAATCCGTTTATTCTTGTTGCTATCTGCATTGGTATCGCTATTGCCATGTCAGCGCTTGGCTACTTTTGGCGATCAATCGTCGATAAATCTTACCACGAACGAAAAATCTCTGATGCTCAGAACGAAGCAGAACGCATCATCAGGGAAAGTGCCAAAGAGGCAGAGCTACAAAAGAAGACCGCTATTCTGGAAGCTAAAGATGAGTGGTTCAAAGCAAAAACCGAATTTGAACGTGATGCCGCAAAGAAAAAAGAAGCAATTCGCCAGGAACTGCAGCAAGCAAAAGATCTTGAAACAGAACTCAACAGACGCGACGAAGTGCTTGCTAAACGCGAAACAGAATATACTGCTCGGGAAAGCTTTCTTAATTCAAAGGAAGCCACATTACGCACAAAAGATAACGAGCTCACGAAGCTTATTGCGCTAGAAAACAATAAGCTCGAAAAAATGTCTCAAATGAGCGTTGAAGAAGCCAAAAAACTTCTCCTTAAAAATCTCGAAGGCCAAGTACGCTATGAGTGCGCACAAATGATAAAAGACATGAAGGATGCTGCCAAGGAAGAAGCCGAAAAGGAATCAAAAGAAATTATTCTACAAGCTATTCAACGTTGTGCCGCAGATACCACAGTCGAATCTACTGTTTCGGTAGTCCATTTGCCCAGCGATGAAATGAAGGGTAGAATCATTGGTCGAGAAGGAAGAAACATTCGTGCATTCGAGGAGGCTACGGGTATCGATGTTATTGTCGACGACACACCAGAGGCCGTTATCCTTTCGGGCTTCGATCCAATTCGTCGAGAAATTGCTCGGCTTGCGCTCGAAAAGCTCATTGTGGATGGTCGTATCCACCCAGGACGCATCGAAGAACTCATTAAAAAAAGTGAAAAAGAACTTGATAAGATAATGAAGGATGCAGCCGAAGAAGCAGTTCTAGACCTTGACGTTCACGGTATCAAACCGAAAATTATCGAACTCCTTGGAAGGCTCAAGTACCGTGCATCCTATGGCCAAAATGTGCTCCAGCACAGCAAGGAAGTGGCTATGCTTGCAGGACTCATGGCAAGCGAACTCGGACTCGATCCTAAAACTGCCATTAGAGCAGGTCTCTTGCACGATATTGGCAAATCTATCGATCGTGAAACAGAGGGAACCCACTCTCAACTTGGTGCCGATTTGGCCTTTAAAAACGGCGAAAATGAAATCATTTGCAATGCGATAGCAGCACATCATGATGATGTTCCTGCAATTTCGGTGTACCCGATTCTTGTTCAAGCCGCCGATACTATTTCGTCAACAAGACCGGGTGTTCGTCGCGAAACGCTTACAAATTATGTAAGCAGACTTACAAAACTCGAAGAAATTGCCGATTCATTTCGAGGTGTTAGTAAATCGTATGTTATTCAGGCTGGTCGGGAAATTCGTGTTATGGTGGAACCCGATAATGTCAACGATGCCCAAGCAGAGGAAATGTCGGCACAAATTGCTCAAAAGATCCAGGATGAAATGGAATATCCCGGTCAAATTAAGGTTGCTGTTATACGCGAGAGCCGCTATACCCAGTACGCGAAATAAATCCTTCATGCGACTTCTTTTTATTGGTGATATCTTTGGAAGTATCGGCAAGAGAATTCTTGCCGATACCCTCCCCGGCCTCTGCAAAGAAATTCCCGTTGATTGCATTATTGCAAATGGAGAAAATGCTGCAGGCGGCCGTGGCTTAACACATGCTATAATCCGCAAACTTCGCATTATTGGAATTCCCATTATAACGGGCGGAAATCATTCTCTGGTGCAGGCCGATGCGTATTCCGATTTTGTAATAGACCCCTATCTCTTGCGTCCTGCAAACATTCCACTGGGCAACATTGGAAAAGGATTTTGTGTATACCAGCTTTCTGATGGCCGCAAACTTGGCGTCATGAATCTCATTGGAAGAACCTACATGAACGATCATTACGATTGCCCGTTTCGTACGTTTGATTCTTTACTTACCGAAGCGGCTCCCCATAATTACCCGCTTCTGCTCGATTTTCATGCAGAAGCAACAGCAGAAAAAAAGGCTATGCTCGCCCACGTTGACGGGAGAATAAGCGCACTCGTTGGCACCCATACGCATGTGCAAACTTCCGACGAACAAATCACCGATCGTGGAACTGCCTACATTACCGATGTTGGCATGACAGGCCCCGAAAAATCGGCAATCGGCATGAAATATGAGCAGGTGGTTAAAAAATTTATTTTCCAAACGCATGTACGCTACGAGCCCTCCGAAGAAGGCCCCATGCTTAATGCTGTACACATTGATATCGATGATGCAACGCACAAAGCGTCAAGCATCACGCGTATCTACAAGCGGCTCTAATCTCCACTATACGCATTAATTATTTACATTGAGCGAGCATAACGCAGAAATGATCCTGCATGTTTGATCAAGCGCCAATAGCTATGAGGGGACTGCACCATCATGGTGCGGTATATCCGACGCATATATTTCCGTTCGTAAAACTCTTTGATAAATGCATTTCGATTGCGTTCGATAACTTCTTTAGATTGGGCTTCATGCGAAACAAACACAACATTTTCGCAATCCATTTTAGACCAATCATTATCGAGCGTTCCCAGTTCATGAATTGTTTGACTAATAGGAGCTCCGGGGAAAGGAGTAAACGCTGTTATATTGGCGTCTTTAAGGGGTAATGTCATGGCAAACTTTCTCGTTCTAATCATCGATTCTTCGTTTTCTCCGGGAATCCCAATCATAAAGAGTCCCTTAACCCATAAGCCTGCAGCCGCAACTCGAGTAACATCGTTTTTAATCTGTTCGATGGTCACCCCAGCTTTGTGAATATCTAAAAGTTTTTGATCCCCCGACTCGATCCCGACATGAACCATCCAGCACCCAGCTTTTTTTAGCATTTTCAACAGCTCATTATCGATATGTCCAACTCGTACGATGCAATTAAACGACATGTTGATTTTTTGTTCAGTTATGAGCGCACAAAGCTTCGCAACACGTTCTCTATTAAGAGTAAAGAGGTCATCATAAAAATTGATATGCCGAACGCCAAAGTCTTTGCTGAGCCATTTCATCTGCTCAAAAGTATACTCCGGAGAATTGAATCTAAAACTCTTGTGAAATACCGAACGGTCACAATAGGTGCATCGATATACACATCCTCGTGAAGAGATGATGACGGCCCCGGGATGTTTGGGATATCCAAACAGCGGCATCTGATACCGCTTTGGAAAGCCTGCCACAAGGTCATAGGCAGGAAAAGGAAGATCATCCATTTCACATTGAAGGTACGACGTTTGTGTAGAAAAAGTCGGAAAGCTTTGAGAATACACGCTTGGAACGGGAGTTTTGCCCTGCGTGGCTAAAAGATCCCGAAATGCGTACTCTCCTTCTCCGTCAATTACGTAATCTATCAAAGGATAATCCTCGATGATTTTATTTTTACCCCAGGAAACATGAACCCCACCAAATACAGTTTTAATGGAGCTTTCTAGCTGCTTAACTTTAGAACACACGTCATAGGCATCTAAAAAACCGAGCGTGGTAGCAGAAAAACCAACAAAATCTGGTTTTTCTTTATAAATGCGCTGGGCCCATTCTTGATTCGAACAATAAAAGTCGAGGGCACCATCCATCATCACGACCTCATGGCCAGCATTTCGCACTACTGCGCCAATAGATGCAATACCTATAGGGGCCATCACGCATGCAACAGCATGAATATCGCGCCCTTTTGGAGCCCATGCCCTACCACGAGGATGAAAAAGGATGACTTTCAATAGTATCCACGCTTTCCTATAATGTAACGGATGCAATTAATTCACTTCTAAGCTAAAAATACAACGAAACAGTCATCGAGCTCTAATTGATGTATTTTATGTATCTTTTTGATGCGTATACTTTTTAGCCAGAAAGATTATATATGATTGACAAAAAAACAGTAGACCATATTGCCGCTCTGGCGAGAATCGATCTTTCCCTTGCAGAAAAAGATGCGATGCTCTCCCATTTGAATGCTATCCTGACACATATCGACGCACTCGGATCAATCGATACCACACATATCGAACCGACGTGCTATGTCACCCCCGATTACGATCCCACTCGACCAGATACGGTTAGTCCGTCGCTTCCGCAAGAAATAGCGCTTGCCAATGGCCCAGACATTCGCCACAATCACTTTGCAATCCCTCGCGTTATCGGATAAGCATATGCAATCACCGCGTATAGCCTGTATTATTCCGGCCCGCTATGCATCAACTCGTTTTCCAGGCAAGCCGCTTGTTGTGGTTAAGGGCATTCCGCTCATTATGTGGGCGGTAAACAATGCTTTAGATTCGGGCGTTTTCTGCAACGTTGCGGTTGCTACCGATGACCTCCGTATTAAAGATGCCGTAGAATCGCATGGGGGTGCTGTAATCATGACGTCATCATTCCATCAAAGCGGAACAGATAGAGTTGCACAAGCATGCGCAGAGCTCGACATCACACATGTAGTGAATCTCCAAGGCGATGAACCCATGGTTTCGAGTTCCTTGCTTAAAGATTTTTCCCAAGAACTTGCAACGTTACCGACAAATTACTTGCTTACCATAGTCTCGCATGCTACAATAGAAGAGATCGTAAATCCTAATGTGGTAAAGGCTGTTTTAGCCAGGAATAACGATGCATTATACTTTTCTCGATGCCCTATTCCTTACGATAGAAGCTCGAGTTTGCCATCGATGTATCGACATGCTGGTTTATACGGGTTTTCTAAAGAAAGCCTCTTGCATTTCTGCTCACTTCCGCAAGGAATACTCGAAAAAGCAGAATGTTTGGAGCAACTACGCGCGTTAGAGCATGGGATGCGAATTCGTTGTTTAATTCGATCGTATCCGTCTATTGGTGTCGACACTCCCGAAGATCTGGAACGATTTAAGCAGATCATCGGAGACACCCCATGAAAATTGTAAGCAGGCACGCATGCATATATCAAAAAATGAAAATACTACCGTCCTTATTGTCGACGATGAAAAATCTATCTGCGACATCCTGAATCAATATCTTAAACGTCAAGGTTACAAAACACTTGTTGCGCGTTGCGCAGAAGATGCAATCGATATCATGGGCACGAGTCCTGTTGATATGGTGTTAACGGACATAAAAATGCCCGGGCTTTCGGGTGTCGATCTTATTAAATGGATTAAAGAACGAAACAAGCAGCTTCCCGTCATCTTAAGTACCGGGTTCCCAACTCTTGACACAGCCATAGAAGCATTAAAACTAGGTGCGTACGACTATCTTACCAAGCCCTTCCACCTCGAAGAAATTGGCGAAAAAATCAAGCGTGCCCTCCTGAGTCGCAAGCTCGAAGAAGAAAACATTCTCTTCTCTAATCTGGTATCGCTTCACGAAGTGACACGTGTGCTTGCTTCAACCCACGATCCCAATGCACTCAATCAAACATTTCTCGATTATTGTGTCAAGCTTATTAAAGCCGATGGTGGTGCACTTTCATTTTTCGAAAACAATGGCCACGATCTTTACTTGAAAGAATATGCAGGAACTCAATTTAGTCCCGATTTTTACGAACGCGAAACTATCAAGCATCTCTGTATGCTCCTCTTAAAAACCGATTCTCCTCTTTTGTGGCCATCAGCAGAAGCAGATCAAACCTTTTCGCCGTATATTCCACCCGAAGTTGACTCATTGATTATTTTTGCATTACGCACGCCCCAGCGGGTACTGGGGATACTCACCCTTGTCCGGGCTAAACGATCATCAGCTTTTTCAGACCTGGATCTTGAGATCATCAATGTATTGGCATCTCAAGCTTCTATTGCTATCGAGAATGTCCGTCTCTATCAAAACATTCGGGATAACTACTTAAAAACTATTCGTGGCTTTGCATTAGCAGTAGAAGCAAAAGATCGGTATACGCATGGACATTCCGAAAATGTCATGAAATACACCGTAGTTCTTGCAAAAAAACTCGGTCTCTCCGATGCAGAAATCGAACAAGTTAAATATGCCGGATTATTGCACGATATTGGAAAGATTGGCGTTGCAGAAGCAATCCTCAATAAACCCGGGAAATTAACAGACGAAGAATTTGAAGAAATTAAAAAACACCCCGAGCTTGGAGCCCGCATTATTGCAGATGTCCCGTTTTTAAAATCTTTGGTTCCCTTGGTGCTGCATCATCACGAATATTTTAATGGCACCGGATATCCACAGGGCATTGCTGGAAACGATATTCCTATAGGAGCAAGAATTCTTGGAGTATGCGATGCGTTTGAAGCCATGACCTCAGATCGACCGTATCGTCAAGCTATGCCTATCGAAAAGGCTATTGCCATTCTTGAACAAAACAAGCATAAGCAATTTGACCCTGCAATCGTCGACCTCTTTACCGAGCTGTTTAGCGCAGGAGCTGCGTCGTTGCCGATTTCTTAAAAAGAATACTGCTCGCTTTTATCGTCCCATACCTAGCCGACTTCGCACCAGATCAATTGTTTTTGTCGCCATTGCCCTGGCTTTATCTGCCCCGTGCCGACGAATTTCTGTAATATAATCCTGATTCTGCACAAGCTGTGCTCGTTTAGCGCGGAAGGGAGCCAAATACTCCCATACTAACGCAAAAAGCTCTTTTTTAGCATCTCCGTACCCCATACCGCCTGCTCGTAACCGATCGGAAAAAGCACTCGTATCAGCAGATGGAGCAAACAATGTGTAAAGCTGAAAAATGGTCGAAGTTTCGGGATCCTTTGGCGCCTCTACAGGAAGAGAATCGGTGATAATTCCCATGATTTTTTTCTTAAAACTCTTTTCCTCACCAAAAATTTCGATAATATTGCCATATGATTTCGACATTTTCTGACCATCAGTCCCCGGAATGAGTGCTACCTCAGAGGCGATTTCTGGAAGAGGAATAACAAAGGTTTCTCCATAGATCTGATTAAAGCGAATCGCGATATCACGCGTCACTTCAACATGCTGTTTCTGATCTTTACCAACAGGAACAACATTTGATTGATATAATAGAATATCGGCTGCCATGAGAACCGGGTACGCAAAAATGCCATGATTTGCCGGAACGTTTCGAGCAATCGCATCTTTATAGGCATGGCAGCGCTCTAAAAGCCCCATAGGCGTAACATTACTTAAATACCACGAAAGCTCAGCCACTTCAGGAACATCCGATTGAACCCAGAGAACAGAATGCAAAGGATCGATACCAAGCGCGATAAGATCGACCAGTGCATTGGTCGTGTTATCCCGTAACGCCGTACCATCAAAAAGCGTAGTAAGGCTATGCATATCTGCAATAAAGCAGAGCAATTCTCCCCGTTTTTGTGATTCTACCATTGGCCGAATCATGCCTACATAATTGCCAACATGCAGAAGCCCCGAAGGCTTAATCCCCGATAATATGCGCATTTTTTCCTCCACAAAAAAACCCTCAAAACCGCTTAATGTGCAGGATTTCGAGGGTTTAACGTAAGCCGGAAAGCGGACTTGAACCGCCGACCTGCTGATTACGAATCAGCTGCTCTACCACTGAGCTATTCCGGCACTTTAAAACCATGACTTCAAGGTTATATTTTCGTACCAAGAACGATGAATTCTACTTAAAAAGCACGCATAAATATAGCTCATTTGCGGCGAATCTTCCAAATCGATAATTTCCGGAAGCTTTTTAAGGCAGTGCCAAAGCTTTCTTTTTAACCTCTACTACTTCAAGAACCACTTTTTCGAGACGCTTTTTGATATCCACAGCATATGCGCATGCTAGCACCTGATCGCTATATGCAATCGCCTCGTTTTTTTTGCCCTGCATAAAAGCAGATTTGGCGAGAGACACCCTACACAATGCTGCGTTATAATGATTGCTTGCAGGATCCGATTCTACTCTTGCCAAAAGCGCTTTAAAGAGTGGGTCAGCTCCTGCATAGTTAGCTTCACCCAAGAGCGCATTCGCCTTGCCAAAAGAAAAGGCCAATGACATTGGATACAAAGCCAGCATTTCATTGCAGAGCACCTCAGCCTCGCCAAACCGCTTCTCATTAAGCAGGACTAGAATTAACTGGGCCGATGCGGAGAGTCGAGTATACACCCCTTTAAGACGCACTTGCCTCAGCCGTTCAATCCCCGCTGCCCTACTATCTGGAACCCCGGGCATCCACCACATGGTTTTCATCATGGCACTGCGCCAATATTCGTAGGCTCCAATCCCGTACTGGGCATCAATCAGATCGGGGTTTTGTTTAGCAACAGAAGTTAAAACCGATACTCCATTCCACCCATAGCGAAATGCGGTAATCCACCGTTCATATCTACTCTCATAGGTACCTTTATAGCCATTTGCGCCTCCCGCAAAAAATTCAGCCCACGCATTTCCGGGCTCTTTTGCGAGAAGGGCTTCACCTACCTCGATTGCTTTATCACATGCGCGATAAAACTCGTCTTCCTTAGAAGAAGATTGCGTATAATTCATCCAGGCATCAAGAGAAACTGCATAAAAAAAATATCCAGCCGGGTGTCCAGGAAATGCCTTAATAATCTTTTTGGCTTCGTTGTCAGAAAGCTTAAACTGGTCTTTGTAAATGAAATCGATACAGGTGAGAATCGACTGATGCAATTCTGCCGGAATACCGGGCGCGCCTAAAAGCGGTTGTGCAATCAGGAGGCCCCAGAGGATTAAAGCCAGGCTATTTACTCTTGGTCGAATCATGAACGAATTCCCATTCGTTATAATATCGATCCCAGAGTCCAAAAATCCGATTAAAACGATACTTACGCACCATTTTAACCTGAACATTTTTCAACAAATAAAAATCGACAACTGCTTTGGCAGAAAATTCACCTTTTGCAAAGGTTTTAAAACTAACAATGTGGAAATAAACAGAGTCGGCAGAAGCACCTGATTTCAGTTGCCCTATTGTTGTGGTAAGGTCACTCTGACAAATAATGGAGAGCTTACGGCGCATGGTCTTTTCATTGTCAATAAAACACGAACACAACAAAAGCCCTAAAAGCCCCAAAGATAAAAGAGAAACAGATTTAAGATAACGAGTATGAGTTTTCATAGTATCCAAAATACGATAATCTACAGGATCGATTCAATAGCGTATCACAACCATTGAATCGAGAACCACGATACCTGCACAAATATTTTTTGGAATCAAACACAAAGGAGAGTGTTGTTCTTAGCATATTGCCAAAGAAGTGTCTGGATCGAAAAGATGCAGCTTTCTTCCATCTATGAAAACAAGGACTTTTTGATCCGGTACCAGTTCAGCCTCACGCGTTATAAGAAAACGCAATACAACATCCCCAAGACGACCAACAATGAGACTTCTATCGCCTAATACCTCAACAAGTTCTACAAAAAGCTCAAAGTTTGAATCGGATGATCTTCGAGAAGCGCGGTGTTCTATGTAGGAAATATGCTGAGGCCGAATTCCAACCCGAACTTTACGACCAATCATTCCTTCAACACACGGGGTACGCTCCCGATCCAATAAAACAAAACCAATCGCCGTCATTATCCCAATATTATCTTGACTAACAACAATCGATCCATCAATAAAATTCATGGGTGGGCTACCAATAAACTGCCCAGAAAAAACTGTTCGAGGGGTGTCATAGACTGTTTTTGGTCGATCGTATTGCTCGAGTCGGCCGTGATTGATAATTGCAATCCGCTCACTCATGGTCATCGCTTCGACTTGATTATGCGTTACGTAAATGATGGTTTTGCCAACTTGATGATGAATCCGCTTAAGTTCCTCCATCGCCATTTCACGCAAGGCTGCATCTAAATTAGAGAGGGGTTCATCAAGCAATAATACATCGGGATCGAGCACAAGCGCTCTTGCCAAGGCTATTCTTTGTCGTTGCCCCCCAGAAAGTTCCCTAGGCAACCGATTTTCTAATCCAATAAGATCCAGAAGCGGCAAAACCCATTGCAATTTTTGAGTCATGGTAGCCACGGATGCTTTTTTGATTTTTAATCCAAAGAGAATATTTTCCCTCACGGTCATATGCGGAAACAACGCATAGGTTTGAAACACCATGGCGATCTTACGTTTCTGAGGGGCAATAGTATTGAATTTTTTTCCTGATATTAATAGATCACCGTCATCAATAGTCTCAAGCCCAGCTATCATGCGTAAGAGTGTTGTCTTTCCGCAACCACTGGGTCCAAGCAAGGTAACGAATTCACCATCGCGAATGTCAAGGCTAAAATTCTCGATGATGGTCGTATCACCAAAACGCTTGCGAATATTTCTTAATACAACATCTGCCATAATAATCCTATTTCACTGCGCCAGTTGTGATACCAGCGGTAATATTTTTTTGCATAAGCAACGAAAAAATAATGACTGGCAAGCTTAAACAAAGCGAAATCGTTGCCAGAATATTTTGTGGGGGCGCATACGAGAGCTTTTGCTTTAAATACAGCGTAAGCGTAGAAATCTTTCCAATCCCTAATAAAAAATACGAGAAAATAAACTCATCCCACGACAACAAAAAAGTATATATAGCAGCGGCAGCAAGCCCGGGTGCCGCCAAAGGAAGTAATATTTGTATGAATATTTGCCCCCTGCTTGCACCCATGACCATAGCCTGCTGTTCTAGATCTTTGGGGATTGGCTCAAAAGCAGAGGTTCCAATAAAAATGACATAGGGTAATGCCAACAGCGAATGAGCTAAAATTATTCCCCAATAGGTATTTTGTGCCTCAAAGCGAATAAAACATTCGGCAATTGGAATGACCGAAGCAATATCGGGGAAGAGTCGAACCGAAATCAATCCAATCAGCAATACCTTTTTGAAAGGAACATCATACCTGCCCAGGATATATGATGCTGGAATCCCAAAAAGCAAGGAAACCCCAACGGTCCCAAGCGCAATTATCAAGCTATTGACAAGCACATGATAAAACTGCTTATCTGAAAACAGGTACATGAAAGCTTTAAGCGTAGGATGAAAAGGCCATATCGGAATTGGTTTACCTCCGGTATTAATAGACCCGATATCAGATATCGAATACTTGAATAACAAATACAAAGGTATCGCCACTATGGCCAACGAAACCATAAGCGTAAGAAACCAGGCTAGCTGTTTCCACGTTTCAAGTAGAACTCTTTTTGGCTTCATCGTGTTGCAACCATACGGGCTATACTTTCCTCAATCGTTTGAGCACATCAATAAAAAACATATACACAAGTGACGATCCCACAATACATATAACCAGTACTACGGCAACACATGCTGCCTGATGCGGATTCCCCCAATTATTATACAAAGATTCTATAAGTGTTCCCAAAAGCGGATACTTACCGGCCAATACAAAAGGAAAAATAAATTCTTTCCACATTTCAATTGAGCGTAAGAGGATAACCGCCGAAATGGCCGGCATGATAAGCGGAATTACGATCAAGCGAAGTTGTTTTCTCCAACCAGCCCCCATTGTTTTTGCAGCATCAAACAATTCAACGTCAATTGCCGAAATTCCCGAAAGAAGAATAAGCATCGAAATAGGCATATCTCGCCAAACTTTTCCAATGAGAGATATTCCTAATGCAAACCATTGCGAACCTCTCCAGTTTATTGGAGCCGAAATTAATTTAGGGAAAAAAGAATATTTACCTAATAGTACATCATTCGCATGTCCGCCAGGAAAATCGAAAAGAATAAAAAGGAGAATTGCGGTAACCAATGCGGGTACGGCTAAAGGAATGAGCAATACACTCCGAACGAATGTTCGAAACACAAATGATCGATACAATACAAGCGCTAACAAAAGACCTGTAAAAAGTTCTAATGGTGTGCCTACGATGACAAACAAGGCAGTATTGAAAAAAGCACTCTTAAAAGCAGGGAGTTGAAAAACCGCATGTATCGATTGGAAAGTCGGGAATATTGTCTCTGAATTATGGACAGCAGAAAATGTGAGACCAACTAAATAAACAGATACAATAACAAGAAAACCCAGAAGATAGAAGGCCGCTGGAAAGAGCGGCCAGATCTCCTGGATTTTTGGAAGAAGCGCTTTATAACGCAGATTCATGAAAGACTATCAATGTGCTCCAAGAGCTTCTTTTTCCTTTGCTTCAAAGCCAGAAATAAGGGCGGCTTTAAGCGTTGCTTTATCCACCTTTGCATTAGGCACCACAGCTCCATCTACACATAAAGCATACCAAGCATCAACATACAGCTGGCTTATTGGAGTATAACTTGGTGTAAGAGGAACTGTTGTTAAATCATTCGTTTTAATCTGATCTACCGATGTTTTAAAGATATCTCCCACCCATCCTTGCGCAAACACTTCTGGGAGATTATTGAGCACGTCTTTACGGACTGGAATCATACCAAAACGAGAGCACTCTTTTGCCTGATTTTCACGATTAGTAATAAATCGGCTAAACTGATATGCCAGTTTTTTATGTGAGCTTGCCTTAGGTATGCCCCACCACCAACCACCGGTAGAAATTGCTTTTTTGCCAACAAATGCAGGAGTACCATCCGATTTGAGATCAAACGATACAGCCAAAGGCATACCAGCAAGTCCAAAATCGTTCGCATCAGGCAAATATCCCGGCATACCAGGATCATCTGGCCATCCATGAATATTAAAACAGTCTATCTGCTGAACAAAAGTCAAAAATACTTTGCCGTCTTTTATCCCATTGTAAAGATCGGTGCCCTTCCACTTATCTTGCCACATGCTTAAATTATAAACACCTTCTTTAACAAAAATAGCTTCCCACAAGAAGGTTTCTAAAGCTTTATCAGATGTCAGCTTTAGCACATCATCTTTAGTTGCACCAAGCTGCAATGCTTTATCGATAAGATCGAGCGCGGTACCGCCATAATGAGCGCCACGATGAGCAATGCGTCCCATTTTCACGCCATTATAGTCGACAGAAGCCCAAATTTTTCCCGCAACGTATACATCATAAAAATCCCACTGAGAAGGATCCGCTTCAAGCGCATAGTCCTTAGGAAGTCCATAGCCATTCAGTTTTTTGAGATCATCATTGATTTGCTTTTTAAGCCCATCGAATTTTGCAACAGCATCTGCAACCATCGATTTACGATAGAACATAATGCGCGTTTCAAGTTTTCTTGGAATATAATAAGGCTTATTATCGAAATATCCAAGTCCGCTTGCCAATGCATGATATTCTGCAAGATCCATCATGACATGATCGGAATCCATAACACCAAAAAGATCCTGCATATAACCTTTAGAAGCTAAAACTCTTGTTTGTTCAAAAGGAGTTTTTACAAGATCTATGTCAGGTTTCTTTTTTCCAGCATCAAGCTTAAGAAGCCGCTCAATATCCCATTCGTTATCAAAATTTGCAATTTTAACAACGCAACTATTTTCTTTTTCGAAATTTGGAACAATTTCTTCACGCAAAAAGCGTTCTTGCGCAGGCATCATTCTGAGGAGAATTGTAAGCGTTGGCTTTTCTTTTTTTACAAGACCACAGCCACCAAGCACAACCGCCACAGCAAGAGCACTTGCAATAAGAATCCTAAATTTCATGTAACCCCCCTGCGATAAGTGAATTTGTTATATATATATCGAAAATAATGAATTGCAAAGTTATAACAAAGAATGAAATAAAAAAGGGATGAGAAACAGAATTTCTCATCCCTCCTTTTATACTAATTCAAGAAACGTTCGAATTGTACCATAATCAAAAACTATAGCTTGCCGAGAAACGAGTCAGAATATGATCCTGAGGCTTGCTAATCAGATTGGTAAAAGTAAAGAGAACATCCTCTGCGATGACAGCATCGATTTTGAGTCTGTTTTCGATATTTGCACCAACACCAATCCCCAGAAAATCGTTATCAGATTTGTCAGCTTCAGCATTTTCAAGCCAATATCCATCTGAGCCATTTTTAACATAGAGCAATTTTTTACAAATTCCAGCTCTAAGCAAAAACCAATCCCAAATAATATTGCGTTCAAATCCAAAACTGACTCTTCCACCATAACCATCTGTAGCGGTTTTTGAATTTGATGCAGGCGATAAATCTTTTTGTTCATACAAAAATTCAAGTCCTGCCCATCCAAAACCCTTATCAACATTAATATTCATTCCCACACCACAAGCAATTTCAAACAATGCAAACTGCTTGAGATTAACCATATTAACCTTTAAATGGGGAACAATATCACCGTTGAGGACCGTAAGCGCCTGGAAAATTCTGCCATCTGCTTCAAGCATAAAATCGCTGTTACCGCTGGCACTAGCGAGTGTATCTGGCATGACATTCCCCAATACATCTTTCTTAGTCCCAATAGCATTAACAGCGCCAATGCCCAGAGAAACCTCAAGATCTGTAGCCTTTGCAATAGGCATATTTAATCCAAGAGTTCCCTTATACAAACTTGCTGTTTTAATACTACTAGAATCATTCTGAAATGCCAAATAGCTACCAAAACCAATCATCCCTCCATTGGCCAGAGCGTACCCACCCATAAGATCAATTTTACCTACAGGCCGAGGCATTGCAAATGAGCTATCAACGCTAAATGCATTAGAGAACTCTGGTGTTCCAGGAATTAAATATTGCAACATTTTATCGTATCGATTAAATGCTGCTCCGATAGAAATCATCGGATATTGATTCCCGCCTTCAGCAGATTGATTCAGAGAATAGGAAACAATTCCTCCTGCATAAGGCCGAACCGGATCGCGATTCGTTGCTCTTAACGCAGAAAGATCGCTAGAACTAGTAGATTTAACTGGATTATCTTCTTCGCTATAATATCCACCAGAACCAAACACCATATTTGGATATACATTCACATTTGCCGGGTTGCGGAAAATGCTATAATCATCCATGAAAAAGGCATCATGCCTACCTAAGGCAATTATTCTGGAATCCGAGGCATGCAAAGCGACAAAAAATCCGGTTAAAGCTAAGGCGATCAGAATTCTTTTCATGTCGACTACCCTCCCCCTCTGATTACTAGTAAACAATAGTGCAACCTCACAGCAACACAACAATTACATTAAGTATACAATAATCATTGCGAGAAGACAAACGGATAAATAACTTCTGTTACATCACCAGGTTTGTCGATTTTTCCAAAAGCCCAACGTTTGATTTTGCCTTTGATTTCTTCTTCAAGATCTGGATCTGCCATAGCAGAATTGACAACAGAACAAAATATTACATTTCCGAATTCGTCAATCGCAAATTTCAAGGTTATTTTACCTTGCAAACCGGGCTTTTCTCGTAAACGTTTAACATAAGCATAACGAAGCGCTGGAAGATTTTGCATAACAACCTGGCGAATACTTGCCATGCTGCGACCACCGGTAAGTGCTCCACCTTTTGCAAAGGATGGTTCGGCAACTGTCAATGCCTTATGGCCTTTAAGCCTAGAACCAAGAGATCCTTGTCCATCACCAGACATAAGACCACCAATGAGATCGTCTATACCACCACCACCACCACCAAAGCCACTGCCATACCCAGCTCCATAGCCGATACCAGCAGCACCTTTGCGTCCTACACCACCGCCACCACCTGCAGCGAGGCCTCCAACGCCGGAGAGGATTGCATCGATACCTGAGGCAAAACCGCCTTTGCCAAAAACGTCAGCAGAAGCAACATATTTACCTTTAACCTGGCCAGAGATAATACCCAAAACACCTTGTTTTGTTACGCGTGCTCGTGGATCTCCACCACCACCCGTTGTTCCTCCAGCACCTTTGCTTTTTGACTGCTTAAGTGTTTTTGTTTCAGATTCGATCTTCTGTTTAGGTTCTTCTTTAGGCTTATCTAATTGGGCATCAATTTCTTTGGTAACAAATTTACCCGTATTTTCTGTGGGCATTTTGTCAAAGAAATCTGTTGCCGTTCTCCGAATTTCAATGGTTGTAAACCAAATCCCGGAAATTATACCTAATACTAGAAATACACCTTCGAGACTTGCAAGGCGACGTTCTTTTGGAATAACAAAAATATCTTCACGTGTTTTAACTTTTGCTAAAAACTCTTCAGTTGTTAAAAGTCGGCTCTCTTCGCCATCTTCATCATCATCGTCATCATCATCATTATTTACTACTTGCTTTTTTACAACTGGAGCTTGTGCCTTTGGCTTTGCCGCAGCCGCGACCATTGCAGGCGCTGCAACCATAGATGCCGCAACACGAGCAGAAGCAGTTTCGGCTATTTTTTCCAAAACAACCTCTGCACCATAGCTCTCAAACTGAGCTTTTAGCGCATATGCTTCTTCTTGTTCAGCTTCTTTTTTAACACAAACATCTTTGGTCATGAGGGCTGCGCTGACCACAGACACCCTGGTGCCAGACCACTTTGCTATTTCCTCAGCAATATTGGCTGCACGATCGGGATCTTCACAGCGTTTGATTAATATCTTAAATTTCACGACTATTCCTCCCTTTTCATGACAGCAAAGTTCATATTGACATACTTTGCAGCTGCGCAGGTATTCATCAGCTTATAAACAACGTCAAAATCCATGTTTTTATCAACCTGGATAGTAACATTACCTTCAACTGAGTTTAAAGCACCAAGTCGAACCATTTCCTGTTCTTGTGCATACGCTGCGTCAAGACGCTCTTTAACTTTAGGCACAACAGGATCACCATTCTCCTGCGGAATTTTTCTTACATCTTCTGTGGGAACAACAGCTACGTTATCAACCATAATCATTTCATTTGTTGCAGATACCTGAACAGTAACATCCTTTGGCTTAATACTCGCAATTGAGTTTGGAAGCGTAAGGTTATCTGCGTTGGTCATTGTATTACCTTCAGCAGAATAGCTTTTCATCAGATAAATAACAACAATTGAAAAGAAGTCGATAAGCGACGTAATAATAAGTCCCGCCGCTTTAGTAGTTGCTTTCCCTCTACCACGTTGTAATGCCATATCAGCTCCTCAGTTTAGCGATGGCGATATTGGGAAAATCCGCAGAACGCGCAATATCCATCAATTGGACAATTTTGTCATATGCTACCTGATTTTCAGCAGCAATTATGATGTCATTTGCGTCGCTTGCGTCTGGATAACGTTCCTTAACTTTTAGCAAACGATTTTTCATTTCATCGTAAGCAGAAAGTTCTTGGAGCTTAAATACAGATGGATCTTGAACAACCATTGAAGTGCGTGGATTGCGAACAATATACACAGTTTGACCTGCAGTAACTGTTGTCAAAGACAATCCATTTTCATCGGTTACCATATTTCCATCTTTACTGTACAAACATTTCACCGTATTCCCAGCTTCGTCTGCTACCCAGAGCAATATTTCTGATCGTTCATTGAGCTCGAATTGTTTTCCGGTCTCAGGATTAATCGGAAATGCTTTAGGGTTTTTGGGGTCGTATTGAGCTGTTTGCGAAATATTCCTATTGGTTCGCGAGAGATACTTATGATACTCTTTATACCACATGCTCGGAAGAAAGCCACCCTTTGCACCCAGTGTGACAACTGAGTCTGAAATAATCATGGTAAGTAGAAGCTTATCAGATTCGTCTTTCAGAGATTGTTGCTTAGACCCCTCATTTACTTGAGATCCGCGCCCCTCAGGAAGCTTTAACTTGATAAGTGAAATACTACCATAATCTGCAGAAAGCATGAGCACAGGCACAAGCACCATAAGAAAGTTAATAAACGGCTTAAGATCAATTTCGCCAGCTTCTTCAGACCCAAAGCCCGCTTTTTTATTACGTGACATGGTAAAAATCCTTAAACTAAAATGTTGCTCTATGCGCCTAGAAAGCCTGGCACTTTAAAATTATGATATGCACATTAGCGTGTAATTCATAAAAAAGCTACCATTCTTTATTCTTCAACAGCGTTAATAAGCTTTGCAGTCTTTTCGTCCATATCTTCGATGATTTTATCAGCTTTAGTAGACAATAAACCATACGCAAAAATATTCATAACAGCCCAAATAAGTCCAAAGAGTGTTGCGGACATGGTAATAGCAATACCAGCAGCAAGCTGTGTTGCACGCTGTGCAGCAGGAGCATTAGCAATAGCTTCGAAACACTCCATAGTACCATAAATTGTACCAGTCAAACCAACAAGTGTTGCAAGGTTTGCAAAAATATTGAAGAGATGGATATAGCGCTTGATTTTTGGTGCTTCGGTCAAAAATACTTCATCAACAGCTTTTTTAATTGACTTTGAGCCTTTAGAACGATTTTGAAGTATTCCCATAACGCCTTTAGCCAAAGGTGTATTAAAGCTTGATGCATACTTTGTTGCCATTTCGTAATCACCAGCTTTTAAATACTTAGAGAGTCCTCGCATAAAGGTACTTGTTCCACGATCTGCTTGAAAATAGAGATACCACACTCTTTCTACAAGCAATCCAAGAGATGCAAAACCAACTGCAAGAATACACCACATGATCCAACCTGCGGACGACTTAAAACCAAGCATAATAAAATTCAACATCTGCATATTGAAAACCCCTTTCGCTATGAAAGAAAAACTTTGTTTACAAAATACCCTTATTACTCTTAATGCCTAAGCTCATCAAGAATCGTTCTCCAGAATCCTCCTCTCTCAAGTTCAATCGACAATCACAGTTGTTTTGAGACTAATTTCTAACATTATTTCCAGAATAGAAAGCCCTTCTTTTTCTTGCCATCTTTTGAATCTGATTTAGAATCGGAACCAGAATTATTTAAAGGCTTATCAGAAATTCCTATTGAACCATTTGAATCAGATTGTTTTGCACTAGATCCACCTTCACCTTGACCTACAGGTGGAGTTGAAGGCTTTGCATTTGGATTAGCCGGCCGCGCAACAATTGTTTTTTGCGCCCACTCAGAACTTGGATTAATTTCCGCAATTCTTGCTCTAATACTATCAGTCCAGGGAACATTGACAATTCCTAATTCAAGAGCAGCTCTAATACCATTCTCATATTTTGGTAACGCCTTATCCATAGCTTCAAGCTTTTTCTCTTCCAAGAGTTCTTTATATGCTGTCTCTTCTTCTTTTGTGAGCCCAGAAGGAATAGCAGCATTTGCTACGAGCTCACCAAATTCTTCAAAAAGATGACCTTGCAGGTATGCCATTTTCATAAAGAGAATACTTGAAGAATCTACATAAGGATCTGTAATACCTTGATCGTAAGCTTTGTCAATATTCCAACCATATTTTTCTTGAGCTTTAACATAATACTTGTCAAGCTGTGATATAGTCATGAGTTTGCCTGCCATTTTCTGATCGCGTGATCCAAAAAATGTTTGATTAGCAAGAGCATCTGCAAAATCGACAAAGCATTGTGCAATCTTGAAGGTTGTTCTAAACACATACGAAGGCACACCTAATGCAATTGCTTTAGAATAGGCAGTAAGGGTAGGTTCCAAAGCCTTAGTTTTTTCTTTTTCTTTTTCTTTTATCGCCTTTTCATTTGCGCCTGTTAAGGCAATAGCCTTAAATTTTGCTCGCGACATTTCTCCAAGTTCAAAGTATGCACGAGCTATAGTTTCTAAATTATACTCACCTTTTTTATTAAACTTTTCGTATAATGCTGTTGCACTTAAAAAACTTGTTTCGGCATCTTTTGGAGCTCCTGCTTTCATATAGCAGGAACCCGCTTTTACCAGCGCTTCGGCCTGTTTACCTTTGCTAGCGAACTTTTTTGCAAAATCGCTAAATGCAACAGCTGCATCTGCATAAGCATTTAATTTTTCCAGGCACAGTCCTACAGAAAAGCTAGCATCTTCGGCATATTCAGAAGTGGGGAACTTTTCTGCAACTTGCGCATAAGCCTTTTGGGCACGATCATACATTTTTGCTTTATTTTCGTAAATCAAACCAGCATTATACAAAGCTTGAGGGGAACGAGCATCTGTCGGAAATTGATTAAAAGCAATTTCGAACATTTGAGCTGCTTTTTCAAAATTATTGGTCTTTTGATAGCATTCTGATGCTGCGCTCAAAGAAGGTATTGAGTAATCTGCTTTATTGATATTTACAGCACCTTTTGCATATGTTTCAGCTGCTTTATCCCACTTTTCAAGAGTCTTGTAATTATCCCCAGCACGCTTGTAAGATTGCTCTCTTACGGTAGACTTTGGAAACTTAACCGCAAGTTCTTCGAATGTTTGAGCGGCGAGCTCTAAATTTTTTGCTTCTTCATAGCATACACCAGCCTCAAACCAGCCTCGATCGGCTATGGTACTTGTTGGAAATGATGCCAAAACTGATTTGAACAATTCAGCAGCGCCTGCATAATTTGAAGCTTTTTTAAGCGCTTCAGCTTTTGAAAAGAGAGCCGCAGTTGCAAGATCAACAATTTCGGCATACTCTTTCGAATTTGCATCTGTTCGTTCGAGAAGCTTTTTATATTCTACAGAAGCTAAATCGTGTTCCCCTGAAGCCGAATATGTTTTTGCCAGCATTCGATATGCTTTGATGGAAACTGTGGCACTTGAATAGTTTTCGGTAATATATTTGAATTGAGAAATAGCCTTGTCATAAACTTTTGCTGAATAAAGAATATTTCCAACAATGTAAAGAAGCTCGGGCGAATTCTCATTCTTAGGAAATCGTTTCTGGTATAACCCAACATATTCGACCATTTTTTGGGTTTCTGGCAACAAATATCCTTTTTCGTCGTTAAGACTTTCTTTAGAAATTCTCTTTTTGCGTGCGTTATCTAAACAGATTATTGCATTATAGCCAGCATCTTCTTGAGATACCGACATTGCACCGCCCTTTTGGGCACGTTGTTTTGCTTCTTCGAACTGCTTAGCATCATCAAACATAAGGCTATCTACATCAACTTTATACTCTGGGTATTTGCTAATATCTTCGGTAGCAACAAACCAGTAAGCAGCAACAGCATTATCGAACTGCTGCAGCTCAGTAAAAATATCACCAACATAAAACTTAAATTCGTAGACTTTCCATTTGTCTTCAGGAAATCTCTGGAAAAACTCATTATATCGCTTAAGTGCCTTTTCAAAAAGAACTCTATCTTTTTTCTTAACTGCAATAGCATGGTTATAAGTACAGATATTGGCAAGCGCAGTCTTTACATATTCATGCGATTGATCGATGACTGCTTTCTCTGCTTTATTGCGAGAAAACCATTCTGATCCTTCTTGATAGAAATCGATTAATTTTTCACGTTCTATATTCGCTTCTTCAAGCTTTTTCTTAACTATCATACATTCAACAAGCATAAACTGAGCAATAGGAGCATCTTTGTAATAAGGATAATTTTTTAATGCAGTTTGTAAAGCAACAATTGCATCATCAAATTGACCGTGAACTCTATTTTTGCGACCAATCATGTAAATAACGGTAGCTTCATAGGGGCGTCCACCAAGTTTCTTAAAAAACTTGATTGCTTCTGTTGCACCTTGGGGGATATCGGAAAATGATACCGCCATAAATTCCAAAGCCATATCTCGAAATTGCTTTTTGACATATTCTCCAGCATCGCATCGTTCGACATATTCATTAAACAGTTCGGCAGCTTTATCGAATTGAGCCAAATTATAGTACATCTCAGCTTTACGATAGACAACCTGTTCCCACACTTCGATAGTTACGAGATTTTTCTGGATCTTAATCAAATGATCTAGAGTAATGTTCCACTCTCTATCGGAATAAGAAAAATCGGCTAATTGGAAATGTGCAGCAGAAACACGTTTGCTGTTAGGTGTTTTATCGACAATATAGGTAAAAGCCAGTTTAGCACTATCGAGTTCGCCTGCACGAAGCATGATAGCCCCAACCTGATACATTGCCTCATCGGCCCGGATAAAACTCGGGTAGTCTGCTATAACCTTACGATACATTGTAATTGACTTTGAAAAATTAGGCAGCGGCCGAATAGGTCGAGTACCTTTGGATCCGCCTTTTTCCCATACATCCATTGCTTGTTCATATACTTCGGTGGATTTAATATAGCCATCTTGAGCATCGTCATAATAATATTTAGCAAGAGAAAACATCACATCAGCACAGCGTTCGCTTTTTTTAGTCTGACAATCTGCATAAATCTTTTCGTATTTAGCAATGACTTCTGCGAGTGATTCTGACGAAAGACTTGATTGTTCAGATTTTTTAGAAACCTGCTGCTCAAGTGAAGATTTTTTAGCGCGTAATTCCTCTAATTTTTTTTGCAGTTCTTGTGCTTTCCTGTCATCTTCTTTTGCAAGAACAAGAGAAGGAGCAAAAGAAATAAGAGCAATAGAAAGGACGAGCCAACGTAGCGGAAAAGAACGTAATCTCAGTACCATCAAGATTTCTCTCCCTTGGAGGATTTGGTTATTTATCCGGTTAAGGATAATATGACTAAACTTTAAGGAAAATGCAACCATTACTTTAAAAAAAACAATCGGAAAACAATCCGATTGTTTTTATACATTTACTTCTGTTTGAGTTTTTCTTTATCTAGTTGCTTTTGAAGCTCGAGTATTTCTTTGTCAACATCCTGGATCTTGTCTTTCTGGACCTCTACAGCTTTGCCAGTTCCAGAAGAACCAATGATTGCGGTAACTTTTGCTAAAGCAAATTCTGCATCCATGAGAATTTGTTCTTTGCGTCTCAAAAACTTGGTATGAGATTTTTGCAAAAGGGTATAATTGAAAAGGGCAGTATTCTCTCGTTCGAATTTATCATATTCTTGCTTTAAGACACCACGCTCTTCTTCGGTTTTAGCATTAGGTCTTCTTAAAGCATTCTTTTTGATATTATCAGCTGTAGGCTGAAAAATATTCTCGGCGTCGACATACTCTTTTTGCTTTGCATCAAGATCAGCTTCTGTTACAAAAGTACCCTTGCTCAATTGAACTGCCTGATCGAACAATGATTTTGCAGATTCATACCGTTTGTTGAGCATATTCGCATATCCTTTTAATAGATACGCTTCTGGGATATACGGTGATTTTGGATAGGATGAAATCAGCTGATCGAGAACTGGCTCAGCAAAAGAAGGCTGGCTGACCTTGACAAAGCACCATGCAATAGCCAAGGAAGCTTCGTCACCATAAGCAGATCCAGCGCTCACTTTTTTGTACGCTTCGGTTACCGCTTTAGTAAGCAGAACTTCTTCGAAATAGATATGACCTAATTTCAAGTAAGCAGCATCCGAAAGAAGGCTAATAGAATTTGTTGCATTGGCAGAATCTGCTGCAATAACCTTTTTAAGTGCTTCTTTTGCAAGTTCTGGTTTTTTATTTTCTAGATCAATGATTGCTAAAGTATATTGTCCGTAAAGGTACGCAGGGCTCTTAGGCTTGATATTTGAAAAAAGTTGTTCTGCAGCACCATAGTTCTTGCGAGCAAAGTGAACTTCCCCAGCAAGATAATCGGCATCGCCTCGAATTTCATGGTCGGGATACAAGTTAACAATAAAAGCATGATTTTTGAGAGCATCATCATACTTGCCTTCTCGATAATCGAGCTGCATTAAGCCATATAGATATTTTGCTCGAGTTTCTGAAGTAGTAAACTTTTCGAGACCCTCTTGAAACATTTCGCGGGCTGTTTTATTCATGTACAATTTACTATAGCAATCGCCCATGTAAAAAGTAACTTTATCATTGAGATGAAAATTTGGAAACAAAGCTAAAACTTTACCAAAAGCAAATGAAGCAAGCCAGTATTTTTGTGCTTCATATAGTTTCATTGCCTCTATATAGGCATTCATAGGGGAAACACTTAGCTTGTCATACAATTCTTTCGAAAGCCGTTGCTCACGAGTTGGCCCAAAATCGACTGAGCCTTTGGCCATGACCGTAAGTCCACGTTCATCTTTTATACCAAAGAGGCCTTCCCAAAAGCTATAGCCGATATTAAAATCACCGGTGACATAATTGATCATTTCTGGCAGAGGAAACATTCCATTAGCTTTGACACCAACATAAGGAATATTATTATTAGTCCACCCAGCTTTGAGCCAAAGTTGAGGAATAAACATGTAACGAAGCCCAGCGCCAAAGCGAATGGCTTTTTTCATGTCCTCCACAGAAGCCTCACTAATCTTTACAGCCCCATTAGAATCTGTTTCAACTGACTTGATCAAATTCTTATAGATATCAGTGAACGCATTATCGACAACGCCTTCAGCATAAACAATAAATTTGTCGTTAAAAACGCTATAACGGCTTCCAAATCGAGCACGCGTCGCAACTATATTAGTAGATACCCCACCTGTTTTTTTCCACTCTGTTTTAGCAGGAACAAAATCTTGAAGAGTAATAGAAAATCCAAGATCCCCGAGTAAATAATTGTCCAATGGATTGAAATACACACCAGCATCAAGTCCCGGCATACTTACTGCAGTATTTACCCCAAACTGATTTGTCAAACGCAATTTAAGATTACCACCAACCATAAACCAAGGCAATAATCTAACACCATAGTTTCCGATCAGCCATTGGTCGCCAAAACGAAGCTCGCTGCCAGTTGCAACTAAATCAGTTCCCCCTGCGGTAAATCCCATTTCCTGTATTTTAGCACCCGCAAGCAATGCTGTAAATCCAGCCGACTGATTTCTCTTGATAGGTGTAATAAAGGAGAGTTGGGCAAAACCCAAACCGTTGCCTGTGCCCCATGTATAACCGCCGCCTTCGAGATGCATCTGGTTAACCCGATAGATGAGAGCTGGGTTAACAAGTGGAGATGTGTATTCGGAAAGATCTTGAATATAATCCGCCTGAAAATACGGCGCATCGTATCCCCCATCTCCTGAATAAGCATATGCTCCAAATACTGTACCCATTGCAAGGGTAACGAATACCAAAAGCCATGAAGCCCGTTGCTGATTTCTCAGGCATTCGACATATTTTTTCATAGACAAACCAACCTTCTTATGTAAAGGTTATTTGATGGGTGTAATTTCCACACGTCTGTTCTTTGCACGACCCTCTGCCGTATTATTTGAAGCGAGAGGTTTATCTGGACCATAACCTGCTACCGAAATACGATCTGCACTAATTCCACGCATTACCAAGTAATCTTTAACCGACTTAGCGCGATCAAGAGAAAGCCTTCTGTTATCTTCGGCTTTTCCTTGAGAATCGGTATGACCAGAAATCTCAATTTTTGCCTCTGGATACGATTCGAGGCTATTAAAAACTTGCTCGAGCACGTAGTAAGATTCTTCGAGGAGCTCTGCACTTGCAGTTTTAAAGTTTACACCCTTAAGAATCATATTAGCTTTAATTTCCTGAGGTTTCTCATCGGGGCAACCATCGTCGTCTTTGTACCCATTATTTGTCTCAGGCTGATTTACACATGCATCGGATCCCTTACAGATCGAAGCATATTTAGAATCGAGCCGTTGCTGTGAAACCCAAGGATCGCACACTTTATCTTTATCGTTGTCGGCATCTGGACAACCGTCATCATCTTGAAATCCATCGCGATCTTCGGCGTCGTTTGGACATTTATCAAGATTGTCTGGTATTCCATCATTATCATTATCAAAGTCTGGGCAACCGTCTTCATCCTGGAAATTATCTCGATCTTCTGCAACTTCGGGACATTGATCCACATCATCGGGTATGCCATCACCGTCTTTATCGTTACCCATTGCTTCAACTTGCTGACGAGTGATTAAGCCAATATCCGAAGCGTTTTCACCCTTGGCCTTGAGTGCAGAAACAGGCTTTACAAAATAGTTGTAATCGGGGTGAGCGGGAGAAATATACAGAGGTTCCTGAGAAATATTGGATTGGTTTGGCTTTGTCTCGCCGCCCCATGCCTTGCGATTTTCCCAAAAATTGTTGTAGATAATACGAGTTCTAGAAGATTGAGGAGCAACAAATATACCGTATTGCTTATTTCCTTCAAGAACATTATTGCGAATGAGAACTTCTGTGCGATGAGCACAAAAAATTCCACAATATCCATTTTCTAAAATGACATTATGATCGATAGATGTTTTGGTTCCACGAACAGATTCTAGGAAAATACCAGTCCACTCGTTTTTGATAGATAATATTATTGCTGATATCGGGCAATGTTACCAGTGCATGTATACCAGCACCTTTATTATCGACGATAAGGTTATTCTCGATAGTCGATCGGGTAGCTTTGCAGAGGATTCCAGTTGTACCATTGCGGATAGTAAAATGACTGATTACAGCACCTTCGGCGCCAATAATGACAGGGCCTTTTCTATCGCCATCGATAATAGTTCCAAGCATATCCTGGCCCAAGAGGACGATATTGTCGATGAGAGCTATATTCTCGTGATACACCCCATTGCTAACATACACGGTATCCCCTTCATCAGCCTCACCAATAGCTGAGTAGATTGTAGGGAAATCGTGGGGCACAACAATCTTTTTGCCTGCGAGAGCATTTGAAGCGCTCAGCAAAACAGTGAGGGCCAAAACACCAAACAATACTTTGTTTTTTTTGGATGGCATCATAGTTCTTCACGACTTTTTAATTAAGGGGTTAAATTACCAACTAAATTATAGGGCACTGCCCTTTTGCAAAATACTATTCTATGAATAGCGTGTCAAGTCTTCTACGGAATAGTTTTTAATTGATGTAACAAATTTGCATTTATACCGTACATGCTACAGAAATCATGCTGACCCAAATCATCAGTCAGCATCAAGTTACATTCAAATGTATATAGAAAAATCAAAAAAGGCTGCACATTTTTTAGTTTATACCTAAAATGTTGATAATTTTTTAAAAAGGCGATCGGTTACCTACCCCTCTATAAATTAGGCTGATACATTTAATCACTGTTATCACCTTCTGAGTAATTTGCCCAGAAGTGATGCTTTGCCTATTTTAATCTTTTAATACAGATTTTATGGCACAGACGTATTCCTAGTTTCACGAATCCTAAGGCAATTTCTCGTAACATCCTAAACTGATCACTAAGGATACTTTGTATGATCTACGCTCACAGAAAATCACTTTTTTTGCTTTCCCTCATTTTAATATCCTTGCCTGCAATAGCCATGGCTTTTGGACAAAACAAAGTTCATTATATCAGCCATGTTTGGAAAACAGTAAAAACGCCTCATTTTCAGCTATATTTTCATGAAAACGCCGGCCCCTTACCTGAAAAAAGCATTTCCTACATAGAATCTGCCTATGATAGCTTATCGATGCTTTTTGGATTCACCCATAAAACAGCCATTCCGTTGATTATTTATACCAGCCCAACAAACTTTGAGCAAACCAATATCGTGTCCGACCTCATTCCAGAAGGAGTTGGCGGTTTTACCGAAAGCTTTAAAAACAGGATTGTTATTCCTTACGATGGCTCGCTCGAATCGTTTCGACATGTTTTGCATCATGAATTGGTGCATGCATTTCAATATGGGATTATTGCCGAACAACTTGGTAGTACAACCCGTGGGATGCCTCTGTGGTTTGCAGAAGGGCTTGCCGAATTTTTATCGAGCGGCTGGGATAAAGAAGCAGACATGTTTTTGCTTGACAGAACGATCTTTGGTCAAGTCCAGCCTATTGGCCCAACTATGAATGACTATATGGTTTACAAAGGAGGGCAATCGTTTTTTTATTATTTGTACACTACCCGAGGCCGAAAGTCTTTTTTAGTTTTTTTGCGCTATTTTAGAAATGAAAAAAATCCAACCGAGGCCCTCGAAAAAACATACCATCAGAAACTCTCACAACTTTCTGCAGAATGGATTCAATCGCTCAAGCAGAATTATTGGCCCGAAATTGGTCATCGAACAGCTCTTAACCAAATCGCCAAGCCAATCACCGATGCAGATAAAAATCACAGTCATTTCAATCTGTATCCGCGTTTTTCACCCGACGGAAAAAAGATTGCCTACTATACCGATGATAATGACTACACGCGCATAGTTATAGCAAATCGTAAAGGTGCTATTATCCAATCGATAGAGCAAAATAGTTCGGGTGGTTATTTTGAGGCTTTTCATCCCTTTCGCAGCGGTCTTGCATGGGCGCCCGACGGCCATCGGATTGCATTTATTGCCCACAACAAAGGCCGCGATGAAATTCGCATAGCCAACTTACAGCGCAAACAGATTTCCAAGACGATAGCACTCAATCTCGATGGAATATTCTCACCAGATTGGTCTCATGATGGGGCTCATCTTGTTTTTTCAGGTTTAAAAAACGGCTCTCTAGATTTGTATCGTCTAACACTTTCAACCCTGACACTTGAGCGACTTACAACCTCCTTAGAAGCCGAAACGGATCCGCGCTTTGCGCCTGGAGATAGTAGCATTATATTTACAATGAAAGATACCGCAGCTTCGGTTCCATCGCTTGACGGAACATCGGAGAAGCCTTTCTCTCAATTGTTTATTTTGCATTTAATAAGCAACGAACTTGTACAACTTACCCATACACCCGGAAACAAAAAGCAGCCAACATTCTCTGGTGACGGCTCGAAAATTGTTTTTGTTAATGATGTAAACGGAATCGACAATCTGTATAGTGCACCCCGGGCGCATCCCGATTTCGCGCAACCGCTTACCGATATTATTGGAGGATGCTCACAACCAGATTTGTCTACCACAGATTCTTCCTTAGTAGTATGCATTTTTCAAAAGCAGCAATGGAACATCTGGCTTATTGACAGTTTGGGATCTAAACTTAAAAGTGCACCACTGGACCCCACCCGGTGGCAACTAACGCGTGAAAATACGCAGCGCGATTATTTTACTAAAAGAGCAATACCTCCTGATACTGTTAAGAATAGCAAAGAGAAATTCACTCCATTTCCCCTTTCTAAAGCACAAGAACCAGTAAACTATGATTCCGATTCTCTTGGCATCTTTGAAAAAGGGGATTCTGCCAAAACACAAGGGTTGGACACTGCACGTCATCAACCAGATAGCCTCTATACAACACGCACACGAAAAGATTCTTTTTTGCAAACCACAGGGAGCAAAAGATTTCCCGACTCGCTCTACATTGCTCGAATGGCAACACCCTATCATCTGGAATTTTCGCCGGATATGGTAACGGTGGGACTTGGGGTTGGATCTTTAAACGGCGCCGCGGGGCAAGCTGTAGCTATTTTTTCGGATATGCTGGGGGATCATCAAATTGCCATTGCTGCTAATTTACAAGGACGAATAGATCAGTATGCACATTTTTTTGGATCGTATTATTCGCTTAAGCATCGCGTCAATTTTGGCATTGGCGGATTCTTTAACAGGGATTATTCTCTCTCCTTCCTGACAGACCAGATTTTTCGCGATACCTATTATGGCATTTCGTTTTCTGGTATGTACCCCTTCTCCCAATTTATGCGTATCGAAGCCAATCTGAACTTCAACCAGCTTAAACGAACACCTGTGGATTCACAGGGAAAACTGGCACCAACATCACTTCATTTCACCATGGCCATGCCATCGCTTCAATGGACATTTGACAACACATTGTGGGGTTTAACAGGACCACTTAATGGGATGCGGGCGCAAGCAAAAGCCATGATTTCTCCGCCTCTTTCAATTATTGATGCGCCCTTTATCTCTTTTGATGCTGATTTTCGTAAATATTTCCATTTTGCTAAAAAATTTGTATGGGCTACCAAGGGATCCTTTGGTGCTGCAAATCCTCTTGGAACTGCCACCCATTCGGCGCGCCGCTACTTGCTAGGTGGGAATGAAAACTGGCTCAATTTCAGGGCTAATGGAAAAGAGTATGATGCAAACGCCTCAAATCTTGTCTATTCCGAATTTGTTGTTCCTTTTAGAGGCTGGAACTATTTGGATATTACCGGGACACGATTCGCAGTTGTTAATACTGAATTCCGATTCCCTTTTATTAAAGAAATTAACGTTGTATGGCCCTTTGATTTTTCTATACAATACATAAACGGATCGCTCTTTGCCGATGCCGGCAATGCATGGGATCCTTCCGTTTCCCCTTCGACTTTTTCTTTACCCAATAAAATTTATGGCGGAGTTGGATTTGGGATGAGTATTAATCTGGGGATTTTTGTGCTGCGATATGATCACGCATGGCCCACAGATTTTACAACATTCGCAGGAAAACCGGTCACCTACTTTTCACTGGGCGGACAATTTTAAGAGCAATGAGAATGGCATCAACTATTAAAAATAAACGTCGACGCTACTCCCACTCAATAGTACCGGGCGGTTTATGAGTGATGTCATAGAGGATTGCTGCTACACTCTGTAAAGCCAAAATTGAAGCAACAATCTGATTAAGCGTTTTTTCGCCTAAGGGTAAAAAACGAGCAGTCATGGCCTCGGTAGATTTAACAGGCCGAAGCACCACCACCCAGCGGCCCAATGCATCGGCAAGGGGAAGCATAACAACCGGCATTTGCCAAACCTGATCATATTCTTGATTATCGATAAGAGCCTTTGTTACACAATCGTCAACATCTCGCAAAATAGTGAGGCGATCTGTGGTAACCTCGGCTTTTACAAGCACGCATTCATCGCATGAACCAGATACAAGGTACGCCACTCGGTTGATATCGCGGAAACGATTGGTAATCATGGTAGATACTTCTTCGAGCTTTTCCCACGTGCATGGCCCCGTTAAAACAGCTGGATGGGCATACGTGCGTTCGTCCCCTTGAACGCCAACGCTCTTTACCGGCAGGACAGTAACAGAATATCCGCTACCAATAAGCAGTTTAGAAACCTCTTCTGTAACCGTGCTGCTAACGCTCGATTCCTGACCCGAGGCACAAAGGAGCCTAACCCCCAAACCAGGACCTGGAAACGGATGTCGCCAAACGAGCTCTTTTGGAACACCTAATGCTTCTCCAAGCATCCTGACTTCATCTTTGTAAAGCTGCGAGATCGGTTCTATAAGGAGCCCTTTTTCGAGAAGCTCAAGCATGATATCAACGCGATTATGATGGGTTTTAATTCGGTCGGCGTGTTTGGTTCCAGCACTTTCGATGGTGTCGGGATAAATAGTTCCTTGAGCAAGAAGCCATTCGTTAGTATTGAGCCGAAGTTTTGATTCTGCTTGCACTTTAACAGTTAAAAACATATTACCTATGATACCACGTTTTTTTTCTGGTTCGTAAACCCCTTTGAGCGCATCGATAAATTGAGCTGAGGCATCTTCTATAACTAAGTTATGAAAACCATTTTCTTGCATGTACCGCATGATGGCAGCGGATTCATCTTTTCGCATGAGGCCATTATCTATATGTAAACCAACCACGCGATCTGGCCCTAAAACTTTGTTAAGCAAAGCAAAGCACACGGTTGAATCGACCCCACCAGATACGAGTAGAAAAACTTTTTTGCCCAGGCAGGCTTGTGCAACATTTTTTTGAATGTCCTTGACAAAAGACGTTGGATCCCACGATCGTGTACAACTGCATATGTCAATGAAATTACCAAGCATAACCTGGCCTTGTGGCGTATCGGTAACTTCGGGATGAAATTGAAACCCATACAAGCGCCGTTTTTGATCTATCATGGCAGCAACACTGCAATCGGCAGACTGCGCGCAGATCGAAAAACCTTGGGGAATAGCACTCACTGCATAGCCATGGCTCATCCAAACAACGGTAGATGCTGCAACATTTTTAAAAATTGGTGCAGATGCATCAACATTGATGGTCGCAATCCCGTATTCGTTGGTCGTGCCTTTGGCAACCGTGCCTCCAAGCATTTTTGACATGAGCTGATGCCCGTAGCACAATCCTAAAATAGGAATGCCAAGATCAAAAATACCAGGATCAACCAATGGGGAGTTTGAATTTGTAACACTGTGCGGACTACCCGAAAGGATAATGCCCTTGCATGTTACAAGACTTTTTGGTGCACTATCACTCGGATAAATAGCAGAGTAAACTCCGAGCCTGCGAATACGATTAGCTATGAGATGGGCATATTGCCCACCAAAATCTATAATTGCAATTGTGTCCATAGGGTGATGAAAATACATTTTTGCACATCAATAAACTCTTTAATTAGAACTCAATTGCGAACTGCTTTTTCTTCAACCTATTTTACCTATTCACCAGTAACGTTTTAGACATTCATTGAAAGGGTTAGATATGCGCGAACAAGTCGAACAGGTGATTTCTGAAATCCGCCCTAATCTTCAAGCAGATGGTGGCGATATTGAATTGGTTGACATAACTGCAGATGGAATTGTTCAGGTGCGGCTGCGAGGTGCATGTAGCGGCTGCCCAGGTGCTGCATTTACGTTAAAAAATGGCGTGGAACGTGTATTAAAGGCTCGTATTCCCGAAGTTAAGGGAATCGAAAACCTCGTCTGACCTCATGGAAGCTAACACCAATTACCCATTGCCCAAAGCTTCTGTATCAACTCCCGCCACTGCTCCCTTAGAAAGCAGCTGGCGGAGTGCCTTTCGCATGGGGCCGTTTCTTTTTTTCTGCTGGCTGGGGGTTGCATTATTTGCTGGGTTTTGTGGACTCTTTTATTATTTAATAAGCCCTCGGCTTATCGTCCTGAGCGAGCCTTTCAATATTGTAGCGATGTTTATCTTAGGTGGCATGATTGCGCTTATCGGCGGAGGGCTTTTGCTTATTACGATCACGGCTCTCACTGGTATCGATTTACTCTATCCTCATAAAAAGCCTTCAATTACCGTTTCGCTGCTCTTCCCCCTTGCCGTATTTTTAGGACGCCTTGTTGGTTACGATAGAGCCAAATTGCGGACATCTTTTGTAAAAGTCAATAATGCTATGACCAAAGCGCAACGAAAACGCATCAAAGGCGACAAGATACTGGTTCTTTTGCCTCATTGTTTGCAAATTGATGTGTGTAATAGAAAAATTACCGGCAGTGTTGACAATTGCGTTCAATGCGGACGATGCACGGTAGGATCGCTTCTTGAAATGGCCAGACACTTTAATCTATCGATGGATGTTGTCAATGGAGGAACCTTGGCCCGAAGGCGTGTTAAGCAGTTTAAACCCGATGGGATTCTTGCGGTTGCATGCGAACGTGATCTAACTCTTGGAATTTTGGATGTATACCCAACCCCGGTGTATGGCGTGATCAACGATCGCCCAAATGGCCCTTGTATCAATACCTGTGTAGACATGGAGCTTGTACGAGAAGGCATCGCTTTTTTCAAAAACGAAACCGGCGAAAACCCCAAAAAAGCCTAATGCGCCTCGCTCCAGCTTAAACCAAAACCAGAATCTACTTTAAGTGGTATACTGAGCGTGCATGCCGAACTCATTTTTTCACATACCCACACAGAAAAATCCTGTGTTTGCTGAAGAGGAACTTCGAACACGAGTTCATCGTGCACCTGTAACAGCATTTGTACTGCAGGAAAGAGCGCAGGAATTTCTTTACTTATCGTAATCATGGCGAGTTTAATAAT
Source organism: Chitinivibrionales bacterium (assembly GCA_038247415.1). Classification (GTDB taxonomy): domain Bacteria; phylum Fibrobacterota; class Chitinivibrionia; order Chitinivibrionales; family WJKA01; genus JBBRUX01. Next base: position 24,512 of record JBBRUX010000006.1, on the reverse strand, counting down.
ATCGGCTGCAGTTCCTTGAATTGGCGTATTAATGGCCACTCGTTCTGTTGCCTCGCGAACCTGCCTGTTATCTGAATTAATTTCGGGCAAATACCTGCGCCTACCAATGAGCGTTTGTGCATAGCCACGCTCTCGCGCTTGCGCAATCGCAGCATCCATAGAAGCATGGATTTTAGGAAATTGCCCAAAATAGGTCTCGATAAATTTTTGAGCTTCCTTAAATGAAATTTTGAGTTGCCCTGCAAGATTATGCGGACCCATTCCATACATGAGCCCAAAATTGATGGTTTTTGCCGCTCGGCGCATTTGTGGTGTTACAAATGAAGGAAACACGCCATACATCACCGAAGCAGTCTGCTCGTGAATGTCCTGATCGTTATGAAACGCCGAACACAGCGTTGAGTCTTGCGACACATGCGCAAGAATGCGCAATTCAATTTGAGAATAGTCGGCTGCTACAATATGAGTTCCCGGAGAAGCCACAAATGCCTTACGAATTTTTCGTCCTTCTTCGGTTCTGATAGGTATATTTTGAAGATTGGGAGACGTGCTTGACAATCGGCCTGTTGCAGCGATAGTCTGATTAAACGAAGTGTGCAATCTCCCGCTCGTACTACAAATCTGTTGTGGCAATGCCTGAATATATGTTGATTGTAATTTTTGAAATTCACGATATGAGAGAAGCGTTTGGGCAATAGGATATGATTCGGCAAGTTTTTCCAATGCGTCAACATCTGTTGAAAGCCCGGTCTTCGTTTTTTTAGACTTGGGCATACCCAAATGCTCAAAAAAGACTTCTGAAACTTGCTTTGGTGAATTAAGATTAAACGTTTCACCCGCGAGAGTATAAATTTCCTGTGAAATAGCAGTTAATTTTTCTGCGACTTCTTTTTCCATCTCTGCCAAAAATCCGGTATCGAGCGCAACCCCAGCCCATTCCATTTCTGCCAAAACCGTAACCAGCGGAATTTCTAAATTATTGTAAAGATCAAGACTCTCTTGTTCCACTAATTTGGGCAGGAGTATTTCTTTAAGCATTATCGGAAGGATGGCATCTTCACCAGAATATACGGCAGCTTCAGCTATTTCCACTTCTGCAAATGATTTTTGCCTGGCCCCCTTGCCAATGAGATCTTCGATAGGCTTTGTTTGCAGCCCAAGCATGTCGGTAGCAAGCACCTCAAGTCCGTATTGACGTTTTCCAGGATCAACCAGATACGCAGCAATCATGACATCGAAGCTTATTCCTGCCAGTTTAATGCCATAATTTTTAAAGATCTGGTAATCATATTTTAGATTCTGCCCAATTTTTTTTATGCTGGGGGACTCAATAATCCCCCGCACAATTTCGAGAACCTCGGTACGTGGAAGATTGACAAAAGAATCGAGCGGAGCACAGTGACCAACAGGAATATAATAGGCTTTATAAATTCCCGTTGCAATCGAAATACCCACAAGTTCTGCCTGACGAGGAAGAATGCTTGTTGTTTCGGTATCCAGCGAAACAAATCCTGCAGATTCAATTTCTTTAACAATCTCGCTCACCTGATTAATATCTGTTACCACAACAGTCTCAAATGACATTGCCTTAGCTGTTGAAAAAAGAGGATTTTTTAAAAAGGTTGTAAATTCCAATTGAGTAAACAAATCGGTGCACAACTGCGGAATCGGCTGTTTGGGCGATAAATCGGACAAGCTGTGTTCGAGCGTGATATCTGTTTTAAGCGTTGCAAGCTCACGTGATAAAAGAAGAAGATCCTTATTTTCCATGATTTTTTCTTCGAGCTTTTTATTCTCGAGGATAGAAACATTTTCAAGAAGCGCATCGATGCTTTTAGCTTTCAGCAAAATTTTAACAGCCGTCTTTTCTCCCACCGATGGTACACCAGGGATATTATCTGAAGCATCACCCATAAGCGCTAAAAGATCGCGGATGCATTCGGGCCCAACCCCCATTTTAAGTCTCACTTCATCGGGACCGAATTCTTCGAAAACGCCCCCAATTCCAGGCGCGAGCATGTGTACCGAATCATTGCACAACTGCATGAGGTCTTTATCCCGCGTAACAAGCCAAACTTTATACCCAGCAGCCGTCCCCTCTTTGGCTAAATAGGCAAGAATATCATCGGCTTCTAAACCATCTTGGCGAATAACCGGCATGTTAAATGCATTAACAAGTTGAAAGATAAAGGGGAATTGCGACACAAGATCATCGGGCATTGCCTCGCGGTTTGCTTTATATGCCTCATAAATTGTGTGCCGAAAAGTTGGCTTTGGACTATCAAAAACTACGGCCCGATGCGCATCAGGGTAAAGAGACAAAATTCTCATCAGATATAAAACAAATCCATAAATAGCACCCGTTGGCTGACCTTGCCGATTAGTTAGCCCATTGCGTTGAGTTGCAAAGTATGCGCGGTATGCTAACGCATGACCATCAAGCAGAATAAGCTTTTTGTTAGGATTCACACTAGTTCCTTTAGTAATTAAGAATGACCTCAAAACTTATCAGATCATATATAATGTATAGAGAAAAATAGATTCTTGGTATTTCAGGTCTTAGCTACTGGCCAAACGCTAACCAATTTCTAACACAATCCTCACAATTCACAAACAATCAGCACCGATTTTTAATAGAAATGAGGCAATAACATTTGGCTAACAATTTTTAGTTCATTTTCATGGCAACAAAAAAAATAAAAAAAGGAGGTCTTCCTAACACAATTCTAACAATTCGCTAACATTACACTAACAATCGAAGTGCAATTTTAATCTATCACTAAGGAGTTAAAGTATGAAAAGAAGTAAGGCAGCTATTTTTGCAGCCTTTATAGTAGGAGCAGGAGCACAGGCGTTCTCACAGGATTCATCTTCTGTGACACCAGCAGCAGCAAGCTCAGCGCCAAGCATGAGCATGGAGATGCCAAAGATGGTTGATATCGAAGCTCGTGAAAACCTCGAAGCTCTTCAAGGCAAAATTGATGGCGTTCAAGAAGATTATCTTGCTACCAAAAGCACGGTTGATAAGCTTGCTAAGATAAAGATTTCTGGGTATACACAGTTTCAGTGGAGAATGGCGACGGGATACGATAAAGCGACAGATACTGCCGCTGCACGTATGGCAACTGGCGTCGCATCTACACTAGGAAAATATAATTATGCTGTTGGTGATTTTGCTGGCGGAAAATTAACTTCTGGCGTTAACAATACATTTCAATTACGTCGTGCTCGCGTTAAAGTCGCCTATGAAACGCCTCTCACTACTGGGGTGATTCAACTTGACTGTTTACCATTCACGACAAATAATAATGCTTTAACCTCTGTTACAACTGCAATCACAACCAACGCCGCTGATACTATTATAGATAGCAACGGCAAACTTCACATTGTGCCAAAAACTTTAACAGCTAATAATTCAACAAAACCTGCGACATTCCTTACAGGCGGTGGGATTTCAGTTAAAGACGCTTATCTCCGTTTTACCGATCCTTGGTTGAAATCATTCTCCATAAAGGGTGGTATTTTTGATCGTCCCTTTGGCTTTGAAATTGGCTATTCTTCGAGTTCTCGCGAATCCCCAGAGCGCTCACGTACAGAGCAAACTCTTTTCCCAGGAGAGCGCGGTCTTGGAGCATCCTTTGAAGTTAAGTTCCCTGAAAATATGCCAAAGGTTTTACATTATTTTAATGCTAAAGTTGGCGCATTTTCTGGAAATGGTATCAACATCGAAAATGATGGTTTCAAAGACATTATTGGTCGTTTTGGGGTAGCCATTCCGTTAAACGATATCAATATGGAAATTGATGTAGGTTTTTCTGGCTATAATGGTTATGTCAAGAATTATACTAAATCATTGTATACTTTTAATGAATCTAGCAAAATTTTTGATGTTGATTCTTCTATTGGTAATCAATTTAAAGGTGTATTACGTCGATATGAAGGAGCAGATATTCAGATCTACAAAGACATTCCTGTTGTCGGAGGTATATCCATTCGTGGTGAAGTCTATATGGGTACCCAGCCTGGAACAATCTCCAGCACAGCTTCTCCAAAATCTGATATTGCTGGTACAGGCGCAATCTATAGCCGTAACTTCCTTGGATATTATGGCATGATTGTTCAGAATATCGACCCAATCAATAGCCAGCTCGTTTTAAAGTATGATGTTTATGATCCTAATGCCAATTTTGAAGGTTCACAAATGGATAGTACGTATATTGCTAAAAGTGGGATCAAAGCAGCAACAACAGCAGACTTAGCTTATCAGACACTCGGTGTTGGTTTGGTATACCATTGGGACGAAAATGTCAAATTGATGGCTTACTATGATCAGCCAATGAACGAAAAAATTGCTGCTAATGCTGCTAATACAGCCAAAGCAGGAGTTCAAAGTGCCTTGTGGCCTTATTTAATAGATCAAGATCTTGGCGTATTCACATTCCGTATCCAGTACAAGTTCTAATTGCTCTTTGTCAGCACCTGATCTTTCTTAAAAAATCAGGTGCACCTATCTTTAATGTTTTGAAAGCATTTATCTTCTTTAAGTGTAAAGTAAGGAATGCTGGCGCTACAAGAAAACTTTTTTAAGGAGTCCTGAAATGAAAAAAACTGGTCTGATTCTTTCTTCTCTTGCTCTCTGCGCAGCCGCAGTAATTGGCTATGCAGGCAATGTTGTAACGATCAAGGGATCCGATACCATTGTTATCCTAGCGCAACGCTGGGCCGAAAAATATATGGGAGCACATGCCGGTACCACCATCCAGGTAACTGGCGGCGGCTCTGGTGTTGGAATTTCTGCGCTTATCAATGGCACCACCGATATTTGCAGTTCATCTCGCCCCATGAAAACAAGCGAACGCGATAAACTCAAACAACGCTTTAATAGCCTTGGTGTAGAAACTAAAGTTGCAAAAGATGGTCTTTCTGTGTATGTAAATGCAACAAACGGTGTAAAAGAACTCACTCTCGACCAGATGAAGAAAATTTTCACAAACGAAATCACCAACTGGAACCAGGTTGGCGGAAAAGATGCCAAGATTGTAGTGTACGGTCGCGAGAACAGTTCGGGAACATATGTTTACTTTAGAGATTTCGTATTGGGTGGAAAAGACTATTCTCCTCTGATGCAAACACTTCCCGGAACTGCAGCCGTTGTGAATGCGGTTGCAAAGGATCCATTGGCAATTGGTTTTGGTGGAGCGGCATACGCAAAGGGCATCAATCAGATACTGGTCAAAAAAGATGCAGCATCTCAGGCATTTGCTCCAACTGCTGAAAATGTCAAGAATAACGTGTATCCTATTACCCGATACCTTTACTTTTATACCCGAAGCGCCCCAACCGGTTCAATCAAGGCTTTCATTGATTGGGTGTTGTCTGCCGAAGGCCAAGCCATTATCACCGAAGTTGGATATTTTCCTGTAAAGTAATTAAGTAGTACTTTTTGATTTTTTAAAAGCCTGCCTCGATTGCATCATACGCGTCGGGGCGGGCACGATAACACCTTAGCAATCAGGGTTCTATGTCGAACACTACACAACCAGTTCTCAAAGCCCGTTTTCGTCTTGACGAATTTCTCTTTGAGAAATCTATTGCAACGGTAGCTGTAATCTCATGCGTTTTTATTGTGCTCATTCTACTCTTTGTCATGAGGGAATCTTTACCGCTTTTTCTTGGAAAAGCGCTGGATGATATTGGCCCGGTAAAATTATCAAGAGTGTTTGACTTTTCGTGGATACCCGTTTCCAACAATCCGCACTATGGCATAATACCTCTTTTTGTAGGCAGCGCAAAAGTAACATTCATTGCAATTTTCATTGCTGCTCCCATTGCTATTCTTGCTGCGCTGTATACCACATCATTTGCACCAAAATGGTCAAAGGAGATCTTAAAGCCTGCAATTGAAATTCTCGCAGGATTTCCTTCCGTTGTTATTGGTTTTTTTGCACTTATCGTATTAGCTTCTTTGCTTAAGAACATCTTTGGATGGCAATATCGACTCAATGCCCTCGTGGGAGGAGTTGCACTTTCTATTGCAGCAATCCCCATCATATTTACAGTTTCGGAAGATGCGCTCAATGCAATTCCAAAAACAATGGTAGAAGCTAGCTATGCACTCGGCGCAACGCGTTGGGAGACTGCTTTTTTTGTACTCCTTCCCTCTGCTATGCCGGGTATTTTTGCAGCGTTGCTTTTAGGTATTGGCAGAGCCTTTGGCGAAACCATGATTGTGTTAATGGCAACAGGAAATGCAGCATTGCTTTCGCCATCGCTTATCGATCCCGTTAGAACCATGTCGGCAACTATAGGAGCGGAAATGGCTGAAGTGGTTTTTGGTGACGCTCACTATAATGTACTCTTCTTTATTGGGGTTTGTCTTTTTGCATTCTCATTTACCCTCAATGCTATTGCCGAACTCTTTGTTAGGGGAATGCTGCTCAAGAAAATGAGAGGCCAATAATGGCAATGAATAAAAAAATTACAGGAGCAGTGCTCGTTGGCATTTGCGGAACTGCAGCGTTTCTCATTATTGCAGTGGTTGTTTTTGTTATGGGAGACACCATTATTCATGGTGCCGGAACACTATCCTGGAAATTTCTCTCCGCTGCTCCATCGGATGGAATGACCGGCGGCGGCATTTTCCCGGCCATTTATGGAACGTTTCTTTTAGTGATTATCATGTCTGCTATTGGAGTACCGGTAGGAACGATTACGGCAATATACTTATGCGAATATGCAAAACAAGAATCGATATTTTCCAGAACAATGCGCTTTGCAATAAATACCCTTGCCGGAATTCCTGCCATTGTTTTTGGTCTTTTTGGCCTTGGATTCTTTGTGCAGTTTGCAGGTGGAACCCTGGATAAACTTTTTTCTGGCGAAGGCAATCTTATTTGGGGTCAACCGTGTTTACTGTGGGCAAGTTTAACCATGGCGCTCTTAACATTGCCTGTTGTTATAGTATCGGTCGAAGAAGCCATCCGCAATGTCCCCCGAGAATTGCGTGAAGCAAGCCTTGCTTTGGGGGCTACTAAATGGCAAACCATTATCCGCGTTGTTGTACCTAATTCTATTACTGGCATTTTAACTGGCGCCATTCTGGCCATTTCTCGTGGAGCGGGAGAAGTTGCACCAATTCTCTTTACTGGCGCTGCTTATTTTCTTCCGCAATTGCCCACAAAACTCTCCGATCAATTCATGGAACTTGGCTACCATGTTTATATAATGTCGACACAATCTTCTGACGTAGATGCAACCAAAGGCATTCAGTATGCTACAACATTGGTACTGCTTTTGCTTACTTTTATTCTCAATTTTTCAGCCATTTTTCTTCGCTACTATATGCGAAAAAGAGCGCGTAACTAAGGATTTATATATATGGAACACGATTTACCCGAAGCAGTTATCCCGGTGTTGACTCAGGCTCAACAATCGCCTACACCCGACCAAATACTGCGGGACTTAAAGAGAATGAGCGACATAGCGTGCGACGCAGTTTCTAGGGCAACACAAGCTTTTTTTACCACCGATGGCGCACTTGCAACCTCGGTGATCGAAAACGATAGGGCGCTAAACTCTTTTGAAATTGATGTAGATGCCGGCATTGTTAAAATTTTTGCTTTTGGCTCCCCAACTCCGGGGCAATTACGATTTCTGCTTGCAGCGCAAACAGTGTGCGCTCATCTCGAACGCATAGGCGACCATGCCGTTAATATTGCAGAAGCAACGCTTGAATTTCATGGATCCGAAGGCAATGAATTTCTTGGTGTTCTGCCAGACATGAGCTCTGCAGCGCTTACCATGCTCGGTGATAGCATTATCGCATTCTTTGATAAAGACAGGGAAAAAGCAGACCTCGTGCTCTTAGCAGACGACGCTTTGGACAACATGAACCATGCAATGTCGCTGCATGTCAAGAATATTGTCCTCAACCAATTTGAATCCTTCGAAGCAGGCATGGAAATTTTGCGGGTGAGCCGAAATCTCGAAAGAATCGGCGATCTTGCGACAAATATCGCAGAAGAATCTATTTTTCTTATTACATCTCATATCGTCAAACATCATGACGACCGGGATACAAGTGTTGTATCATAGAGATACAGTGCACCATGCTTTGATTTTCTTGTACGATAATGGAATTTTTGTAACCTGACGCCGAAAGTCCCTACGCCATGACAAAAGAACACATTCTTGTTGTTGAGGATGACGAAAACATTCGTGAGCTCATCACGTACAATCTTGTACGAGAAGGGTTTGTTGTTGTGGGCGTGAGCAGCAGTGAAGATGCCCTCAGGAAAATACAAACCAACGATTTTGATGCGATTCTGCTTGACTTAATGCTTCCTGGTGTCGACGGACTCGAATTCTGTAAACAGCTTAAGAAATCTGCATCTAAAGGCTCTATTCCGGTAATTATTATTACCGCTAAAGGCGAGGAATCCGATGTAGTAGCAGGCCTTGAAATTGGTGCCGACGACTATATTGTGAAGCCTTTCAGCCCACGTGTACTCCTTGCCCGTATTAAATCGATTTTACGACGTAAAGGTTTGGCAGCGGTCGAACAAACGGCCATTCTTACCTTCGATACCATGGTAATTCATCCTGGCCGTCACCTTGTTTCGGTGAGCGGTAGCGAAATCACACTGACACATATGGAATTTAAAGTGCTTTACTTTTTAGCGAATCATCCCGGTTGGGTATTTACACGCAGCCAGATTGTCGAAGGTGTTCGAGGGGACAATTACCCTGTTACCGACCGGTCGGCTGACGTGATTATCGTTGGCCTTAGAAAAAAGCTGGGTTCTGCAGGCAATAGCATAGAGACCGTACGCGGCGTTGGCTACCGTTTTGACGAACAAAGGGTAATTTCATGAAAAAATGGCGCCTCTCCTCGCTTTTCTGGCAAATTTACGCATCGTTCATTCTTATCATGATGGTTCCTTTGGTGCTGCTCACATTCTTTACTGTAGAACAATTCAGAAAAGAATACCTCAAACAAACGATTAGCGCAGAAACAACACGAGCAAAGCTTATTGGCACACAGATAGCAAGCGATTCAGCAGGAATTATCCCGCACCATGTAGATTCCCTTTGTAAATCGCTTAGTACCCTGGCTGCATTACGCATCACCGTTGTGTCACCCGATGGCACCGTAATCGGTGATTCCGATGCCGATCCAAAAACCATGGAAAACCATAAATCTCGCCCTGAGATTCTCGATGCGCTGGATCAAAAAACAGGAATATCCTCCCGTTTCAGCCATACCATTCAGAAAGATATGCTGTATGTAGCAATCCCTCTCTATAAAAAGGATGTTTTGATTGGTGTTGTCCGTACCGCTGTTCCCATGATTGCCATTTCATTTGTAACCAACAATTTTTATCAGCAATCGCTCATTATTGGTTTAGTACTCGCATTGCTTACCGCAATCATAAGTATTTTCATAACCAATGGAATCAGCCAGCCCATTCGCCTCATGCAACAGGGAGCACAAAGAATTGCCGATGGCGATTTTTCTGTGAAGCTTGGCATTTCGCGAACCGATGAAATTGGTGAATTAGCCGAAGCGCTGGGGACGATGGCCAAGCAGCTTCACGACCGCATTAGAACAATCACTCGTCAATCAAATGAACGCGAAGCGGTACTATCGAGTATGACCGAAGGGGTCATTGCACTGGAAACATCCGAACGCGTCATTAATATTAATCACGCAGCAGCAACGCTTCTTGGCATAGCACCCGACCAGGCAATTGGCAGACTTATTCACGAAACAACGCGCAATAGCGACATTCAGAAATTTGTTAGCCGAGCTCTTGCTGCCACCGCAATATTAGAAGCACATCTGGAAATCCCACGCGACGGCGAAATCCGCTATATTCAAGCGCATGGGTCAACGCTACGCGACCATCAAAACAGAATTATTGGGGCGCTTATCGTTCTCAACGATGTAACACGCCAGCACAAACTCGAAAATGTGCGGCGGGATTTTGTGGCAAATGTATCCCATGAATTGCGTACTCCACTGACGTCAATTAAAGGATTTGTTGAAACACTCTCGATGGGCGCGCTTGAGCCGCCCGAAGATGCCAGAAGGTTTTTAACCATTATTGCGGGACAAGTAGATAGACTCAATTCGATTATCGAAGATCTCTTAACACTTTCTTGGATCGAAAAAGAAAACGAAATGAGTGCCATAGTGCTCTCCGATGGAGATATTACCACCATATTTCAAAATGCTCTGGCGCAGTGTACAAAAAACGCAACTGCTAAAAATATCACGCTTATTTTAAAAGAATCGGATCAATTAACTGGCCGCGTTAATTCGCAACTTCTCGAACAAGCAATTGTCAACCTTATCGATAACGCAATAAAATATTCCAATTCGCAAACTACAGTAACGTGTTCCATAACTGCAACCCAAAGTATTATTACGCTTGCGGTTGCCGATCAGGGCATTGGCATTCCGGCGAATCATCGGGATCGTATTTTTGAGCGTTTTTATCGTGTCGATAAGGCACGAAGCCAGAAATTGGGTGGCACAGGTTTAGGATTATCTATTGTTAAACATATTATTGCCGCTCATGGAGGCACGGTTGTGCTTGAAAGTACCGAGGGCAAGGGCAGCATTTTTTCTATTCAACTTCCGCGAAGCTAAGAACTTTGCGCCGGGGGCACACGATGGAACTCAACGAGAAAATTATTACTAAAGACCTTAATTTTTATTATGGTTCAACGCAGGTATTATTTAAAATTTCGATGACAATACCCTCTACACAAGTAACTGCCTTTATTGGGCCTTCGGGGTGCGGGAAATCTACATTTTTACGTACGCTCAACCGCATGAACGATACAATCGACGGAACTCGCGTTGAAGGATCGGTTTCTATTGATGGGCAAGAAATATACAACAGTGGTGTAGACGTTGTTGCATTACGCAAACGCGTTGGTATGGTTTTCCAAAAATCCAACCCGTTTCCAAAATCAATTTTCGAAAACGTTGCTTTTGGCCCACGCATTCACGGAACTAACAATAAAGCACACCTTGCCGAAATCGTAGAAAATAGTCTTACCCATGCCGGACTATGGTCGGAAGTAAAGGACCGGTTGCATGAGAGCGCAATGGGACTTTCTGGCGGTCAGCAACAACGATTATGCATTGCCCGCGCCTTGGCCGTTGATCCTCAAATTCTTTTGATGGATGAACCAGCATCGGCATTAGACCCTCGGTCTACAGCACGCATCGAAGATCTTATTGCAGAATTACGCGAAGAATATACCATTATTATTGTTACCCATAATATGCAACAAGCAGCTCGCGTTTCAGATTTTACTGCCTTTTTTTATGAAGGGGTGCTCATAGAACATGGCCCTACCAAGCAAATATTTACTACCCCTCGCCAAGAACAAACCGAAGAATATATTACTGGACGTTTTGGTTGATTATCCCTTTACACAATACTTATTTACAAAGAAATATATTAGAACGGAGCACCCAGCATGTCGATATTATTACAAAAAGAAACCGATAAATTAAAAAAGATGTTGCTTACCCTTTGCACAATGGTAGAAGAAAATCTTCTTGGTGCAATGCGCGCTGTTATTCAGAGAAACGAGGGGCTCGCTAACCAGGTTATTGGACAAGATCATGCAATAGACCTTATGGAAATCGATGTCGAAGAAGAGTGCCTAAAAATTCTCGCTCTCCATCAACCTATAGCTACCGACCTTCGATTTATCATTGCCGTTTTAAAAATTAACAACGATCTGGAACGCATTGGCGATTTGGCAGTTAATATTTCGGAGCGCGTTGAGCGACTTCCCAAGGTAGCAACTATTGGGTTCGATTTCAAAAATATGTTTGAAAAATCCATTCTCATGCTCAAGAAAAGTATCGATTCTCTCGTAAATCTCGATACGAACCTAGCTGTCGAAGTTTGTATTTCCGATGATGAAATAGATGCACTCAACCGCGATGTTTTTACGCTCTGCACTTCCGAAGCACAAAAAGATGGTACGCAAATCGAACCTATGCTGCATTATCTCTCCATTTCACGTAATCTTGAGCGAATTGCTGATCATGCTACTAATATTGCAGAAGATGTAGTATATCTCATCGAAGGTCGAATTATCCGACATCATCAAAACTAATCGAATCAAGGGGGAGCTCTCCCTTTTTTACAATTTATCTCCCCTTAAAGTTTGTTAAGTTTCATCTTTATAGCCGAAAAAGTGCTTTTTTACGGTTATTGCCTATCTAGTTTGAGTTCTTATTCTATTCTGGTTACGCTTGTAGCTGCCGATTTTTGCCTACACGATCTATATTTACTAGTTATCTTTAACCATTCTTCAGGAGTTTCGCATGGCTGTGTCAAAATCTGATCTTATGGCAACAATAGTATCTCTGTGCAAACGACGTGGATTCATTTTTCAATCGAGCGAAATTTATGGCGGGCTCAATGGTTGTTGGGACTATGGTCCCTTAGGCGTCGAATTGCTCAATAATATTAAGCAATCGTGGTGGAAAGAAATGACACTGCGAGAAAATATTGAAGGCCTTGATGCTTCTATTCTCATGCACCCTAAAGTATGGGAAGCATCGGGGCATGTCGAGAACTTTACAGATCCTATGGTTGATTGTAAAGGCTGCAAATCTCGGTATCGTGTTGATGTACTTCTTGAAGATCTCTCTCTTAAAAAGAAAAAAGAAATACTTCGCTTACTCGATGCAGAAACGTATGGCGGCCAGAAACCCGATGAATTCTTTGAAACAGCATTCACCGCAGCCATTCTTTCCGAGACAACGGCCGATACCATCCTCACCAGCATGATCAATTGCCCAGCATGTGGCAAAAAAGATACATTTACTAGCGCACGTCAATTTAATCTCATGTTCAAAACGCATATTGGCCCACTAGAAGATTCTCACAGTGCTGTGTATCTGCGTCCAGAAACTGCTCAGGGGATTTTTGTCAATTTTCTCAATGTTCAAAACGCTTCACGCCAAAAGATTCCATTCGGCATTGCCCAGATTGGAAAAGCATTCCGCAATGAAATCAATACTAAAAATTTTCTCTTTCGCACCCGTGAATTTGAACAGATGGAGATGCAATTTTTTGTAAAACCCGGAGCGGAAGATACCTGGTTTGATTATTGGCGTTCCGAGCGCATGAACTGGTTTTTAGGACTTGGTATGAAACCCGAACAGCTCAAATGGCACAAACACGAAAAGCTCGCGCATTATGCAAAGGATGCATTTGATATCGAATTTGAATTCCCCTTTGGATTTGGGGAAGTTGAGGGAATACACAGCCGCACTAATTTCGATTTATCGCGCCACGAAGAGTTTAGTGGAAAAAATCTCAAATACTTCGACGAATCGACCAAGGAACATTATGTGCCATACGTTATCGAAACGTCGGTTGGCGCAAGCCGTTCTTGTATGGCCTTTATCTGCGCAGCGTATGCAGAAGAAACAGCGCCTTCGGCCGATGGCACCGAAGAAAAGCGTGTTGTGATGCATTTTAATCCAAAACTTGCTCCTGTCAAAGCTGCCATTCTACCTCTTGTAAATAGAGACGGCATGGATACAACAGCTCGGGCATTATATACAGACCTTCGCAAACATTTCAGGGTATTTTATGACGATGCAGGTGCAATTGGCAGACGCTATCGCCGTCAGGATGAAATTGGTACTCCTTGGTGCATTACCATAGATTCCCAAACATTAACAGATCAGAGCGTAACACTTCGGCATCGCGATTCAATGCAGCAAGAGCGCATTGGTATTGGTAACATTAAAAACTACTTTGCAGAACAGCTTCTTGGGTAATTCTATGAAAAAAAATATTATTGTTATAATGGGCGGGCCCTCTGCCGAACATGAGATATCGCTTCGTTCTGGAGCTATGGTTGTGTCTCACCTATCTCGGGACTCCTATACGGTAACTGCATTAGTACTTGGAAAAGACCTTACGGTTTATGCATCAGCAGAAAACCCAACAATTTCCCTCGCCGATGTAGAATGTGTTGCCACGTCTCATGCTTTTGTAAAAAAAGGCCCTCTCGCACAGTGTACCAATTTCTTTACATCGTGCGATTGCGTATTTTTGGCTCTTCATGGCTCTTTTGGAGAAGATGGTATTATTCAAGGCTTTTTAGATGCTTTGGGAATTGCCTACACCGGTTCTGGAGTGTATGCCAGTGCCGTAGCCATGAATAAAATCGCTTCAAAAATTATTTTTGAACGCTATGGCATCACTACTCCTCCATCGTCAATTATTGAACCAGAAGGCGACTGGTCGGCATTGCAAATCCAAACCGACCACGGGTTTCCGTGCTTTGTAAAGTGCCCACAATCTGGATCAAGTCGTCTCATGGGACGTGCAACCGATAGCGCATCGCTTGTCGCTCTTGTTACTGAGTTTAAAACAGAGTCCCGAGAGATTCTTATAGAATCTGCAATACACGGCATCGAATTTTCGGTTCCCGTTTTAGAGCAGCCAGATGGGAATGTTCGTGCGCTTCCTCCTGTAGAAATACGCCCCAAAAACACAACTTTTTTTGATTTTGAAGCAAAATATTCCGACAATGGATCCGAAGAAATAGTGCCACCCAACCGTGATAAAGAAATTCTTGTAACGCTGCAAAATATTGCCCTCAGAACTCATGCTATTCTAGGATGTAAAGGGTTAACGCGTACCGATATTATTCTCTCAGACAACACCTATTATGTGCTTGAGATAAATACATTACCAGGGCTCACGCCAGCATCACTTGCTCCAAAATCGTATGCGAGCATTGGTGGAACCTATGCGCAACTACTCGATGCAATTTTAAAACCTGCATTGGCCGCTGTGGAGCAAAGATCATGAGCTTAACGCTTGGCATTGACACATCGTCGATCGAGCTTGGGCTTGGCTTGGCAGCAAACGCAACACCCATGGCTGCACTTTCTCGCTATAGCAAAAATTCACACGCCGAACAGATTGCCCAATCGATTCAATTTTTCCTGACATCGCATGCGTGCCTGCCAAGCGATATTTCTAGCGTTGCAATTGCATGTGGGCCAGGATCCTTTACAGGCCTTCGCATAGGAATTTCTTTTGTAAAGGGATTTTGCCTCAATAGAGAAGTTAAAATTTTTCGAATATCTTCGCTCGAATCGCTCGCATTGGCAGCGGCTCCTTTTTTTTCGGCTAACACATCGATAATGGTTGCTTTTGATGGCCGCAACAACCAAGTATTCTGGGCCCGATTTACTACCCTACCCAATGGCGCGCTTATAAGAAACACCCCCGATATCCGCGAAGAATCCAGTGTGTGGCATGCACAGCTGCATCCAAAAGACACCATATTTCTTGATACCCTCGGTGTAAAAAAAAGTACGCTCCTTGACACTGTACCCACAGAGATCGCTCGTTACTATGCGCATGTATTGCCTCTTAATCGTGGTCTTGGCATAGCCATTGCAGCATCGTGTGCATCAATGGACAACCAATCTTGGTGTACCACATCAGACCTTGTTGCGCAGTATCTCTCGGAACCCTACGCAAAACCCCTCCAAGCTCTTAACCCGCAATTATTAAACCTATGAATATAGCACTTTTAATTCTTTTCTGCGGGTGCGCACTAATCGGGGGTGCATACCTTTTGTATAGGCGCATGCCATTTCATATTCTATACAAAAGCAAACAAGATCTTCAAAATATTTTTGATTCTGTCAATGATCCAATGGTAGTTATAAAAGATGATTACACGATTCTGCGAGCAAATAAGGCCTATGCAGCTTTTGTAGGTTCTAGCTTTAAAACTATTCTTAAGGGACGCTGCTATTCCATATTGCGGGGACTGGATGTCCCGTGCCCCGATTGCCGCATGAAAGACGCGTTTTCTGCAAGTCACCGCTGCAGTATCGAACGATCGGAAAACCCTAAAACGCCCGGCCACGTTATAACAATCTCTTTTTTCCCCTATGTCTGCAAAGCCGGGTCACAACCGTATATTATAGAACAAATCAGAGACATTTCTGCACTTGAACGTCTCAAATTAACACTCGAAAATCAAAATGCAATCCTGCTAAAAATATCTGATACACTCTCTCAAGAGCAGAACAAAACACACGAAGAATTAGAGCTTGCCCGACAAATCCAGCTTGGCATAATGCCTACAGTTCTCCCCGTTTTTGAAGGGATAACTCTCGCAGCACAATATCATCCCATAGAAGCTGTTGGCGGCGATATCTACGATTTTATTTCCTTTGCAGACGGAAGCGTGGGAGTATTTATTGGCGATGTATCGGGACACGGGCTTGCCTCTGCATTTGTTGGAACCATAGCTAAAATTTCTCTTTATAACTTTGCACATGCGACCAATGAACCATCGCAACTCTTATCTGTAATGAATGAAGAGTTTCTTCGCAGCATTCATTCTGGACATTATCTTACGTGCTTTTGGGGTATTATAAATGCCGAGCGAAACCTCATTACATTTGCACGTGCGGGGCACCCAAAACCCATTAAAATATCACGAACAAACGAGGTTACCATTCTCAACTCAACTGGCACGTTTGTTGGCATTTTAAACGCTGCGCACTTCGAACAAAACGAAATGTCTTTAGACTCAGGAGACCGCCTCTATTTCTTTACAGACGGCATATATGAGATCATGAGTGAGCGCCGGGATGGCTCTCAAGGAATGTTAGGTTACGAACATTTCAAATCGATTCTCCTCGAATGCAATAAAAATCCTTTCGACAAGATTTTAGAAGTGCTCGAAAAACAACTGGAAGAATATATTTACGAAGACGATTACACTATTGTCCTGCTTGAGGTTACCTAGACCATGCACCTTATCCACTTTTTTCTGATCGCTGTGTGCTTAGGACCATGCGCCTATTCTGTTCCACTCGATTCTAGTGCCCAAAGGCCTATTGGCGCTGCCGTTGACAGCCTCAAAGAAGTGCCCGATTCTCTGCGCGACACACTCGGATTAAAGCCTGGTTCAAAAAAAACATTACGTAAACAACCAATCGACACTCTTTCTCATTGCTTCGAAGAACCTCATGTGAGTTTTGGTTTGGGTTGGTCGATTGGCACCTGTGATTTTTTCTCAGTATGGCAAAAAGGACTACCCGATTCCCTACAAAATTTTACCATTCCAGCCCGTATCCAACTCTCTTCTTTTGGATTATCACCAAACGATTCCGATTCTGTCTCGTTACGATTATCCATCGACGAACAGCCAAGCATGTACACCGTTTATTTCCCACTACGTGGAGGCTTTTCACTCATTGCCGATTCACTCCATACCATAACCCTTAATGGTAGTTTCTTATTTATGAATAAGGTTTTTCATGCTTCGGTGCATCCAGACACTTCTAAAAGATCCATTTCTTTTGCCAACAGTGCAGCACTCTTTGCCTTAGGCGTTGGAGTAACCTATGCAAAAGCACTTGACCAAAGATTTTTTTCTATCGCCCAAACATCAAAATCGTATGCTTCAATTGGAATTTCTCTTAGTCCTGCGTACATTTCTCTTAACAGGTCAATTACTTCACCCGATACGCTTGCCCCACTTTTTTCTTCGTATATTCCAGGCATTCAAGCAGCTTTACCAGATACTAGAGCCTTTGGTATTGGAGCATCGTTAACGCTTGGTATTTCTTCTATTGGAATGGTTACCTCTCGACCCGAAGCACTCGAAAGTGGAATTTATTATTCTGCCTCACGCTTTGCTTACTTTACAAACAATGGCACAAGAATCACCTCAACAGATATTTCTTTAGCATCCACTAATGCAGAGCCATTTTCCTTCTGGATGCATAGGATTACCTTTTGTATAGATTTTATACGGGGCACAAAAAAGGTTTTGCCGGTAACACCTATCACGAGTACGTATAAAGCACCAGTCACCGATCGTTTGCCCATCAATTCCAAATGACATCCCACACGACTACAGCACCGGTTCCCACAACATTCCTCATCGATGCCGTATATACTATTCTCAAAAAAGAATATTCGCTGCATCATATGCCCGTCGTGGAACTCATTAGCATTCAAACAAACGACCCGTTTAAAATTTTACTCAGCACCATTTTAAGCACGCGAACCAAAGATCAAACCACCGCTGCTGCATCGATCAAACTTTTTTCAAAAGTCAATACGCTTTCAGACCTAGAAAAACTCTCTGTAAAAGAAATAGAAAACCTTATATATCCTGTGGGTTTCTATCATAACAAGGCTCAATTTCTCAAACAGCTTCCCGATTTTTTAACAACGCATTTTAACGGCACCATTCCTCAAACAGTCGAAGAACTTATAACCCTGCCAGGGGTGGGGCGCAAAGTGGCAAACCTCGTAGTTGCATTAGGGTTTAACAAACCGGCACTATGTGTTGATGTGCATGTGCATAGGATTTTAAATCGACTGGGATATATTCAAACCAAAGGTCCGTTCGAGACCGAAATGACCCTGCGGGAGATTCTCCCAAAGAAATACTGGATCACCATCAATTCCTATCTTGTATCTTTTGGTCAAAATTTATGCGCGCCCGTTAGGCCTCGTTGCGAATCATGTCCCATAGAAAAGTATTGTGCAAAGATTGGTGTGAAGAAACGGTAAGATTGCGAGTAGCTTCACTTTAAAAGAGAATCAATCCCCATTGCGCGCTCCCGGGCGATACGCGGCAATCGTTTCGTACTCATTTTCTTTACTATTCCAGAAAAAAGCAGGAGCATAAAGGGCATTACAACCTTATCCAGAATTACCCGGTATTCAGCAGAATCACGAAATACATATTCAAAAACCATTGCAATGAACCGATGCGACTTTGCCCGCTTAGCTCCATTATAATCTATTACAAAGCCATCGTGGAAATCTTGACGATAAAGTATAATTGCCTGATGCATTTTTTCTGCAACCAGGGCTGGATCTTTAGAAAGCATATATTCACGATTCATAACGATAAGCTCGAGCGTACGATATTCAAATACAAAAGCATGGTCCGGCATACCCATGCGTTGGGCAAGCTGCTGCATTCGTGTAACAAGCATCAATGCCTTATATCCCTGTTCGATGGCCAGTTGTGAATCCTTGACATATGAGTTGACTAAAAGGCGAATAAGTGGACTCACAAGAATCGTATCCCAAAACACCCACACAAGAGGCGGTAATCGGGTTCTTTTAAAATAGAGTGACTTTTGGGAAAACTCTGGAATATACCAGCCATATCGCATGACAATATCTGAGAGCCTCAGCACTTTCTCAAGCAAAATTGGATCAAGCGGAGGCCACGTTTGAGCTGCCCATTCGTGGATTGCTTGACGAGAAGTTTTAGGGCCTTTAAAAAGCGAAAGAGTAACGGCTGTATTTACTTCATTCCATAGTGACAAAGAACCAACAAAACTTAATTTTTTAAAATGAGACCAGCCTCCCGTCTGGCACCATACGTGGATACCAATGAAATTTTTCATTTCCATTAACCGATCCCGATACTTCTCATACTCATACCCAATAAATGAAGGAAATTCGCCAAATCCTTCATATTCTCGACGGGTTTGAAATTCGACTATTTTTTGCTGTGTTCCTTCAAAAATAAGGGGATTTAATTTCAAATATCTAAAAAAATCGGTATCACCATACTTGTGTGAAACTATTAAATTTCTACTAGTCAATCCGTTGAATACCGTTGCATACGTTTTTGGATTCCAGATCAAATCCCCAATGGGATGAGCACCAACAGTCCACGTTCGCACAATAAGGATCCGTTTACTTCGCTCAAAAAGCGGAAGGAGCTTTAAGAGCACATGATTAGCAAACTCAGGGGTTTGAAGCAGCAGTGTTGACCGATTCGAAGACGTAACATCCACGCCATCGCATTCGCCAATACGTAATACCACACCCTGCACGCGAGGATAGATAGAAAAAAGTTGTTGACAAGAATCATAAAGCAATCGAATCGACTCTTCTTTAGTACCGTGCATATGGTGCTGCGAAAAGCCGGCATCAGTATTGACAACAATGCCCAACCCGGCCTGGGAAGCGGCCTCAATAATGCGGGAATACAATAAGCTGTATCGATATCTGCGATGCTGCCACTCCGACTGCATACCGGGAGGAATTACCATATGAACTAAATCGTCAAGCGACAGCGTAGTAAATCCAAGGCGGGCTATTTTTGCAGCGTACACTGCAAACCGTTTCACAATGCTATCGCAATCAGATTCCGAAATTATGCCGTTTGCCTCTAAAAGTGCAAAAGGAACTTTTGACCAGTTTAGCACTCGCTGACCTAAAAAGCATCGAGGGAGAAAGAACGGCGCTAATGCATCTGAAATAAATAGCTTGGGCGACGCTTGTGCCATGTATTCTCAATTTCTAAATACCGGTACTACCCCACAATTTCTTCTAGGGAAAGATCCACTCTCGGTGACGCGGATCCAGATTCTTTTGTAGCTTCCCACATCTCATGCGATTGCCCAAAAATATCTTCGAGAACAGCATCCCAAGAATATTCTTGAATCGCATGTTGTCTGGCATTCTTTCGCATATCCTCATAGAGATGGGGATATCCCTTGATAAGAGCAATCATTCGTTCAAGCTTCTCAACCCAGTCTGCCAGATTATCTGCTTCGGCAATAAAACCTGTTTTTTCATTGACAACGATTTCCTGTGGACCACCAAAATTGGATACAAGTGCAGGCAAACCGCATGAAGCTGCCTCAAGAACGACCATGCCAAAGGTATCGGTGATACTAGGAAACACAAGCACATGTGCAGCCGAATAGAGCGGAACCAGGCTTAGCCGTGGTACTCTGCCAAGAAAAAAGACTCGAGAATACTTTTTAAAACGATGTTGCATGGCTTCTAAATGCGGGCCGTCGCCAGCAAACACAAGATTTACATCGGGATTATTCTTTACCAAAGCTTCATATACATCTGCAAGAAAATCTACATTTTTTTCTTTGCTTACGCGACCGCTATGGATAAGGGTAATCCCCTTTTCTATGCCATATTTCTTTAATGATTCGCTTGTGCCATGGGGAGCAAACACATCGGGATTAATACCGCGCTTAAACCGTCGCATTTTAGAAAGCTCAATACCCCGTCGTTCTAATAAGCGCATATATTCCTTAGTAGGCACCGACACAGAATCTGCCATCGAATAAAACCAATTGACATAATCTTCGGTTAGCTTTGACACCGTTTCATCGCCCAAAATTTGATGCAGTTGACGAGAAAAATCGGTATGGTAGATAGCAACATTAGGAATATGCAACAATTTGCTAGCTAAAATACCCAAAAGCCCAACTGGTCCGGGTGTCGAAATATAAATTTCATCGGGAGCTGCATCGTGAATGAGTCGCATGGAAGTAAGAACCGACGGCAATCGGAGAGTACACGATTGAAAAAAGTCGGGAGTGTATTCGTAAATCACCGACAAATTAATGATATGTGGAGGGAGTTTTTCAGGTCGATTGTCTGCGGGTGGCAAACAGGTAACTATAGTTAAATCCAATCCCCTGGCATCGGTAATAAAGCCGATTTCCTGTAATGTTGCGCATACACCATTGAGGTCGAGAAGTGTATCGGTAAACCATAGGATTTTTTTAGCACGAGGTCGCCCTCGATATATATAGTTTTCTTCTAATGTATCGATCAATCTGCGCGATTGGTTCAATAAGTTCATTGATGAGAAAAACGGAAGCGTAAGAAAAACGCCTGGCAAAAAGCTCGAAGCATTCTTAACAAGCGCCATAATATCAAAATCTTTCAACTCGGAAGTGATTTTTTGAAAGAAGTTTTTAAGCAAATCATCGGCAGCCTTCTCGATTGTCTCACTGATAATATCTAATTTTTCCTCGATGGTCAAGATTTTTTTAGATTGCAGTTTAGAAATTAAATCGGCAATCAATCCACCAAGAGCAGTATCTTTAGATGCTTTAGAATACTTAACACCTTCAAGAAGAATTCGCTTTTGAATATCCACTGGTTTTTCTTCAAAAATAAGCGAATTTATAGCGCCAAAAAGTGTTTTTGTTAAGGGGGCTTTAGTTTTTGAAAAATCGTAGGCAACTTTATAAATCGCAAAAGCAAGTCCTCGATAATCGTTACTTCTGCCGCCGGCCATTGTTTTACAAAGCTTAATTTTTTCGATAAATTCAGAAGGAGTCTGCGCAGCAGCGGTAGTAAACGTTTTACCCACAAAAAGTCCACTATGGTCATCGCTTCCAGCTACTTTCCCTTTGTAGGCAGAATTTTCACCCCATGGTTCAATAAAATAGCGGGCATATAAATCCTCAATTTTTTCTGGAGTTAAAGATGCTACAACCCCAGAAACAGTATCGTTTCCTCTTTTATCGCGACTTCCATTTATTACTTCAAAACCATTAAAAAGCAACAAAAGCTTTTCAAAATGCTCAAATGATAACTTACCATTTATCGAGAATGTTGCATGAGCTACTGCATGCGCCAAATCCTCTTCCCGCAAAAATTGCCGCAATGCATAGATACGTGGCCGAATACGTTCTATTTCTGTGAACTGCCTTCTATCAAGGCCCCAGACTAAAACATGAATTTTTGTTCCATCTTCGGGGAAATAGGTAGTTACTTCAACTCCGGTAAACACATCATCCGGATGACGCTTCTGCAAACTTAATACGCCGTCAATTGTATTGTGATCGGTTATGGTAACAAAATCCATCCCATTGGCCTTGGCCATCCGGTAAACGTTTTCTGGATCTACATACGATTCACGTGTTCCAATGCGCTGCAAAAACCACTCCGAGGGCCTATCCGAAAAACATGAATGTACATGCAAATCTACTTGTGCCATCGATGAGCTCCTTGGTTGAAATAAAAATTTTCGAAACCCAGTTCTTGAGCAATGCACAATTGATACTATAAATATGAATTTCAATTGTTAGGGAATTGTGAAGATTTCTTTAGTTTTTGATGAGGAAATAGGATATTCTATCTTTTTTACCTCTTTTGCTGCTTAACCATCGGCTACCATTTATTTTACTTATCAGAAATGATAGGTTCGGATCCAACGCTACCCTTGACCTGATAAGGCATCATAATGTTCCGATTATTTTTTTGGATACTCCTGTGTACATATCCCGTAGCAGCAGCACTGGCTCAAAATGCCATTCTGGGCGTGTGGCACACTATTGACAAAGGCGCATTAATTCAAATCTACGAAGTAGAAGAACGCTATTATGGAAAAATCGTCCAACTGAGGAAACAATCGGACATACCTGCAATCCAATTCTTCGACTCCAAAAATCCCAACGCTTCACTGCGCCAAACTCCTTTGCTTCAATCCATTATTCTTAAAGACCTTCACTATAAAAAAGGCGAATGGGCCGGGGGCACGATTTACGATCCAGATGCAGGCAGAATCTATCCTTGCACAATCTGGCTATCCGATTCAAATACGCTCAAAATTAAGGGTTGGTGGGGAATTTTTTCGGAGACTAAAACCTGGACGCGGGTCAATTAAGCCCGCACACAAGGTGCTCATAAAGAAGACATCGCTACATCGTATATCATCCCTCCTGATTCCCATTGCATACATTGTTCCTGCATTGTATCTTATTTATACTAAGAATAAGATTGTAGACATATAATCTATTTCAAAAGCATCTTTTAAACCAGTTAGCTCATTTCATTCTTTAAAAAGGATTTATTATGCCCGAAATTTTTACCCCCGGTGGATTGCGCTCAAACGATCTTGAAGATGCATTTTTTCTCAAAGAAGACCAAAAGCTTATCGAGCAGTTGCGCGCCCTCAAAAAAATGGCGGAAACTCGCGAAGTGCTTAAACAAATATCGGGAATTCACAACGATGCAGTTCTTGACAAATTAGTTGCACTTGAAATCCACCCGGAAATTATTGCAACGCTTACCCTCGTTCCGCTTATTGAAGTTGCTTGGGCAGATGGATCGATTGATGCGAAAGAAAAAGAGGCTATACTCAAGAGTGCAGAAGGATCCGATTTTGTTAAGGGGAGTATCGATTATACACTGCTAGAACAGTGGCTTATCCACAAGCCCGAACCAAAACTTCTTGCTGCGTGGTCGCATTTCATCGAAGGCCTTTGCCAAAAATTGTCATCAACCGAAAAGATTTCTCTTAAAGAAGAAATCATGCAAAAAGCAAATGCTGTTGCAGAAGCTGCTGGTGGGTTTTTGGGTATCGGCAAAATTTCGGAAGAAGAAAAAGCAATGCTTAAAAAACTTGAAGGATCATTTTGTAAATAAAAAAAACCTGGGTTTTATTTAAAACTCAGGGATATCTTCATCGCGTAGCAGATCTGAAATTAAAACGTAAACTTCTTGCCAATAAAAGCAATCCTTAGCGGAGTGGAAAGTTGAGGTGGTAGACTTTTTTTGACAATTTTATTTATCATTTTTAAGTGGTCTTTGTTGTTTAAAGTTTTGCATTAAAATCTTTCAGTGCATTACCGGGGGTCAGTGCTCGAACCCGCCGTTCATCTCATAGTCAACTATGCG